>NZ_OZ257126.1:600000-1200000 GCF_965278975.1 Ferrovibrio sp.
GGCGCATTGCCGAGATATAGACTGGCCCCATATGGGTATAAGCGCCGTTGTCGACATGGGCATCGAGCGTCCTGCAAAGGATTTTTCCGTCTTTATCCACGGCCGTACGCAGGTTCATATACTTGGCGTGGTCGGTCTTGCCCGCGAGGTATTCCTCATCGCGGCTCAGCACCACTTTTACCGGGCGGCAAGTTCGGATCGACAGGAGTGCCGCAATGGCAATCTGTTCAGGCGACTGCGACTTTCCGCCGAAACCACCACCAACCGCAACAGACCGGACGAAGACCTTCTCGCGCTCGAACGGCAGGACACGCGCCAGTTCCTTGCGGACGAAGAACGGGGCCTGTGTACCGGCCCAGATATCCAACTTTTCTTCGCTCTTGTCGTAAGACGCGACCGCTGCATTTGTCTCCATGCAGACCGGCCAAACGATACCGTGTTCGAAATGCCCCTCGATGATCAGGGCCGCCTTGTCGAGCTCTTCCTCGACATTGCCGAAGGTTGCGGAGATTTCCTGGGCCACATTCCTGGGCAATCCGCCCCGGGGCGGATGTATCTCACTGGCCGTGGAACCGCTTGCTTCAAAAACGTTCAGGGCGGGCTGCCAGACCTCGTAGTCGACCTTGATGGCGCGGATCGCTTCGCGAGCAATCTCCAGGGTCTCGGCGGCCACTGCCGCCACCTCCTCACCATAAAACCGTACGCTGCCAAGCGCCATCGGGCGACGATCAGAGTAGCCGGCACCGTAGTTGACGTATTGTGCGTCTGCAAAATCCGCAGCCGTGATGACGGCATGGACGCCGGGGATGGCCTTGGCGGCCGAGGTGTCAATGCCGCAAATCTTTGCCGACGCATATGGGCTACGCAGAATTGCGCCATGCAACATACTGGGAAGCGAGATATCGTGAGTATACTTGGAGCGACCGAAAATCTTATCCCTGCCTTCGATCTGAGGGATGCGCCGGCCGACAGTCTTTTCAGATCCTTCAAGCATCAGCTACACGCCTTGCGGACAGCTTCGATGATCTGGACGTAGCCGGTACAACGACAGATATTGCCCTGCAATGCCATCTTGATATCCTGATCAGATGGATAGCCGTTCCGCAGCAAGAGAGCGGAGGCAGACATCATCATGCCCGACGTACAGAAGCCGCACTGGAAGGCGCCGCTTTCCAGAAAAGCCTTCTGCAAGGCCGTCGGCTCGCCATCCGGCGAAAGCCCCTCGATGGTCGTTACACTCCGGCCGTCAATCGTGGCGGCTAGCGTCACGCAAGCGGGCACGGCAATCCCGTCGAGATGGACAGTGCAGGCACCGCATTCAGCGCTGCCGCACCCGATCTTCGTACCGGTCAGCTGCAACCGCTCCCTCAGAACCTCGGCCAACGACGCGAATGCCTGCACCTCGAGCCGTACATCCTTGCCGTTCAGATTGAACTGAACAAGGACGGTGTTGCCGTCAATGTCTGCATTCAAATTGGCCGCGACTTCAGTCATGCATCAAAATCTTTTCTGCCGTGATTGGCAGGCTCATGATGCGCTTGCCAGTCGCACTGAAGACTGCGTTTGCCACGGCCGCTGGCGGTTGGATGGTCGGAGGCTCTCCCACTCCCTTCGCTCCATATGGGGTGGAGGCGGCAGGGTGCGTTACCAGGATAACCTCGATTGGCGGAACGTCCATGGAAGTGGGCATCTTATAGTCCGTCATGTTAGCATTCATGACATAACCGTCGACTATGACGAGTTCTTCGGTTATCGCCTGACCGATCCCCTGAACCGCACCACCTTCCAATTGGCCTTCGAGGTTCGACGGATTGATCGCATAGCCAACGTCTTGTGCAACAACGTAGCGATTAATGGTAATCGCGCCCGACATCTCATCGACGCTGACATCTGTGGCATGAACATGGAAACTCGCTGACGGCCATGCTGGCGAGTAGTGCTTGCTCACGCGTGCCGGGTCATGGGCAACCACGTCAGCGATATAGTTCGCCTCTGCGGTCAGGCCTCCTCCCCCCATGTTCGCCGTGGCGGCCAGTTCGGCATAGGTGACTTTCTTGCCATTCGCCGAAAAGCCTTTGCCACCGCATTCCAGGTCTGCCTCAGCTACACCCAGGGCCTTGGCGGCCATCGGGCGCAACTTCTTCATCAGGTTTTCTCCCGCCATGCGGGCGGCGTTGGCGACCGTCACCATGGTGCGGCTGCCCTGAGAGCCGAAGTCGTAGGGCGTGGTCTGGGAGTCTGCACTGACGACCGTGATGTCGGAAACATCGACGCCCAGATCTTCGGCGAGGATCTGAGCCACGCCAGTCAGAGCGCCCGTACCCAGTTCAACCACACCAACCATCAGGGTGAAGATTCCACCGGAGGACAGCTTCAGATAAGCCCCCGACGAGCCACGGGAGGTCATCCACGACGCACAGGCCAGGCCCTTGCCGCGATTCTTCTCCGGGTTGCGCTTGTCCCAGCCGATGGCTTCAGCCGCCTTGAGCAGGCATTCTTCCAGACCCACCTGGGTCATCACCTGGCCGGTCGGGCTCAGATCGCCCTCATGAATGATGTTGCGCAGTCGGATCTCCAGCGGGTCGATGCCCAGATCGTGCGCGATGATGTCCATCTGGGATTCAGACGCGAAGTTTGACATCGGGCCGGCCGGGGCGCGTACTGAGCCGGTCGGATGGTTGTTGGTGTAAATCGAGCGCCCTTCGATAAGAAGGTTGGGCAGCTTGTATGGACCAGCAAGCAACGTGGCGCCGGTCGAGGCAATCAGCGGGCCGGAACCGGAAGCAGCACCGGTATCGACCAGAAGCCTGCCTTGTTTGGCGATAATGCGCCCTTCCTTGTCGACACCGGTCTTCAGCCAGATATGCGTCGGCTGCCGGAATAGTGCCGCAGACAGTTCCTCATGCGAAGTCGACATCACGCGCACAGGCCGCCTGGCCGCATGGGCCAGAGCCAGCGCGAAATGCTCCATGCCGATGCGCAGCTTGCCGCCAAAACCGCCGCCAATCGCCGGGACGATAACGCGGATTTTTCCGGGTGAGATGCCGAAAATTTCGGCGAGACTACTCTGGGTATCGAACAGTAGCTGGGCATTGGACCAGACGGTGGCATCACCGTCGGGCGTCCACTGGCCGACAGCCACGCGCGGCTCGGTATAGCCGGCATGCACCGGGGCGGTACGGAAGGTGTGCTCGTAGACCCGGTAACTGTCCTTGAAGCCCTGCTCCACATCGCCGGTCTTGATGACCGTTACGCTCGACTGATTGCCATCGGGCGTCGCAAGCGGATGACCTTTCAGATTCTTCAGGTCTGGATGAACCAGCGGCGCCCCTTCTTTAATGGCCTCCGTTAGTTCGAAGACAGCCGGGAGCGGCTCATATTCTATCTCGATCAGAGCGAGCGCCGCCTCCGCGATAACTTCCGTATCCGCGGCAACAGCCGCAATAGCCTGGCCGACATACTTCACCTCGCCATCGGCGAAAACCTCAAAGTCCTTGATGAAATTGCCGTAGAGATTGAGCTTCATGGTCTTCGCGGACACAATGGCTCGCACACCCGGCAGGGCCTGAGCCTTCGAAGTATCCAGACGAAGAATTCTGGCATGGGCCTGGCTGCTGCGGAATATACGGCCATGGAGCATTCCAGGCAGCGTGAAGTCGGCAGCGTAAATCGTGGCTCCTTGAACCTTCAACGACGCATCTATGCGCTTGTGGCGGCTGCCTATCAGACGATTATTGCTCAGAAGACCTGCGCTCATGGTTTACTGTCTCGCCTGCGCTGCGGCCTGCACGGCCTCGACGATCTTGTTGTATCCGGTGCAGCGACAGAGCGTGCCACACAATCCTTCGCGGATTTCCTCTGCGCTGGGATTCGGCAGTTCATTCAGAAGACCGGCCGCCGTCATGACCATGCCGGGAATACAATAGCCACATTGCACGGCATCGCAGTTGACGAATGCCTCCTGAATCGGATGCATCTTGGCGCCGTCCGCCATGCCCTCGATGGTCGTTATCTTCCGGCCTTCGCACTGGGCGGCAATCAGGATGCATGAGTTCACCGCCCTTCCATCGACGAGGACGGTACAGACACCGCACTCGGCCTCAAGACAATTCTGCTTGGTTCCGGTGAGAAAAAGCTTATCGCGCAGGATTTCCAGAAGTGTCGCACTATCCTCGATATCGAGGTCGTGAATCTTGTTATTGATATCGAATTTTACCTTGAGCATTTCAGCCTCTCAGCGCATCGGATATGTTGGTCAGCGCTCGGTTGACGCTGCCCTCAATAACCTTGCGGCGGTATTGATCAGAGGCACGGACATCTGTGCGCGGCGTGCAATCCTCATAACCGGCGATTTTTGCCACCTCCGCGATGATTGCAGCGGCTAGGTGCTGCCCCTTGAGGGTGGCTTCCGCCTTGACGGCACGCAGTGGCTTTGGCCCCACGGCACCGAGCGCGATACGGGCTGACAGAACCTTTCCGTCGGCATCGGCATTCACCAGCACAGCGACGGAGGCAACGGCGATTTCCATCGCCTTGCGACGCCCGATCTTGATGAAATCGGTCGCATAGCGATTGCCGCCATCCGTGGAGACACTGGGCTTCGGGATTGCGATACCCTGGATGATCTCATCTTCCCTTAGTATCGTTTTGCCCGGAGCCAGGAAGAAGTCATCAATGCCAATGGACCGAGTGCCGCCATTGCCCGTGGCTTTGACAATGGCGCCAAGGCCCAGCAGAGCAATGGCGACATCAGCTGCCGGGGAGGCATTCGCGATGTTGCCGCCGATAGTGCCGATGTTGCGGACCTGGTGGCCGCCCACGACACGGGCCGCCTTGCACAAGGCCGGAAAATCAGCCTGCAGGCCCGCATGGCTTTCAATATCTTTGTGGGTGCAAAGCGCGCCGATCTGATAGCCCGTCGAATGCTTTTCGATTTGCTTCAGCCCGGCAATACCAGACAGGTCGATAATCTCTGGGTAGGCCCGGATGCCGCGGCGCAACTGCACCACTAGGTCCGTGCCGCCAGCGATATACCGACAGCGCCCAGCATACCCTGCCGCCAGGTCGATGGCCTGGGACATGCTTACCGGCCGATGGAGTGTGAACTTCATTTCAGGGCCTCGCTGGCGGCGGGCCAGACTTCGGTCGCGAACTTCTCCATCGTGGATGAGACATCATATCCCTTGGCCGGCAGCACAGATACGATCACACCATTCATACCTGCGGCGAACAGGCCCTTGAGCTGTGCCGTGACTTCTGCGGAAGTGCCGCAGAGCGAAATGGCGCGAACCATATCCTGAGTCACGTCCTGCTTGATGATCTCGTAAGGCCCCGCCCCCGCGTTGTAGGGAACATCGGCGACTTTCGCCTTGACTGCATCGCTGAGTTCCAGGCCTTGCCGGGCCAGGGTTTCGAAATGGGTACGCCCAGAAGCCAGGCTCCGTGCGGCACGCAGGCGCAACGCATCGAAGGCGTCAGAGCTGACATCGCTCAGCGATAGATTCAGACGGACGATGCACTTCACCGATTTCGGGTCGCGACCCTTCTTGACGGCCGCCTTGTCGATACGTGCACGCATGCTGGCGGCTTCTTCAGCATTGCCGCAACCCTCCATGATGCAGGCATCGGCGTACGAACCGGCCATGTCCTGACCAAGCGGGCCATTGCTCGCGACCCAGATCGGGAGATCCTTGCGGTTCGGCTTGAATGCCAGCTTGCCGGCATTGAACTGGACGACTTCACCCTTATAGGTAACCTCTTCGCCGGTAGAGAGTTGGCGGATAAGTTCGATTGCCTCCCGCATCGCGCGAGGGGGTTTAGCGCGCTGGATGCCCATTTCAGTGAACCCCGAAACACCGGCACCCAGGCCCAGGATGGCACGGCCACGGGAAATGTCATCGAGCGTGTGAATGGCCATGGCGGTGAGAGCCGGATGGCGGGAATACGGATCGGTGACGCACGGACCGATATTGATTTTCTCAGTCTTCGTAGCGATCAGGGTGAGCAGCGAGTAAACCTCGCGATAGAAACGCTCATCGGCAATCCAGACATCGGTGAAGCCGAGCTTCTCTGCCTTGACCGCCAAATCAGAGAGAGTGTGCGGGTCGCTGAGACCCGCCATCAGAAGGCCGAGCGTCACAGTCTTTCCTCCACTGGGACATAATCAATGTCGAAGCCGTAATGCCGGGGACCATGTGCCGCTAATATCTCGGGAGTCCGAAGCTGCTTTGGCGCAGGCGATGCGATGATGGAAACATCCATGCCCTCCTGGATATTCGTGTTGGTGTCCGACTCGCCGGTTCGGGTATCATGAATGGTGATGAGATCAGGAGACGTGGCTTTCACTTCGCCATCGATCCAGAGAATGTGATTCTCGTTTTTCAGCCAGATGCGTGCTTGACTGCCGTTCGGCGCCTCGATGTAGAGGTCGCCATACATGTAACCGTCGCGTGATTCCCAGACTTTTTTGACGACGCGACCAGAATGCAGAATGTAGCCGTTAAGATATTCTGCAATGCGCTTAACCGGATCCTCACCTGCTTGGCGCGCCGCGGAAATGGTGCGACCGAGGTTCAAGGCGCGTGTCAGATTACCGCCGATGGTATGCTTCTTCAGAGTCCTGCCATCGACAACGAAGGCCGCGCGGGCGCATTGCGCTTTCATATCGGCCGCCTTCGTGACGGTACTGATGGCCTTGCCCAGGCGTTCGCCCAGCACGGTTGAATTACAGCCTGTAACTGTCAGCGACATACCCCAGGGATCGGCATAGGAGGCCGGGGCAAACGGCACTCCGGCGAGCGCGATCAGGTTTTGCGACATCTCTGGAATCGCCTTGCCGGCGCAATCGCAATCGACCATGTCGATGCCAGCCGCCATGGCCGCAGCCAGCGGCGTGGTGGAGTTGCCAGCGCCCAGCTCGATAGGATAGACGCCTGTAACAGTCTTGCCGAGATGGGCTTCCAGCGTACGGAGGGCCAGCACCATCGGAGGGGTCGTCAGTTGCTTGGTGGGGTAGCCGCTGGATACCAGCTGCTCCTCGGTCATCGGTGGGACCGGCGCAATCGAGCCGATACCTGACAACGAGCAGAACAGCTCATCGTCGCCAACCGTATCCAGGTCACGCCAGCGAAGGACTACCCCCTTCTCAACCAGGGGTATCAGGGCGTCCCGCCCGGCATCGATACGACCACCGCCGCCGGTACCAAAAATAGTCAGCCCACTGATGAAATCTTCAACATCCCGAGCGCTGGTAAGTTGTCCGTGGGGCATGATTTGTCTCTTTGATGGGGACAGTGTCTTATATGTAGAGACATTAATCGTGCCGGATTCGAAGAGTCAAGCTGAACGAACGTTTGGTTTCGCTGTACCCAAAGCAAAAAATGGACTGGTTGTTTACTTACAAGCTTTCTGACCAGAGCCCAAAGTCAGCCCGCCCGGTAAGCCGACAGACGGCACCCTCATCGAAGCGTTTTCTTGACGCCGCCCGGCTGAAAAATGGAAGGCTGGCGCCAGTGCCACAATGAAGAAAGACCGCATAGCCCAATCGGACAGAAGGTCCCGATCAGTGTGCGGAATCCCGTCGGCTCAGCCAGCCCGCCATTGTGATCACAAGCCCCCCCCCCCCGAGGACCCAAGGCTAGGGCTCAGAGCAGAGAAAACGCCTCTCTTCCAGGTAATGCGGGAGCACACCGCGCATGACGTTCCCGAACTGTGCGTTCGAGCCGAGAAGCGCTTTATTCTCAATGCGATGCGGGAAGCGGTGGCTGTGTGGGCAGTCAGCGGCAGGGGTACTCAACCACGCATTCCCTGCTAGCAGGAAAATGCAGGGAGTATTCTGATTTGTTTGGGATATCCCATTACCAAGGCCACTTTATTTGTGCAGTACCCCATTCTGTTCCTGCGTTTTACTGGAAGCGTGGACGGCGCTTCTCCAGGAAGGCCCTGACTCCTTCGGCGAACTCGGCCGTGCCACAAAGCTCTACATTGATATCACGCTCCAGATCGAGCTGGTCGGATAAGAGCCTGCGCGACGCTTCATCAACAGCTCCCCGTAACAACGGATACATATGCCGAGGGCCGGCGGCGAGCCGCAGTCCCATCGCAATTGCGGCATCCAGCAGTTTCTCTTCCGGTTCGATACGCCAGATAAGGCCCCATTCCAGCGCCTCGCGCGCCGAAATGGCATCCCCGGTCATCATTGCCGCAAGCGCCCGGCCACGGCCGGCAAGACGGGAGAAGAACCAGCTGGCGCCAAGATCAGGGACGATTGCCAGGTTCGGCACGAAAGTGAGTCGAAAGCTGGCGCTCTCGGCCGCCAGCACCACGTCGCCAGCAAGCGCCAGCCCCACCCCACCGCCGGCAGCAACGCCGTTGATCGCAGTCACCACCGGCTTCGGCATCCGGGCGATTGCCCTCTGGATGGGATTGACCGCTGTATCGAAGAGATTGCGAATCACAGGCTCCGGCAAGCCTTCTGTCTCTCCCGAACCCATCAGATCTAGCAGTCGATCCAGGCCGGCACCGGAGCAGAAGGCTTTGCCTTTCCCAGTAAGCACAATCGCACTGACCGCTGCATCTGTTGCCAATGCCTCGAGATGCAAGGCCAGGTCGCGCAGCCCCTCAGGCCCCAGTGGATTGAGCCGTTCGGGCATATTGAAAGTAATGATAGCAACGCCATCTGGCCTGGTTTGGCTGGAGAATTCCCTCAAGTCCGCCTCCTCGTGACCAGTTTGGCTCATACTGACTATGTTAGCCTGGCGACCGACGCGAAGTCTTCGTAACTCCGCGCCGGTACAGGGTGATAAAAGAATTGACGATGATCGATTCAGAACTTCAGGTTCTGCTCGATCAACTCCCACTTGCCGCCCTTGATGGCATACAGCAGCAGTTGGTCGCCGCCAAAATGCTTCGTCGGGCTGAAGCTGATCGTCGGGCCGCCGAAGGGGTCCTTATAGCCCTTGATCTGCTCAATACCCTTGGTGAAGCTTTCAACCGTCAAATTGCGGCCGGCATTTTCCAGTGCCTTGATCGTCAGATCAGCAGCAAGCCAGCCATAAAGCGCATAAACCGAGGGCTCTTCACCCTTGCGCTTCATATACTCGTCGTAGAACGCCTTGCGCTCCTTTGGCCCGGCGCTCCAATCGACCGCGCCCATCGGCGTAACAACCTGGAGGCCTTCCATGGCGCCGCCCCCTGCTTGCGGGACAATGGGCAGGAAGGGCAGCATGTTGGAAGCAATAGTGCCCTGGAAACCCAACTTCCTGAGTGTGGCATACAGCGCAATGGTGTCCTTGATCGTGGTGCCGAGATAGACAAAGTCGCAACCGGCATTCTTGATTGCAGTCGCCGCACCAGCAAACTCAGTGTCTGTCGGTTTGTGCGTGCCAACGAGCTTGACGCTGATGCCAAGTTCCTTGGCGACCTTTTCCATCCCGTGGCGATTCTCCTCCCCGTATTCCGTTGAATGCGTCTGCATGCAGAGGGATGCAAATTTTTCCTTCTGGTAGAAATAGCGGATCGCCGCACTTGCCTGGTTGGCATAAGTGACGAAGTAGCTGAAATGCAGTGGATGCAGCGGTTCCGCCATCGACGCCGCAGCCGTAAGCGGGAAGATGTAAGGTATCTTGGCCCGGTCCGTGATCGGTATCGTCGCCAGACCCTGCTGTGTCCCCACCGAATGGAACAGAGCGAACACCTTATCGTTCTGCACCAGCTTGTTGGTGGCACGCACCGCGAGCGGAACTTGATACTGCGTGTCCTCTACAACCAATTCGATCTTGCGGCCATGAACACCGCCCGCAGCATTGGCGGCATCGAAGCGGATCTGCGCCGCCAGCGTGGCGGGCGCGCCGCCAATGGCAAGCGGCCCCGAGAGATCGGTATGGCTGCCCAGCTTTACCGTGGTGTTTGTGACACCTTGCGGATTGGCCAGCAGCGGCCCACTGGCCAGCGAAAGAATGGCAGACAGACCAAGCAGTAGATTCTTCATTTTATTTTCTCCCTAGGTTTTTGTCATACAAGTGGCCTTCATGCGGCCGAACTGCGTTACATTTCCGCAATCAACTCCGAATACTTGCGCTCGACAAAGCTGCGCTTCAGTTTCATCGTCGGCGTGAGTTCTTCGTCCTCTGCCGTCAGCATCACATCAATCAGCCGGAATGCCTTGATCTGCTCCACCGTGGAGAATTGCTCGTTGGCTTCCTTCACTACCTTGCTGATCAACCCGACGACTTCCGGCCGGGCGCAGAGCGAACGGAAATTGGAGAATGGAATGGCGTTCTTTTGCGCGTAGGTTTCTACATTCTCACGATCAATCATGATCAGGCAGGCGAGATACTTCCGCTTGTCACCAACCACGACAGCATCGGATATGTAGGAGGAGAATTTCAGCCGGTTCTCCAGCAGAGATGGCGTCACATTCTTGCCGCCGGCCGTGATGATGATGTCCTTGAGGCGGTCGGTGATCTTGACCTCTCCACCGGGAAGAATGGCGCCGACATCGCCGGTATGGACCCAGTCGCCAACCAGCGTAGCAGCCGTTGCCTCAGGCATGTTCAGGTAGCCCGAGAAATTTCCGGGAGAGCGCACCAGGATTTCATCCTGCGCACCGAGTTTCAGATCAACGCTCTTGAGCGGCAGACCGACATGGCCTGGTGGCGAACCGGGATTGCAGAAAGTGGCGATTCCCGTCTCGGTTTGCCCATAGACCTCGCTTACCGGCAGGCCGAGGGCAACATACCATTCCAGCAGGTCAACACTGATCGGTGCTGCCCCTGAAAGCCGTATCCGGCTGCGGTCGAGGCCGAGTTCCTGCTTGATATTGCGGAGGACGAGCACGTCGGCAAGCCGGAATGCGGCCTCAAGCAGTCTTGAGGGTTTTTCATGCTTCATCAGCAACCGTGCCCGCTGCCGCCCGATCCGCATGGCAATATTGTAACCAGTGCGCCCGATCCAGGTGGCTTCGTCCATCAGTGCCGCTATCCTGGAGTAGAATTTCTCCCAGATGCGAGGTACGGCAAAAAGAATGGTGGGGGAGAGTTCGCGAATGTTGAGAAAGACGCTTTCCGAACTCTCGACAAAATTCAGTACCGTGCCAACACGCAACTGTGTGCAGAGAGAAACGACACGCTCCGCCAGATGGCAAAGCGGCAGGTAGGTCAGCAGATCATCGCCTTGCCGTGCCGCAAAAGGCTCGGGTACCGCCATCATCTGGAACAGCAATGCCCGGTGGGAGATGCGCGCACCCTTCGGCTTGCCCGTGGTACCCGAGGTGTAGACCAGAACAGCGATCTGCTCGGCATTTCCAGAAGCAATCCGCGCCTCCAGCAAATCGGGTGCCTCCGCCAGTGCTTCATCACCACATTGCTTCAGCCGAGCAATTGGCCAGACCTGATCGTCGCTGAAATTGCGCAGGCCTTTCCAATCGACGACAAAAACGCGCTCTATACCCGGCAGCCGGTCGGCAATCTCAAGGTATTTATCGAGCTGTTCTTCATCCTCAACAAATAGCCAGCGTGTGCCGCTGTCTTGCAGGATATGACAGATCTGTTCCGCTTGGTAAGTGGGATACACGCCATTCACCGTACCGCCTGCCATATGCACGGCCATATCAGCGAAGACCCACTCCTTGTTATCCTCGGATAATATCGCCACGACATCGCCGGCCTGCATACCCAATGCCACAAGACCGGCGGCATAGGCATGTGCATGATGATGGAAATCGCTCCAGGTGAAACTTTCCCAGACACCTAGATTCTTCTCACGCAATGCTGTCCGATCACCCCATTGCTCGACCCGCTTGAGGAAGAGTCTGGCAAGCGTGTCGCAGCCATCAATTGTGATCAGACCAGATTCGCGCCCGACATGCCGCATGTCGCTCATCTCCATGTCTTGCGCTTCTTCCAGCGCCGCTCGCCGCGAATGCCGTCATCCGACTTGCCGAGATAGAATTCCTTTATGTCATCGCTCTCGCGCAATTCGCTTGCCGGTGCGTCCATCACAATGCGCCCGACCTCCATGACATAGCCATGATCGGCAAGATCAAGCGCCGCCACCGCATTCTGTTCGACAAGAAGAATTGTCACACCACGCTCGCGGTTGATGCGCCGGACAATGCCGAATATCTGCTGCGTGAGCAGCGGGGAAAGGCCGAGGGACGGTTCATCGAGAATCATCAACGGCGCATCGCCCATCAGGCCCCGCCCTATCGCAAGCATCTGTTGCTGTCCGCCAGATAGGAAGCCGGCCATGTCCTGGCGCTTGGCCTCGAGATCAGGAAAATATCGATAGACCGTTTCCAGATCGCGGGCGACTGCATCCTTGTCTGCACGGCCCCAGGCGCCGACGGCAAGATTCTCCGCCACGGTCATGAACGGGAATACTTCGCGGCCCTCCGGGATATGGGCAATGCCATGGGCCGCCACCACATCTGGATTGAGGTTCTGGATTTCCTGCCCCCGGAAAATGACCTGGCCTTTGCGGCAATCTATGGCGCCTGAAATTGTTTTCAGCAGCGTGGTCTTGCCGGCACCATTGGCACCAAGAACGCAGACGATGCGGCCTTCCGTGACATCAATCGATACCCCGCCGATTGCCATGATCGGCCCATAGTAGGTCTCGACATTGCGGGTGCTCAGGAGCGTGCTCATGCCGCAGTCCCCAGATAGGCTCGCTGCACCTCGCGGTTGGACTGCACCTCGGCGACACTGCCCTGCGCCAAAACGCGGCCAGAGACGAGCGCTATGCAGCGCGTAGCCAGGCGGGCCACCAGGTTCATATTATGCTCGACCATCAGGATGGTGATGCCAAGCTCTTCGCGAATATCCTTCAGCCAGAAGGCCATGTCGGCCACCTCTTCCGGGTTTAGCCCCGAAGCCGGTTCATCGAGCAGCAGAAGCTGAGGCTCGGCGCAGACCGCGCGGGCCAGTTCAACATTCTTTCGCGCCCCATAAGCGAGATCCCGCACAACCTCATTGCGCAGATGCTGAAGATCGAGCAGATCCAGTACTTCCTCCACCTTGCGCCGGGCGATCAGTTCATTGGCACGGGTCGCGCCAGCAAAAAGGAATTCCCGCCCCCAGTTCGATGGCGTGCGCGCATGGCGCCCGACCAGCAGATTCTGCAGCACGGTGGCGTTCTCGAACAGTTCGATATTCTGGAATGTGCGCGCAATGCCAAGCGAGGCAATCTCATGTGCCTGCCGTTGGAGCAGATCATGCTCGCCGTATCGCACACTGCCAGTAGATGGCCGATAATAGCGGCTGATCACATTGAATACCGTGGACTTGCCGGCACCATTTGGTCCGATCAGCGCCAGTGTCTCACCAGGCGCGACGGAAAATGAAACCCCGTCCAGCGCCTTGTTGCCGCCGAAGCTGAGTACAATGTCACTGATGGTCAGCATGCTCACCGGAATCGCTCCGATTTCAGGTATCGCTTCTGGCGGATAAAAGTCGCGCGGCGATAATAGGGATAGGTCTCGATGAAAAGCCGTAGCTTGAGCCAGCGCCCGTAGATGCCTTGTGGCTCGAATATAATGAAGAGGGCGATAATTGCGCCAAAGAGCAGATACTCGAGGCCCGCTTGATCCGCTATGGCGGATGGCAGGATGACTCGCAGCGCATCGATGAGGTTGGGCAGGAAACTGACGAATATGGCTCCGAAAATGGCACCCGATATCGTGCCAAGGCCACCGACTACCACCATCAGCATAAGCCGCAGGCTTTCGAGCAGATTGAAAGTTTCCGGTGAGAGATAGAATAGAAGGTGCGCCAGCAAGCCGCCCGCCACCCCCGTGATAGCGGCTGAAACGAAGAAGGCACGAACTTTGACGCCCGCAACATCGATGCCAAGCGACTTGGCCGAGGTTTCGCTGTCGCGCACAGCGATCATCGACCGGCCCGCCGGTCCGCGCATCAGATTGGCCACACCCCAGATGATGAAGAGCAGGACGGCAAGATAGAGATAGTATACCTGCCAGCCTTCACTGAATTCATGGCCGAAGAAGGTGATAAGCGGCACCTGCAGGCCCATATGACCACCAGTAATCGGCCCCGCCGCACCAATGACACTCTCGGTGACAATAGCAAAGGCCAGAGTCGCAACCGCGAGATAGAAGCCGTGCATCTTGGAAACAGCACGCCCCAACGCCGCGCCGATTGCACCCGCGATCAATCCGGCGAGCGGCAAGGCGACCAAGAAGGGAACACCACGCATCAATAGCGCCGCCTGCGTATAGGCACCGATACCAAGGAATGCTGCATGGCCGAACGACACCTGGCCCGTGAAGCCCAGCAACACCATGAGCCCGATACCTGCTATGGCGTAGCAGATGAACATGGCAAGTTCGGTGAGGAAGTAGGAAGAAACGAAAAGCGGCAGGGCCAGGGCGACCAGAATCACAAGGCCGACACGGATTCGTTCAGCCGGATCGGCGAGGTGATCGATATCCTGGTTATAAGTGGTCTTGAAGAGAACCCGCACAGCCTCACACCTTCTTCTGGTAGGTTTGCGGAATCAGCCCTTCTGGCCGCACGAACAGCACCACGAGAAGGATGATATAGGCGTAAACGCCTTTCAGCGGCGGATAGAAGTAATCCAGGAAAGGCTCGCTGACACCGAGCAGCAAGCACCCGATCAGGGCACCGGGAATGGAGCCGAAACCTCCCACCACAGCGCCAGCTATCGCCTTTATGCCGAATATCGACATCTCGGTATCAATCTGGGTGATCGGCGCCACCAGGATGCCGGCAATCGCTGCAACGACGGCCGCGATGGCCCAGATCACCGAGATCAACCGGCGCACTGGCACGCGGCTGTAATAGGCTGCCAGCTGATTCTGCGATGCGGCCTGCATGGCGAGCCCTACAGGAGTTTTACTGAAAAACGCCCAGAGCAGCATGCAGATGACGAAAGTACCGGCCATGATCGCCAGGCGGTCCATGCCGAGCACAATACCGGCCACCACCACCTGGCCATTGAAGGGCGAATTCATGACATGGGGCGAGAAGCCCCAGATCATCCCGGCCGCTGCCTTCAGCATCAGGCCGATCGCCACGGTCAGGATGAATACAGATGCCTGATTCTCGCCAATCATGCGCCGCATGATCAGCATATCCAGCAGGTAGCCCGTGATAGCCATCGTCAGCAGGCCCAGCGCCGTGCCGAACCAGAAGCCAAGCCCCCAGAACTCGGCAAAGGTAAGCACCACGAAAGCACCGATCATCATGATCTCGCCATGGGCGAAATTCACTACCTCGGTGGCCCGGTAGATGAAGACGAAGCCTATGGCCACCAGCGCATAGCCGCAGCCCTGCGCCAAGCCGATGAGCAATAGCTGGAAAATGTCAGATGTTGCCATAAGTACTATCCCGTGGCGGCTGCGGTTTCATATCGAGATGCCGCCGCCGACGATGATGGTTTGGCCGGAGATGTAATTGCTCTCGGGCGTGCAAAAGAGGTAGACGCCATTGGCGGCTTCTTCTGGGCTACCGGCGCGGCCCATCGGGATCATCGATTTCAGCCCATGGGCGACCTTCTCGGGGATACCGACCTGGACGCGGTTGCCCTCGAAACTCATCTCGACCTTCTCGTCACTGGCGATGGTGAGTCGGGTTTCGATGTAGCCAAAGGCGACGCAGTTGACGTTGACCTTAAGCCGCCCCCATTCCTTGGCCAGCGTCTTGGTCATGCCAAGGATGCCAGATTTGGCTGAACTGTAATTCACCTGGCCCGGATTGCCGGCAGTGCCGGCCACCGAGGAGATATTGACCACCTTGCGGATCACTTCACGCCCTTCGGCCGTTTCGGCCCGCACCGCCTCGGCAATCGGGCGATAGGCGGCGCGCAGGATACGGAAAGGCGCCTTCAGGTGAACATCCACCATGGCGTCAAACTGTTCGTCCGTCATGCGGCCAATCATGCTGTCCCAGGTGTAACCGGCATTATTGACGATGATGTCGACACCGCCGAAGCGGTCGAGGCCGGCATTGATGAACCGTTCGCCGAAATCGGCTTCGTTTACGCTACCGGCAACCGCGATGGCCCTGCCGCCCGCACGAATGATCTCGTCAACAACAGCATTGGCCGGATCGGCATCCAGATCATTCACAACCACCGCAGCCCCTTCCGAGGCAAGCTTATGCGCCAGGGCACGGCCGATACCGCGCCCGGAACCGGTCACATAAGCCGTCTTTCCATTCAACTTTGCCATAATCAATCCCTGTCCAATGAGCGCGCGATTAGTTCGCGCATGATCTCGTTTGCGCCACCATAGATGCGCTGCACTCTGGCATCGCGGTACAGTTCGGCGATGCGGTACTCATTCATGTAGCCATAGCCACCATGCAGTTGCAGGCAGTTATCAATGATGCGGCACTGCATTTCGCTGCCCCACCACTTACCCATGGCGGCCCGCTCCGGTTTCAAGCTGCCGGCTTCGAGTTCCTCCACCAGCCGGTCAACAAAAGCGGCGAAAATCTCGATCTCACTTTTGGCTTCGGCGAGCTTGAAGCGCGTATTCTGATAGTCCATCAGCCGCTGGCCGAAGGTCTTTCGGTTCTTCACATACTCAAGCGTGACATCGAGCGCGCAGCGCGAGGCTGCGAGCGCGCCGACCGCGATCATCAGCCGCTCCCAGGAAAGCTGGCCCATCAACTGGTAGAAACCGCGGCCTTCGGCATCGCCGATCAGACTCATGCGGGGAACGCGCACATCCTGGAAGGCCAGCTCCATCGTGTCCTGACGATCCATGCCGATCTTGTCGAGCTGTCGGCCACGCTGGAAACCTTCCGCCCCGCCGGTTTCCAGTGCAATCAGCGAAATACCCTTGGCGCCCGCAGCGGGATCGGTTTTGGCTACAACGATGATGAAATCGGCATTGGCGGCGTTAGAAATGAAAGTCTTCTGGCCGTTCAGTACATACTGATTACCCTCGGCGATGGCGGTGGTGCGAACAGCTTGCAGATCACTGCCGGTCCCGGGCTCCGTCATCGCGATGGCACCGACCCACTCTCCGGAAGCGAGTTTGGGCAGCCAGGCCTGCTTCTGCTCCTCTGTGGCGAAGGCGACGAGATAATGCTGCACTATATTGTGCACGCCGATGCCCCAGCCGGTATCGCCGATCCGGCCCTGTTCCATGTAGGTGACCAGATCGAAGCTGCGCGACAGGCCCGAGCCGCCATACTCCACTGGTGTCGAGGCCCCCAGGATGCCTAGCGCACCGGCCTTCTCCCAGAAGGCATGCGGTACCCGGCGTTCGTCCGTCCATCGGACACGGTGCGGCTCGTAGTCCTGCGCCAGAAATTTCCGAACCGTCATGCCAAAGGCATGATGGTCATCGGTGAGCCATGCGGCTTCCGACATAGTGCCTCCCTGTACGCCCCGTTTTCACCGGGGTTCGTTTCCACCTGCTGCCAATGCGCGACAGCGGCCATTCCCTGTCTCAGTCGGCGCGGATGACCGCTTCGCCGCCAAGTGTCTGTATGTTGCCGTCGATATGTGCCGCCAATGCGATACGCAGCTTCGGCACCCCGGCTTCTTCGAAGCGCTCGATCACCTTGCCGGTGAACCGCCCCGTGGCGCCAACCGGAGTGATCGCCATGAAGCGGGTTTCCAGGCTTTCCAACCGGCCGAGACCGGCCCAATCGGTCACCACTCGCGCATATGGCGCCATCGACAGCATGCCTTGGGCAAACACATCATCGAGGCCGGCCGCACGGGCAAAATCGGTGTCGATATGTACTGCGTTATGGTCGCCCGAGGCGCCCCCGTAGAGGGCAAGCAGCTTGCGTGTATAGGGGCCGAAAACGATCTCGGGCAGGGCATCACCCACTTCCGCCTTGCTCACATCCATGGCCATGAATACCTCCTCAACCCAGGCGGTGCACAAAGGTGCGGCGGATCGCGACCACCTCACCGCGTTGCGAATGGCTGAGCGATGAGCGGATATGGCAAAATTCCAGTGCACCACCCTTCTTGTCCTCGAAACCCAGCACCTCATGGGTGATGGTGATTTCATCGCCGGCAAAGAGATGGCTGGAATACTCGTATCGTTCGCTGCCATGCAGCAGGTAGCGCAGATCGCAGCGCACCAGGTCGAATATCGGCGTGAAGCCAAGACGCCGGGCCGCGTTGGTGGTTTCAAGATCGATAACCATCGGGAAGGTAGGCGGCGCCACGATAGTCGGAAAACCGGCCGCGCGGGCCGCCGTCTCGTCGAAATGGATGGGATTGCTTTCCCCCACCACGTCACAGAAGAAGGCAATCCGCCCCTTCTCGACCGGATAGGATACCGGCTTGGTTTTCGCTCCAACCGTGGCGCGGTTGAAAATGCCGCGCGGATTCACGGCCTGGGTTTTGGCGTCGGCCATGGCAGTGCTCCTCAGCCGGCCTGATACAGTGTGACCACGCAGGCGCCGCCCAGCCCGAGATTATGCTGCAGCGCGGTGCGGGCGCCTTCGACCTGAGTCGGGCCGGCAGTGCCGCGGAGTTGATGGGTCAGTTCGTAGCATTGGGCAAGACCAGTGGCGCCAAGCGGATGCCCCTTGGAAAGCAGGCCGCCAGAAGGATTGGTCACCACCTGGCCACCATAGGTATTGTCGCCATCGTTGATGAACTTTGCCGCACCGCCTTCAGGGCACAGGCCAAGCCCTTCATAGGTGATCAACTCGTTCTGGGCGAAGCAATCGTGCAACTCAAGCACGTCCACATCCTGGGGGCCGATGCCAGAGCGATCATAGACCGCCTTGGCCGTGGCTGCCGTCATGTCATAACCGACGACACGCATCATGTCGTCATCAGCGAAGGTGGAGGGGCCGTCGGTGCGCATTTCCTGCGCCACGATGCGCACGACATCCTTCAGTCCATGCTTTCTGGCAAACCCTTCCGAACAGAGGATGGCCGCTGCCGCGCCGCAGGTCGGCGGACAGGCCATCAGCTTGTGCATGGCGCCGGGCCATACCACCGGGCTGCGCATCACATCCTCAACCGACACTTCCTGCCGGAACAGTGCGAGAGGATTGCGCGCGGCATGTCGGCTGGCCTTGGCCCGGACCTTGGCGAATTCCTCAAGCCCGATGCCGTATTTCTTCATGTAGGAAAGACCAGCGCCACCGAAATAGCGCAGCGCCAGCGGCACCTCACCATGACCGACGATACGATCCGTCGCTTCGTCAAAGCGCTGGAACGGACTGGTACGATCATTGAAATGCGTACCCAGCGCGCCGGGGCGCATTTCCTCGAAACCCAGCGCCAGCACACAATCGGCCGCGCCACTCTCCACCGCCTGGCGGGCAAGCCAAAGCGCCGTGGAACCGGATGAGCAGTTATTGTTGACGTTCACCACCGGAACGCCGGTCATCCCGACATCATACACCGAGCGCTGGCCGCAGGTGCTGTCACCATAGACATACCCGGCATACACCTGCTGTACGGCTTCGTAGCCAAGGCCGGCATCCGCCAATGCATTGCGCACGGCTTCGGCGGCCATTTCATGGTAGCTCCTGGAAGCACCCGGCTTGGCGAATTTGATCATTCCCACGCCAGCGACGATCGGCTTCGACATTCTTTTCCTCCCGGCGGCCTTTTTTTGGAGATCGACCGCGCCTTCGCCACACAGCTTGCCAGGGTTGCGCCATAACACAAATTCAAACTATTCTAGTGTTATTCCTTTCAGGAATATCTTGTGTCCAGGAGCCAATACATGAATCTGAACCATCTTCGGCATGTGGTCATGGTCTACAGGATGGGCTCATTCACCGCCGCCGCCGCGGAACTGAATGTCACTCAGTCCAGCGTCACGAAATCGGTCGCCTGGGTGGAGCAGGATCTCGGCTATGCGCTTTTCGACCGCCGTGCGCGCGGCGTCTCGGTCACTGAAGCCGGACACAGCTTCATCGATCGCGCCACCCGCATCGTCTCCGATATGGACCGCTTGGCCGCCGATACAGCCGCGGGGCGTGGCGAACGGAGTGCCATCCTGCGCATCGGTGTCGCACCGCCCTCGCTTGAAGGTCTGCTCAATCGCGCCATCCGCATGCTGCTTCGCGAGCCCAATCAATTCCGGCTGCACATGCAGGCCAGTTCGACGCAACGGGCGATAACCCTGCTAGGGCAAGGCGATATTGATCTTCTGGTCGGCCCCACGGATGAACTCTGCCGCGAACAGGCCTTCACGCTAGAGCATCTGCCCGACTTCGTTGGACGCATTTTCTGCCGGCGCGACCACCCCCTGCTGGCTGGCAAGACGATCACCGAGCAACAGATCAGGCGGTATCCAATCATCACCCCGGACCTCTCCACACCGCTTGTGGAGCATCTCGTGCGCACCGTTTACGGCGTTGATAGCGGCTATGTTCACCTGCATATCATCGACAATTTCCCGATGGTGGCCAGCATCATCGAAAATACCGACGCTTTGGGGGTTGCATCCTCCGGCTTCGCCAGAACACGAACTTTCCTGCAGAAATTCCGGTTGGTGCCGAATACTGTGGATCACCCGCTCAAACTGTCGGTGGCGCGACGGGCGCGGTGGCTGCCTTCGCCGCCCATGTCACAATTTCTAAAAGCCGTGCGGCGCTTTCCGCCGAATTGATGCCAAATATTTACTACTAGTTATTCGAGGTGAGGCGGATTTCAAATTGCTCCGAAACAGGGAATTTTCAGGGAAATAGAAAAGAACGATTTCAAAGCGCCAGCTTCGCACCCAGGCCGCCATCGACCACAAATTCTGATCCGGTCACATAGGCCGCGCGCGAGCTGAGTAGAAACAGGATCATCTGCGCGACATCCTCCGGTCCGCAGGGCTTCGCTACGGCAGCGGCAAGCGGTTGTGCCGACGCCCAGCGCCGCACCAGCACGTCACTGCTGGTTTCCGGTGTTACGACGCGCGACGCCGCCTCGCGCAGCATTGGCGTATCCACCACGCCGGGGCAGACGACATTGATACGGATGTTGTCCTTCGCATGATCCAGCGCCATGGCGCGCGTCATCGCATTCAGCCCCCCCTTGGCGGCCACATACGCAACGCCGTTGGGCTTCCCCCGCAACGCCTGGATCGACGACACCAGCACTATGGAACCGCCGCCACCCGCAATTATAGCCGGCAGCACGGCCTTGCAGGTGCGGAAGGCGCCGGACAGGTTGGTGTCGATCACGCGCAGCCAGTCGGCCTCGCTGGCCGAAACCGCCGTGCCCGGCACTTGGATGCCGGCGGCGCAGACCAGATGATCGACCCGCCCGACGCGACGCATCACATCCTGAATAGCCGCTTCGAGTTTGGCGAGGCTACGCACGTCACCATCGCACCCCCAGACCCTGTCAGGATAACGCTCAGAGAGTTTCTCGACAGCAGCGGCGATCTGTTTCGCATCATGGCCGAGCAGCGCAACGCGCGCGCCTTCGGCCAGCAGGGCCTCTGCCGTGCCAAGGCCGATGCCGCTGCCACCGCCCGTCACTACAGCCACGCGTCCGCTGAAATCCTGCATCTGTCACTCCGAAACGAAAGGATGGTGACCGGGGTGGTCGAGCCGGATCGTTTGCACCGTACCGGTCTCGGCTTCGGTGACAAACAGGCGGCCCGGTTCGCGCCGCGAGAAAGCAAGATTGGTCGGGATCAGGCCCTCGGCAGTACGGATGCGGCCAATGAACTCACCGAGCCGGTCATAGGCGATCACGCAGCCCGCCATTGCGTGACAGACCAGCAGGTTGCCGGCAGCATCCATCGCCAGCCCGTCCGGCCCGCCGCCCAGCGAACCCGACATCTGCACGAAATGCCCTACCTTGCCGACGCCACCATCGGGCCGCAGGATGACGCGCCAGATCGCATTGGCCTGAGTGACCGCGACATAGAGCAGGCGCTCGTCCGGTGTCAGCACCAGGCCGTTCGGGCTGGGAAACCCAGTGGCGATCAGTTCGAGCTCCCTGCCCTCGCGCCAGCGGAAGACGCGGCCATAGGGCCGCAGGATGTCGGAATCACCCTGGTCGGTAAAATAGACATCACCATTGGCGGCAATCGTCACATCGTTCGGACCGTGCAGCGGTGCGCCCTCGAAACTGTTAGCGAGTACCTCGTGTTTACCAATTGCCGGATCGAGCCGTAGCAGGCCCCAGCGATTATCCGCGATCAGGCAACGGTTCTGACGGTCGAGCTTCAAACCAGTCGGCCAGCCGTCATACTGATATGCAACACCCCAAGCACCATCGGGTGACAGCAACAGGATGCGGCTGTTGGCTATGTCGACGCACCACAGCCAACCACGATCATCGCAGCAGGGGCCTTCGAGAAAGCAGTCTGCTGCCGCGCCATTGCGGCGGCGTTCGGCCCAACCGTTGGTCAGGATCGAACGGAAGTTTCGGGGCAGGCGTGCATGCAGGGAGAGCTGCTTCATAGCGGCATCATGCGGCCAGATCGCCGCCCTGCACCAGTGCCACACCACTGGCGGTATCAAACAGATAGAGTTCACGGGACAGCAGCGACAGCTGCACCCCGTCACCCATGGCCAGCACCGCATCCGGCGCGGCCGCGCCGCTCAACTCGACGCTGCCGGCCTGGGCGTAGAAGAACTGCTCGGTCCCGGCATGCTCGACCAGCCGCAGCACGGCCTCGCACAGCAAAGCATCCGACCGACCGCCAATCTTCACGCCCTGCGGCCGGACGCCCAACGTCAGAGCTCGATCCTGGAATCTAGCCCAGTCGTTCAGGGCGGTAGGTAATGCGAAATCGAGGCCATCAGCCTGGAACACCAGCCCATCACCAGCCCGCACCACCCTGCCCGCAAGATTGTTCATCTCCCGCTCGCCCATGAAATTGGCGACGAAGGCGTTTACCGGCCTGCGATAGATATCGGCCGGCGCACCGAATTGCTGCAGCCGCCCACCCTGATAGATGGCGATGCGGTCCGACAGCGACATCGCCTCGCTCTGGTCATGCGTTACATAGACGATGGTGGAGCGTAGCCGCTGGTGCAGCGCCTTGAGGTCACGCCGCATCTTGAGCCGCAGACGAGCATCGAGATTCGACAGCGGTTCGTCCAGCAGAAACACTTTCGGATCGCGCACCATGGCGCGGCCCAGCGCCACACGCTGCTGCTGGCCACCGGAAATTTCCTTCGGGTAGCGGGCAAGCAGATGTCCGATGCCGAGTGTCTCGGCCACGTCCTGGACTTTCGCGGCTATGGCCTGCTTGCTCAGATCGCGGCCGCGCGCCTGCAGCGGAAAAGCCAGATTCTCGGCAATAGTCATATGCGGATAGAGCGCGTAATTCTGGAACACCATGGCGATGCCGCGCCGGTCGGGCGACAGATGCGTTACGTCGGTATCGCCGATCATGATACTACCGCTGTCGGCGCTGATCAGCCCGGCGAGAATATTGAGCGTCGTGGTCTTGCCAGAGCCAGAAGGCCCCAGCAGCGAAACGAACTCACCCGGCCGGATCGTCAGATCGAGATCGGCCAGCGCAACGGTTTCACCATAGCGCTTGCCGATACCGCGAAACGCGATGGACGCGCCACTATCCTGATTCATATCCCACTCACCCCTTAACGCTGCCGTTGGTCATGCCGGCCATGAAATAGCGCTGCAGGATCACGAAGATCACCAGCAGCGGGATTGTTGAAACCATGGACGCCGCCAGCAGCGGACCCCATTCGCGGCCATAGAATCCGAGGAAGTTGTAAATGCCGATCGGCAGCGTGCGCGTCTCTTCCGACGACAGCAGCGTCACGGCGACGACAAAGTCGTTCCAGGCAAAAACGACGACAAACAGCCCTGCCGCGATCAACCCGGGCCGCGACAGCGGCAAAACCACCTTCCACAAGGCTTGCAGCCGGCTGTAGCCGTCCATCATCGCTGACCATTCCAACTCGATCGGCAGGCTCTGGTAATAAGCGGCCAGAATCCAGATCACGATCGGCAACTGATAGGCGCTATAGACCAGGATCAGGCCGATATGGGTATTCACCAGGCCGATCTCGGCGATCAGTGTGTAGGTCGGGATCAACAGCGAGGCAACCGGAATGCTCATCACCGCGATGATCGCCACCAGCACGGCACGCTTGCCCGGGAACTCGAAACGCGCCAGGCCATAAGCCGCCAGCGCGCCGATGCCGAGGCAGAGTGCGACCGTACCGGCCGAGACGAACAGGCTGTTGAGCAGGAAGCCGAGCGCGCCGGCTTTGAAGATCGTGGCGTAATGCTCGAAGGTGATCGTCGCGGGCAGCAGGCTGGGCGGGAATTGCACGATATCGCGTGCCGGCTTCAATGAGGTCATCAGCCCCCAGAAGATCGGGAACAGTGCGGCCACGATGATGACGGTGGAGATCAGGCCGCGCAGCAGGCGATGCAACAGGCCGGAGCGGGTTCCGAAGATCACAGGCTCTGCCCTCCCCGGGTCTTGCGGAATACCGTGAGCAGCAGGATCACGGCGGCGATATTGAACAAGCAGAGCACGATGGCCATCGCATTCGCCTTGCCGAGGTCAAAATCCTCGAAGCCGATGCGGAAGATACGCAGCGCCAGCGTTTCGGTAGCATTGTTCGGCCCGCCGCCGGTCAGAATAAGCGGGAAGGTCAGCACATTGGCAAAATGCAACAGCAGCCGGATCAGCGTGATCAGGATCGTCGGACGCAGCAGCGGCAGCATGATCCGCCGGAAAATCATGAACGGGCCCGCGCCGTCGATGCGCGCCGCCTGGATCAGGTTGGGCGGGATGCTGCGCAGCCCGGCCAGCAGCATCACCATGGCAAAGGCAGAATCGCGCCAGATCCCATTCGCCACCATGGCGGCCATCGCATAATCAGGATCGGCCAGGATCGTCGGGCTGGCGACATGGAACCAGGCAGCGGCTAGCGGCACCAGGCCGGCATCGGTGGAGAAAATCCACTTCAGCAGCATCGAACCGACCAGCATGGCCATCACGTACGGCAGCAGCACGACAGTGCGCAGCAGGATGCTGCCGGAGGTATCTCGGTTCAGGAACAGTGCCAGGCCGAACCCGGTAGCGAAGGTGAGCGCCAGAGCCATCAGGCTGAAGCTGCAGGTGACCAGGAAAGAATTCAGGAACAGCCGGTGGCTGAGAATATCGATGTAGTTCTGCAGACCATTGAAGTCACCGAGCTGGTAATAGCGCACTCGGTGCACGCTGTAATACAGGCTGAGCGCCAGCGGGGCGAAGACAAAGCCCGCTTCAAGCACCAGTGCCGGCAGAAGATATCGGTAAGCCTGGAAGGGTGTACGCTGTCCATCCATCATAACGCACCAATCATCCTCTGCCGGTCACGTGTTCAAGACTTGCTGAGTTACTGCCGGCTGGCTGAAGCCGCCTCGGCTTCGCGCAATGCGGCCATCGGATCTGCATTACCCAGCACCACACGCTGCGTCGCCGTATTCAGGTCGACGAAGGTGCGTGCGGCATTGCATTCCGCCGGCAGCCAGACTTCGGCATCGGCCCACATCTGCGACAACTGGCGCAGCGGGTCATATTTGGTATCCTTGAAAACCGGCTTGTCAAAGACCGATTTGAACAGCGGTACCTGCCCGCCCGGCTCGGCCCAGAGCTCCATGCCATCCGGCCCGGTCATATAGGCGACGAATTTTGCCGCGGCTTCCTTCTGCTTCGAATCCTTCGAGATCGAGGCAAACCAGCCCGACATGATCTGCGGACCCGGCTTTTTTCCGTCCAGGCTCGGCCAGGGCAACATGCCGAGTTCCTTGCCGTTCCAGGTGGCCTTTTCCGCCACGTTGCCGAAGCGGCCGTTGCCGCTGCTAGCCAGCGCCACCTTGCCGGCGATGAACTGCTCGATCACATCATCCAGGGTGTAGGCAAAGCTTTCCTGGCTGGCGACCTTGTACTTGCGGATCAGGTCGGCCTGCATGTTGAGCGCACGCACGCCGTTGTCGTTGGCCAGCAGCGCGCTGCATTTATCGCCGAACAGCTTGCCGCCCTGCGCCGCTGCCAGCGCATTGGCGCCAAACGACATCGTGGTCTTGTCGGTGGAAAGATGCATGCCGACGCCCCAGCGCTCGACATTGGGGCCGTTGGTGCGCTGCAGCTTCGTCGCCGCAGCAGCCAGATCGTCCCAGGTCTTGATGCCGGCCGGATCGATGCCAACCTCGCGCATCAGGTCCTTGCGGTAGAACAGCACGATGGAGAGCGCCATGATCGGCACCGCCACCTGCTTGCCGCCGGTCTTCACCCATTCATAGGCCTGCGGCAGCACCAGATCCTGGCGCTGTGCCGGTGTCCATTTCGACGTGATCAGCGGCCCAAGATCTTCGGCCACACCGGAATTCACCAGCAGGCCCATATTTTCGCCGTTGACCCAGCCGATATCGGGCGCACTGCGTGAGCGGTGCGCCATGACGAACTTTTCCGCCAGCGTGAACCAGACCTGACTCTCGACCTTGATCTTGATGCCCGGATTGGCCACCTCGAACTTGTCGATGATCTGCTTCAATGCCCGGTCGCGCGGCGTTTCGCTCGCCGGATTGAGGAAAGTCCACATGGTGACCGTCTGCGCTAGCGCCGCCACCGGCGCCAGCAGGGCTCCCGCCATGGCTAGCGCGGCCAGGCGAAGTTTCGATCTCGTCCTCATCTAAGGCACCCCTCCCTAGGGTTCTGTTTGATTTTATCAGATAACGGTACTGTTCAGGGACTAGGCGGCTTGGGCCTCCAGTTTCTGTCGACAGTTTGATGGGTCATTCGGCTGCGGCCTGCGGCCGGTTCGGGTCCCAGCGGCGCTGGCGCGGCGGCATCGAAATCTCGCGGCCGGCGATGAAGGCGAAGCGTTCCAGCGCATCCGGCCCCGGCAACGCGATGCCCAGGCCTGGGCCACGCGGCACCAGCACCGAACCATGGGCGATATCCAGCGCCGGCGCGCAGAGGTCGTCGCGCAGCGGGTTCTCCACCGAGGCATCCCATTCGAGATGGCCGCGGATATGGCTGGGCAGAGCGGCGGCGTAATGCACGCCGGCCACGGTGCCGACGCCGACCACGGTGTGCGGTGCGACCGTGATATTGAAGGCGCTGGCCAGCGCCGCGATCTTCAAGCCTTCGGAGATGCCGCCGCATTTGGTGACATCCGGCGTCAGGTAGTCGACGCCGCCGGCATCGATCAGGCTGCGTACGTTGAAGCGGGTGTAGACATTGCCGCCCGAGGCAATCGGCACCGGCGAGTTGCGACGCAGCCAGCCCATATCGGCATGGTGATAGGCAACACTGAAATCGAACGGATCTTCCAGCCAGAAGGTGTTGTAGCGTTCCAGCTTGCGCGCCAATTGCAGGCTTTCCGACGGTGAATACGCGGAATTGGCGTCGATCATGATGTCGACATGCGGACCGGCGGCCTCGCGGGTCACAGCCACGGCCTCGAGATCGGCTTCCAGATTCAGGCCGCCGCGAACCTTCAGGGCCGTGAAGCCATCGGCTACATAGCCGCGTACTTCCTCACGCAGTGACTTGGCTTCCTGGAAACCGAGACACATGCAGCCGACATAGGTGGGCACGCGTCGCACGCCGCCGCCGCCGAGCAGATCGGCGACCGGACGGTTTAGCCGCCGCCCCATCAGATCCCACAGCGCGATGTCGATGCCGGAGATCGCGGCGACCGCTGCCGAGCCGAGCTGGCCGGCAGAGAAGAACATCTCTTCCCACAGCAACTGGATCTCGGACGAGTCGCGACCGACGATGATATCGGCCAGATGCTCCTCGATGATCGAGGCCATCACTTTGGGAGAGAACGCGTGATAGGCCTCGCCCATGCCGACCAAGCCGTCCTCGGTGGTGACGAAGACCAGGCATTCATCACGCTTGTGGCTGGTGCCATGTGCCGCGGTCCAGCCGGCCGGCAGCGGCTCGGAGATCAGTTTGCAGGCCACCTTGGTAATCCGACTCATGTCCATTCCTCCCGGTCCCGGCTTCTTGCCGGAATTTCTGTCGACAGATTTAAAATATGGTCGACAATTTATTCTGTCAAGTGTAGTTTGCGCACAGGCGATCCGGTCGCCAGCACAGGGAGGATTCATGACGGAAGGCAGCAGATTCGCCGGCCAGGTGGCCGTGGTCACCGGCGGAGCATCGGGCATCGGCCACCAAGTGGCCGAACGTCTGGCAACTGAAGGCGCGCAGATCGTGGTGTGGGACCGGCAGCAGGCGAAGATCGGCGAAACCCGTTTGCTCGACATCACCGATTCCGCCGATGTAGCGTGCGCGGCCGATGAAGTTGTGGCGCGATACGGTCGGCTCGATGTGCTGGTCGCCAGCGCCGGCATCACCGGCCCGAATGCCACAATCTGGGAATATCCGGTGGCGGACTGGGCTAGTGTCATCCAAGTCAATCTGCTCGGCATGTTCCATTGCTGCCGCGCCGTGGTCCCCCCTATGCTGAAAGGGAATTATGGCCGAATCGTCGCGCTCGCTTCGGTGGCCGGCAAGGAAGGCAATCCGAATGCCAGCGCCTACAGCGCGTCGAAAGCGGGAGTGATCGGTCTGATCAAGTCACTGGGTAAGGAACTAGCGACCACCGGCATCACCGCCAACTGCCTGGCGCCGGCAGCCGTGCGTACACCGATCTTCGCCCAGATGAAGCAGCAGCATATCGACTATATGCTGTCGAAGATCCCGATGGGCCGATTCGGCGAGCTCGACGAGATCGCCGCCATGGCCTGTTGGATGGCCAGCCGAGAATGCAGTTTCACCACCGGTGCGGTCTTCGACGCTACCGGCGGTCGCGCCACCTACTGAACGGATCCGCAAGCCATGGTCAGCCTGTTCGGCCAGTCCTTCACCCGCACGGAGCTGCTGCGCCGCATCGGCCGGCTGGAACAGGTGGCCGGCATCATCCCGGGCAGCTATGACGACGGGCCGGAACGCTCTGTGCGCTATCTCGACCTGCGCTCCGGCGGTGGCCTTGAAGCCCGCGTGATGGTGGATCGCGGTTTCGATATCGGCGAGCTGCGCTTCAGTGGCATTCCGCTGTCCTGGCGCTCGACCAATGGCTTTCGTGCCCCTGGCCTGCATGTTGCTGAAGAAGAGAAAGGCGCAGGCCTTCTGCGCAGCATGGACGGCATGATGGTGACCTGCGGTCTCGATCATGTGCGCGGTGCGGCCGAAGGCCCAGCCGGCCATTTCGGTCCGCGGCGCGACACCGCGCAGTATCCGCTGCATGGCCGCATCAGCCAGGCGCCGGCGCGCTTCCTGAGTCAGGGCGAAAGCTGGGACGACAACGACTGCTGCTTTCACTGCGAAGGCCTGGTGCGCCAGAGCATGATGTATGGTGAAACGCTGGAACTGCAACGCCGCATTGAGATGCCATTGGGTGGCGCATCGCTCAGCATCACCGACCGGGTGCGCAATGCCGGCCATCGTTCGACGCCGCATATGCAGCTTTATCACCTGAATTTCGGCTTCCCGCTCCTTGATGCCGGCGCAGCCCTGCTACTGCCGCCTGGCCGTGGGCAGCAAGTCGAGACACGCGCCGGCTTCCTGACGCAGCAAGTGCCGTCCGCCGAGGCGGCGGACGAAATCCTGGAGGTCGATCCCGTTTCCGGACCAGATGGCAGGGTTTCCGTCGCGCTGGTCAATGCAAACCTAAACGGCGGTCTCGCCGTGCAGGTGGATTACGATGCCAGCGCCCTGCCCGCCCTACAGATCTGGCGCCATTTCGGCCTCGGTATGAATGTGCTGGCAATCGAACCGGCTACCCATCACGCCGCAAAGCGGGCCGCGCTGGAACAGGCCGGGCAGATTCGATTTATGGAACCCGGCGAGGAAATTGTCTATTCCCTGACACTGTCGATCCATGCCGGCACTGCCGCGCTGGAAAGACTGCGCCGAAACTGAGGCCCAGCATGCTGCTTCAGGAAAAAGCCACCAGCGAATTGCGGCAGGCCATCATTCTCGGAACGCTCAAGCCGGGCGAGAGACTGAGCGAACCTGAACTCGCGCAGCATTTCAAAACCAGTCGCAGCCCGATCCGCGAGGCCCTGGTGCAGCTTGAGCAGGAGGGCTTCGTCGAACGCAGCAAAACTGGCCGTGTTGCTGTACGCGCGCTGAATATCGAGGAAGCCGAACAACTCTTTACCGTACGGGCAACACTGGAAGGCCTGGCTACACGGCTGGCTGTCGAGAACTTGACCCGCAAGGACACCCAGCGACTGAAATCAAATATCGATGGCATGCAACAGGCCGGCTTGGACCGCGATTTCGAGCAGGCACTGGCGCTCGGCGCCGATTTCCACCGCATCATCATCGAGGCTTGCAGCAACAAGCCGCTGCAGGATTGCCTGGTCGGCTTCCGCGCCCGCACCAGCCGGTATCGCCATATCGTCGCCTCGCTGGAGGAATTCAGCGAACAGCGCATCAACGAACATAACGCCATCCTGGCCGCGCTGCTGACCCAGAGCCCGGAAACTGCCGAGCAGGCTATGATCAGCCATATCCTAGTCTCGTCACAAGAGACCATCACAGCGCTTAAACGGTATCTAGAAAAGAACCAATTCTAAAAAATTTGCGTTCGATTGAATCGTCGAGCCGCGCCACATAATAGGTAAATTAAGATCGGATAAGGTCCGGTCCGGAGACTATGGGAAATATACCAGCATGGTTTCGCGGGTTTGAGAAACACTTGCCAACCGGTGCGGATGTTGCCGAGGTAATCCATAAGCAAATATCCCTGCTAGCAGCTAAAATATAGGAAATTTTCGAGTTTTCGGATTGGACTACAACCTCAGACTAGAAAATACCAAATATTTTCAAATACTTATAAAGAACCGGGCGGGTTTTAAGTGGCCCCGAAACAGGTAAGTGGCGGGCTCAACAAGCCTTGCAGGCTTAAGCAGCCTGACGCTCGAACACTGCAGCCAAGCCCTGGCCGCCGCCGATGCACATGGTTTCGAGCCCGTAGCGGGCGTCGCGGCGATCCATCTCACGCAACAGGGTAGCCAGGATGCGCCCCCCCGTGGCGCCGACAGGGTGCCCAAGTGAGATGCCGGAGCCATGCACATTCATACGATCGAAATCTTTGACCCCGAAATTCCACGCTCGAGTGCAAGCCAGCACCTGCGCGGCAAACGCCTCGTTCAACTCGATCAGGTCCATATCCGACATCATGCCTACGGAGTATGGTGCGTAAAAAAACCCAGCCGGCTTCACCGACTGGGTTAGTTTAGCCCAAGCAGGAACTGTGAAGAACCCTGCATGGTCCAGGGAGGGAGGCCCCCCTAGCCTTCACAAGTGAAGCATGTATCTAGGCCATGGAACGTATCACACGCCTCGAACGGAGGCTGCGCATCCCTCTCGCTCATAGCTACAAGCATTCCCTTAATTCTCGCATCAGCTTTTACTTCCGAGGCCATCCACTTTGCACTCATACCCGCATTTCGATAATTACTTTTCCTTTGACTACTCTGCCAGTAAGGCAATTTAGTGCTTCGGTCGTCTGGTCCATCGGGAATACTTCCGACAAATGGGGCTTTAGCTTTCCTTGACGAAACAAAGCAAACAGCTCTTCCATATTGAGTGCATTATTCTCTGGTTCAGCGCGGCAGAAGGCCCCCCAGTAAACACCAAGGACGGCACATCCTTTGAGTAGCGGGAGGTTGAGAGCAATATTAGGAATTTCTCCAGAGGCAAACCCGACAACTAGATATCGTCCACGCCAAGCCATGCTGCGTAGTGCCGGATCAGTATAGCGCCCACCGACCGGATCATAGACAACGTTGACACCGCCACCATCTGTGAGCTTTTTAATCTGGCTTCTCAGATCACCACGTTCGTAATTGATAGCCGCATCAGCACCATAGAGAGTGCAAAGCTCGAGCTTCTCTTCGCTGGACGCCGCCGCAATAACCCGCGCACCGAGGGCCTTTCCGATCTCAATAGCTGCTAGACCCACGCCACCTGATGCTCCAAGCACGAGCAGCGTCTCCCCTTTTCGTAGTGCTGCGCGATCCTTAAGGGCATGGTATGAAGTACCGTAGGTCAATGTGAAGCCAGCCGCCACGGGGAAGTCCATCTCGATCGGAATCGGATGGACGCGCCAAGCCTCAGCCAGCGCCTCTTCCGCAAAGGCCCCCCATATCATAGCGGCCAGAACACGATCGCCCGATTTGACGTGAGAAACTCCGACCCCGACCTTCAAAACAATGCCGGCGACCTCGCCACCTGGTGTAAAAGGCAGATCAGGCTTAGCCTGATAAGTGCCTTTGATAATGAGTGTGTCCGGAAAATTTACGCCGGCAGCGTATACCCGGATAAGGACTTGCCCAGCGCCTGGTTCTGGACTGGGCAGGTCTTGAAGCTCGAGTAATTCCAGCCCCCCATGACGCGTGCACACTACGGCTTTCAAGGCACTCTCCCCTGTCGCTCTTGGTTTGCCAGCCCTACTATTCCGCGATCGGCCAAGGAGCTGATTTCATTTGGATCCATATTCAGGATGTCTGTGAGGACCAGTGCCGTATGCTCTCCAAGGCTGGGAGGAGCAAGCCTATATTCAACAGGTGTCTCTGATAGACGCAGGGGACTGGCGATAATGGGTGTGCGACCCTTTTCGGGGTGATTCACTTCCTTCCAGATTTCCCGGTATCGAATCTGCTCATCCGCAAACGCTTGGCCAAGATCGTTAACCGGCCCGCATGGCACCCCGGCTTCCAGTAGAAGCCTTCTGCATTCATTCACTGGAATCTTGAGCATCGCCTCAGATACAAGAGGCAATAACACATCTTTATGCTGTACCCGCAGAGCATTTGTTGCGAAACGTGGGTCGAGAGCGACATCAGGAAAGCCGAGAACTTGGCAGAGATTTTTGAACTGCCGTTCGTTGTTGACAGTGACGACCAACATCCCATCTGCGCATTTAAATGGTTGGTAAGGGCAGCTGATCGGCGAAATATTCCCGGCGCGCGGCGGAACTTTTCCAGTTATCTGAAATCCGCTCGCTACTACGGTCATCGCGGCAATCTGTGCTTCCACGAGTGCTATATCGATATGCTGCCCTCGACCATCGTGTGCCGTGCGATGATATAGCGCGGCGAGAATACCGATTACCGCATAGAGTCCCGCATTGGCATCGGCAACCGAATAACCAACACGCTGAGGGCCACCTCCTGGCTCACCGTCTGGGCCCCCCGTTACAGCCATCAGCCCGCTCATGGCCTGAAAGATGAGATCATAGCCTGGAAAGCTTGCATATGGGCCCGTCTGCCCGAACCCAGTGATTGAGCAATAGATGAGGGACGGGTTTAGTGCCGAAAGCGTTTTGTAGTCCAGGCCATACCGTTGCAAATCACCTGTCTTAAAGTTCTCAATGATAACATCACACTGGCATGCGAGACGTCGTGCTATCTCTTGACCTTCTGATCTGGCTAAGTTCAGCGCGATAGACCGTTTACCACGATTGACCGCTGTGAAGCCTGAACTGTCCTCTTTATTGAGCCCCAGATTGGCCGACGGGCGAACTCCATGTGCCCGAGATTCGTCTCCAGAAACCGGCCGCTCTACTTTGATGACGTCAGCGCCCAGATCAGCCAGTGTTTGGGCAACAAATGGTCCGGCAAGAACCCGGCTCAGATCAAGTACACGGACACCTGACAAGGCTGTTGTCATAATGGATTCCCTTGATTCAGCACTTCAATGCACATTGATTGAGTTTTTGCACGTTAACACTGGTGGACATCGGCTTGTATCGGGTTTACGGGAGACGACGTACCGCCGTCTTTCTCAAACTGAAATCGCTCTCTAGATGCATATTTTCTTTTTGTCACGGCATAAACGAGCCACCTGTTACGTCGATGATTGCGCCGTTCACAAAACTTGCCTGCTCACTGCAAAGATATGCGACCGCCGCAGCAACATCTTCTGGCGTACCCAGCCTGCCAGTAGGTATTTGCGCTGCATACCGGGCGTTAACATCATCGCCAGCCTGCCGTGACATTTCAGTCAAGATGCGCCCAGGTGCGACACAGTTGGCGGTGATCCCGAACCGACCAACTTCGTTCGCAATGCTTCGGGTGAGCCCAATCAACCCCGCCTTTGTCGCCATATAAGATGGGCCCGCCACCCTGGAATTGGTCCGGCCCGCGGTAGATGCGAGATTCACTATGCGCCCCCATCCAAAATCACGCATGATAGGAATCACTAGCTGACTCAGGCGCATAGGCGCAGTCAGATTGACAGAAACAGTCCTTTCCCACTCATCTATTGTGAGATCGAGGAGGCCATTTGACTGGCCTGCAGCATTTTTGAGTGAGATTCCGGCGTTATTAACGAGAATAGTAATTGGACCTAGTCGCGCACCAACGTCGCGCACGACGCTGCGCAAGTCTTCTATATTTGTAACATCCGCCTTGTAGTTCAAAAGCACACCGCCTTTTCTTCCAGCGGCTTGATCAGCTGAAATATCCTCCCGGTCGACAAGTATAACTCGGCAGCCACGAGTAAGAAGCTCAAGGCCTATTGACATACCGATGCCGCGTGCACCACCAGTAACGAGTGCAATAGGCGAGTCCGGCAATCCATTCTTCATGAGGACATTTCCTCGGGCGTGAAGAAGGTAATGGGAGGAAAAGCGTTCGGATCGCAAATTACTTCGACGAGAATTGTGCTTTCTGATGAACGCGCACGGGCAAAAACAATGGGTAAATCGTCAGGATCCTCCACACGAATGCCGACGCAGCCGGTGGCATTTGCTATTGCAACGTGATCAACCGGTAGAAAGTGGACGGCTGTTGTGTGCGTTCTGAACTTCACGTTTTCGGCGTGCTTTTGAAAGCCGAGTATACCGTTGTTGATGACCACCAGGATCACCTTAATGTTCATCCGCCGCGCGGTCTCCAACTCGGACCATACGTGGCCAAAGCCGCCATCGCCGACCACGCAGAATACCTCTCCACCTGAATGAGCGAGCCGCGCACCCAGCGCCATTGGGAAACCCCAACCGAGCCCAGCAAGACCACGCGGCGTCAGGAAGCGCATTCCTCCCTTCAACGCGGTAAGATAGTTCGCAATCCAGATCGAAGAGTAGCTGGCATCTGCAACTACGATATCGTGTGCCGTCAGCTGCGCCTGAAGTTCATCCATAATCCGCTCTGGTCGGATCGGCTTCGCACCGGAACGGCGGACGGCCTTCGATTCATGCAAATGTTTTTGTTTTGCAGATGCTATTGAGGCTTCGACGGCAAGCCGGTTTTTCTTGTGCTGGCTCAAATCATGACGGGATAGGACGTCGGTCAGGGCAGAGATTGTCAATTTCGCGTCCCCCACTAAGCGTATTGCTTCGTAGTTCCGACCTATCTCATTCCCGTCCACGTCAATATGGATAAACTTCGCATCTGTCGGATATAGTTGCCACGAGTCAGTACCGTTCTGATTGGTTCGTGTCCCAACCAATATCACCACATCGGCATTGGCAATCATTGCACGATGGTATCTTGTTGCCCCGTTTGGCCCGAGGAAATTTGCCAGCACGCCGATGGAGAGTGCGTGGGTTTCGTCGATGGCACCTTTTCCCATAACTGTTGTTGCAACGGGTAGGTGAGCCGCCTCCTGCAATCTGGCCAGTTCTACGGTTGCCCTTGAAGTGTGGATACCACCACCGACTATTATGATCGGCCTCAATGCAGAAGCGATAAGCCTTGCAGCTTCATCTAAAGTGGCGGGTGCGGCCACGGTCCGATCGAGTGGGAAGTATCCAAGATTAGCCCTACGCCCTGTTGGCAACGCCGGCTGAATCAGTAAATCCGCCGGGAGGAGAAGTACGACAGGTCCAGGGCGCCCAGAGCAAGCTGCAACGAATGCCTGATCAATGTAGTCTTCGATTCGTGACGGCTCGGTTACGCGCCTTACCCACTTGGCTACTGGCGCGAACAGGCCGATATGATCCAGGTCCTGGAATGCATTCTTATCCGTTTGATCTCTGTTGACGTCTTGCACCAACGCTATGATTGGGATCGAAGCTTTCAATGCTTCGGCAAGAGGCGCCACCAGTAATGCGGCGGCTGGGCCGTTCTGCGCTGTCACGATGCCGGGCTTCCCACTCACCCGCGCGTAGGCATCGGCCATATAGCCGCCTGCATTCTCCGTACGATAGACAATCTGCCGAATTCCTGCTTCCTCGCAGGCAAGGCAGACCATCGTCGGGAGACTCTGTCCGAAGATGAATTCTATGTCGTGTCGCTTAAGAGCCGCAGCAATTTGATGTGCAACGGTTTTGGAGTATGCGATTCCCGGATTACTCAATGGCAATTGTAGCGTCACAGACAGACCCTCACTAAAGCTGAGTGCAGATTCGGATTTTTGGCGAGACGCTGGGGCGGGAGCGTTAACTTGATGGACACGCATTTACCCAGAGACGCTCTGTACTTCGTTCGATTTCTGGTGCCGACCCGCCACTCCAGGATTCACAACGGCCATGTTTTCCGCGAATGTCACGGCGTCGCGCCTTCACCAGCCTTAACTGCGCAGACCGTATCCCTGCCCTGCATGGAACATCCCCCCTCACCCCGACGAGGCAATCCATATCACTTATGAAACTAACTGTAAATATAATAAATAAATTGATTCAGGTTTATTGTAATCGCAATAGTATTTTAGTCTGATTAATCGTTTGAGCGGTTTGCAGCTAGATTGAGCCTTTGATATAGCCTATTTATATTGGTGTATTTACCCCTCAGCGCCAATTAAAGCGCCATTCTATCAATCAGCGCCCCCTATAAATCGCGACAATAGTCATATCATTTTTATTGAATGATAATATAATATATTCTTATGTGACTGGCGCTCTGGCAATTATGCGCAGATCACTGCAGGCGCTATAGCAGTACGAGGGAGCGGCGTGTGGTATTGGCATTCCATCATGTGCGGCAGTTTACCTCAGCAAGGCTGCTTATTTCGGGGAGAGGTCTGAGGTGAAGCATTCCTACATTGAAGCCAATGGGATCTCGATCCATGCCGCTGAATTGGGCAACGGCCCTGCGGTTGTCTTTTGCCATGGATTTCCAGATACCTGGCGCGGATGGCGGTCCCAGATGGAAGCGGTATCCGCCGCAGGCTTTCGAGCCATCTCGCTAGACATGCGCGGATATGGCCAGAGCTCGGTTCCACAAGAACCGGAGCTCTATACCACACTGCATAGTGTCGGTGACATTGTTGGCCTGCTTGACGCATTGGGGATTGAACGTGCCAGCCTCGTCGGACACGATTTCGGTGCCAGCATAGTTTGGAATGCCGCGCTTATGCGCCCCGACCGCTTTCGTGCTGTCTTTGGTATTAGTGTTACCTTTCGTCCTCGCGGCGACAAGAGTGTCTTGCAGAATTTCGCCGAAGCGGGACGGAGCGATTTTTATATGTTTGATCGCATCCGCCCCGAAGCGGATACCGAGTGGGCGGATGCCGCCTCCGTGTTTCCCGCCAATCTATACTGGTCCACTGCCACAGCGCCAAAGGAAGAGCGCTGGACCTTATTCAATCGCAGCGAAGCAAAATATCGCTTGATGCCTGGTCCGCTGCCGGGTTGGGCGAATCCACTCGATATAGAAGCAGCGATTGCGGACTTCGCACGAACCGGTTTCCGCGGCGCGCTCAATTACTACAGAGCGATGCAGCTAAGTTTTGATCTCCTTGCTCCGTTCAAAGGCAAGCTTGTGGAGCAGCCGTCATATTTCCTGGGAGGCGCCGAAGACGATCTGGTCAAGATGGGCGGTTCCAAGGCACCTGATAAATTGCGAAAGGTTCTGCCAGGCCTGATTGACAGCATCATAATTCCAGGCATTGGGCACTGGCCTCAATTGGAAGCGACCGAACAAACCAATATGGCGCTCGTGAAGTTTCTTCGAGCAGTTCACGGAAGCGAATAGGCTTTTCTATATATTTTCTCCACTCCCATCGACAGAGCGATCCAGACCTTAACGCCGAACAAAGACTGTGTTGTCGCGCAGTTGCATCTATGACATCCGACCATTGCACTAGTAGGAACAAGGTCCACTCATGAATTCCTCAACCGATAGATTCTCAGGCGTGAAGCAGATCGATAGCCGGCTACGTTTCGATGAAAATGCACTTAGTAACTGGATGCAGGAGAACGTTGATGGCTATTGCGGGCCGCTGACCACAAGTCAATTTAAAGGTGGCCAGTCGAATCCGACATATCGGCTGAACACACCGAACAATACCTACGTTCTGCGTCGACGTCCGCCCGGCGTGCTGCAACCGTCAGCTCATGCCGTGGATCGGGAATTCCGAGTCATAAGCGCACTGGCTGCTCAAGGGTTTCCTGTCGCCCGCCCCTTTGCGATTTGCAATGACGATTCGGTAATTGGCACCCAGTTTTTCGTCATGGGCATGGTGGATGGGAAAGTGCACTGGGACGCCGCTCTACCAGGTGAAACATCGCAAATGCGGCACGGGATGCATTCTGCAGCAGTTAAAACACTGGCGGAACTTCATCGATTCGACCCCACTACAATTGGGTTGCAGGATTATGGGAGGCCTGGAAACTATTTTGCACGTCAGATCGAGCGCTGGAGCCGCCAGTACCGGGCGTCAGAAACGGATGTCAAACCCGCAATGGACAAACTGATCGCATTTCTTCCAATCAGCGTGCCGACGCAGGAGCGGAATTCAATTGTTCACGGCGATTTCCGGTTGGACAACATCATCTTTCATCAGGAAAAGCCTGATGTTCTTGCGGTCCTTGATTGGGAATTATCCACTCTCGGCGACCCGCTTGCCGATTTTACTTACTATTTGATGCACTGGAATATACCTGCCGATGGGGGGAGCGGTATGTTTGGATTGGATCTGGAGTTTTTGGGTATTCCGACCATCGGCCAAACAGTAGAGGCTTATTGCGAATTGACAGATCGCCACGATGTTCCAGATCTCAACTGGTATTTCGCGTACAATCTGTTTCGACTCTCCGCAATTCTGCAAGGCATCGCCGGACGCATGCGAGATGGTAATGCCACCAGCGAACATGCGGCCAGAGCTGTGTCCCGCGCCGAACCTCTATCCCAGCTCGCCTGGCAATTTGCAGTCAAATCGGGAGCCTGATATTGCCAGGCACACAACAGGTTCCAGTCTGACACTACGAGCCTGCTTCATGAACCGGCTCAATTGGCTTCCCAGCATAATCGCTCATTTCCCGGCGATGCAGTATTTGAGGCGGTAGGCTTCAAACGCATCGTAGCAACCAACGGTTCATAGTCAGGCTGGGAACGGGCCGCAGTATCCCAGATTGGCCGACCCGCAGCCCATCCTGATCGACTTCCAGTCAATTCATTTCTATCACATACTCTTCTAGTGGCATGCGGCTGGTCACGAGTTTATCGATAGGCGCAGTATGATCGGCATATCCAAGCGCCATACCGCACATTATGACTTCATTCTCGGGCACTTTTAGTGTCTGACGTACTATTGCGTGCTGGACGGCAAAGGCCGCTTGAGGACAGGTGTCAATACCGTGTGCACGTGCAAGTGTGGTGATATTGCCCAAAAACATTCCAAGATCTACCGCTGAAGCAGGTACGAATGCACGATCCAGGGTGAAGATCATCCCTACCGGGGCATCGAAGAATTTGAAATTTCGAACCCCCTGCTCCCGCATGGCTTTCTTGTCGCCTTTGGCAATCCCAAGGAGCGTATACATACCGACGCCAACTTCTTTGCGCCGCTCGTTGAACGGAGACTTCCATTCGGTTGGATAGGGATTGAATTCCGCAACAGCAGGGCGCTCGAGTTGTGTCGTGAACAGATCGCCCAGAATGGCGTCAACCAACTTTTGTTTTGAAGCGCCGGTCAAGACCCGGACTTGCCAAGGCTGGGCGTTGTTACCAGAGGGAGCACGGGAAGCCACCTGGATAATGCGGCGTACAGTCTCAATCGGGATAGGTGTCGGCAGGAACTGCCGGACTGCGCGCCGCGTTTGTATGGCGCGCTCGACAAACATGACTGCGGCACCTTCCGGGTCACTTGCATCGGGGCTCACAATAGCTTTTTCCATCTTGTTTCCTCTCCTTCGACGCGCCCGCCCTCTTCAGCGATACGCCTTCTATATTTTATGTATTAATATAGTTTTTCATTTTCTTCTAGCATCTTTCTTAGTCATCCTGCCTGCTGACAGTCTCTGCCTCGGCAGCCGCCTCCCCGCATGTTTATTTGAATTGCAGCGAGTCTGGAGATAAATTCAGATCGCCCAGGCCTTCGTGAAAAGATTTAAGTTCATAATTTTATTAGACTATTTACAGAAACCTTAATGCCTCCACGACCAATGCCGGCTGAGTATTTGACCTGGCCTGCCCCGTGGGCCAAACCTTGCTGGCTCACAACAGAGGGGATGCCAATTGACAATTCATCTTTATAAATTTACTTCCTATATAGTTCATTTGTTATGAACTTCCTCGGTGTTCGCGGCGCTAATCGCGTTCCGCTGAGGTGCTGAGGCTTAGCGACTAGATCGGCGGCCAGCTGACGCCGCCTTGGGAGGAAACATGAATATTCTGGACCTGAAGGGCAAGGTTGCCCTCGTTACCGGCGCTGGCCAGGGTGTCGGCCGGCAGATCGCACTGCATTTGAGTGCACAGAATGCCTGTGTCGCAGTTAACGACTTTGTCCTCGAACGCGCCGAAGCTGTGGTGCGAGAAATCGTCGATGCAGGGGGCCGCGCATTGGCGGTGCAATGCGATGTCACCAATTTCGATGGTGTCAGAGCCATGTTCGCAGCTGTCTCTGAAGCATTGGGACCGGTCGACATCCTCGTAAACAACGCCGGCAACCAGGGCACACATTCACGTGTTGCCAGAAAGCAGTTTTGGGAATCAACACCTCAAGACTGGGATCGCTTCATTGGAGTGAATCTGTATGGCGTGATGAATTGTGTCTCTAGCGCCACGCCGGCGATGATGAAAAAAGGCTCTGGCCGCCTCATCACGATCATTTCTGATGCGGGCCGTATGGGTGAGGCCGGCCTGGAAGTGTATTCGGGCGCGAAAGCTGGAGCCGCCGGCTATATGCGCGCGGTGGCGCGTACGCTCGGCCGTTACAACGTCACATCTAATTGCATCGCAATCGCCGCCACTATGACGCCAACTGTGGCGCCGGAGCTTGAGGCGCAGGCGCCGGAGCGAACAAAAAAGATGCTGGAGCGCTACGTGATCCGACGGTTCGGCCAACCGGAAGATGTCGCCGGCCTCGTACTCTTTCTTGCGAGTGACTCAAGCTCGTGGATTACCGGGCAAACCTATCCTGTCAACGGCGGCTTTTCATTTGGGATGTGATGATCATGAGCCAGGAAACCCCCAAAATCGTCACAGAACGTCGCGGGCACGTTCTTCTCATAACTATTAACCGGATTGATGCACGAAATGCCTTCGATCACGAGACGGCTCTCGGAATGGAAGCAGCTATTGACCTGCTCGATTCCGATCCGGAATTGCGAGTTGGCATTATTTCGGGTGCCGGGAAGCACTTCTGTGCCGGTGCCGACCTAAAAGGTGTTGCACAAGGCCTAAAACCCGTTGGCGAGCGGCGCGGCGGCTTTGGCATTTTCGAGCGCCCGTCTCTTAAACCAGTGATCGCAGCTGTAGATGGTTATGCAGTCGGCGGCGGCTTCGAACTCTGCCTGGCCTGTGACCTGGTAGTCGCTACCCGCGCAGCGCGTTTCGGGCTACCCGAAGTACGTCACAATGTGGTCGCTGTTGGCGGCGCGCTATTCCGGCTTCAGAAACGGATACCCTACAATGTAGCAACCGAATTGGCACTGACAGGCCGGTTTGTCGATGCTGAACTCCTCCACGGCTATGGCTTTGTCAATCGGCTGGCGGAGCAAGGTAAAGCCGTTGATGCGGCCCTGGAACTCGCCGAGGAAATATTGGTGAATGGCCCCACTGCTATATCGGCAACTCGTGAAATTATCTTTCAATCAGCATCGTGGACAGACGTCGCAGCTTGGAGCAATCAACGCCCTATCGCAAGCCGGGCGCTTGAGAGCGAAGACGCGAAGGAAGGGCTGCGCGCGTTTGCAGAAAAGCGCAAACCTGAATGGAAAGGGCGTTAATTCATCCGCCTAATGGAAAATGTTGCCGGCGTCTATTCTAATACGCCGGCAACATCCTGAAGATCCAATACGATATGTGCTAGCTCCGCCTCACCTCGCGACCTCATTTGAGCCTATCTATGCTTTACGATCAAAGAGAAGTCATTTCCGCCCTCTGCGTGATTTGTACAGACCGACAATGCCATCTGGCATGAAGTATACAGCTGCGACCATGATCACGCCGTACACCACCCAGGGCGCAGATTGCGACAGTTGACCCGCAATATTGGGGACAAACTGAATGAAAAGCGCCCCGAACACAGCGCCCCATACTGTAGCACTTCCTCCGAAGACAGCTCCAACAACCAGCGAAATAGACAAGAAAACACTGAAACTGTCTGGCGCCACGTATTGGACAACAATCGCCCCCAGTGCGCCAGCAAGGCCGGTGAACATTGCGCTGATCGCAAAGGACATGGTCTTATGAAAGCTAATATTAATCCCCATCGATTGGGCTGCGACAGGATGATCTCTGAGCGCGGCAAGCGCTAGCCCAATTCGTCCTCTGAGCAAGTTGATCACAAGCCAGAACACGATAACTGCAACAATTAGTGCGCAAAAATACAGCCATCTGTCTGCAGTCAGTCGGAAATCAAAAATAATGCCGAACGGTAATTCGTACCTGTCCTCAAGGGGAAATTGAAAAGGAGCTGCTGGCTTCTTCAATACGATACCCTGGACGCCACCGGTAAAGGGCGCAAGACCGCCGTGGCGTAACAGCTGAGGAAGGGCAATCGCCAAGGCCAATGTCGTCAGGGCAAGATAATGCCCCGCCAAGCGCAATGCCGGTAGACCGAAGATAAACCCCAAGGCAAAAGAGACCACAGCGGCCGCTGGAAGCGTCAGCAGGTAGTGAACATCAAAGGATTTCATCAAAATCGCCGCAGTATAGGCGCCAACAGCATAGAATGCGCCATGACCGAGCGAAATCTGCCCCGCGAAACCCATCAGGTAGTTCAGCCCCAAGACGCTAATGGCGTAAGCAATGCATAGCGTGAACTGGAAAACTGTAAAGTTCTTGACGAAAAACGGAAAAATAATAAGGAGCGCTGCTGCGCAGAGCAGCAATAGCTGTCGGTGACGGGTTTTGTTGGGCATTTCTGCCGTCGATACATTGGTCCGAAACGTTGACGCCGAGTCCATGTCTTCCTCCTACACGCGCTCGATGATTGGGCGCCCGAACAATCCGGACGGTTTGATCAGCAATACGACCACGATGATGACGAGCGCCACAGTCAATTTAAGCTCGGTGCCGAACAAGTAAGCGCCCGCCAATGTGTCAATTATTCCGACAAGAAAGCCACCTGCTGCCGCACCCCATGGGTTGTTTATCCCCCCCAACAGCGCTCCGGCGAAGCCATATACGAGGACGCCTGCCATCATGTGAGGATCAAGAAATACGATCGGTGCAACCATGATGCCGCTAATCGTACCAAAGACCCCGCCCAATCCCCAGCCGAGTGCCAGCATCCAGCCCACGCGGATGCCAACATACTCGCTCGAATCCGGGTTGTAAGCCGCAGCCCGCATGGCGAGGCCGAGCTTGGTGTAGCGGAAAAAGGAATACAGCAACCCAAGCATCACAAGGACGACCAGAACCAGCCCCACCTCATGCGCCGATACAAAGCGGTTCCTTGGAATAAAGTCGCTGCTGAATGGCGACTGAAAAGTCCGTGTCGTGTGCCCGAATAGCAATCCCGCCAGACCGTTGAAAAGGACCAGCAGACCTACGAACAGCACCACATGCGCCAGCACCGGCGCTTTTGTTAGTGGACGCACAATAACCCGCTGAATGACAACGCCGATAAGGAAAGCGCTGCCGAGCGCGATCGCAAAGGCCCCCCAGTATGGCACCCCCGCGTCAATAGAAACTGCGGCGATGAAAACCGAAAACATCGCCATTTCGCCCTGGGCAAAATTGATGTGATGGGTCGACTGATAGATCATGACGAAGGCGAGCGCCAGAGATGCATAGATCCCGCCCGATGCGACGCCGGATGCCAGCTGCTGTAAAAAGAAAATCATCCCCGCCTCCTAGTTGCCCAAGTACGACCTGCGCACGGCATCGTCGTTTCTTAAATCTGCTGCGGTACCCTGCATCGAGATCTCTCCAACCTCGAGCAAGTATCCGTAGTCCGCCAACTCAAGTGACATTTTTGCGTTCTGCTCAATAAGCAATATACTTGTTCCGTCTTCGGCATTGATCGCCTTCATAATCTCGAATATTTCCCGGACGATCAGCGGTGCCAGGCCAAATGATGGCTCATCGAGCAGCAAGACACGCGGGTTACTCATCAACGCACGCGCTATGGCCAGCATCTGCTGCTCGCCACCAGACAGAGTTCCTGCCTGCTGATGTCGTCTTTCTTTGAGCACTGGAAACCGGCGGAACATGCGCTCAAGGTCCCTGGCGACGCCATCCTTGTCAGACCGCATATATGCACCGAGTTCGAGATTTTCATTTGTGGTCATTTGCGTAAATGTTCCCCGGTTCTCCGGAACATGCGCAAACCCTAGACGTGCGATCTCTGATGGTGCTTTTCCTGTGATTGACTCTCCAGCGAAGATGATCTCGCCAGATCTGGACACCTTGTTGAAGATCGCTCGCAGCGTGGTGGTTTTCCCCGCGCCATTGGCGCCCAGAAGTGTCGTAATTCCGCCTTCTCGCACCTTGATACTGATCCCATGCAGAACCTGTGTAGGCCCGTATTTCGCGGTTACATTATTCAGCTGAAGAACATCTGCGTTCGGCATCAGTGTCAGTCCCCAAGATATGCGCGAATGACTTCCGGATGATTCTGAGTTGCAGCAGGCGTTCCGTCCGCAATAACCTGGCCAAAATTGAGTGCGACGACCTTGTCCGATACACCCATCACCAGGCTCATATGATGCTCAACCAGCAAAACAGAAAGTTGCAGATCCGCTACTACACGCCGGATGAGATCACCCAGAGCATTCACCTCTTCATGATTCAAACCAGCGGCCGGCTCATCAAGCAGAAGCAGCTTTGGCGACGACGCAAGACTACGTGCCAGTTCGACCCGCTTCTGGAAGCCGAAAGGAAGATCTTCGACCCGTATGTCGAGATGATTCTGCAGTCCGACAAGGTTGGCTAATTCAAGTGAGTGTTCCAATACGCGCCTTTCTTCGCGCCTGACAGCGGGCAGGCGGAAGGCATTGGCAATGTATCCAGTGGTGCGCCAGGAATGCGCCCCAACCATAATGTTTTCCAGAACAGACATGGTCTTGAACAGAGCTACATTCTGAAATGTGCGCCCAATGCCGATTTCCGCCATGCGGTGCGGCGGCGTCGAAAGCAGATCCTTGCCATCAAACAGGATCCGCCCGCTACTGGCGGCGTAAATCCTGCTTATGCAATTGAACAGAGTTGTTTTCCCAGCACCGTTCGGTCCGATCAGGCCACATATCTTTCGACGCGGAACATCAAACGATACTTTGTTCAGTGCGATAATACCGCCAAATCGGATCGACAATTCATCGACCCTGAGCAATGCCTCTTCGGGCTGTGACTCTAGCGAAGATTTCATATGGTTTTGAGTTAGTGCCACAGTTGTCATCGTATCTGGCCCGCATTTTTCTGGTTTTCTGTCGCTGAATCGGGTTGGTGATTTGCACTAATCGTGGAAAGTGGCAAATTGATCGGATCGCAGACGCGGTGTTCGAAAGGAGTTAACAGGATGCGCTTCATCTGCGTAACCCAGGGCCATGCCGCAGAGAATACGGAAGCCTTCCGGGAGCCCCAGTATTTCACGGACCTTGCTTCCGATTATTGCGAACGCTGCCTGGGTGCAGGTATCAAGGCCTCTAGCTCGCGCCGCAATCATCAATGTTTGCGCAAACATGCCGATTTCCAGGGTACTACGCTCCATAGCTTTCTCGACACCTATAACAAGACCCACTGGGGCGCCGAAAAATGAATAGTTCAAACCCATCTGTGCATAACGGGTTTCAACGTCATCACGCTTAATGCCGAGGGAGTCGAAGAGTAATCGGCCTGTTTCCCGTCGCCGTTCCATATAAGGACCAGACCAGTCGGCGAGAAACATATTGCTGCTTTCCAGTAACTGCCGGTATCCGGCTTTATCCTCGAATACGGCCATGGTCTCTTCACAGAACCGTTTAAGAGATTGGCCGCTCAGCACCTCGACCTTCCATGGCTGGGCGTTATGTCCGTTTGCCGCATGCGCCGCCAGATCAAGTATTTCCCGGACCGTGGAAGCGGGCACCGGTCGATCAAGATAGCTTCTGCACGAACGGCGAGACAGAATCGCATCGTCGACAGGCGATATGGTCGAATAGTCGTCCATATTGAACCGCATTCCGCAGGTGAGTGGGTGGTAAGAAGAAGGGAGGCGGTTCCGGTGGAGTCCTGGTGAGGATCCACCGGAACCTGGGGAGGCAGTCTAATCGCTGCCGATCACTTCGCTGAATGGAACCCACTTCTTGCCATCAAACCTGGAAAGGGCCAGTTGGTGGACCATCAGGTTGTCGGAGTCACTTGTCTTGATCCGAATACCATCCAGGATCATGCCCGGCACAAAATCGAGATTGTGGGATTGCTTAAGAATGTTCTTTCGAGTCAGGTTGTTACCTGCCTGTGCCACGATCTGCTGTATGATCTGCGCCTCTACATAGCCCTGAACCATAGAGTTGTCATTCAGGTTGGCCTCAGGCATCCACTTTTCAGCAAATGCTTTATAAGCTTTGTAGTCATCCGTTTGCTGTACCGCAGCATCCGATGGATCTTTGAGATACTGGGCTGTAACCACACCCTTGGCATTGTCGAGGCCTGCCGGCGCCAAGGCCGTTGCGACCGAAGAGCCCACGTTTGTTATAAATAATGCAGGATTGTACCCGATATCTGTCTTCTTGCGGATGACTTGGGCGGTAACTCGGGGCAGGCAGAACAGGTAGATCACTTCGGCACCCGCAGCCTGCATGGCAATGACCTGAGAATCGACCGTCGGATCGGTTGATTCGTAACTCGTCTCAATCACGAGATCTTTGGGCCTGCCATTGGCCGCCAGCACTTCCTTTAGTCCTGACAAGGCATCTTTACCAGAATCATCGTTTTGATAGAGGATCCCGATTTTCTTACCCGGATGGTTCTTCACGATGTAGGTGGCAAATATGCGCCCTTCGCGATGATAATTCGGCACAAACCCCATAGACCAAGGATATCCTTTGGGGTCATTGAACTTGGATGAGCCAGAACCAACAAGCAGATGCGGGACAGCAGCACCGTTTACGTAGTCCCTGACCGCGATATTGGTTGCCGTTCCAGTCATACTGGCCAGAAAAAGGACTTCGTCCTGTTCGACCAGCTTCCTGATTTTTTCGACCGTCTTGGGCGGCGAGTAACTGTCGTCTTCGCTTAACAAGACGATCTTCCGACCATTGACCCCGCCATTTGCATTGATCATGTCAAAATATCGGAGTTGAGTCTTACCGCCGATGCTGTAGGCAGAGGCAGGCCCACTGTATGGCTTGGTCTGGCCGATCTTGACTTCCTTATTTGAAGCCCCGGCATCGTAGGGCTGCGCCGACGCGGTGGACGCGACGACAGCGGCCCACATAAGGCCAAGCACAAGCGCATTCGCTTTGAACTTCATTCTTTTCCCCTCCCTGGGCTGTTTAGTTCTCTTCGGATCAGAATCCGATTCATGCTTGTTGTTGGCTTTGCTAGCTCCCCAAGGCCGCTCTCTGCCTTGAGCCCTTCCCGTGTTATTGTTTTTGCAAAATTCCATATTTTGATTAAACAGTCAATAAATTTATTTCCATAATCTTTATATTCCAGCGCCCCCAAGATAAGCAATTATCGCCGCCATACTTTGAAATAACATTGTAAGATGATGTAATATTTGACAAACTTTCAAAACCACGAACTTCACAGCATTGATTTATCGCGAGGCAAACTCCTGCTCTGATGAGCCTTACTATTTATAAACTTTTTTCTACATAATTTTATAAGAGCCACTCGCATGCACTTGCCTGTCTCACGAGTTACTTAGGCTCGCGTCAGCACGTGCGCGTAGCAGACAGTGCCAAGACCGCACATATGGGCCAGACCGTATCGGGCATCGGGTTGTTGGCGCCGGCCGGCTTCGCCCCGAAGCTGCCTGGTAATCTCAGCAATTTGGCCGACTCCGGTTGGACCCGTCGGATGCCCCATGGCAATCAAGCCTCCCGAGGCACTGACCGCACAACGACCACCGATGTGAAACTCACCCGCTTTGAGCGCGTGGATCGCTTGGCCGGGCTTCGCCAACCCAATTGCTTCCAGATAGACCAGCTCTTCCACCGAGAAAGCGTCATGCACTTCGATTACATCGAGTTGGTCGGGTCGCAGCGCTGCCTCCGCCAATGCCCGAGCCACCGTCGTCCCGGTCAATTCGGCATCTGCGCTGACCCTGTCATTGACCTGCTCGCTGGCCGTGACAGCACTAACGACTCGAACAGCGCGTTTTCCATCAATTCCGAAGCGCTCAATCGCGTCCTGCGACATTACCAGCGCCGCCGCCGCGCCCTCTCCGATTGGGCAACACTGGAGCGCCGTCAACATACCTGAGATTGGCCGGCTACCGAGAATCTCATCCAGTGTCCGCGTTTGTTGCCTCTGCGCATATGGATTAAGTGCACCATTATTGTGATTTTTCTCGGCGACCAGGGCAATGTCTTCCGCCGACAGCCCGTATGCCGACGTATATTCGCTGGCCACCAGAGCAAAATGCGTTGGCAATGATACGGCATCATCCGCGAGATTCTCGATGCCAGTCTGTTCAAACGCCCTGACCGCGCCGCTAAGCCTTGGTTTGTCTACACCAACAGCCAACCCGACGTCTGATAGGCCACTAGCAACCTCAATACATGCTGCACGGAACGCGGCTGATCCAGACGCAGAAGCATTCTCCAAATGCACCACCGCTGAACCATTGGCGCCAAGATGTTTCAGCATAGCTCGTCCCCCAGCCATGCCCAGAGACGCGGTGCCGAAGAATGTCGTTTCATTCGCACCCCAAGCAATTCCCGCATCCGCCAGAGCAGCTCGAATTGCTGTCAGTCCAAGCTCGACATAGGGGGTCTCGGAGCGGTTCTGATACCGATGCAAACCGACACCGACAACATAAATCGGGCGTAAATCTCTGAGTGTCTTAGCCATATCGGTCCTCTTATGATTATGATTCTGCACGTGCGAAACGCAGTGCGGCTTTCAAACCTTTCTCGACATGGGTAGCAGGCTCGATTACACCCTTCACACGCGCGCCTGGTTTCAGGCCCAATTCACCAAGAATGGCACGAACCATGGGGCCGGCATCGAGCCTGACGGACGCGACGGCAAATGGCACCGCCGGTTCCGGACGGACATGGAGGTGGACGAGGGCGGATGCCACAATCACCCCTTTAGCAGGGATATCGAGTGCCTCCAGACCTTCAGTTCCGCCGCATTGCTCGCAGCCATATGCCTGGCGCGGAAAGGCGACGCGATCACAAGCAGAGCAACGCATGCCAGTCAGGAAAACCTCGCGATGATCAGCGCTGCCTTCACAAGAGATCTCTTTTACAAGAGTGGATTCCATTTTTTCCTCTCTACCGAGCCGCAATGGTACTGGCATCTGCTCGGACCGGGTCATCAACTCCAACCATGAGTGCCTTGGATCGGTTCGCTGATCCCTTGTCCATCGCTGCTGCCGCATCCTTCATGAGCCGCTCAACGATCGTAGCCGCTGGCTCAATGGCATCAACGAATCCGGCCGCAGAGCTGCAGGAGATCATGCCCTTCTGCCAATCCCCCTTGTCGTAGGCATGCTCTTTAGCAATGTATCCCCGGATGAGTTCACCGAAATCCTCGTGACGTTTGGCACCCGCGGCTTCAATCCGCTGCACTTCTCGCACATGGTCGTTGTCCAGAACGCGCCAGGTATCGCCGAGGGACGTCAATGCCGTGGTCGAGCAATCCTCGTCCACTTCAACCATTCTCTTTTTGTATTCTTCATGCGCGTTGATCTCATTGGCCGCAAGAAAGCGGGATCCCATCACCACACCGTCCATGCCCATCGCCAGCGCTGCGGCAATCTGCCGGCCATGACCGATGCCGCCGCCGACCATCAGTGGCAGATGGATTCGATCTCTGGCATGGGCGGCCTGCACCATGCTGGACAGCTCGTTCAATCCTGGATGTCCTCCTTCATCCATGCCGACCAGAATGATCGCGTCTACTCCAATCCGCTGCGCCGATAGCGCATGCCGAATGCGGGGGCATTTGTGAATGAGGATACCACCGGCATTATGAACTGGGCCGAGGACATCATCTGGGCGAACACCCGCAGTCTCGAAGACCCGGACACCCTGCTCCAATGCAACATCCACCAGAGTCGACACTTGACCGTGAAAGCCCAGACGGGCCGAGATCGAGACATTGACCCCGAATGGCTTCCCATCAGTGATGCGCCAGCATTTGACCAGTTCATCACGAAAATCGTCCGCATGACGGAAGGAACGCGCTGTAATGAACCCCATCGCGCCAGCATTGACGATAGCACCGACAATAGACGCATCACCCAGATACATCATGCCGCCGAGTAAAATCGGATGCTTGATACCAAGGAGATCGGTCAGCCTCGTACGGAAATATTGTTGTGTCATAACGTTTTTTCTCCTGACCAATCACACCTTCCGATCACGGCCTGCCCAGAATGGTCGGCGGAGATCGGCTTTCAGCACCTTGCCCATTGGGTTCCGAGGCAAAGTCTCAACGACATCAATGCTACGCGGCACCTTGTAAGAGGCAAGGTTGCTCTTGCAGAACTCCAGCAGTTCATCGAGCACGATGGCCTTGCCGGGAACTGGTTCTACAAAGGCGGTAACGCGTTCGCCAAAGTCGTCATCGGGTGTACCGATGACCGCTGCGTCCATCACATCGGAATGCATTTGAAGAACACGCTCAATTTCAGCTGGATAGATGTTGACGCCACCCGAAATGATCATGTCTTTCACGCGGTCGGTAATGTAGAGGTAGCCGTCTGTATCCAGTCTTCCTACATCGCCCATGCGGAAGTACCCCTGTTCATCCAGAGTATCGGAAGACAAAAGCTTGCCGACATAGCCCGATATGACGGTCGGCGTTTTCACCCATATCTCGCCTTCATCGCCGACGGACAATGGCTTTTCCTCCGCGTCCCGGATGCTGACGGAGACATGCTGGTAAAGCTGGCCACAACTTCCCGGCTTTGTCCGCTGCTCTCCAGGCCGCAGGAAGCTGATCATCCCGGTCTCGGTTGATCCGTAAGCCTCGGACAGGCACTCGCCGAATATGTCGATAGTTCGCATCTTGATTTCATAGGGGACCGGACTGCCACCTGTGACCATCAGCCGCATGGATGACAGGTCATGCCGCTTCAGGATTTCGTCAGGCAACGCACCGATCCTTTTGAACATCGTCGGCACCGCAAACCAGAATGTCACTTTGTGCACAGCAATAGTCGCCAGCACTGCTTCAGGGTCGAAGCGCCGCATGAGCACAAGCTTTTGACCGAATTCGATCGCTATCCGAACAAAGGTTGTGCCCATGCCATGGTGAAGCGGAACATTTAGCAATACAACGTCACTTGGGTCCGCCCACTTCCGGTCGACGTCTTCACCATATTCCTTACGGATGCGGTCCGACGGTTCCACTGCCTGCCGCGCAACACCCTTCGGCAATCCCGTTGTGCCAGATGTGTATATGATGGTCTCAGTGCCTCGGGTCGAAATAATTGGCACCGCCGGCCCGGCCATAAGCTCCTCGAACATAAGAAAGCCAGGAGCCTGCGTATCCACTGATACCGCGATCATATCGTCGCGTTTTTCCCAAGCCACCTGCAAAAGGCTGGGGTCTATGTCGTCACAGATTATTGCTCGTGCACCACCATTCTCGATGATGTACGCCACTTCCGCTGGTGTCAGATGCCAGTTAAGGCAAAGCAGACGGCAACCCAATTTCGCCGCCGCCGCATATACCACGCACCATTCATGGCGCACACGCATTCTCAATGCTACAACATTGCCTTCACGGATACCGAGACGACGGAGAGAATGGGCAACCCGATTGGACATATCATCCCACTGGGCCCAGGTAATCTGCTGTTCACCATCCACAATCGCCACCGCGTCACCGGCTGTACGCGCCTGTTTCTCCAGACTGCCTTCTCGCACACCAACGGGCAGAGAGGCGGTAGGAGGTTGCGTCCCTTCCTGTGAAGCCATGCGGTTCGAAGAATTTGCTAAGACCATTTTTACGTCCCTTCGAGGATTGTCAGTAAGGTGGTGTCGGCGAGGATCAACCGCCCGCTAGGCTCTTTGACCAATCCGAAACGCGGACGGGTCGGGCCTGGATAAGCTGAAAATGTGCATTGCCGTCGCAGCGAAGCGCTGGCGCGCGGCATTGATCCCGGATGCCGGTGCGGATGTCTGCTGGTCGCTTGATAACGCGCCGTTGGTATGACGGCAGCCGATGTGGCGCCCTGTTGCAGTCTGTGCAGCGGTGATCATGGTAACAGGACGATCTTTCCGAGCTTCCCACGCGCACCAAATGCCGCATAGCTGGCCCGTACTTCCTCAAGCGGAAATGTGCTTGAAACCACGACGGTGAGCTTCGATCTTGAAACAAGTGGCAAAATTTCGCGCTCGACGGCTCGCGTGGCGATAGCCTTATCTTCAAGGGGCCGTGCGCGCAGAGTGCTGGCGCGAATACTGGCACGATTCCTACTCAGCGCCCTGAAATCGAGCATTGCCTGCGCACCTGATCCGGTGCCGATGACCACGATTCGGCTGCCGGTTCTGATGGACGTCAAATGCGATGCGAATCTATCGACGCCGACCAGTTCCAGGATGACGTCATAGGGACCTTTCGTATCAGCGTCGTCCGGGGTCACGACGGTGCTGGCACCAAGGGAGCGTATAGCGTCCCAAGTTGCGGTATTGCGAACCGACGCAATCACTTCGGCACCGATTGCGGTTGCGATCTGTACGGCAGCCATTCCAACGCCGCCGGCCGCCCCAGTGATAAGAACGCGCTCACCGGGCCTGAGTGCGGTCTGCGCGACGAGCGCGTCATGTGCAGTCACGAACGCTTCGGGAAATCCACCGGCTTGTGCCCAGGACAGGTTTTCTGGGATCGGCATCAAGGCGCACTCGTGGACGCAGATCAGTTCGGCCTGCGCGCCACCGCCAACAATACCCATGACCCGATCACCGACCGCGTAGCGATGCGCGCGCGGACCCAACGCGACAACTTCGCCGGCAAATTCAAGCCCCGGTATGTCTGCAGGAGAACCGCTTGGCGCCGGATATTTCCCCTGGACCTGCATAAGGTCCGCATTGTTCAGTCCGGCAGCCCGGATGCGGACGACCACGTCTTCGCCGCCCGCGCATGGATCGTCATGGTCACGAATTGTGAGAATGCCGCCTGGGTCAATTGTTACAGCTCTCAAGGTTTCAGCCTCTTTCTGACAGCCACGTTTCCTGCGGCCATCTGGCATGGTGAATCGATGTTCGGATTTCGTGTGACCGTGGCTGATGACCCGCGCGACAAGCGCCCTGCGACAGCTATGCCTGGGCCTGCACCAGGCCGTGGATGTCTGGTTTCAACATTGGCCGCGGCAAGGTTGCGTTGCGACCGATGCGTGCGCGCGGAGTCGGGGCTTTCGCCTGACCGATTACGGTTGGCGAGCCTGTGTCGGCCAGCAGATGTTTCGCAGGACATGAATATGCCTCTCTCCCCCAGGAAGAGAGACTATCAAGATACTTACTGAATGTAAATAAAGTTTTTTACTATAGCCCTTCTGAACTGCCGTCTTTGGTAACCCCTGATGATCTTAATGCACGCACAATTGTGCCTTCAATACCAACGGCCATGCGTTCGAGATCGATTGATGGGTCCACGGCCCAAAGTGAAACGGCGCCGCGCAACCAAGCAAAGATTAACGCGCCAAAAACATCAGGATCGACCATGGGTTCTACTTCACCGGCATCCTGCGCATCGCGTATGCGTGATGCCAGGGCCTTAATCGCCGTTTGCGCTAGCCCGGCAACGCTTTCTCTGAGCGAGTTATCGACGGCTGCTTCACTGGTGATCATGAAATAGGCGCGCCGCGTTTTTGGATTCTCGATGGCAAATTGCAGGTAGGTGCGCACGAAGATTCGGATGGCCTTCAGACCGGCAACGCCCTTGAGCCTTTCCCACAAAAGCTGATTGTAATCGTCCAGGATTCGCTGCGCCGTCATCATGATCAGCGTTTCTTTGGTCTTGTAATAATGGACCGGAAGCGTGGCACTGTAGCCAGCCCTGGCCCCGACCTCGGCCAGAACAAGCCCGGCAAAGCCCTTTTCCGCAACGAGTTCGATGGCCGCCTGAATCATGCGCCGGTCTGCCTCCGAGCGCCGTTCAGTCTGCGTCCGCCGACGCTTTTTCTCCGGAGGCAATTCGTCTGATTCCGCCACACTTTGTCCTCTTCTGCTACCAGCCCATTTGCTGGTCCGCGGGCGCCGCATCGCCTTGCAGGCGACCGTGCCGCTGCAGCGCCCCTTTGGCTCACTCAACCCAGAGACGATGGCCGCTTTAGGCTGCTCGGCCTTGTACCAGACATCTCTATTTGACTGATTACCTAATTTTTCGAGAAATTTAAAGATCTGACTGTCGTACTGACGACTTAACCGCCACTACACCCCGGAACCTTTGGCATCTGGTTTCGCTGCAGGGCTGGCGGCCCAGGTTGTTGGACATCTCCAGAGTTATCGCGGCCGTTACTTACACAACGGCGCTATATCATTCAATATTTATATACCATAGATTGTATTTATTGTTTATTGATGAAGCCAACCTAGATAGCCGAGAAAGGGTTTCTAGGTCGGTCCCGAACTTTTAACCCCTTTGTCGGTCATGGCCTCCTGCCGGTTTAGTGGACGGCTTATTAAGCTAACGCCATCTTCTTTTCGAACCCCATAGGGCTCAGGTAGCCCAGCGTCGAGTGTCGGCGCCAGGGATTGTAGAAGCGTTCGATATAGTCGAACACTTCGGCCCTGGCGTGATCCCTCGTGCGGAAGACCTTGTGCGCGATGCGCTCGGTTTTGAGCGGAGAGAAGAAGTTTTCCATCGCGGCATTATCCCAGACATTGCCCGACCGGCTCATGCTGCAGGTCACACGGGCCTCGGCCAGCAGGCTCTGGAACTGTTCGCTGGTATATTGGCTGCCTCGATCCGGGTGATGGATCAGCGCATCCGGCTTGCCCCGGCGCCAGATCGCCATGATGAGGGCATCGGTCACAAGCTGAGCCGTCATCTCGGCCTGCATCGACCAGCCGACCACGCGGCGCGAGAACAGGTCGACGACGGCGGCCACATAGAGCCAGCCCTCGGCGGTCCATATCTAAGTGAAGTCGGCCACCCATTTGCGGTTCGACGCCTCGGCCTCGAACTGCAGGGCCAGCCTGTTCGGGGTGATGGCATTGCTCAACCGTTCGCCGCCATCCTTGCGCAGGGAGCGGCGCCGGGGACGGCCCGCAATGCGTGCTGCCGCATCAGCCACTCAATACGGTGCAGCCCGCAGGCATGGCCAACCGCCAGCACATCGTGCCAGACCCGCCGGGCGCCATAGGTCCGCAGGAAGCTCGGCTGAACCTCATGGCCCAGCCGTCCGTCGGCACGCGGCCTGTCGCTGGCGGCCGTGTCAAACAGGCATGGAAGCCGCTGCACGAGACACCGAGCGCCCCGCATACCAAACCACCGGCCATATCCCCGGTGCTTCGCAATGAACCCGAACTTCACGCTGACTCCTCCGCGAAGTATGTCGCGGCTTTTTTTAGGATGTCGCGCTCCGCCTTGAGCTTGACCACCTCGCGCCACAGCCGCTTGATCTCCAGTTGCTCCGGCTTCATCTGGCCATGGCCTGGAAAGGCATGGGCCGGGTCGGCCGCTGCCGCCTTCAGCCAGTTGCGCAACACAGTCTCATGCAGGTCGAGATCGCGGGCAACCTGGCCAACCGTCACGCCCCGCTCCCGGATCAGCCTCACAGCCTCAAGCTTGAACTCACGGCTGAATACCCGTCGTCCCATAACCCGCCTCTGACTCCATGAAGCACCTTATCTCGGTGTCCATCAAACCGGCAGCAGGCCACATAAATGGAATTTGGGGATGCCTATGGCGAATCTTTGGATTCCTGCGGCTGCAGAGGGTCAGGGCCATAGCGGTTAGGCCCAACATTTCCCGGGATGAATAATATTGCCAAAGCAAATACCCATCCGATAAAGGGCAGCGCCACGATCAGCGCGGACCATCCCGTCCAGCCGAAGTCACGGCATCTCTGCGCCGCTGTAATTCCGGCAGAGACAAGCAGGATCAGGAATATAATCGCAAATAGAATGCTGAGTTGAGTGTGTCTCTCTTCATTCAGATATTTGAGCCTCTCTAGATAAGACCCAAAGAGGGCTGAGCAGACCAAGAAAGTGACGAGTAGAGTCACAAGATATAAAAAATAGGACTTTCTGTTCCTACGGCCAGAGAATCTGAATATTCCAGAAAACACAGGGATCGACATATTGCCTCCGATTAGCCGGGTATCTACGCCCCAATAATGGGGGATTGGGAGGCAACTAGTCCAGTCAATTGAGACTCATAGTCTGTAGATCAATAGTTAACAAAATGGCCCTCTCGGCACATGGACATCCGTCGCCGTGTTGGCCTCAATGTGCAGTATTTCCGCAAGGAACAAGGCTGGTCTCAGGAAGACCTAGCCTTCGAATGCGGTTTGCACCGCACCTATATCAGCGGGGTAGAGCGGGGTATCCGCAATCCGACTGTGCTCATCCTGCATAAAATTGCCGCGAGCCTGGGAATCCCAGCAGCCCGACTGTTGGACGAAACCAACCTCCGAAAATAAGCCCATTTTGGCCAAGCGAATCGATTCGCCCTGCCAGCTCTAGCCTTTTGTCAAGAACATCTGGGAATCCCTCATGTTCTTGCAACGGACAAGAGATATGGCATGCTGAGCAGATGCCAAGAAAACCCAAGCAATCTTCTTTGTACAATACCGCACCCAGCGCAAAGCAGCTCTGCACCGCCTGGGGCCTATACAGACGCGATGAGGATTCCTCTCTAACACGACCGGACTCTCTTACCGCCCCCGCTGAGCTTCTCCGATTATGTGAAAGCTACGCCAAAGATGGTGCGTTGGTTGAGAATGCCGTTTCCAGAATCATGGAATCTGTCGACATATACATTGCGGATTCTCTGTGGAGGAGTAACGAGGAGCGGCCCGTCCTACGTCGAATCGCAGCAGAACGATTCTCTCATGCTGTGGCAAATGGGGGGCCGCCCCAACCTCTAGATCCCGGAACTGAAGCCAGCATTCTGGACTATTGTCAAAAGCACCGTGGTGCAAACAAGGAACTACTAAAATTATTCACTGATCCTGGCGATGCTGACTCTCCAACACGAAAGACTATTATGGAGAAATTCTCCGCACTTATTCTGGCGGGAGCTACGAAGCTAGCCACAGAGCGTAACACTCCAGGAAGAAAAGAAAATCCATCCGTCCAACAATTAGGCTTTGGCTTATGCAAAGCCTATGAGGAATTGTCAGGGAAAAAGGTTACCCACAACCACAATGTGAACGAACGCCACAAAGCGTCTGACGCCAGCGAATTTGTGGGAAAAGTACTCGGCGTTCTGTTTCCATTTATAGAAAACCCACACGGCGCAACCGACTCAATGGATTACACATTATCAGCGCCGCACGACACAAGTCCGACCGATTTAGCATTTCAACAAGCAATGTACGATGAATTGATATTATTTGATGGCGTCGTGCGCCTCTATGCAAAAAACGAAAAGTCCGAAAAAAACTAGATTGGGTGCATTCTTGTCCGTGACCTTTGAGGGCAGGTTCGTAACACTGCCTCCATGCAAAACACACCAACGTCACAGACACACCAAAGCCACTCAGCCGACGAAGCACCCGCACCCATAACTCAGCCTGGGTGGGAAACCGCCGGCTTTGTCTACTGGACGCCGATCGAAGCGCTGAAGCTCAACCCCAAGAACCCTCGGCGCCACTCCAAGCGGCAAATTGCTCAGCTAGCCGCTGCTATGAAGAAATTCGATTTCATCAACCCGGTGATAATCGATGAGGATGACACCGTTCTGGCTGGCCATGCGCGAATCGCTGCTGCCAAACAGTTGGGGGAAGGAATCGTCAAGACCATCCGCGTTGATCATCTAAATGCTGAAGATAAGAAAGCATATATCATTGCTGAGAATCAACTGGCTGCACTGGCCGGTTGGGACCAAGAGCTTTTAAGGGAAGAGCTCGCCGGCCTTGTTGAAATAAACTACGAGGTCGAGCTAACCGGCTTTCTCACAGTCGAAATCGACAGGATCCTCGAAATATCGCCTGGCAGCGCGGGCCATTCGACCGCGAGGGAAGAAGAAAATACTGAACCTCAGCCGGGCCCTGCAGTTAGCCGTCATGGCGATCTGTGGCAAATCGGCCCACACCGCTTGTTATGTGGTAACGCGCTCGACTTAGCCGATTACCAAACCCTGCTGCAAGGTGAGAAGGCCGAGATGATCTTCACCGACCCTCCCTATAATGTTGAGATTGCCGGAAATGTTTGTGGCTCCGGGCAAATCAAACACCGAGAGTTCATGATGGCCTCGGGAGAAATGAGCCAAGCCGAGTTTGCACAATTCCTCGAGCAGGCGTTCCGAGCAATGGCTCAGCATAGCATTGATGGTGCGGTTCACTTCATTTGCATGGATTGGCGCCATATCCAGGAAATCACTGCCGCTGGCAACAAGGCATACACCGAATTGAAGAATCTTTGCATCTGGGCGAAGACTAATGGCGGCATGGGCACATTCTATCGCTCCCGCCATGAATTGGTGTTCGTTTACATAAGCGGCAACGGCAAGCCAATCAATAACTTTGGGCTGGGCGAGAATGGCCGCTACCGCACCAATGTTTGGGAGTATGAAGGGGTTAATAGCCTCGCCCATGGCCGGCGTGAAGAGCTAAAGCTTCATCCTACCGTGAAGCCAATAGGACTGGTGGCAGACGCGATTCGTGATTGCTCAAAGCGTAAGGGCCTGATCCTCGACCCCTTCGCCGGTAGCGGCACAACTTTACTCGCCTGCCACAAAACTGGCCGGATGGCCCGCCTAATGGAGCTAGATCCACTCTATGTCGATGTGATCATTAGGCGCCAACAGGCAATCACCGGCATAGAGGCACGCCTAGCCTCTAGCGGCAAAAGCTTTAATCAAGTCGCCGCCGAACGCCTAAAGGAAGCAACCTCCACCTCGTCTTCGGAGCTGGATTAGCCATGCCGTCGAATACAAAAAAGGCCAAGTCAGGCTCTGAAGTTGGCTACAAGAAGCCGCCGCGCAATACGCAATTCCAGCCCGGCCAATCCGGTAATCCACGTGGCCGGCCAAAAGGGAGCGTCAACGCCAAAACCCTGTTGGCCAAACTGCTCAGAAAGCCAGTAATCATTACAATTAATGGAAAACCCGTCAAAGTTTCTATGCTCGAAGCACAATTTGAAAAGATATTTTCGGATTCATTGCATGGGAAACCATCCGCCCAAAAGATTATTATGCCGCTTCTCCTCGATCTCGCGGATGCAGAAGCAATTCCGTCAGCAGAAGAAGATCGCTGGATACTGGAACGTTTCCTTGAGCGAAACGCCAGAAAACCATCCTCATGAAGAGGGTTGAAGTTGGGGCTGCTCTTCGGAGAGACCCCGCGATCTTCTTTGAGGCTGTCCTGCGCACGCTACATCCGCAATTCACCCCCCTCACGCCCTGGTATGTGGAAACAATCATACACCACTGCCTGAATGGCAAGGCAGGGCACAGGCTCATTACTGTTGCGCTGCCACCTCTGTCGCTCAAAAGCACGCTATGTTCAGTGGCCCTACCAGCGTTGCTGATAGGGCGCCTCCCTGGCTTCCGTGTCCTTGTGTGCGCCGCTGATCGAGCCGCCGCAAGGCGGATACAAGCATTATTCACCACGACCACCACCTCACCCTGGTATCAGCACGCGTTTGGAGGCACTCGTTTTGCTGAGAGAAAAAGCCGGGGTGGGGCCACCTCACGGATGCCCTCGTTCACCTGTATAACCACACGTGACGATGCACCGAATTCGCTGTTTGACCTTATCGTTATAGATGACCCCTACGGCGGCACAGCGGCCAACCCTATCGAATTTGAGCGCGTCAACGCACTCTTCGACCAGGCCCTTATGCTTCGAGTGCGCGATCCCGCGGATCCTTTCGTGCTGGCCGTTATGACTCGCGCCGGCACAAGGGATTTGCATGCCCATTTGCGCTTGCGGCGAAATGCCACAGCGCTCGAGTTTCCTGCTATTGCCACTGAGCGGAGTCGTTGGCCGCTACTAAATGGAACACACCATATTCGCCGTATAGATGAAGTATTGGCACCCGAGATTCATAGCAGCGCCGCGCTTGAGCGGGTTCGATTGTCGATGACCAGATCGGAGTTCAACCAGCGCTTTCAGCAAGATGTATCACCGCCCCCTCTCCTGGCGTTTGGTGACACGCCTGAAAAATGGGGGAACGACTTTAACTTCGATCCAGGCTGACACCATATACTGCGGGCTCCGGCATAATATTGGCTTACGTAGCGCGGCATTGAATTTGCTGGACTTCCCCTCTCTTTCGAGCAATCAGTGGGCTCAGGAGGTCAAGCTGATATGCACTTAAATCCATCAACTATGCGCTTTATTAGGCTCGGGCCAGACGGGCCCTGGTTAGCCTGGTCTCTTGCTACAGGCACCAGCCTCTTCGGCTCGATCAGGAAGTAGCTGTGGCATGCCAGGTTAGGAAAGCCGGCGTCACGATGAAACCATTATTCCCAGCATCTGAGCGCCTAAGCCCGAAAGCCTTCGCCAAGATCACCGCCACGCTTGAAGACGCCACTATTTTGGCGGTTAAAGGACAATCACATCGGCTGACGCCCATGCAACGGCAGAGGATTGCTCGTCAGCTGTTTTTGAAGATCAAAGCGGCTGGAAAAGCCATAGCACCCTGATCCCCTAAGGGCGCAAGCAGAAGATATGCTTTCTCGGGCTAGGCGAGAGCTAGGATACGATCAGCTAATAACTCATCGCTTTTCACTGGCGCGCGAGAGTGTGTGGCGGCACCGGAGGAGCAATTATGTGCCCGCAGTACTTTGCCCCTCTTCTTTAAGATTTGGCGTAAAGGCCACGCTAAATTCAACAATCTTTCCGTTCGGCACGCGATCGACAGGTTCTCCCGATTGGTCGCCACTTACCCGCCAAACCGAAATATTCGGCAAGTAGCCAACAGCCACTACCATTGAAATAAGCGCGAAAATCTTTGGGCCAAACGGAATAAGTATGGGACGACCAACTGCACTGGCATGGCTCAGAAACGACTCAAGCCGAAGGAAACAGTCATATGGGTCATCGACGCGATATGTGTATATCCGCTCCTTGCCGATGAGATTAATCATATCACGATTAATAGACCAAACCTTATGGTCATATTGCGGATCCTCTCCAGTTGGGAAGAATGCCCATGCGTCATACGGCTCCAAGTATTCAAGTATGCCGTAGGCGTAATCGTATTCATAACCAAGACCTACGATTGCCAAGGCTGGCTTCGAAATATCGGAGTACCATCCCGCAAAGTCCGGCGTTACAGGCTCCGAGATTGTAATGGGGCTGTGTTCCTGACTAGGGGCGACAAACTTTGCCGGACTATAGAAGAAGGTTACGTTAGCTTTAGCACCTTCGCCATTTAAGAGGTGTACTAGCGTTGCGATCATTGGACGTGACATTGATGATATGTCGATACCTATTTCCAGTTGGTTGCCCTGCGCATCCATCGTTTGGATTATTTCCGAAATTCGGGCCGTGAATCCCACGCCGGCCTTACTCACAATCTCGAACTTCGCCTGCTCATACCAACTCTGGTTCCGTTGGAAGTTCAGAACATTTCGTTCAATGAATTGAATTGCGACGCCCTTCTTTATTTTCGGAAAGACAGTTTGGGAAACGGTAATTGCGCGCTTCTCGTAGCCTAGCGCCGCAATAAACAGGTCAAACTCTTGGCTCTTGTGGTTGCGAATTGGCGTAATCATCGATCCACTCCATCAACAAAACCGAAGAGGTCGACGGGGGCTTCATCTCGCAGAATGGAATGCAGGCTTATCTCTCGCCCGAGGTTTAAGGGCAACCTATAGTACGTCGCAAGCATATAGGAGAGCCGGAACCTCTTGCTTTTGAGCGAATTAAACAGCGGTTCGTCCAAACTGTCATCACCAACAACTATGGCTCCAGCGTTTAGGGCCTTGCCTAGTGCCACCTCAAGGTTTCGCGATGTGTTTGAATCCACGACGAAAGATAGCGGCGGCTCAGCTTGGAAGTCAGCACGTACAAGCCCATCGAAAAAATATTCTCCTATACGATCCAGGAGAGTAAGGAGGCCGCGCTGGCCAGGTTTAGAACGCGACTCATTGACGTATGGGACCGTTTTAAGCAATGCGCGGAAGCGATGAGAGGCTATGGCAATTGCCTTCGTCTGAGCAACCGCCGAAATCTGCACTTTGTCCCTGGCATATTCCTTAAGAAGCGGCGCGACAACGCCGATGAACCAGCGCGGATTTCCCTCGACTACCGCAAACAGCGACCGATATCCGAGATAGAGCCTTGGATTTTTTCGACTCCGGAGCCCACTAATGAATCTGCTGCGTAGCGCGACTCTGATAACAACCAGAGGGGTGACCTTTCGGACATTCTCTGCGCGGTCTTTCTCTTTCATCTTATCAATGGCATTGATGTCAACTTTCCTGGACTTAAGGAAATCAGCGAATGATGAGTCACTATCAGCCAACTCTTTAAAAGCTCGCCAAAGGGGCGAATTGACCTTATAGGCAGGCGCGCTGCGCGCGCCCTCTGGCGCCTCTAAAGCTGAGGGAGCAAATATGTCGCTAAGCTTAGTATCTTTGCACCCGTATGCGCGTAGCATGGCATTTGCAAGTTCGGTCGAGAACTGCAGGCCATCCTCTTTTCTGGTATACCACAGAAAAATAGGGTCATAGTCGTTGCTGGGCATGGGCGCTGCAGCACCCTGCATCGGTTCCAAACCCTCGCTGTATGGGCTGATAGAAAGTTTAAAAAGCAATTTCGGGTATGTACTACGCAACGCCGCCAAAAGCGTTCGTCGAATACTAGCTGGCGCAATCTCAAGCTCATCGAATAGAAGGCCCCACTTCTGCCATTCCTTGCCAACGATTGTGTTGAAGGCGTCAATGGCCAGGCTAGCAGATTCCAAGAATGGGATATGCAGTACTTGATTGGCACGGATGCGCTCTACTGAAGCAGTAGAATCCCTGCCGGATTCCTGTTGAGCTACCTCGGCAATATCTGAAAGCCGCCTCCTTAGCGCTAAGCGAAGACCAAGGAAGCTGCGCACCTGAATGCTAAGCTTCCAAGCATCTGCCAGCAACTGTACCAGTTCTTCCTCCTTCTCCCGCGGCAAGTCGCAATATAAATGAGATAAATGGCGATGGTCTTTCAACCTCGGCATTGCCGCCTGTTGCATGGCTTCCACGAGAGCGATAAGCACATGATTTGTGAATGCCGCATTGCCTAGTGTATCCGCTACATAGCTGGCGAGAGGCCGCGACGACAGCGCGCCGAGTTGGGCACTCCAGCTGATGTCCGCCGGAATAAAGACACCAATAAAGTCGATATCTTTTTTGTCACTCCCAGAACTTTCATCATTCCAAGCCATCAAGGCGGGCACCTGCAACATCTTCAGCAATGTCGTTTTGCCACTACCGCGTGGACCGACAATCAATGAGTGTCGACGCAATATGAGCTTTCCGAAGTCTGGAGGAGCAATGAAGGTCGCCGCCACCTGACTAGGCTCCAGATTTCGGGCATTAAATGAGTCGAAAATGGAGGGCGCAATCATTTGGCCAACTGAAGGTTTGGAAGCAGATTTTCCGAGTCGACAAGCACCTTGATGGCATGCTTCTCACGAAGAACCTTTAATATGCGCTTCTTGTCGATTGGCAGAACATATTTCCAATCAGGAAACTGGGAGATTAAGTCTGCTAGATCAACATAGGCTGATTTTTCCATAACGAAAGCTGCAATCTGGCTTGCAAAATAATCAACATTCCCACGATATCCGAATCCAGCATGGTCAGGGATTTCCGCATCATTACTCGCTGCCACCCAACCCTTAAGATCGTACCAGTCCCAGGCACGCACAGTCCCACATAAGGCCGATGAGGTGCTGCCAATTGAGTGTAACTCGAGTTCGAGAATATAGAATTGATTTCGGGTACGGCTCGCGAGTTCGCTGTACAGTTTTGCACTGAAACTGCCGAGGGAAAATATTATCGGAGGCGCCGCCCCTCCGGCGGCATAAACAAGATTTGGATAATGCTTGTGACCATGAGCTATAAGCCATGGGCCAGCATCACACTGGTGAGCCAACGCATTGATCAGTTTATCGCCACCATCCATTTCACTGTAGTCGGCTTCCTTGATCTGATTGTTACGCGCTGGATGGTGATGGCAAATCAGCATGTTCACCGACTTTTTCGACCTGCCATTCAGGTCCGCAATAATCTTCATAATTGTCCGCTCGCTCACCCGACCATGTAGGTATTCAGGCGGGTCACCATTGGCGCCGGTGGCGCCGTGATAGGCGCTGCTGTTCAGAACGAGAATTCTGAATTCCGGATTGATTTCGAGAATGCAGTAGTGGCGCGCCCAATATTTATCCGCATCTATCTGCCCCTTAACAGGAAACAGTGGGATCAGGTCTTGGAGATGACCTTTTGCATCATGGTCGTTGTGCTTGTGGCGCGAGTCTATGTCGTGATTACCAGCGGTACCTATCAGCATGTCGGCACCGAATTCCGTGCGGAGGCTTTCCAGCCTCTCCCAAGCATGCCTGACACCTGCCGGATCGGCTCTGTCGCACATATCACCACAGCAGACCAATATGTCGGCTTTCAGGACCTGCCTCTTTATCAGGTCGCGCAAACCTACAATCGGGTGTGTGGTAGGGCTGTCCTCGGCGCCAGTTGTAGAAATCCGTGAAGGGTCTCCACTTGTCGAACTGGGCTGATAGACATGGAGGTCGCTCAGCATTGCGAGCTTTATCGTATTAGATGCGGACATCTTTTTTTGAATACTCGTTGATGGTCCCTATTGCCCCATGATGGCGCGACCGCTGGCATCCCCCCTCCTCACTGCGCCCCTAGATTGCCAACCTATCCGTGACTATGAGCTGTATCAAACGTTAGATTTCTCGTTTCCATTAACTGAACCAAACCCACTTACCCCCTTTGACGATTCCACCCAGCGAATGACCTATCCACATGCCCTCTGCCCTATCCCGTGTGTGGTTCAACACAAGCTCAAAGGCACCGTGATAGCCATTTGTCAAATTATCGCTCCAAATCCCGGTGATATAGCGGCTATCTTTCATTGAAGCTCGCACCTGATATCGAACAGTTTGGCCAGATAATAGTGTTACATCGAATTCCGCGACGCAGTAGTCCGAAAATGTATAGAGCTGTAGAATGCTTGTATTGATTGCATGAAAGCGCGAACTCTTTACATGCCACTCCTGATGCCACTGCGTCAGAAACACATCGTTTCGGGCCCAAGGACACCAGTTGGAGAGAGTCTTGACCAAGCTATATCCGCGACTCCTCTTCAGAAATGGCTTGACAATAAGGCCGCCAACCAGCGCACCGAGCCCGCCCTTTACTAACGCAACCAGCCACTCCAATCTCGCCCCCCTAAATGCGATTTTATGCCATATTATCGCTTTTTATAGTTGCAATATCGCGCCGATGCCTCAAGTATTTGTATTATACTTTGGCATAACGAAGTGAATAGAACAGCTTTTATGTGAGTGCGGCGAAAGATTGGTACCCGAGCACCGGCATGAGAACGTATCAGGGGCGTATCCTAGGGTCCCTCTGCATGACTGGGGTAGACCCCACTTACAACCGATCGTCACTTAAGGCTTGATGACCACCGCAGTGATGATCCGAATATTTGGAAAGAACCGAAGGACAGCCCCCGGTTCAAGTTTCCTGCGATCTACAGATAACTAGGGCTGGGAATGCGTCCATTACCCACTACTGTACACACGGAGGTATCGGGCCGAGTGCCCTTATGCTCCTCGGCTGAGCGGTACCCAAAATTAATATTCTCCCCAGGCTATACCGGCGCCAGCACACACAGTGGACCATCGTCCGGACTTGAAGAATTTTCCAAATTAATTCAGTATATTAGCATTGATTTTATTCGGCCGGCACAGGCCTGCAGCGTATGCTTCGCACTGGAGGAAGTCGGATGACGTTGAATGTCAGCTATATGGGGACGAAGCGTCAGCTTGCTGATCAAGTGGCTGATGTCATCGCTCTGTCAGCTGACGGACCGCTCCTCGACCTGTTCGCAGGGATGTGCGCTGTTGGAAGTGCCGTCGCTCCGGACCGAAATGTTTGGTGTAACGACGTCCAGTGGTTCGCCTCTACCGTCGCGCGATCATTCTTTACTTCCGATGGCAGACCGCTCGACCGTGAGACCTGCGAGGAGCTTCTTGAAGAACCGTTCGAAGAAAACCGCGATGCGCTGATCCAACGATTTCGTGCTCATCTCAATCGGGAAAACGAAGCTCTTACTGCTGCCAGTGTTCAGAGGTTCCGCGCTAGCGATGCGGCGATGCCCAATTGCGGCACCTCGCTCTATTTTGACAAAGAGCGACGCCGACTTACTACAAACAAATGTGAATTTCCCTACCGCCTGTTCTCGATTACCTATGCTGGCGGCTACTTCGGCCTGCAACAGGCGATCGACATCGACAGTATCCGTTATGCTATCGACACTCGGCTCAAGACACGCCAGATCACCACCGAGCAGCACCGCTGGCTACTAATTGGGCTCTGTCAGGCGGCTAGTAAGGTCGCCAATACCACCGGTCACTTCGCCCAATATCTGAAAGTGAAATCGACCAACATCCGCCGCCTAGCACGGCAACGCGAACGGTCCATCTATGGCGAGTGGCTGGCCTGCATCGAAGAGATGAAGCCGCTCGGTACTAAACGGTGGCGTCAGGGTAATGAGGTAACGAAATCCGACGCCGTCAAGCTGCTAAAGGAAATGGCAAAGAAGGAAGGCAAGCTGCCTGCCGTCATCTATGCCGACCCGCCCTATACCGATGACCAGTATTCTCGCTATTACCATCTCTACGAGACGCTCATCCTGTACGACTATCCCGAGTCGAAGGGTATGGGGCGCTATCGTCCCGACCGTTTTGTGTCACTGTTCTCGTCCAAGCAGTCAGTCGAGAAGGAAATGAAGCTACTCGTTGAGGGTGTGGCGCATCTTGGGAGCGATATCGTTATCAGCTATCCGGGCAATGGGTTGCTCAGCGACACCAAGAACACGCTGCGGCAGCTTATCAAGTCCAGCTACAACCACTGCAATATTATCGAGATTGACCACCGTCATTCTTCACTCGGGGCCTCGAAAGGGGTCCAAAAACACAGTGTCACCGAGATGCTGTTCCGAGGCTATAATTAGAGGTCACGATATGCCGGACCCCACAGATGTTTTAGGTACAATGCCTCGCGCCATTGGCGTCAAAACCGTCAAGACTGGTGACCTGAGACCCAACCCTCACAATCCACGGCTTCTGTTCGATCGCGAACCGCTGGAAACACTGACCGAATCCATTAAGAAGGTCGGTATCCTGGTTCCACTTACCGTCTATAAAGCAAAGGGCAGCGACAAGTATACCATTCTGGATGGCCAGCGCCGCTGGATGTGCGCACAAACTGCAGGCCTGCAGATCGTGCCCATCAACGAGGTGGCAGAACCGACCGTGGCCCAAAATATCGTAACGATGTTCCAGATCCACAAACTTCGGAAGGACTGGGAGCTCATGCCAACGGCACTGAAGCTCAATGTCCTGATGAATGAGCTCAAAGAAAAGCGCAACGAACACCTGGCCCAGTTGACCGGCCTGGACGTCGCCGTCGTCGTGCGGTGCAAGAAACTTCTGTCCTATCCTAAGAAGTATCAGGACCAGATGCTTTTCACGGAACCGAACGACCGCGTGAAGGCTGACTTCTTCATCGAGCTATACCCGATTGTTACTGATAAGGCCGTTAAGAACGCAGAGAACTTCAGTAAAACCAAGACGATTGACCGAATGCTGGACAAATACCAGACGGGTGGGTCTGGGATTAAGGCCATCACTGATTTCCGCGCTATCAAGCAGCACCTGACAGCGGCAACCAAGGCGAAACAGATCAAGCGCGTTCAGAAACGATTCCGGGAGTTTCTGGCCGATGACGATCTTCCCATTCAGCATCTGGAAATCAGCAGCGCCACTGTGCAGCGAAAGGCGAAGGCGCTGACTCGAACTGCCTCCAAGCTAGTCGACGAAATCAACAAGATTGAAGCGATGGACTTTTACGGCGAGGAGGAATTTTGGCTGGAGCTGGAGCGCCTCATTGAAGTTGTCCAGCGCAAACTCAAAGAAGCGGACAGGCGCAAGGTATGAAGAAGCCGCAGGGGGGAGTAAACCCGGCTAAACTCACTGCCTGGGTCAGAAAGTTCTCTGTATATCGCAGGCCGCCGTCCCGTCAAGATATCCAAGCGTGGCTTGGCCTATTCAAGTACGAAGACCAGACAATAGCAATCCGCATCTTAGACAACCTGTTGCTCGTCTCAGAAACCAACATTCAGACGGGGTATCGCTCAGCGCTGCAAGGAATGGAAGGTTGGCATGGGAACGCACGGCAGCGAACCGGCCGTTGGTATTTCTGTGGCTATGCCAAAGATACTCATGAAAGTGGTCAGACCATGCTTCGGATGTTTGCCGAAGCGAACCGGCTGCAGCAGGAATCGCATCGGAGCATGTTTGTTTCTCCCCGAGAGCTGCCGCAACTCAAGCTTACTGCTGAGGATACGCTGATTTTTGTAGATGACGTGTCAGGCAGCGGCAACCAGGTTGTCCATTACTGGCCGACAATGCTTGAGCTGATAGCGAGCGAAGCCCGGGCTTTTCTCGTTCTGACCGCAGTCACCCAGACGGCACTGGCCGCAATAAACGCAAATACCGAGCTAGAAGTGGTCGCTCAGTACGTGATCGATCATTCCGGCAATGTCTTTCACGACGACTGCAAATTCCTGACAGCAGCCGAAAAGAAAAAGCTGCTGGCCTACTGCCAGATGGCCGATGCCAAAAACCCCCAAGGGTATGGAAACTGTGGCCTATTGCTGGTGCTAAGCCATAAGACTCCCAACAACACCATCCCGGTCATCTACTGTCACCATGACGGCTGGCAAGGAATATTTCCCCGACACCTGCCTCTAGACTAATCAAGAACCTGGAGTCCTACGGAGTAGAGATCTGCCAAAGGTACGTTTCCCTTACGTGCTTATGCTGGCAGCTTAATGGTTCCGCCACGGTACATTTGGCCCGTCAATTAGTTGAAAAGCAGCCCTTGAGTGGCGGGGCCATAGGTGGATTGCCGCAACCTCAGAGCACATTTCACTGGCTAATGTGGTGAAAGCAAGCATGTATGGGCTCCGGTGGAGGGCCATACATGATCGAGAGTGCGACGCGGGTAAGAGTTAAATATCGAGTAAAATCAGGCCCTGGAAGCGGGCCGCATGGCCCCTCTCACCAAGCCGCATCGGCCCCCGCTCCTCCCTCCATAGATGCTCTCGAACAGCTCCCCACTTCCGAGCTGAAACGCCTCTGGTCGCAGCATTGGAAGCAAGGCGGCTTGCCAAAGCGGGTAAGCCGGGAGCTGCTGGTACTGGGCCTGGCCCATGATCAGCAGGCCAGAACACTGGGTGGGCTGTCGAAGGAAGCCCGCCGACGCCTCGAGTCGGTGATGGCCGGGCTTGAGCGCACCGGTAAGGTCGATATCGAGGTGCCGATCCGGATTAAGCCCGGCACCAGGCTGGTCCGGGAATGGCAGGGCGAGCGGCACGAGGTGACGGTACTGGAGAAACGCTTCGCCTATCGCGGCCGGCAGTTCGACAGCCTCTCCGAGGTTGCCCGAGAAATCACCGGGACCCGATGGTCAGGGCCGGTCTTCTTCGGCTTGAAGAAGGTATCCCGCAGCCGAAGGGATAAGGATTCGGATGTTGGAGTAGCGAATGCCTAGCCTCCGCTGCGCCATCTATACCCGCAAATCCTCTGAAGAAGGCCTCGAGCAGGACTTCAATAGCCTGGATGCTCAACGGGAAGCTTGCGGCGCTTATATCCAAAGCCAGCGGCATGAAGGCTGGGGCGCCATTAAGGGCAGCTATGATGACGGTGGCTTCTCGGGCGGCAACATGAACCGCCCCGGCTTGGTCAGGCTCCTGGCTGATATCGATAAAGGCCTCGTCGATGTCGTAGTCGTCTACAAGGTGGATCGGCTGACCCGGTCCCTGGCTGACTTCGCCAAGATCGTGGAGGCTTTTGACAAGAAGGGCGTCTCGTTCGTCTCGGTCACTCAGCAGTTCAATACCACCACCTCCATGGGCCGGCTGACCTTGAATGTACTGCTGTCCTTCGCCCAGTTCGAGCGTGAGGTCACGGGTGAGCGCATCCGGGACAAGGTGGCCGCCTCCAAGCGCAAGGGCATGTTCATGGGCGGCAATATCCCCGTGGGCTATGACCTCGACAATCGCAAGCTGGTAGTGAACGAAACTGATGCTGCCTTTGTAAAAGGTCTCTTCGATCGCTATCTGGCCCTTGGCGACGCTACCAAGCTGAAGCGGGAATTGGATCAGCGGAAAATCTGCACCAAGGTTCGGACCTCCAGGAGTGGCAATGCCAGGGGCGGTGAGCCTTACACCCGGGGGATGCTCTACTACATTATGAAGAACCGCATTTACCTCGGGGACATCGTTCACAAGGGTCAGATTTATCCTGGCGAACACCAGCCGATCATCGATCCAGCCACCTTTGATCAGGTGCAGAAGCTGATCACTTCAAATCGGCATGACCATGTCACCCGCTCACGCACCAAGGAGCGTAGTCTTCTGGCCGGGTTTGTCTGGGATGAATATGGGCGTAAGCTCACAATCACCCACACCAAGAAGGCTGCTCGCCGATACCGCTACTATGTCTCTGGACCGGCGCAAACCGGGGAGGTTACCGACAAGCGCCCGGTTCGGATTGCTGCCAGTGATCTTGAGACAATGGCTTGCAATGAAATCGCTACCTTCTTCAAGGATGAAGAGCAGCTGAGGAACACTCTGTTCAACGCTGTAGCGGGAAATGTGGTCGAGCCGCCTACGATGCCGGGAATGGCAAATTGGACCGAGGCAGCAGCCAGTGTGGCGCGAAAGCTGATGTTGCCACATGGGGGTGAACTCTTTGCCATCCTTCAGGCCTTGGCACCCAAGATTGTCGCTGGCCGCGCCTTCGTCTCGATCAGCATCAAGCGCAAGACCATCTTGAACTTGCTTGATCTGCCTGCCGATGAGTTTCACGACGAGCAGATAGAACTGCACCGGGATACGAGGCTCAAGACGATTGGCACCGAGCCCCGCTTGATCATCCAGCAGGATGATACTCGCTCAGCAAGACCACAACGCGATCCGGCTTTGATCAAAGCCATGGCTCGCGCGCATATCTGGTTCCGGCGCCATACCGGTGAGACACCAATCTCGACGGATCAGATCGCCAGGCAGGACAAGCAGGACCCGAGCTATGTCGGCAAGATCATGCGGATGGCCTTCCTGTCGCCCGAATTGACCGAAGCGGTCTTGGAAGGGCGCCAACCGCCGGGGCTAACTATTGAAGCCATTCTCTCCGGCATCCCAGCCGATTGGGCTGAGCAGCAGAGCAAATTCGGTCGGCCGTAAAGCCCCCCCAACTCCCACTACGAGCGCAATGAATCCGGCCATTTTCCAGCCGCTTTGCATGCTTGCCGAATGCCGGTGACGTTTACGTCAAGGTCATCCTGGAGTACCAGAACGACCTCCGGAGAATCTGCGGTCAATTCGGCCTGGATTGCGCAATCTGGCATCCAGCAAGGCGCCAAAATAGCGCACCAATACCGGCACAAGTATTTGATATTTAAAGACTATTCCGAGAGGGCGCGGAGATCGCAGTCCAGAGAAGGACTGGTTGGCTGGGGGACTAGGATTCGAACCTAGACAACCAGAGTCAGAGTCTGGGGTCCTACCGTTAGACGATCCCCCAGCAGGGATCGGCGGGGGATATAGCCCGTCCGGGCCGGGCTTGCAACCCCTTCCCTCGCCCGAGGCTGCCCAAGGCTGATCCGGGGCCTGCCCGGAACAGCTACTTATCCTAGCCGCGGCGGAAAACCGCCACCAGTTCCAGATGCGGGGTCCACAGGAACTGGTCTATCGGCTGCGCGGTTTCCAGCCGGTAGCCGGCCTCCACCAGCAGGCGGGCATCGCGGGCAAAGCTGTTCGGGTCGCAGGCGGCCATCAGCACCAGCGGCGGCGCCGCCTTGGCCTTCACCGCCTCGGCCAGGGCTGCTGCCTGGGCGCGGGCGCCGGCGCGCGGCGGATCGAGCAGCACGGCATCAAGCTTCTTCAGTTCCGCCCCGAGCAGTGGCCGGCGTTCGAGATCGCGGCGTTCCGCGCGCACCTGGCCGGCAAGCTGCTGCGCATTGGCAGCCGCCGTGAGCGCGTTTATCGCCGGGCCATCGGCATCGCAGGCCAGCACCTCATGCTTGGCCGCCGCAAGCCGCAGCGCGAAGGCGCCACAGCCGGCAAACAGATCGGCCAGCCTGAGGCCGCTCGGCGCCGGCAATGCGCCGATCAAGGCGGCAGCCATGGCGGCCTCGGCCTCGGCGGTGGCCTGAAGGAAGCCGCCCGGCGGCAATGTGACGGCGATGCTGCCGAACTTGATCCGGGGCGCGGCCGTCTGCGCCAGAATTTCCGGCTGCTGGTCCTGGCCGCCACGATGGCAGAGCCGCATGATGCCAAGCTCAGCCGCCAGCATGGCCAGGTCCTGGCGCGCGCCGGCATCGAGCTTCAGTGGCCCGGTGAACAGCGCATCGATGCCGTTTTCGGCCAGCGTGAGCTTGATATCGAGGCCACGGCCATCCTCGATCAGCAGGCTAAGCATCTCGCGCAGGCGCGGCAGGGGTTTCAGCAGTTCAGGCCGCAGCACGCTGCATTCAGCAAGATCGACAATGCGGCGGCTCTCGGCCTCATGGAAGCCAAGCAGCAGTTTCTTGCCCACACGGCGGGCAGCGAATTCGGCGCGGCGGCGCGTCTGCGGCGGGATCGGCAGCAAGGGCTGCACGATGGCCTCGGCCTGCTCATGGCTCCAATCGCGCCGCGTCAGCGCCGAAACCAATCGTCCGCGTTTCCACACGGCGTATGATTCCTGCTGCCAATGCTGCAGGTTACAGCCGCCACAGGCATGGAAATGGCCGCAGGGTGGCTCGATGCGTTCCGGCGAGGCGGCCTCGATCTCGATCAGTTCCGCCATCTCGCCATCGCCATGGGCGGTCTTGTGCTTGGCTGGCTTGATGCGCGCCGCCACGCGTTCGCCCGGCAGGGTGTAAGGCACATAGGCGCGCGTGCCATCGGCTGCTTCCAGCACGCCATGGCCCTGGCCGCCGATCCGCTGAATGAGGCCGCTTACATCACGCATGGTCGTCGCTCCGCTCGGCAGCGATAAGGAATTCACGATTGCCTTCCGGCCCCAGGATCGGACTCGGCTCCAGGCCCAGCACGCGCCAACCGGGCAGACTTTCGAACCAGGCGCGGATACGGGTGCAGACTTCGTCATGCAGCGCGGCATCGCGCACCACGCCGCCCTTGCCGACACGCTCGCGCCCGACCTCGAATTGCGGCTTGATCAGCGCCACGGCGAAGGCCCCGGGCCTGGCAAGCCGAAGCGGCGCCGGCAGCACGGTTTCAAGCCCGATGAAACTGGCATCGCAAACCACGGCATCCACCGCTTCCGGCACCTGCTCCGCCGAGAGATGCCGCGCATTGGTCTTTTCCAGCACCACGACGCGTTCATCGTTGCGCAAACGCCAGTCGAGCTGGCCCTCGCCGACATCGACGGCATAGACCTTGGCGGCCCCATGCTGCAACAGCACATCGGTAAAGCCGCCGGTGGAAGCGCCGATATCGAGGCAGACGCGGCCCGTGGCATCGAGGCCGAAATGATCCAGTGCGTGTTTCAGCTTGATGCCGCCACGGCTGACCCAGGGATGCGGCTTGCCGCGCAATTCCAGCGGCTGATCGGCGGCGACGGCATGGCCCGGCTTGTCCAGCTTGCGCTCGCCGGAAAACACCAGCCCGGCCATGATCGCAGCCTGCGCCTTGGCCCGGCTTTCCGCCAGGCCGCGCTCCACCAGGGCCTGATCCAGGCGGGTTTTCGGCGCCTTGCTCATCGCGCGATCAGCCTAGCAATGCGGGTCTCGAAGCGCCAGCTCAGCATCACCGCCACAGCAATCAGGCTGGCGGTAAGGCCAAGCCAGATGCCGCTGCCGCGCATCTCGGTATAGAAGCCGAAGCCGATGGCAACCGGCAGGCCAACCACCCAGTATCCAATGCTGGCCAGCAGCATCGGCATCGCGGTGTCCTTCAGGCCGCGCAGCGCGCCATTGGCCACCGCCTGTGCGCCATCCATGGTGGAGAACAGGGCGGCCCAGGAAAGATAGGCCACGGCCAGCAGGTGCACCTGGCTGGTGCGATCCGGCAGGAAAGCGGCGATCAGTTCCGGCGCAGCATGCCAGTAGGTCAGCCCGGTGCAGGCCATGAAGCCGATGGCAAGAACAAAGGCGATGCGGCCGGCGAGGCGCGCACCGATGGCATCGCCCGCACCGATGGCGAGGCCGACGCGCACGGTGGCCGCCTGTGAAATACCCATCGGCACCATGAAGGCGATGGCGGCCCATTGCAGCGCGATCTGGTGCGCCGCCACTTCCGCAGCCCCCAGCCGGCCCATCAGCATGGCCGCCGCCGAGAACAGCCCGACCTCGGCGCCCAGCGTCAGCGCAATCGGCACGCCGATACGCAGATAGGCATAGAGACGCGGCCAGGAACTGCGCCACCAGCCACGGCTCAAGCTGTACGCCGCGAAGCCGGGATCGCGCGCCAGCAGCGCACCGATGGCAACCAGCGTGGCGAGATTGACCAAGGTCGAGCCGAGGCCGGCGCCGACCGCGCCCATTTCCGGCAGCCCGAAACGGCCAAAGACCAGGGCGTAATTCACCAGCAGGTTCAGCGCCACCGCCGCGATGGTGAGCAGCATGGCCGGGCGTGGCCGCTCCAGCGCCGCAGTGAAATGGCGCAGCACCATGAACCACAGTGAAGGCAGGAAGCTGAGGCTCAGTGCACGCACGAAGGGCGCGGCTTCGGCGGCCAGCGCCGGCGCCTGGCCGGTAAGCAGCAGCAGCGGCTCGGTGAACCACAACAGGATCATCGACAGCACGCAGAAAATGCCGACCAGGATCAGGCCGTCATGCACCGCATGGCGCACGCCTTCGCGGTCATTGGCATCGCGGCCCAGGGCCTGCGCGGCGATGGCCGGCGTCGCCATGCCCAGCCCCATGCCCATTACCCAGAGGATATAGTAGAGCGACATGCCGACGGCCGCCGCCGCCAGCGCGGATTCGGAATAGCGCGCCAGCAGCATGATATCCGTGGTGTGGATCGCCATCTGGGCCAGCTGGGTGCCGATGATCGGCAGCGCCAGGGCCAGTGTGGCCCTGACTTCGGGGAGCAACATGGCGGAAATCCTTAGGCCCGGGCCGGGATTTCGGAGGAGCGGCCGAGTGCAGCCAGGGCGGCGGCGGCGATCTGCTGGGCATTGAGGCCCGCTTCGTCATATTGCCGCTGCGGCGTATCGTGATCGATGAAGCGATCCGGCAGCACCAGCGGGCGGATCTTCAGGCCATGATCGAGCAGGCCATCATGGCTGAGGAAATGCAGCACATGGCTGCCGAAGCCGCCGATGCTGCCCTCTTCCACGGTAAGCACCACTTCATGGTGGCGCGCCAATTGCCGCACCAGATCGGTATCCAGTGGCTTGGCGAAACGCGCATCGGCCACGGTGGTGGTAAGTCCACGCGAGGCCAGGTCATCGGCCGCCTTGAGACATTCGCCAAGGCGGGTGCCAAGGCTCAGGATCGCCACCGAATTGCCTTCGCGCAACACACGGCCCTTGCCCAGCGGCAGGATCTGGCCGCGCGCCGGCAATACCACGCCGGTGCCTTCGCCGCGCGGATAGCGGAAGGCCGAAGGGCGGTCATCCAGCGCAGCGGCGGTCGCCACCATATGCATCAGCTCGGCTTCATCGGCCGCCGCCATCACCACCATGTCCGGCAGGCAGGTGAGATAGGCCACATCGAAGCTGCCGGCATGGGTGGCACCATCGGCGCCGACCAGGCCGGCGCGGTCGATGGCGAAGCGCACCGGCAGCTTCTGGATCGCCACATCATGCACCACCTGGTCATAGGCGCGCTGCAGGAAGGTGGAATAGATTGCGGTGAACGGCTTGTAGCCTTCGCAGGCCAGGCCGGCAGCAAAGGTCACCGCATGCTGCTCGGCGATGCCGACATCGAAGCAGCGCTGCGGGAAACGCTTGGCAAAGAGATCAAGCCCGGTGCCGGACGGCATCGCAGCGGTAACGGCAACGATGCGGCTGTCGCTCTCGGCTTCGCGGATCAGGCTTTCGGCAAATACCTTGGTGTAGCTCGGCGGGCCGGCTTTCGGCTTGGCCTGGGCGCCGGTCACCACGTCGAACTTGGCAACGCCGTGATACTTGTCGTCGGCGGCTTCCGCCGGCGGATAGCCCTTGCCCTTCTGGGTCACGACATGCAGCAGCACCGGGCCGGTCTGCTTGTTGTCACGGATATTCTTCAGCACCGGCACCAGATGCTCAAGATTATGGCCGTCCACCGGGCCGACATAATAGAAGCCGAGTTCCTCGAACAGCGTGCCGCCGGTGACCATGCCACGGGCATATTCCTCGGCGCGCTCGGCGGCATCGGCCAGGCCCTTGGGCAGCACCTTGCGGCCAAGCTGCTTGGCAAGCTGGCGCAGCGAGAGATATTGCCGCGAGGACAGCAGGCGCGAGAGATAGGCGCTCATGGCGCCGACCGGCGGCGCGATCGACATGTCGTTGTCGTTCAGCACCACCAGCAGGCGGCTATCCATCGAGCCGGCATTGTTCATCGCCTCATAGGCCATGCCGGCAGACATCGCGCCATCGCCGATGACGCAGATGGTTTCATGCTGCTGGCCGCTCAGCTGCGCCGCCACCGCCATGCCGAGGCCGGCGGAAATCGAGGTGGAGGAATGTGCGGCGCCGAACGGATCGTATTCGCTTTCGCTGCGGCGCGTGAAACCAGAAAGCCCGCCGCCCTGGCGCAGCGTGCGGATACGGTCGCGGCGGCCGGTAAGGATCTTGTGCGGATAGGCCTGATGGCCGACATCCCAGATCAGCTTGTCCTGCGGCGTGGCGAAAACGTGATGGATCGCCACCGTCAGTTCAACAACACCCAGGCCGGCACCAAGATGGCCGCCGGTCACCGACACCGCGTCGATGGTTTCGCGGCGCAGTTCATCGGCCAGCTGCTTGAGCTGGTTGGTATCGAAAGTGCGGATATCGGCGGGCGAACGCACGCTATCCAGCAGGGGAGTACGGTTGCTGATCATGGGGCGTATTGTGTCACGAGCGGCGGGTTATAACAAACGCCGCCAATCCATGCAAAACCTCTGTGTCGCCTGAAACTCCAATATCGCCCGGGAGTTGTTGCAGATACCCCTGAGCTTCGCGCACCAGCTCAGCAGCCCGGGCCCGGGCCCCTTCCAGGCCCAGCAGGCCCACGAACGTGGCCTTGCCGGCGGCTTCATCCTTGCCCACCCGCTTGCCCAGCGTGGCGGCATCGCCCTCCCGGTCCAGGATGTCGTCGGCGATCTGGAACGCCAGGCCAATGGCGCCGGCATAGGCCCGCAAAGCCTGGCGAGCGGGCGCCGGGGCCTGGCCCAGGATAGCCCCGGCCTCGGCGGCGAAACCGATCAGGGCGCCGGTTTTCAACGCCTGTAACCGGCTGATTTCGGCCATGGTCATGCGCTGGCCCTGCCCGGCCAGGGCTTCGGCATGCAGATCGATGGCCTGGCCGCCCACCATGCCGCGCGGCCCCGCAGCCTGGGCCAGGGCCGCCACGAGTTCCAGCCGCACAGAAGCTTCGGGGTGTGTCGCCGGATCGGCCAGCACGGCGAAGGCCTGGGCCTGCAGGCCATCGCCGGCCAGCACGGCAGTAGCTTCGTCATAGGCCCGGTGCAGGGTCGGCCGGCCGCGCCGCAGGTCGTCGTCGTCCATGCAGGGCAGGTCATCATGGGCCAGCGAGTAGCAATGCAGCATCTCGATGGCCGCCGCAGCGCGCAGGCTGTGGCTGCGCTTCACGCCGAACAGATCGGCGCCCGCCACCGTCAGCAAGGGGCGCAGGCGCTTGCCGCCGCCCAGGCAAGCATACAGCATGGCGCCATCCAGCGCCTCTGTATGGCCCTCAGGCCTAGGCAGCAGGTCCGGCAGCAGCGCTTCGATGGCCGCCGCCACTTCCTGCATCGCGTTCTGAAAAGCCGCATCGCTCATGGCCAGGCCGGCAGGCTCAGTCGCCCCGGAAGGGCTGGGTGGAGACGGAACCATCGCCGGCCACCACGATCTTCTCGATCTTTTCTTCCGCCGCGCGCAGCTTGGTCTCGCAATGGCGCCGCAGCAGGGCGCCGCGGCCATAAAGCGCGATGGATTCTTCGAGTTCCACCCGGCCGCTTTCCAGTCGGGAAACGATCTCGTCCAGCGCCTTCAAAGCCGCCTCAAAACTCATGGCCTGGATATCGGCAGGGATTTCCGGCTGGTTTTCCGCCGTTTCCACTGCATTGGCTGCCTTGGTCATGCCGCCTCCTGATCCAAATTTGGCCCCATTTGCCCGTCTAGTCTAAGGCCGCCCCAGGGGTTGCCACAACGGACAGGCGGCCCTTGGCTGGCTCCATATATTGTATGATTCTGTTTGCCAACCCCCCGAGATTTATCAACGCGAGGATCAACCCATGATAGCCCGCCGCACCCTGCTGCAATCCCTGGCCTTGGCCGGCGCCGCCGGCCTGCTGCCCTATAGCCGCGCCGCCCTGGCACAATCTGGCGACCAGGGCCTGATCGACCAATCACGGGTCGCTGTGGATAACTTTACCCGCGACACCAACTTCACCGACATGCGCCGCCATCTGGCGAATGCGCGTGGCGTCTTTGTGGTACCGCAGCTCATCAAGGGCAGCTTCATCATCGGTGGCGAAGGCGGTTCCGGCGTGCTGCTGGCCCGCAATAGCGGCCAGTGGAGCCAGCCGGCGATCTACACCATGGGCGCCGGCTCGATCGGCCTGCAGATCGGCGGCGAGGTTTCCGAGGTCATGCTGCTGCTGATGTCGGCCCGCGCCGTGGATGCGATCCTGCGCAACGAGTTCAAGCTCGGCGCCGATGCCAGCGTTGCCGCCGGCCCGGTCGGCGCCGGCATCGAAGCCTCCACCACCACCAACCTTGGCGCCGACATCCTCTCCTACGCCCGCACCAAGGGCCTGGCGGTCGGCTTCTCGGTGGAGGGTGCGGTGATCACCGCACGCCACGGCCGCAACGAAACCTACTATGGCCGCTCGGTGCATCCGCGCGACATCCTCTACAACAACGCGGTCGCCAATAACGGCACTGGCGAACTGCGCCAGGCATTGCAGCAGGCCGAACTGCGCTAGTGCAGGCCCGGCGTATGCAGCCCCGAATGCGGCCCAGCCTGGTCCGCGCCTACCGCGCCACCGCCTACACGGTGGCGCGGTCCAGCGCAGTGAATCATGGTGAAGCTGAACTGGTGCTGCATCCAGACCTTTATGACCCCACCACCGATGCCTGGCTGCGGGCCGAGCGCGTGACCCAGGTGGTGCTGCTCACCGCCTGGAATCCGGCCAGCCGGCGCTGTTCGGCGCAGGAGAACCGCGCCGCCGATGCGGCCCTGAAACATTGGCTGGAAAAATGGAGCTACCGCTGGCTGCCGGCGGAGTATCGCGGCGCCGATCCGGCCTGGACCGAGGCCGGCGTTGCCATACCCGGCCTGCCGCGCCGTATCGGCATCGCGCTGGCCCGTCGCCTCGGACAGAATGCGTTACTTTTCACCCGCTTAGGCAGCCCGCCGAGACTGATCCGTACCCGTAGAAATTCCATTGACGAATCTCTCCGGCTTTCTTAATAACCACATCGTTACCCAGGCTTGGTTAACGCCAGCCAAGGGCGGATCCTCCCTGTTACGGCGATGCATCCGCCCTGCTTTTTTTCAGTATCAGTAGCTCTTTCAGTATTTGTGTGTCGCGACGTTCAGCACGGCAGTCGCCGCGCCGGCAAACCGGTTGCGGGGGTGCCAAACGAGAAAATGCATGCCGATTGCACCGATCCGCCAGGACAACCGCCTCTACTACCCCAAGGAATCCCATGAGCAAGTGATCCAGTGGTGCCGCGTGAAGGGCATCACCCTGGATGATTTTGCCCTGCAGGTGGGCGTGCCGCGCGCCAGCCTGGTGAATATCCTGAAAGGCATCGACGCCACGCCAACCCGCGTCGCCCAGGCGATCAACGACGCCCTGCGGGCTTAATCAGACGCGGAAATGAAAAGGGCCGGCGAACCGGCCCTTTCCCTGCTTATTCGGCGAGATTGCCTCAGGCGACCTCGAACAGACCGGCAGCGCCCATGCCGCCGCCGATGCACATGGTGACCACCACATACTTGGCGCCACGGCGCTTGCCTTCGATCAGCGCATGGCCGGTGAGGCGCGCCCCCGAGGTACCATAGGGATGGCCGACGGCGATGGCGCCGCCATTGACGTTGAGCAGTTCATCCGGGATGCCGAGCTTGTCGCGGCTGTAGATCACCTGGCAGGCGAAAGCCTCGTTCAGTTCCCACAGGCCGATATCAGAAACCTTGAGACCGGCACGCTCCAGCAGGCGCGGCACGGCGAAGACCGGGCCAATACCCATCTCGTCCGGCTCGCAACCGGCCACCGCGAAACCACGGAAATAGCCGAGCGGCTGCAGGCCGCGCTTCTCCGCCAGCTTGGCATTCATCACGATGCAGGCCGAGGCGCCATCGGAGAATTGGCTGGCATTGCCGGCGGCAATCACGCCGCCCGGAATCGCCGGCTTGATCTGCGACACGCCCTCGAAGGTGGTGTCGGCACGGATGCCTTCATCACTGTTCACGGTTACTTCGCGGGTGGTGATCTGGCCGGTTTCCTTGTCGGCCACCGCCATGGTGGTCTTCACCGGAATGATCTCGGCATCGAACTTGCCGGCAGCACGGGCAGCGGCGGCGCGCTGCTGGCTGCGAGCGCCATAACGGTCCTGGTCCTCGCGGCTGATGTTATAACGCTTCGCCACGGTCTCGGCGGTCTGCAGCATCGGCCAGTAGATTTCCGGCTTATGCTCCTTGATCCAGGGATCGATCAGGTTGCTCTTGTTCGCCTCGTTCTGCACCAGCGAGATCGACTCGACGCCACCGGCAGCCATTACCGGCACGCCATCGACGATCACGCGCTGCGCCGCCATGGCGATGGTCTGGAGCCCCGACGAGCAGAAGCGGTTGACGGTGACGCCCGAGGTGCCGACCGGCAGGCCGGCGCGGATGGCGATCTGGCGGGCGATGTTGCTGCCCGTGGCGCCTTCCGGGTTGGCGCAGCCCATGATCACGTCCTCGATCTCGGCCGGATCGACCTTGGCGCGCTCGACGGCGGCAGCCAGGGCGGCGCCGCCCAGGGTGGCGCCATGGGTCATGTTGAATCCGCCCTTCCAGGACTTGGCAAGGCCGGTACGGGCAGTCGAGACGATGACGGCTTCGGTCATTTTCGGGGTTCCCTCCAGAGTTTGTCCGACAAAGTTACCCTCAAGCCGGACCGGACGCAATTGTCCGCTAGCATTACAATTTGGCGATCAAACCGCCCAGCGCCCATTGGCGGTTACACCGCCCAGCGTTTCGCCACCTCCTCCAGCATCACCTCGGTGGCGCCGCCGCCGATGGGATGGATGCGGGCATCGCGGGCCATGCGTTCGATGGCACTGTCGCGCAGGTAGCCGCCGCCGCCATGGAATTGCAGGCAGTCATAGGTCACACGGTTGACCAGCTCGCCGCACAAGGCCTTGACCATGGAGACTTCCTTCACGGCATCAATGCCTTGCTCCATCAGCCAGGCGGCATGGTAAACCAGCTGCGCGGCAGCGGCAGTCTCGGCTTCGCGCATCGCCAGGCGCTGGCGGATCGCCTGCTTGTCGATCAGCGCGGCACCGAAAGCCTTGCGGTCCGCCACATAGCGCTTGGTGATTTCCAGCGCGCGGTGACATTCGCCCACCGCCATGGCGCCCAGCACCAGGCGCTCATTCTGGAAATTCTTCATAATGGCGTAGAAGCCCTTGTTCTCCTCACCCAGCATCTCGCCAGCCGGGATGCGCACATCATCGAAGCTCAATTCGGCGGTATCCGAGCAGAGCCAGCCATGCTTGCGCAGTCGGCGGCTGACCGTGAAGCCCGGCATGCCCTTGCGCAGGATGAAGATGGAAATACCGCGCGAGCCTTTGGCGTCCGGATCGGTGCGGGCGGCGACAAAATAGAGGTCCGCCAGGGCGCCATTGGTGATGAACATCTTCGAGCCGTTCAGCACCCAATCACCACCATCGCGCCGGGCGCGGCTTTTCATACCAGCGACATCGGAGCCGGCATCAGGCTCGGTAACGGCAATCGCCGTGATGCGCTCGCCGCGCACGATGGCCGGCATATGCTCGGCCCATTGCGCTTCCGAACCGGCATGGCGCAGATGCGGCGAGGCCATGTCAGTATGCACCAGCACGGTGGCCGAGAAACCGCCGAAGCCGGATTTGCCACATTCCTCGGCCAGCACCGTGGAGGCCAGCGGACCGAGGCCCAGGCCGCCGAAGCGTTCTTCATGGCGCAGGCCAAGGAAACCCAGCGCACCCATGCGGCGCAGCAGATCGCGCGGCACTTCGCCGCTTTCCTCCCAGGCCTCACCCTGCGGCATCACTTCCTGGGCGATGAAGCGCGCCATCTGCGCGCGCATCTGTTCCAGCTCGTCGCTGAAATACGGCTGCTGCATGTTTTCCTCCGTTCCTTTTTTCATAGTCGTCATGCCCGCACAGGCGGGCATCCCATTTACTTCCCGGCAAAATGGGGCCCTCGCGTCAAGCGCGAGGGTGACGATGCGGTTTTATTACCTCAACTGCGGCTCCAGCCGGTCCAGCGCTTCGGACAGCTTCGGCAGCGAGGCGGCGAAGCAGAGCCGGATGCGGCCTTCGCCGGTATCGCCAAAGGCAATGCCCGGCGCCAGACCCACCTTGGCGGTTTCCAGCAGCTTGAGGCAGAAGGCCAGGCTGTCGCTCATGCCATCCAGCGCAAAGAAGGCATAGAAAGCACCTTCCGGGCGGGCCAGGCGCACGCGCGGCAGGGCCGCCAGGCGCTGGAACACCATGTCGCGGGCCTGACCATACCGCTGCACCAGGCCGTTGGTGTAGTCGTCGCCATGATCCATCGCCGCCACGCCGCCATGCTGCACAAATGTCGTGGCATGCGAGATGTTGAACTCGGTCATCTTTTCGATTTCGTTCTGCAACCGCGGCGGCGCCACGATCCAGCCGAGCCGCCAGCCGGTCATCGACCAGCTCTTGGAGAAGGAATTCACGATGATCACCGGATCATCCGGCTCGGCGATGGTGAGGAAGCTCGGCGCATAGGGGCGGTCGTAGACGATGCGCGAATAGACTTCATCCGACAGCACCCAGATGCCGCGCGCGCGGCAGAAGTCCAGGATGGCGCGCAGCTCGGCCTCGCTCGCCATCCAGCCGGTGGGATTGCCTGGCGAATTGATCGAGATCAGGCGGGTATTCTCGTCGCAGGCATCGAACAGCTTGTCGAGATCAAGGCGCCAGCCGCCATCTTCCTGCGGCTCCAGATCGACGCGGCGCGGCTCAGCCCCCATCACCCGCATCGCCTGCTGCCCATTCGGCCAGACCGGGCCGATCACGACACCATTGTCGCCCGGACCGACCAGGCATTGCGTGATCAGCATCAGCGCGTTCATGCCGGAAGCAGTGACGGTGATGCGCTCGATCGTCACATCCTGGTCATAGATGCGCTTGAGGTAGCGCTGGATGGCACTGCGCAATTCCGGGATGCCGCGATTGGCGGTGTAGAAGGTCTTGCCGCTCTTGGCTGCTTCGGCGGCGGCATCGGCGATGAAGGCCGGCGTCGGATCATCGCCTTCGCCGAACCACAGCGGCAGCACGTCCGGCATATTGGCGGCGGCGCGGTTGACAATGCGGATACGCGAACCGTTGATGGCCTGGATATTGGAGCGGATCGGAGCGGTAACGGACATGGACTAATCGGACTCCCGTGACAGATGTTGGACGAGGGATTGGAGGACAGTATCGGTATCGGCGCTGCCATCAAGCAGGTCGAGCGCCAGGGCATCGAGCTTTGCCGGCGGCAGCGTATCGAGCCGGCGGCGGAACCAATCCTGTGCCAGGCCGGTAAGCAGCCGGCGCAGCCGCGCCTTTGGATCGGGCTTCTTGCGCCGCCCCAGGCCGGCAATGGCATCGGCCAGTTCCGGCACGCCTTCATTGCGCGTGGCGGAAGTGCGCAGAACCGGCACCGGGCGGCCATCACGCTGAGCGGCCATCGCCGCCAGCTGCCGTGCCGAGCGTTCGGCGAAAGGCAGGTCGGATTTGTTCACCACCAGCACATCGGCGATTTCCAGGATGCCGGCCTTGATCGCCTGGATGTCATCGCCCAGGCCCGGCGCATTCACCACCACGCGCACATCGGCGATCTCGGCGATTTCCACTTCCGACTGGCCGGTGCCTACGGTTTCCACCACCACCACATCGCGGCCCGAGGCGTCGAACACATCGATCACCCGCGCCGCCGTGCGCGACAGGCCGCCGAGATGGCCTCGGCTGGCGAGAGAGCGGATGAATACCCCGGGGTCGCTGGCATGCTGGCTCATGCGGATACGGTCGCCCAGGATGGCGCCGCCGGTGAGCGGGCTGGAGGGGTCCACCGCCACCACGCCAATGGTGAGGCCGCGCCGGCGCAGTTCCGCCACATAGGCATTGACCAGGGTACTCTTGCCGGCGCCGGGCGCGCCGGTGAACCCCACCACCAGGGCGCGGCCCAGCCGGTCGCGTATGGCGCGCAGCACCGGGCGGGCCTCGGGCGTTTCATTCTCGACGGCGGTAATGGCCCGGGCCAGCGCGGCGCGGTCGCCGGCCAGCAGGCCCGGCAGCCAGGCAGGTGCTGCGTCAGCGGGGGCGGCGGCGTTTTGCATCGGCGCAAAATACGCGCTATGAGAGGCGCCCGACAAGCGTCCCCCCGCATCTCCCGGCCAGTTTCATGACCCCTCCCAGCCCCCTGCCCGCCGCCGCCCCGATCAACGGCCCGCGTAGCTATGGCGCCGTCAACTGGCGCGGGCTGTGGACGCTCTATCTCAAGGAAGTGCAGCGCTTCCTGAAGGTGATCACCCAGACCGTGCTGGCGCCGGTGGTGACCACCCTGCTGTTCTTCGCCGTGTTCGCCCTGGCGCTGGGCGGCGCGGTGCGCCAGATCGGCGGTCTGCCCTTCATCGACTTCCTGGCGCCCGGCCTGATCATGATGGCGACGACCCAGAACGCCTTCGCCAACACCTCGTCGTCACTGATGATCTCGAAGATCCAGGGCAATATCGTGGATGTGCTGATGCCGCCGCTTTCGGCCGGCGAATTGCTCACCGCCTATGCCCTGGCCGGCGTGACGCGCGGCGTGCTGGTGGCCAGCGCCGTCGGCATCGCCATGCTGCCTTTCATCACCACGCCGGTGCATAACGGCTGGGCCGTGCTCTATTACGCCGTGGCCGGTTCGCTGATCCTCAGCCTCACCGGCATTATCGCCGGGCTGTGGAGCCAGAAATTCGACCATCTCGCCGCCGTCACCAACTTCGTGGTGACGCCGCTGGCCTTCCTGTCCGGCACCTTCTATTCGGTGCAGCAATTGCCCGCCTTCTGGTATGCCGCCGCCCATGCCAACCCGTTTTTCTTCATGATCGACGGCTTCCGCTATGGCATGACCGGCCATACCGATGGCGATGTCGCGCTGGGCGCTGGCGCCCTGGCCATAGCGGCCGCCGCGCTGTGGGGCTTCTGCCTGCTGCTGTTTCGCCGTGGCTACCGCCTAAGGCCCTGAAACGCCTTATTGTCCCGGTGCAATCCCCGAATTGACACAATTACCCCCGCCCCGTAAAACAGGGGGTATCGCCAGCCCGGCAGCGCCAAAGCCGGGGCTGGCGAAGTCGTTTTGGGCGAATTGCATGCCCGGCGGCCATAACCAATTGCTGGGGGAGTCCCCCGGCCACAGCCATAGGAGAGTGTCGTGAGCGAAGCATTGATGTCGACCTACGCGAGGCAGAACCTCGCGTTCGAGCGGGGCGAGGGTTCCTACCTCTACACCGCCGACGGTCGACGTTATCTGGACTTCGCTTCCGGCATCGCCGTCACCAACCTGGGCCACGCCCACCCGCATCTGGTGGCCAAGCTGCAGGAGCAGGTCGGCAAGCTGTGGCACACGTCGAACCTGTTCCAGATTCCGGCCCAGGAAGAACTCGGCCGGCGTCTGGTGGCGGCGACCTTCGCCGACCAGGCCTTCTTCTGCAATTCCGGCGCAGAGGCCTGCGAAGGCTCGGTGAAGATCGCGCGCAAGTATTTCGCCGCCAAGGGCCAGCCGGAACGCTGGCGCGTCATCACTTTTGAAGGCGCCTTCCACGGCCGCACCATCGCGATGCTGGCCGCCGGCAACAACAAGAAGTATCTCGACGGCTTCGGCCATAAGGCCGATGGCTTCGACCATGTGCCGCTGAACGACCTGAAGGCGCTGAAGGCGGCCATCGGGCCGGAGACGGCGGCTGTGATGGTGGAGCCGATCCAGGGCGAAGGCGGCATCCGCGAGGTGCCCGCCGAGACGCTGCGCGCGCTGCGCCAGATCTGCGACGAGCATGACCTGCTGCTGATCTTCGACGAGGTGCAGACCGGCATGGGCCGCACCGGCAAGCTGTTCGCCTATGAATGGAGCGGCGTGACGCCGGACATCATGGCGATGGCCAAGGGCCTGGGCGGCGGCTTCCCCGTCGCCGGCATCCTGGTGAGCAAGCGCGCTGGTTCGGGCATCACGCCGGGCACCCATGGCACCACCTTCGGCGGCAACCTGCTGGCGATGACGGCGGGCAATGCCGTGCTGGATGTGATGCTGGCGCCGGGCTTCCTGGACCAGGTGCAGCAGCGCGGCCTGCGGCTGCGCCAGCAGCTCGCCATGATCGCCGACCGCCACCCCACGATCATCGAGGAAGTGCGCGGCCAGGGCCTGCTGCTTGCGGTAAAAACCCGCGTGCCGAACAGCGACCTGCTCAACGAGCTGGTGGCGCAGGAAATGGTTACCGTTTCGGCGGCTGACAACACCGTGCGCCTGCTGCCGCCGCTGACCGTCAGCGATGCCGAGATCGGCGAGGCGGTGCGCAAGCTGGAAATCGCCTGCACCAACCTGGAAGCCCGCCAGACGCAAGCGGCTAAAGGCGCCGCATGAGTCTGCGGCATTTCCTGGACCTGAAGGATCTGCCCGCGGCAACGCTGCGGGCGATCCTGGACCATGCCGCGCGCATGAAGGCCGGCCGTGCCGGCTGGCCCACCGGCAAGGTGGAGCCGGACATGCCGGGCCGCGACCGCGTGCTGGCGATGATCTTCGAGAAGCCCTCGACCCGTACGCGGCTGTCCTTCGACGCCGCGATCCGCCAGCTTGGCGGCACCAGCATGGTGCTGCGCGCCGACGACCTGCAACTCGGCCGGGGCGAGACCATTGCCGATACCGCGCGCATCTTCTCGCGCATGGTGGATGCGGTGATGCTGCGCACCAGCAAGCATGAGAACCTGCTGGAACTGGCGCGCCATGCCAGCATCCCGGTGATCAACGGCCTGACCGACGACAGCCATCCCTGCCAGATCATGGCGGACCTGCTGACCTTTGAAGAAAAGCGCGGGCCGCTTAACGGCCAGAAGGTGGCCTGGGTCGGCGATGGCAACAATGTCGCCGCCTCCTGGATTCATGCCGCGGTGAAATTCGGCTTCCGCCTCGATATCTCCTGCCCGGCCGGCCTGCGCCCCGCCGACAGCCTGATGCATTGGGCCAAGACTGAGGGTGGCGCGGTGAATATCAGCAACGATCCGGCGGCAGCCGTGGCCGATGCCGCCTGCGTTGTCGCCGATACCTGGGTTTCGATGGGCCAGGACGAGGAAACCAACCGCCGCCATGCCATGCTGGAGCCCTACCGCGTCGATAACGCGCTGATGGCCAAGGCGGCGGCAGGCGCGATCTTCATGCATTGCCTGCCGGCGCATCGCGGCGAGGAAGTGACCGCAGAGGTGATCGACGGGCCGCAATCGGTGGTGTTCGATGAAGCCGAGAACCGCCTGCATGCGCAGAAGGCCATCCTGGCCTGGTGCCTCAACGGCTGACCCGTGACCCTGCCGCCCGACGATCTCACCTTGCCGTTCCAGGTCGAGGCCTGCGATGTGCGTGGCCGCCTGGTGCGGGTGGGCCATGCGCTGGATGACGCGCTGGAGCGTCATGCCTACCCGGAGCCGGTGGCGCAACTGGTGGCGGAAGCCGTCACCCTGGTCGCCACCATGGCCACGGCGCTGAAATTCGACGGCATCTTCAGCCTGCAGGCCAAGGGTGATGGCCCGGTTTCGCTGCTGGTTGCCGATTACCGCATCAATCCGGCCGAAGGCGAGGCCGTGGGCGGCCTGCGCGGCTATGCCAGTTTCGATGCCGATGCCCTGGCGTCACTCCGGCTTGGCCCCAACAGCGAGACCGGCGGCAATGCCCCAGTGCCACTGCTGCTGGGCAAGGGTTATCTTGCCTTCACCATCGATCCGGCCGGTGAGGATATGGAACGCTACCAGGGCATTGTCGACCTTTCCGGCGCCACACTGGCCGAGGCGGCCCGGTCCTATTTCGCCCAGTCCGAACAGCTCAACGCCTGCCTGATGGTGGGCGCTGCCCGGGTACTCTGCCCCGATGGCGTGCGGCGCTGGCGCGGCGGCGGCCTGATGGCGCAGCAGCTGCCGCAGAAGGCCGACGGCCTGAGCCCGGAAGAGCGCGGCGAAGCCTGGGAACGGGTGAAGGCCCTGACCCATACCGCCAGCGTGCAGGAACTCTGCGACCCGGAACTGCCGGCCGAGCGGCTGCTCTACCGGCTTTATCACGAGGATGGCGTGCGGGTGTATGAACCGGCACCGCTGGAAGCGCGCTGCACCTGCAATGCCGACAGGCTGCTCGGCATCCTGCGCTCCTTCACACCCGAGGAACTGGCCGACATCACGGAAGCCGGCCGCGTTGCCGCTACCTGCCAATTTTGTTCCAAGACCTATGAATTCCCGGCCGAAATCGTCCAAAATACGCCCTAAATCGGCCTTATTTGGCGGCTTTTACTGACGCCCGGAACACGGAATAAAGAGGAGACACTCCCATGCCCTTCCCGCGCCGCACCGTTCTTGCCGGCCTGCCGCTGGCCATCGCAACCCTGGCTTTGGCCGCCTGCACCACGCCGCCGCCGCCGCGCCTGAATCTGCCGGAAATCGGCTTCGCCCAGTCCGGCCCGATCACCTTCGCCGCCGGCTCGGCGGAAACCGTCAACGAATTCCGCTCCAGCTTCGCCCCGCCCTATATCGAGCATCTGCTGCCGCAACCGCCGGCCCGGGTGGCCGAGCGCTGGGCGCGTGACCGCATCCGCCTCGACAACTCGCAGAACAACAGCGTCCGCGTGGTGATCAAGGATGCCAGCGTGATCGAGCAGGATATCGCCAAGACCCCCGGCCTGCGCGGCCAGTTCACCAATGATCAGGTCAGCCGCTTCGAGGCCAGCCTGGCCATGTCGGTGGAGGTGCGCGATGCCCGTGGCTTCAAGCTCGGCGAGGCCCAGGCTTCGGCCAAGCGCTCCGGCACCCTGGATGAGAAGGCGACGCTCAACGACCGCGACACCCTGATCTATAACCTGATCAAGGATGTCAGCACCGATGTCGACCGCGAGCTTGAGCGCAACATCCGCCAGTATCTGCCGCTTTACGCCCGCTGATTGCGGCGGGTCCTGGTGCCCGGCAACCTGCCGGGCGCCCAGAACAACAGGCTGCACAACAGGCTGAACAACAGCCTGAATCATAGGCAGACATACGGCTGTCGCTTACCCTAGCGGCAACAGCCTAAAGGCTAGGAAAATCGCCCCCACCGAGGGTTTGTCTCGGTCGGGGCGATCTGCTAATCAAGGCCCGACAGGCTTCTCATAATTCGCACCGGAAACGCCCTTATGCCCACGCCCAAAAAGCGCCCGCTGGTGGTTGTCACCCGGAAGCTGCCGGACCAGATCGAAACCCGGATGATGGAGCTGTTCGAGACCCGGCTTAATGTCTCGGACAAGCCGCTGAGCCAGCCCGAACTGATCGAGGCGGTGAAGACCGCCGATGTGCTGGTGCCGACGCTGACCGACCGCATCGACGGCGCGGTGCTGGCTCATGCCGGCCCGAATTTCCGCCTGGTGGCCAATTTCGGCACCGGCGTGGATCACATCGACCTCGCCGCCGCCCGCCAGCGCGGTGTCACCGTAACCAATACCCCTGGCGTGCTGACCGAAGACACCGCCGACATGACCATGGCACTGATCCTGGCCGGCCCGCGCCGCCTGATCGAAGGCGCCAACGTGCTGCGCACCGGCGAATGGCAGGGTTGGTCGCCAACCTGGATGCTCGGCCAGCGCATCTGGGGCAAGCGGCTCGGCATCATCGGCATGGGCCGCATCGGCCAGGCGCTGGCGCGCCGCGCCAAGGCCTTTGGCCTGTCGATCCACTATCATAACCGCAAGCGCGTGCATGAGAGCATCGAGCAGGAGCTTGAGGCAACCTACTGGGAAAGCCTCGACCAGATGCTGGCGCGCATGGACATCATCTCGGTGAACTGCCCGCATACGCCGGCCACCTTCCACCTGCTCTCGGCCCGCCGCCTCGACCTGCTGCAGCCGCAGGCCTATGTGGTGAATACCGCGCGTGGCGAAGTGATCGACGAGAACGCGCTGATCCGCAAGCTGCGCAAGGGCGAGATCGCCGGCGCCGGCCTCGACGTGTTCGAGCATGAACCCGCCGTGAACCCGAAGCTGCTGGAGCTGAAGAACGTGGTGCTGCTGCCGCATATGGGCTCGGCGACGCTGGAAGGCCGCGTCGACATGGGCGAAAAGGTGATCATCAACATCAAGACCTTCGCCGACGGCCATGCCCCGCCTGACCGCGTGATTGCAGGATTGCTGTAAGACAGCAGACACATAGCAGATAAAAAAAGAGCGGCCTTGTTTGGGCCGCTCTTTTCGTTTCCGGTGCCTGCCGGATCAGATATTGATCGGGCGGCCTTCCACGGCCAAAGCCGCTTCCTTGACCGCTTCGGTGAGTGCCGGATGGGCGTGCACGGTGCGGAATACATCCTCGGCCGAGGCGCCGAACTCGATCGCCTGCACGACTTCCTGGATGATGTGGCCGGCATCGGCGCCGATGATGTGGCAGCCGACGATCTTCTGTGTCGCCGCATCCTCGAGGATTTTCACGAAGCCATCGGTCATCGTCATGGCGCGGGCGCGGGCATTGGCGGTGAACGGGAATTTGCCGGTCTTGTACTGCACGCCGGCAGCCTTCAGCTCTTCCTCGGTCTTGCCCACGCTTGCCACTTCCGGCCAAGTGTAGACCACCCCCGGAATGGCATCGTAGTTGATATGCGGCTTCTGGCCGGCCAGCATTTCCGCCAGCACCACGCCTTCTTCCTCAGCCTTGTGCGCCAGCATGGCGCCCCGGATGCAGTCGCCGATGGCATAAACGCCCGGCGCCGTGGTGGCGAAATGATCGTCCACCTTGATGCGGCCGCGCTCGTCCAGCTCGACACCAGCCTTGCCCAGACCGAGACCCTTGGTGTAGGGCCGGCGGCCGATGCTGACCAGCACCACATCAGCGGTAAGTTCTTCCGCGTCACCACCGGCGGCAGGAGCCACCGAGAGCGTGACGCCCTTCTTCGATGCCTTGGCCGAGGTGACCTTGGTGCCGAGCTTGAATTTCAGACCCTGCTTGGTCAGCACGCGCTGCATCTGCTTCGATACTTCGCCGTCATTGGTCGGCAGGATGCGGTCGAGGAATTCCACCACCGTCACCTCGGCGCCAAGCCGGCTCCATACCGAGCCAAGCTCCAGGCCGATCACGCCGCCGCCGATCACAACCATGGTCTTCGGCACGGCGGCCAGCTTCAGCGCGCCGGTGGAGGAGACAACCTTCTCCTCGTCGATATCGATGCCCGGCAGCGGCGTCACTTCGGAACCCGGCGCCAGGATGATGTGCTTGGCGCTGAGCGTATCCGCGCCCACCTGCACCTTGCCGCCACCCAGCAGGCTGCCCTCGCCTAGAAAGCGCGTGATCTTGTTCTTCTTGAACAGGAACTCGATGCCCTTGTTCGAGGATGTCACCACGCTCTGCTTCTGCGCCAGCATCGCCGGCAGGTCGATCTCGATCTTGCCGACCTTGATGCCGTGCTGCGCGAAGCCATGGGTGGCTTCATGATACAACTCGGAGGAATGCAGCAGCGCCTTGGACGGGATGCAGCCGACATTGGTGCAGGTACCGCCGAGGCCCGGATCCTTCTCGATGCAGGCAACGGTGAAACCAAGCTGGGCGGCGCGGATCGCGGCAGTGTAACCGCCGGGACCAGCGCCGATGACGACGACGTCGAAAGCTTGCTCGGCCATGGCTTACACCTCGAACAGCAGGCGCTGCGGATCTTCGATGCTTTCCTTCACGCGCACCAGGAAGCTGACCGCCTCGCGGCCATCAATGATGCGATGATCGTAGGACAGCGCCAGATACATCATCGGGCGGATCACCACCTGGCCGTTCACGGCCATCGGGCGGTCCTGGATCTTGTGCATGCCGAGGATGGCGGATTGCGGCGGGTTGAGGATCGGGGTGCTCATCAGCGAGCCGAATACGCCACCATTCGAGATCGAGAAGGTGCCGCCCTGCAGCTCATCCAGGCCAAGCTTGCCATCGCGGGCGCGCTTGCCGAAATCGCCGATGGTCTTTTCCACGCCGGCGAACGACATCTGGTCGGCATCACGCAACACCGGCACCACAAGGCCGGTCGGCGTCGAGACGGCGCAGCCGATGTTGTAGTAGTTCTTGAACACCACATCGGTGCCCTCGATCTCGGCATTCACCGCCGGGAATTCCTTCAGTGCCTGCACGCAGGCCTTCACAAAGAAGGACATGAAGCCGAGGCGCACGCCGTGCTTCTTCTCGAAGCCATCGACATAGGTCTTGCGCGCGGCCATCAGCGCGGTCATGTCCACCTCGTTGAAGGTGGTGAGCATGGCGGCGGTGTTCTGCGCCTCCTTGAGGCGGCGTGCGATCACCTGGCGCAGCTTCGACATCGGCTTGCGCTCTTCGCGCGCGGCATTGGCGCGCGGACCGGACGGCGCGGCGGGAGCAGCAGCCGGGGCAGCGGCGCCGGCAGCAAGCAGAGCCGCGACATCACCCTTGGTGACGCGCCCATCCTTGCCCGAACCGGAAACACCCGAAACATCGAGATTGGCTTCGGCGGCAGCCTTGGCAGCGGCGGGCAGCGGCTGGCCAGCGGCCTTCGCAGCGACCGGCGCGGCGACGGGGGCAGCAACCGGGGCTGGCGCCGGAGCGGCAGCCGGGGCAGCGGCAGGCTTGGGCGCCGGCTTGGCACCGCCTGCACCAGCAGCGATGGTGGCGAGCAGGTCGCCCACCTTCACCGTGGCGCCTTCGGCGGCCAGGATCTCGCCGACCGTACCGGCTTCGGTGGCATTGACTTCAACGGTAACCTTGTCGGTTTCCAGTTCGACGAGAAGCTGGTCGCGGGCGACGCTGTCGCCGGCCTTCACCGACCACTTGCCGACGGTGGCCTCCGAGATCGATTCCGCCAGTTGCGGCACACGGATTTCAACAGCCATTGCTTATTCCTTCATGCTACGCGGACGAACGGGCGGAAGATCACGCGGTCAGCGCGTCATCCACCAGCTTCGCCTGTTGCTGGTTATGCTTGCTCATCAGGCCAGTGGCCGGGGAAGCGGCCTCGACGCGGCCGGCATAGACCGGGCGCTTGGCCTTGAGGCCGATCTCGACCTGCACCTTCTCAAGAAACGGCTCGACAAAAGTCCAGGCGCCCATGTTCTTCGGCTCTTCCTGCGCCCAGACCACAATCTTGGCGTTCTTGTAGCGGCCCAGTTCGGCCGCCAGCGCCTTGTGCGGGAAGGGATAGAGCTGTTCGATGCGCAGGATCACGGTATCCTTCAATTCGCGCTTCTCGCGCTCCTCGAAGAGATCGTAGTAGACCTTGCCGGTGCAGAGGATGACGCGCTTGATCTTGTCATCCGCCGCCGGCTGCTTGTCGTCCCACAGCACGCGATGGAACGACGAACCCGGCCCCATATCGCTGAGCTTCGACACCGCCAGCTTGTGGCGCAGCAGCGACTTCGGCGTCATCAGCACCAGCGGCTTGCGGAAGTTGCGCTTCAACTGCCGGCGCAGGATGTGGAAGTAATTGGCCGGCGTGGTGCAGTTCGCCACCTGCATGTTGTCTTCGGCGCAGAGCTGAAGATACCGCTCAAGGCGGGCCGAACTATGCTCCGGCCCCTGGCCTTCGTAGCCATGCGGCAGCAGCATGACGAGGCCCGACATGCGCATCCACTTGGCTTCGCCGGATGAGATGAACTGGTCCACCACCACCTGCGCGCCATTGGCGAAATCGCCGAACTGGCCTTCCCAGATGGTCAGGGTGTTCGGATCCGCCAGGCTGTAGCCGTAATCGTAGCCGAGCACGGCCACTTCGGAGAGCAGGCTGTCGATCACTTCGTAATTGGCCGAGCCCTCGCCGAGGTTGTTGAGCGGCACATAGCGCTCCTCGGTCTGCTGGTCATGCCACACCGAATGACGCTGGCTGAAAGTGCCACGGCCGCAATCCTGGCCCGAGAGGCGCACGCCATGGCCTTCAAGCTGCAGCGAGCCGAAAGCCAGGGCTTCCGCCGTGGCCCAGTCGATGCCCTCGCCGTTATCAATCATCGCCTTCTTGGTGGCGAGCTGACGAGTCAGCGTCTTATGGATGTTGAAGCCTTCCGGCACCGTGGTGATGGTGGCACCGACTTTGCGCAGGGTATCCAGCTCCACGGCGGTGGAACCGCGGCGGTCATCGCCCGACGCCACTTCCAGGCCCGCCCACTTGCCTTCCAGCCAATCGGCCTTGTTCGGCTTGAACGACTTCGAGGCTTCGAGTTCGTCTTCCAGGCGGTTCTGGAAGTTGGTCACCATCGCCTCGGCATCGGCCTCGGAGATCGTGTTTTCGTCCACCAGCCGCTTCGAGTAGAGCTGCCGCGTCGTCGGATGCGACGCGATGGTACGGTACATGATCGGCTGGGTGAAGGACGGATCGTCGGTTTCGTTATGGCCATGGCGGCGATAACAGAACAGATCGATCACCACGTCCTTCTTGAAGGTCTGGCGGAATTCGGTGGCGATCTTCGCCACATGGGTCACGGCTTCCGGGTCATCGCCGTTCACATGGAAGATCGGTGCCTGCACCACCTTGGCGCCATCCGAGGGATAGGGCGAAGAGCGCGAGTAGCTCGGGTTGGTGGTGAAGCCGATCTGGTTGTTGACGATGATGTGGATGGTGCCGCCGGTACGGTAGCCACGCAGTTCGGACAGCGCGAAACATTCCGCCACCACGCCCTGGCCGGCGAATGCGGCATCGCCATGCAGCAGCACCGACATCACCTGGCCGCGTTCGGTATCCCCCATCTGAGTCTGCTTGGCGCGCGACTTGCCGAGGCAGACCGGATTGATGATTTCGAGATGCGACGGATTCGCCGCCAGCGAGAGATGCACCTTGTTGCCATCGAATTCGCGGTCCGAGGAAACGCCGAGGTGGTACTTCACATCGCCCGAGCCCTGGAAGTCATCCGGGTGGTAGGCCATGCCCTTGAATTCGGAGAAAATGGCACGATACGGCTTGGCCATCACGTTACCGAGCAGATTGAGGCGTCCGCGATGCGGCATGCCGAGCTCGATATCCTTCAGGCCCATCTGGCCGCCGCGCTTGATGATGGCTTCCAACGCCGGGATCAGCGCCTCGCCGCCCTCAAGGCCGAACCGCTTGGTGCCGGTGAACTTCATGTGGCAGAAGCGCTCGAAGATTTCGGCTTCCACCAGCTTGTTCAGGATCGCCTTCTTGCCCTCGGGCGTGAAATGCACTTCCTTGTCGCGGCCTTCGATGCGGGCCTGGATCCAGGACTTCTGCTCCTGGTGATAGATATGCATGAACTCCACGCCGATGGTGGAGCAGTAGGTGCGGCGCAGGATGGCGAGGATTTCGCGCAAGGACGCGGTTTCAAGACCAAGCATGTGATCGATGAAGATCGGGCGGTCGAGATCGGCGTCGGAAAAGCCGTAGCTGGACGGCTCCAGCTCCGGGTGCGCACCCGGCGCCTGGATGCCCAGCGGGTCCAGGCTGGCCATGAGATGGCCACGGATGCGGTAATTGCGGATCAGCATCGCGGCACGGATGGTATCGAGTGCTGCGGCGCGCGCATCGGCGGCAGTGGCACCGCCCTTCAGTGCCTTCTCGGCAGCCTTGGCGGCCTTGCCCTGATTGCCGAGCAGGCCTTCATCCTCAAGCTGCACCAGCGGCGGCACCGGCTGCCACGACGGCCGGGTCTGAGCCTCCGCCGGCTTGGCGAAACCTTCGCCAAGGCCGGAGAAGAACTCGCGCCACGAAGCGTCGACGCTGTTGGGATCGGCGACGAACTTGCCGTACAGCTCCTCCACGAAGGAGCTGTTGCCGCCGTAGAGGAACTGGGTGCGTTCGAGTTGCGCCGTCATGGGGCTGTATCGCGGCGCCGCTTGTTGGCCGGCGCCGCCCTCTGCAGAGTGTTGCCGTTACTTCCCGTTCAACAGATCGACCAGGGTGGTGCCGAGCGCCGCCGGGCTGTCCGAAATGCGGATGCCCGCCGAGCGCATGGCTTCGAGCTTGGTTTCAGCGTCGCCCTTGCCGCCAGAAATGATGGCGCCGGCATGGCCCATGCGGCGGCCCGGAGGCGCCGTGCGACCGGCGATGAAGCCGACAGTCGGCTTCTTCACCTTGTTCTTGCGCATGAATTCGGCGGCCTCTTCCTCGGCCGAACCGCCGATCTCGCCGATCATGATGATGGCTTCGGTCTCGGGGTCCTTGAGGAACATGTCGAGGCAGTCGATGAAGTTGGTGCCGTTGACCGGATCACCGCCGATGCCGATGCAGGTGGTCTGGCCCAGGCCGGCCGCCGTGGTCTGCGCCACCGCTTCATAGGTCAGCGTGCCGGAACGCGACACGATGCCGACCTTGCCGCGGCGATGGATATGACCCGGCATGATGCCGATCTTGCATTCGCCCGGCGTGATGATGCCCGGGCAGTTCGGACCGATCAGGCGGGTCTTGGAGCCCTGCAGGGCGCGCTTCACGCGCACCATGTCGATCACCGGGATGCCCTCGGTGATGCAGACCACCAGCTTGAGCTGGGCGTCGATGGCTTCCAGGATCGAGTCAGCCGCGAACGGCGGCGGCACGTAGATCACGCTGGCGGTGGCCTTGGTCTTCTTCACCGCGTCGGCCACGGTGTCGAACACCGGCAGGCCGATATGCTGGCTGCCGCCCTTGCCGGGCGTGACGCCGCCGACCATCTTGGTGCCGTAGGCAATCGCCTGTTCGGAATGGAAGGTACCCTGGCTGCCGGTGATACCCTGGCAGATGACCTTGGTGTCCTTGTTGACGAGAACAGCCATTACGCGGCCTCCTTCACGGCCTTGACCACCTTGGCGGCGGCATCGGCGAGATTGTCGCCGGAAATGATCGGCAGGCCGGATTCGGCCATGATCTTCTTGCCCAGTTCGACATTGGTGCCTTCGAGGCGAACCACCAGCGGCACACTGAGCTTCACTTCGCGGGCCGCGGCGATCACGCCCTCGGCGATCACGTCGCACCGCATGATGCCGCCGAAGATGTTCACCAGGATGCCCTTCACGTTCGGGTCCTTGAGAATGATCTTGAAGGCCGCGGTGACGCGCTCCTTGGTGGCACCGCCGCCGACATCGAGGAAGTTCGCCGGCTCGGAGCCGTAGAGCTTGATGATGTCCATGGTGGCCATGGCGAGGCCGGCGCCGTTCACCATGCAGCCGATCTTGCCGTCGAGCTTCACATAGTTCAGCTCGTACTTGGCGGCTTCGAGTTCGGACGGGTCTTCCTCGTCCGGGTCGCGCATCTCGGCCACGTCCTTGTGGCGGAACAGCGCGTTGTCGTCGAAGTTCATCTTGGCATCGAGCGCGATCAGATCACCGGCGCCGGTCACCACCAGCGGGTTGATCTCGACGATGGAAGCATCGAGGCCGACGAAGGCCTGGTACATCGCCTGCAGGAACTTCACGGCCGAGCCGACCTGCTTGTCCTTCAGCTTCAGCGCGAAGGCGATCTTGCGGGCATGGAAGGGCTGCAGGCCAGTCACCGGATCGATCGCCAGCTTGAAGATCTTCTTCGGATGCTTGGCGGCCACTTCCTCGATGTCCATGCCGCCTTCGGTGGAGGCCATCACGGTAATGCGCGAGGTGGCGCGGTCGATCAGCAGGCTGAGATACAGCTCACGCTTGATGTCGCAGCCTTCTTCCACATACAGACGCTTCACAACCTTGCCTTCGGGGCCGGTCTGGTGCGTCACCAGGGTCATGCCCAGCATCGCCTTGGAGGTGTCGGTGACGGCGTCGATCGACTTCACCACCTTGACGCCGCCGCCCTTGCCACGGCCGCCGGCATGAATCTGGGCCTTCACGACCCAAACCGGACCGCCGAGTTCGCGCGCCACATTGGCGGCTTCTTCCGGGGTGAACGCGACGCCGCCGCGGGGCACCGCGACACCGTATTTGGCGAGCAGGCTCTTGGCCTGGTATTCATGGATATTCATGCGGACCTTCGGTTTTGGGGGGGCCCCTGCGGAAACCTGTGGAACCCCGGCTGTTCTCGGTTCGAAGTGCGAGCGAGGTTATAGCAGCCTTCGCTCCCGCCGCAACCTTTGCCGGGCCTTGTGAATCCGGGTTTTAGACGAAAGTTCCACGAATGGTCCCACCCCTGGGCGGACGCCTGCCGGGGGTATTGCAAAATGTAACGCGGTTGTCGAAAAAGTTTACCGGCGGCGCTGCAATTCGCGAAGCTGGGCCGGCCGCATGCCATAGCGGAAAAGGCTCTCCGGCAGGGCCGGATTGAGGTCCAGATTCGACAGCGACACGGTGGTGGTGTTGCCCTGGGCATCAAGCACCGTCCAGCCGGTGAAGCCGAGCGGCTTGTCGGCAAAGGCCAGCACCAGGCTGCCGTCACCCTGCTTGCCGGCTTCCGCCAGAGTCACCCGCAAAGCGGCAGCGCCACGCTCCAGCCGCGTCACCACCAGCTTCGGGTCCTCGAAACTGACCTGGTCGCGCACCAGGATATCCAGCGGCGTGGTGCCCAGCGGCAGGCGGTCCACCGATTTGAGCTGGCGGTCTTCCATGGTGATGTAGCTGCCATCCGAAACGATCAGCAGCGGTGCCGGCGGATCGTATTCGAAACGGAAGCGCCCGGGCCGCTGCATGGCGATCAGGCCCTCGCTGGAACTGCCATCGGGGCCGATCTGCAGGAAGCGCCCCATCAGGCTGCGGATGCCGTTGAAATACTCGGCAAGCCGCGCCAACTCGGCCTTTTCCGCCGTCGAGAACTTGCCTGCCTGCGCAGATACGGCACGCGGCAGCAAAGCGGCAAGGCCGGTGAGGCAGGCAGCACCAAGCAGTGCGCGGCGGGTCAGGCGATCAGCTTTCATGGCTTTGGCTTTAAAGCCCGGGCATGGCGAAATCAAGGCGGGCAATGCTAGGCTCCGACCCAGCATCAAGCCCAGCTCAACATCAAGCACAGGGAGCCCGCCATGATCCTGACCACCACCGACAGCGTCGAAGGCAAGCGCATCACCGCCTATCTCGGCGTCGTCTCGGGCGAGACCGTGATGGGCACCAACCTGTTCAAAGATTTCTTCGCCGGCGTGCGCGACATCGTCGGCGGCCGCACCAAGAGCTACGAAGGCGTGCTCGGCGATGCCAAGCAGGAGGCGCTGGACGATCTGGCCGAGGCAGCCAAGAAGCTCGGCGCGGATGCTGTGGTCGGCATCGACCTGGATTACGAGGCTATCAGCGGCAATGACCGCACCCTGCTGATGGTCACTGCCAACGGCACGGCAGTTAAACTGGGCTAAGCCCCCCTCCCAGGCCTGCCAAATCCATCTAACCTCCTCTTTCAGATCACTTTTCCTTGAAAACCGAATTTTTCTTGCCAACTTTACGACCGTTCGTTAATTTAACCCCATGTCTACTGCCATTCCCACCCGCGACCGCATCCTGGATGCCGCACTGATCGAAGCCAGCCTGGAAGGGCTGCGCGGCCTGTCGCTTGGCCGCCTGGCGGAGATGCTGGGCTTGAGCAAGCCGGGCGTGGTGCTACCCTTCGGCAACAAACAGGGTTTGCAGCTGGCGGTGCTGGAAGCCGCAATGGCGCGCTTCATCGCTGCCGTGTTCACCCCGAGCCTGCAGGCGCCGCGCGGCCTGCCGCGCCTGGTGGTGATCTTCCGCCTCTGGCTCGACTGGGTGGAAAAGGCCGATGGCCTGCCCGGCGGCTGCCCGCTGATTCCGGCCATGCGCGAATGGGATGATCTGCCCGGCCCACTGCAGGACAGGCTGCGCGAGAGCCACGGGCAATGGGTGAGCACGCTGGAGGAATTCGTGCGCCGCGCCATGCGCCAGGGCGATCTTGGCACTGCCGGCGATGCCGGCCTGATCACCTTCCAGCTTTACGGCCTGATCCTGGAAGCACAGCAGCATGCCCGCCTGCTGCGCGATCCCGACTGGCGCCGCCATGCCGAAAGTGCCTTCTCGCAGATTCTGGCGCGCCATGGTGCCGCGCTGGTCTCAACGGCCTGATCCCAGACAGCTCTATACAATATAAAAGGAGCCCCCCCATGACCCGCAGCAATCACCGCAAAAATCCATTGTCAAAATTAAGCACGAACGTATGGCAATATCTAAGTCTCGCCACCCTGCGGCTCGGCTACCGCCTCGGTTTCACTTTCGCCCCGGGCTATGCCGCCGAACGAGCGGCGCGGATATTCCTGACCCCGCAACGCCGCGCACCGGCGCATCTGCCCGAGCCGCAGGGTGGCGCCACGCCGTTCGAACTCGAATTCCATGGCGGCGAACTGCATGCCTGGAGCTGGGGCCCCCATAATCTCCAGGCGGTCCCCACCGTGCTGGTGGTGCATGGCTGGGAGGATGACCATCGCGGCATGACGCCGCTGGTCGACCGCCTCACCTGGTCCGGCTTCCGCGTCGTGGCGCTCGACTTGCCGGGTCATGGCCGTTCTGATGGCAGGCTGGCGCCGATACCGCAGCTTGCGGAAGCCGTAGCCGCCGTGGCACGTCTGATTGGGCCGCTGGAAGCCATCGTGGCCCATTCGCTGGGCGGCACGGCAGCGATGATCGCCATGACCGAACTGGGCGTGGTGGCGCAGCGCGCGGTGATCCTTGCCTCACCCAATCATCCGGAGCATTTCGCCCGCGGCATCGCCGGCTTCATTGGCCTCAACGAAGCCGGCTTCCAGCGCATGCGCCTGGCCATCGAACGCCTGGCCGGGCGGCCGATGCAGGCACTGCACCTGCCACCGCTGCTGCGCCGCCTCAACCTACCCGCCCTGTTCGTGCATGACCGCGCCGACCGCGTGGTGCCGCTGCAGCATAGCCGCGACAACGTCGATGCCTGGCGCGGCGCCCGGCTGGAAATCGTTGAAGGCATGGGCCATCGCCGCATCCTGAGCGACCCCGCCGTCATCGAACGGGTGCGGGCCTTCGTTGCCGGTGAAACCGCGAAGGCGGAACTCTTCAGTATGGCAAAGCCGACGCGATACGCTGCTCGAGCCTAGGGCCCGGCGCTAGATTCAGAGGTGCTTCAGCAGCCCTTCGCTTTCAAGCCGGGCAAGAAAAACAGCAACTTCGCTCCGGATGACTTCTGCGTCGCCATCGTATTCGGCGGTCAGTATCGCGACGATCGCGTCAAAACTTTTCGGAGTCTCCAGCAACGACCAAATATGAAGACCGACTGAGTTGAGGCCAAAATATTGCCCCAGTTCCACGCTCATCATCACCAGTTCGTCGTTGATGGCTGCCGTCAAGATTTTGTCTGTGCGCTGATACATCTCGCTTGCCTGGGATCCTGAAGCACCCATCGCTGCCCGTCCTCCTCGCTATTAATTGTGGCCGCTATAGCGGGCGTGGATACCACCAACTTGACCTTTGCTGTGATTTTTTTTATGCGATGCCAGCACTCAGTGCTATATTATTACAAGCTCAAGCAGGCGCGAAGCATAGATACTGGTTAAGGGGCGAAGAGGCTTGAAATGAAGGATGTTGAACAGGCGGTCACCGCAGCGAAACCCCAAGCGGGAACCAAGCGGCTGTGGCAAACACCCATCCTTGAAGTCTTACCGGTCGCGGCAACTCAGAATAACGGTCTTATTGCCCCGGGGGATGGCACGTTCTCGCCGTCGCCGTCCGGGAGCTGACTCCCGCCGCATGGCTTTTTTTGCTGGCCTAGCCAGCGTGGATTTTGCTGGTATGTCGGGCGCTGACCGGCTCGGCAACATCGCGACAACTTATGGCGGCGGCGGCAAGCCGACAGTCTGGCGGGGAACCGGGGCAGCCTTTGCGCATGTGCCGCGTCCCTTCACGCCGGAGGATCGCCTGGACCGTCTGCCGGGCAGCTTTGCCGGCGACACCTCCCGGCTGGTTTTCGATGGCAGGCTGGACAACCGCGACGACCTGATCGCGGCTCTGGAAATAGAGCCGGCACGCGCTGCCGGCCTTGGCGACGCCGCACTGCTGATGGCAGCGCTGGAACGATGGGGAACGGATGCCTGCCTACGCCTCGTTGGCGCCTTCTCGTTTGCCTGGTGGGATGCGACCTCCCATCGCCTGATCCTGGCGGTAGACGCGACCGGCGGACGGGCTGTTTTCGCCCATGACGACACTCGGCGACTTTGTTTTGCCACACGCCCCTTGGCGGTATTAGGCTTTCCAGGGGTCAAGCGGCAGATTGACGAAATCGCAATGGCCCATCTTCTGCTGGCCCGCCCGATGCCGGCGGATCACACGGCGTTCCATGGTGTTTTTCGCCTGCCGCCGGCAGGCTTGCTGGTGTGGCAGCAGGGCCGGTATTCCGTAAGCCGCTACTGGCAGCCTGATCTAGGGCGCCATATCCGCTATCGCGACAATCGCGACTATGTGCTGGCCGGCCGCGACATGCTGGACCGCGTAGTCAAGGCCAGCCTGCGCGCAATCGGACCTGTGGGCAGTCAACTGTCAGGTGGCCTCGATTCAGCCGCAGTATCGGCAACGGCGGCCCGTCTGCTGGCACCGGGTCGCCTGCATACGCTTACGGCTTTTCCCGATCCATCGGCGCCGCTGCCAAGTGGCCATCCCAGGCTCATTTACAACGAAGCCTCCCTCGCTGGAGCCACCGCTGCGCTCTATCCAAATATTGACGCCCATTATCTGCCTGCCGGCGACATCACGCCCGGAGAAGAAGATGCCAGCCGGCTATTTCAGGAATGTGGCCTGCCGCTGCGGAATTTTACCAATTTTGGCTCCTGGCAACCGCTCTATGCAAAGGCGCGGGAACTTGGTGCCTCGGTCATACTCACCGGTATATCCGGCAACCACACCCTGTCCTGGAAAAGCGAAGCTCTGCTGGCCGATCTTGCCAGTTCGGGCCGGTTTATCGCACTGGCACAACAGCTTTGGGGGTTACATCAACACGACCAAAGACTCTGGCCACAGATCCGCAGCAACCTGTTGAGCTACCTTGGCCCGGCCGGAATACGGAAGGCAGTGCGGCGATGGCGCGGCACCGACAGGAATTGGCAACTCCGCTCTTCGGCATCAGAGGCATTGGCAGCTACTGTCGATGCGGGATGGATTACAGAACGGGTACGCGCCGCAACCGACCGGCCTGATCGCGACCGCCGCCAGAGGCTTGCCTATCTGGAAAGGAACTGGGCGCAGAATCAGTGGCTGACAGGCATTTCCTATGTAACGGGCTGCGATCTGCGCGATCCGCTCGGCGACCGCAGGATGACGGAATTCTGTCTTGCCCTGCCGGCCGAGCTTTGGCAATCCGGCGGCCAGCCACGGTCATTCGCTCGCGAGGTGCTGCGTGACCGTCTGCCAGCCGTCGTGCTGGACAGCCGGGCACGCGGCTACCAGGACGCCAACTGGTTTCACCGCCTGACCGTGCTTCGTCCGGTTTTCATGGCCGAGTTGGACCGGCTCGAAAATTCGCCTGCTGCCCGCCACATGCTCAATCTGTCGCGTATCCGTGCGGTGGCGGAGGATTGGCCGGCAGACGCCGATGCGGCGATGGCCCGGGGATCGGATATGCTCGACCTGTTCGGGCGCGGCATTCATTATGGCCGATTCATCCGCTGGGTTGAGGGCTCGAACGGATAGGCATGCCTTTGACATGCCCCCACCCACTCACAAATAGCCCAGTCGTTCCATAACAGCACCATGAACGGCCTCGATGCGGGCAACTTGCGCGGCACTGAGCGTGTCACGCCATGCCCCGGCTTTTCCCTGGCGGAAAAAGGGCCGCTGCCTGGACATGACTTCCGGAAAACCGACAGCTCTTTCCTGTTCCTGCAGACGATCGAAACGTGTGCTGGCAACTGCGCCTTCTATCGCCGTGTCACTGGTGTTCCAGCCGATCAGGTCTGAAACCTGTCGCAGGGCAAAACCCATATCCGTCACCATGTCCTCGTATTTGAGTACTAGTGGAGCCAGGCCGGAATGGTCGACCCAGCTGAGGACATGCTCGCTCCAGCTGGAGTAAATCTGCGGCAAATGGAAGTGGCTCGCGTCAGTTCTGGCCGCAACGCGATAGGAGCGGTCCGCCATATGGTCTATGGCCTTATCAATATCTATACCAAAATAATGAGCATACGAGACCGCAATATCTCTCGGATCGCGCACAAGGTAGATAGCGGCTGCCGTTGCCTCGGCAGGAAACATTGCCTCGCCATCCTGGGTTCTTCCCCAGCAATCATGCACTTTCCATACGCTGACTTTTTCCGCCACCATATCAAGCAATCCGTGGACTTGCGGCCTTAGCAGCAGCACTTCTTCAGGCGTCAAATCGGATGAATCGATATCAAGCAGCGCATCCAGCCTATACCGCATGGCCAGAAAGGCTCCGATACCACGCTTCAGGTGATTGAGCTTCACCCCGGCGCCGCCGTCGCGCAGGCTGGTCAGTGCAATCCGCATCCAGGTATTGCCGGATTTTGGATAGGAAGCCAGCCAGACATTACCTTTCCTGCGGACAGGCTCCATCAAGCCTTCCCCAGCAGCAGTTCAAGTTGCGGAACAGCGTGTACAAGCTTTTTCACACCATCGGGCAGGTATAGCGCATAGAGCGGCACGGCACTGGAAAGCGATGCGCAATTCTGGAACTGGCGGTCACCAAAGCCCAGCAGGCTGGCAGCGGTACGGCGATAGATATTGTCGTACAACATCCGGACCGCTTCCAGGCCATCCAGCGGCATGACTCGCAGCTCATCCCCCTTCATGCGTGAGCGCAGATGATAGATTGCATCAAGCCGTCTCGGTACAGGGCTGAAATGAGCAAGAGCTGACCGATCGAATTTTTCCATGCTGACCGTGCTGCGCAGATGCCTTCCAGGCTCGATGCCAAGAGCATCGAGCGTGTCACGCCACAATTTCTGGCGGGGAAAACTTGGCAGCACCGTGGGGCCATCTTCGGCTTGAAGATCGAGCACCGTTACATCATCAGACAGCAGTTGCGCGCCGCGGGCCATAAGCAGGGCAGCCATCGTCGACTTGCCGGTGCCTGACGATCCGGACAGGGCTATGACCCTGCCATTAAAGAGCACGCAGCTTGCATGAAGCGGGAGCATACCGCGCTGATGGCACAGGAACCCCAACACTGAGCCGAGGAGAAACAAGGCAATATCCGGCGTACCCTTCGGATGCGGGGTGTCAATGATCACTTCCCGCCCGGCTCGCACGAGATAGTTTGCTACATTCCTGACTGTGAAGCGCAGCAAACCCTGCTCGTTGACCTGTATCAGCGGCGTTCGCTGAACCGTGCCGGATAGCTCCGAGGCTATCTTGCCGAGGCGGATCGAAACATCAGCCGGCCTGTCGTCTCCGGTCCAGGGCGGCAATTCTGGAAGGGGCCAGTCAGTGCTTACACGCCAGCCGCAAAGGGTAAGGTCACTCATCGTTTTTTCGCGCAGCCTGCCAGTTAAGACGCCAACAATAATGCTAACTAAACGCTACATTCCGCCCATCGGAATCAATCTCTTGCATCATCTAATGTATTATACGGCGGATTGGCAGTGGGCCCATCTGCGGTCTCCATTCTTTGAGAAAGAACCACAAGATATTGAAATAAATAATGAATTATGTATGAAGCATCATTCCAGACTTTGGCAAATCTGGCCTCCTGGAAGGCCCCCTGGCAGCACAAACCACGCTGTGGTTGAAAATCCAGCAGGCCATTCGGACTCGGCAGCGGCGCGGTTTCGGCTTATGACGGAGGTATGAACGTTACTGCTGCGCCCGCCTCGCAGGGCCCCCTGATCGTCTGCGAGAATACCGAAGAGCTCTACAGTCCGCGTGGCCGCGCCGCCGTGGCAAGGGCTGCCGCCGATTACTTGGAGGAGAACAAGCTCACCGCGCTTGAACTTCTGTCTTCCAGCGAGCAGGCACGCATGGTGGTGAACAGCGACACCCTGTTCGGCGCCCTGGTGCAGCGCGTTGCCATTGCCCAGGCCCAGGCGCTGAAGCAGGGCGTGCGCGACCGCGTCAACAAGCTCACCGCTTTGCTCAATGGCGCCGTGACCCAGACGCAGCAATTCGAGAAGCGCCTGCCCCCGCCGCCGGTGGATGCCGCCGGCCTCTCGAAACTGGTGCAGAGCGATCCACTCTACGGCGAGCGCATAGCCTTCGCCGCCCTGACCCGCCACATGGCCTTCACCCGGGGCTGGACCGAGAAGGCTGAACGCTGCTTCCTGCTGCTTGGCGACCCGCGGCGGCCGACCGCCGATGCAGAGGCGCTGAAAATCATGGATGCCGCCCTGGCGGAAATCCTGCTGGCCCGTACCGGCGTGCCGGAATTGATGGGCAAGGCGCGCAATCCACTGCACCGCATTGCGCAATTACTTTCGCTGCTCGATGCCCGCTTCGCCATGCCGGCGGAAGAACCCGTGACCGAACTGGCCGAGAAACTGACGCAGCTGATGCACGGCCAGACGATGCCGGCGTTGCGCGATGCCGTGCTGCAGCTGATCCGCCGCCTGCTCGACAGTTCGATCCCCTTCGTTGCCGACGAACCGAACGAGGAATTCCGCGCCACCCGCCTGGTCTATGAAACGCTGACCCGCGACCAGGCCCTGGCCGTGGAGATCGGCGTGGCCGACCGCATGGAAATACGCATGAAGCGGCTGGTCACACGGGAGAATCTCGCCCGCCTGATCCAGGGCATCTATGCCGGACCGAAGCTGATGCAGGCATTGATGCTCTATGAGCAGACCATCGGCGAGGGCGCGCGCGACATCCTGCTGAAATTCGTGCAGTACATGGCCGAGCATCGCGATCTGGCGAAGGATTTCGCCGATCCCTCCACCAGCCAGGCCGAGAAGCTGGAAATGGCCGAGGCGATCCGTGACAAGCTGAGCACCGCCGGCCTGCCCGAGCATCGCCGCGAGAAACTCACCGAGCTGATCGACCACCTGATCGGCACCATCAAGGCTGGCGAGCAGCGCCGCTCCCCGCGCACCATGTGCGGGCCTGAAGACCATGTGCTGGTCGAGAGCATGAAGGTGCCGCTGAAGAACTGGAGCGCGCTCGGCCTGCTGTTCGGCCCGGTCAGCGCATCACTCAGCACAGGCGAGAAGCTGCGCCTCACGGTGCGGATCAAGAACCCGAAAATCCAGATCTCCTTCGAGGCTGAGGCGGAAGTGATGCGTGCCGCCCAGGATGGCATGATCGCGGTGAAATATGTCTGCCACGACCGCCAGATCGCCAAGATGATCCAGCATTATTTCGACCCCGTGGGCGCCGCCAAGGGTTAGGGAGCATTTTCAGTATCCGTGACGCCACAGCCACCGGCTTCTGGATACTTGATGTCCAGGCCCGCTCCTCGACCGTCTAAAACAGCAGCCCGACAGAATCCCGCTTCCCGGCGGAGACAGCCTGGCTTAGCCTCTCCCGATTGCGGATTTGAGTCTCGGATTTCAGGGAGGATCGGATGATCAAGCGCAGAAACGTGCTGGCGGGCATGGGGGCAGCAGCCATCGCCGCCCCTGCAACCGCCTGGGCGCAGCATGCCGGCCATGGCCCGATGTTCGAGCGGCTGGACCGCCCGGGCCGCATCCCGGTGCCGGAGGTGGCTCAGGAGCAGCGCGTCACCGACAGCCCGGCGCCGAAGGCCGCCAATCAGGGCCGCTGGGTGGAGCGCGCGCCGCTGCCTCTGCCGCGCAGCGAAATGGCCTGGGCCACCGTGCTGGACAACAAGATGCATATTGTCGGCGGTTATGGCGAGCAGCGCGTCGACCGGCCTTACCATCATGTCTACGACCAGGCCGCCAACCGCTGGATTGATGCACCGCTGCTGCCGCGTGGCGCCAACCATGTCGGCGTCGCGGTACTGGAAGGCAGGCTCTATGCCATCGGCGGCTTCGTTGAGCAGAACCGCAAGCCGGACACTCTCTGCTTCGTGTTCGAGAACAATGCCTGGCGCGGCATCGCCCCCTTGCCGCAGGCTTTCGCGGCGATTGCCTGCGTCGCCCTGAATGGCCGCCTCCATGCCATTGGCGGCGCCATCGGCGATACCTTCGAAACCAAGAAATCCGTCGACTGGCATCTGGTCTATGACCCGAAGGCCAACAAATGGGAAAGCGCAGCGCCGTTGCCCACGGCACGCGACCATACCGGCACCGTGGTGGCCAATGGCGTGATCCATGTGATCGGCGGCCGGGTGGACAGCTTCCACACCAATTCCAACCTGCACCACACCTATGATGCCAAGGAGGACCGCTGGCGCATGCGCAACCCGCTGCCGACCGCGCGCTCCGGCCATGGCGCCGTGCTCTACCGCAACCAGATCTTCATCATGGGCGGCGAAGGCACCAACCGGGTCTTCGGCCAGAACGAAGCTTACGATCTCGGCAGCGACCGCTGGCAGGCCTATGCGCCGATGCCGACACCGCGCCATGGCCTCGGCGCTGTGGCCATCGGCGACTACATCCACGTTGCCGGTGGCGGCGCGGTGATGGGCGGCGGCGTGCAGAGCGCCGTACATGAGGCGTTTACGCTGGGGTAGCACTCTGCTGTCATACCCGCGTAAGCGGGTATCCCATTGACCGACAGAAATGGGGCCCTCGCTTCCGCGAGGGTGAAACCAGGAGAACAGACCAGATAAAGAAAAACCCCGGCGGATCGCTCCGCCGGGGTTTTCCGTGAAACAGGGTGTGAGGGAACCGCTTACTGCGCGGCGTCCTCGTCCTTCTTCTTGCGCATGGCGGCGCCCAGGATGTCGCCGAGCGAGGCACCCGAATCGGCGGAGCCATACTGCTCCATCGCTTCGCGCTCTTCCTCGATCTCGCGCGCCTTCACCGACAGGCTCAGCTTGCGCGCCTTGCCGTCGATGGTGACGATCTTGGCGTCCAGCTTGTCGCCGACCGAGAAGCGGTCCGGGCGCTGCTCGTCGCGGTCACGCGACAGCTCAGCCTTGCGGATGTAGCCCTGCACGCCGTCGCCGACGCTGACCGTGATGCCGCGCGGATCAACCGCCACCACCGTGGAGGTGACGACATCGCCCTTCTTCAGGCTGCCGAGCGACTGGAACGGATCATTGGCGAGCTGCTTGATGCCGAGGGAGATACGCTCCTTCTCGGTATCCACGTCCAGCACCTGCGCCTTGACGATCTGGCCCTTCTGGTACTCCTTGATGGCCTCTTCGCCCGCCTTGTTCCAGTCGAGGTCGGAGAGGTGCACCATGCCGTCGACCTGGCCGTCGAGACCGATGAACAGACCGAATTCGGTGATGTTCTTGATCTCGCCCTCGATGACCGAACCGATCGGATGCTTGTCGGCGAAGGCGTCCCACGGATTGGCGAGGCACTGCTTCAGGCCCAGGCTGATGCGGCGCTTGGCCGGATCGACTTCCAGGATCATCACTTCCACTTCCTGCGAAGTGGAGACGATCTTGCCCGGATGCACGTTCTTCTTGGTCCAGCTCATTTCGGACACATGCACCAGACCTTCCACGCCCGGCTCCAGCTCCACGAAGGCGCCGTAGTCGGTGATGTTGGTGACGCGACCGATGAACTTCGCGGTGACCGGGTACTTGGACTTCACGCCCTCCCACGGATCCGCCTCGAGCTGCTTCATGCCGAGCGAGATGCGCTGGGTTTCCGGATTGACGCGGATCACCTGTACCTTGACGGTCTGGCCGATGGTCAGCACCTCGGACGGGTGGTTGACGCGACGCCAGGCGATGTCGGTGACATGCAGCAGGCCGTCGACGCCGCCGAGATCAACGAACGCACCGTAATCGGTGATGTTCTTGACCACGCCGTCGAGGATCTGACCTTCCTTGAGGTTCGACACCAGTTCCGAACGGGCCTCGGCGCGGCTCTCTTCGAGCACGGCGCGGCGCGACACCACGATATTGCCGCGGCGGCGATCCATCTTGAGGATCTGGAACTGCATCGGGTTGCCCATGAGCGGGCCGACATCGCGCACCGGGCGCACATCGACCTGGCTGCCGGGCAGGAAGGCGACGGCGCCGGACAGGTCGACCGTGAAGCCGCCCTTGACCTTGCCGAACAGGATGCCTTCGACCCGCTGGTTGGCGTTGAACGCCTGCTCCAGCTTTTCCCACGCCTCTTCGCGGCGAGCCTTGTCGCGGCTGATCACCGCTTCACCCATCGCGTTCTCGATGCGCTCGAGGTAGACCTCGACCACGTCACCAACCTTGATTTCGGCCGGCTGGCCGGGGGCGGCGAATTCCTTGATCGAGATGCGGCCTTCGCACTTGAGGCCGACATCGATCAGGGCAAAATCATTCTCGATCGAGACCACAACGCCCTTGACCACGGAACCTTCCATGGAATTGGACGTGCTGAAAGACTCTTCCAGCAGGGCGGCAAAATTCTCGACTTCCATCGGCTCAGCCTGAAGGGCCGCCGCGGCGCTACGTTTAGCCATATTGTCTCCTGAAGTCCCCGAGGGCTGGTGCTTGCCGGCTGCCTGCGGACATGGTCCTGGAGGCTGTGCCGCGGGGGATGCAAGCGGGTCCGGCGCTGACGCTAGGGCGGCGGAGGGGTTTGATTGAGCACCCGGGGCAGGCGTCAGCGCCCCAGGACCCGGGCGACAATCTCTGCTGCCGCCTCGGCGGCGGCATCTATAGCCAAATACGAGGTATCGAGCAAGTGGGCATCCACCGCTGGTTTCAGCGGCGCGGCGGCGCGGGAACTGTCCTGGGCGTCGCGCCGGCGCAGATCGGCCAGCACCTGCTCGAAGCCGACATCCCCGCCTTTCGCCAGTAATTCCTTATGCCGGCGGTCGGCACGGACTTCATCGCTGGCGGTAACGAACAGCTTTACCGGCGCATCGGGACAGACCACGGTGCCGATATCGCGGCCATCCAGTACGGCTCCCGGCTCGCCGCCCGGGGGCGCGGCAGCATAGCGGCGCTGATACTCCAGCAAGGCGGCGCGCACACCTGGGATCGCCGCCACTTTGGAGGCCGCCAGCCCCACCGCCTCGCTGCGCAAATCCGGTGCCGCAAGATCGTCGGCGTTTAGATTTGCCGCAGCTTTCGTGGAAAAATCCGCATCCACCGGGTCGCCGCCGAGACGCAGCACCTTCGAGCCTACCGCGCGGTAGAGCGCGCCGGTATCGAGATAGGCATAGCCGAAACGGGCGGCCAGAAGCCGCGCCAGGGTGCCCTTGCCGGCCGCGACGGGGCCATCGATTGCGATCACGAAGCTGGTCATGGCGGTGTATTAGCGCAGAGCACGGCTGCTGCCTAGGCATGCGTCGGATGCATGACTGCCCGTCTGAGTTTGCAATTGCGAGATGATCCGTGCTCGGCCATTTTCCGCCCCGTCCACAACCGCTGCTCGGGCTGCTGCCCGCCCGGCGAGTGGCCGCCTCCCGCGGGAAGGGGGGTGCATATCACGCCGATGGGGGCCGCGATTGTTACCGGCGCCGCCCCATCACCATCGGCACTCCGCTCTGGTCCTATTATGAGGCCTGCCGGCTGCCCGGCAGGCAGGGGGTAGCTATGCGCCTGCTGTCGCGATTCAACATCGGTATCCGCATTTTCATCGTACTCGGCCTGCTGGTCGCACTCACCATCGGCGTTGGCGCCATGGGCGTGAATGGCCTCGACCGTTACGAAGAACAGTCGAACGCCATGTCCAGCGTATCCGAGCGCGCCATGCTCAGCCTCAAGGTCAATGCGGCGATCACGGCCATCGTCGGTGACACCCGTGGTGTCTACACCGCGCGCAACCAGGATGAAATGAAGAGCGCCAATGCCGACCTGCGCCAGCATATCAAGGAGGCTGAGGAACTGATCGGGCTGTGGGAAACCAAGGTGCCGGCAGAATCGCGCCAGGCCTTCACCGATCAGGTCCGGGCGCCGATTGCCGCCTTCATCAAGAGCCGCCAGCAGATCGCCCGCGTCGCCGAACTGGACAGCACCATTTCCGCCCAGCTTGAAGCCGACCGGGAGGATTACCGCGAGCTGCGCCAGAATATCATCACCACTTTGGTGACCGTGAGCGACCGCAACGCCAAGGCGGCGGACGACATGAATGAGGCGCTTACCGTATTCTATAACCAGCAGCGCCCGGCGCTGATCTGGGGCAGCGTTACCGGCCTGGTGATCGTGCTGGCGCTGGCGCTGTTCATTGTCATCGCCACCATCACGCGACCGATCACCGGTATCACTGCCGCGATGCGCCAGCTGGCCACCGGCGACCTGGAAACCCGGATTGCCGGTGCCGAGCGCCGCGACGAAATCGGTGCCATGGCCAAGGCCGTGGGCGTGTTCAAGGACAACATGGTGGCCCGTGCCGAGGCGGAAGCGCAGATCGAGGCACAGCGCAAGAGCGACGAGCAGGCCCGCGCCGAGCGTGAAGCCCGCGAGAAGGCCGCCATTGCCGAGATCGGTGAATTGTGCGACCGCATCGCCGCCGGCGACCTGCAGAGCCGCCTCGACGAAGCCGGCAAGGATGGCTTCCTGCTGACCATGAGCCAGCAGCTCAACAGCCTGGCCGCCATGCTGCAGACCATGACCGGCGAACTCGCCAGCATCACCGGCGCCATGGCCGAGGGCGACCTGAGCCGCACCGTTAACGGCGATTATGCCGGTGTGTTCGGCGAGTTGAAGCAGAGCGTCAACGGCATGTCGACCACCCTGCGCGATTTCGCCGGCCAGCTCGGCCAGGCCTCCCATGCGGTGCGCGATGCTTCCGCCGAAATCTCCGCCGGCAGCCAGGATCTAGCCAGCCGCACCGAGGCACAGGCGGCGAATATCGAGGAAACCGCTGCCTCGATGCAGGAGATCACCGCCACGGTTAAGCAGAATGCCGAGAATGCCCAGGCCGCCAACCAGCTCGCCACCACAGCGCGCGAAACGGCGAACAAGGGCGGCGGCATCGTCGGCGAGGCGGTGCAGGCCATGGGCCGGATCGAGGACAGCGCACGCAAGATTTCCGAAATCATGAGCCTGATCGACGAGATCGCCTTCCAGACCAACCTGCTGGCGCTGAACGCTTCCGTGGAAGCGGCCCGCGCCGGCGAGGCCGGCAAGGGCTTCGCTGTCGTGGCGCAGGAAGTGCGCAGCCTGGCACAGCGTTCGGCCGGTGCCTCGAAGGAGATCAAGGCACTGATCAACGAGTCGAACGGTCAGGTGCGCCAGGGCGCCAGCCTGGTGCAGCAGGCCGGTACCAGCCTGGAAGACATCGTCGGCGCGGTGAAGAAGGTAGCCGATATCGTTGGCGAAATTGCCGCCGCCAGCCAGGAACAGGCCGTGGGCCTGGAGCAGATCAACACCGCCGTCGCCGGCATGGATGAAACCACCCAGCGCAATGGCGCCCTGGTGGAAGAGACCTCGGCCGCCGCACAGCAGCTCGCCACCCAGGCCGAGCAGCTTTCCGGCCTGGTCGCGTTCTTCCGTGTTGACACCAAGCCTCAGGCGCCGCGTGCCGTCGCCAATGACCGCAAGCCGGTCGCCGCCAAGACATCTGCCGCCAAGGCCGCGACCAAGCCGGTTCTGAAACTGGCTGGCAACACCGCGCTCAAGGCCGAAGCCGAGAACGACGCCTCGTGGACCGAGTTCTAAGGAAAACAGCCATGAACGAGATTGCCACTGCCAACAGCCCCACCCCCCTGCTCGCCACCTTCACCGGCGATGCCCCGCGCGACTTCCTCGCCTTCACCGTCGCCACCGAGAGCTATGCCCTCGATATCCTGACGGTGCGCGAAATCCGTGGCTGGACGGCGGAAAATCCGCTGCCGAACAGCCCGGCGCATGTGCGCGGCGTGATCAACCTGCGCGGTGAAGTGGTACCGATCTACGATCTGCGTTTAAGGCTTGGTGCAGCCGCCACACCACCGACACCCAGCCATGTTGTGATCGTGATAGCCGCTGCCGCCGGCACCTATGGACTCCTGGTTGACACAGTTTCCGATATACTGTCGCTGGCACCGGGTGATCTGCAGCCGGTGCCACAGACGGGGCTGGGCAGCGATCATGCCTTCCTCGCCGCCCTGGCAACGCGCGGCGAGCAACTGGTGTCGATCCTGGATCCGGACCGCCTGCTGGGCGCAACGGCGGTGGCTGCCATCGCCGCATAACCGGCTCTGACACCACGGTCTTTGCCGATAATGGGGGGCGACGATGATCCGGAAACTGCGCCGTTTGTGGCAGGTGCCCCGCGCCGCGGTCATCGTCTTCACCATTCTGGTGGTTGCCGGTATCTGGGCAACGGCAGCGCATCGCATAACCGCCAGCCGCGACCAGATCCGGCATGATGCCGAAAGCGAACTATTCGGCGCCCAGAAGGCATTGCAGGCGCATTTGCGCAAGACGTTGGAAACGGCCCAGGTGCTGCTTGCCGGCATAGACCACATGCTTGGCAGCGAACTCAACGACATGGCCGCCATCGAACGCCTGATAGAACGCATGCAGGGTTTCGACAATGAACCGATCGAAATCGGCCTGATCGGCGAGGACCAGAAATTGTGGCGGCTGGGCAATCCGCGCAGCAGCGCCGTGGACGTCAGCGACCGCGAATATATGCGGGCGCTGGCATCTGCCGAGCCCGGACAGCTCTATATTTCTGCCGTAAGCAGCAGCCGGGTTTCTGGCCGACCGGTGATCACGCTGACCCTGCGGACCGATTCCAACCGGCATGGCATTGACGCGCTGCTTGCCGCCGTGCCGGTGGCGCATTTCCGCGAAGCCTACAGCGACTTCCTGATTTCCGCCCCAACCTATCTCGGCATTGCCCGGCAGGATGGCCTGATGCTGTTCACCGCCAGCAACGAGCGGAATCTTTTCGGCGCCCGGATGCCTGATGGTTTTCTTGATGACCTGCGCCGCAGCAAGGGACCTAGCGGCGTGATTGAATATACTGGCGGCGCCACCGTGCCGCCGATGCTGGCCGGCTATGCCATGCTGGACAAACTGCCGGTCACCGCCTTTGTCGCCGTTGAACTCCAGGATCTCACGGCCAAGTGGCATCGCCAGTTGATATTGCCGCTGGCGCTTGGTGGCATCGCCACGCTGCTGACAGTTGGCTTCATGCTGTTGATCCTGGCCCTGTTGCGCCGACGCGATGCCGAGGCGGCGCGGGTGCGCTGGGCGCTGAACCGGGCCGAGGCGGCAAACGAAGCCAAGCGGCATTTCATGGCGCGGATGAGCCACGAACTGCGTACGCCGCTCAATGCCATCCTGGGTTTTTCCGAGGTCATCGCCACCGGCATGCTGGGCAGTCTGAGCGACACTTACCGCCGCTATGGCCAGGATATCCACCGCAGCGGCGAGCATCTACTGAGCCTAGTGAATCAGGTGTTGCAGATCGCGCGGCTGGAATCCCAAGCCATGCCGCTGAACGAAGAAAACTGCGACGTGGTAAAGGTGGTAAACGAAGCGGTGGACTTGGTGCGCGCCCAGGCCGCCGCGCGGCAATTGCAGATCGGCATCGGCGACATGCCGACCGCCGCGCTGAAAGCTGATCCTTTGCTGCTGCGCCAGATGCTGCTCAACCTGCTCAGCAATGCAATCAAATATACCGAACCCGGCGGCTCCATCGTGGTATCGGCATTACAGGCAAGCGATGGCCTCAGCATCGTGGTGAGCGATACCGGGCGCGGCATTTCGCCGGATGAGCGCCGCCATGTCTTCGAGCCATTCGGCCGCGCCAACGCCATGGTGGCACGGCCGGAAGATGGCATGGGCCTCGGCCTGCCTATCGTACGCTCGCTGATGGCTTTGCATGGCGGGCGCATCGACCTGCGCTCGGCGCCGCGCCGGGGCACAGCCGCCACGCTGCGCTTTCCCCAGGGCCGCGTACTGGCGGCCTGATTACTCCCAGTTCAGCATGATGCGGGTGATGCTGCCATCGCCGTTCATGGCATCCAGCGCGCGCTGCAGCCGTTCGGCCACAGCCGTCTTCGCCTTCGGCACGGCGACATAACGCGCCACGCGGTCAAACGTCTTGCCAAGGAAGCGGATTTCCTCGCGCAAGCCTTCCTGCTGCGCCAGATAGGCCAGGGTGACGCGGTCGCCGATGATGGCATCGACGCGTTTCGCCGCCAGCATGCGCAACAGCAGGCGGTTGTCGCCGGCAGTGCTTTCCTTCCGCAGATACGTCGCCTGATCGAAAGCAGCGCCATAGGTGTAGCCCTGCACCACACCAATGCTGAACGGTATGAAATCCTCCAGTTTATCCCAGTCCGGCATGCCATCGCGCGGCACGGCGAATACTGTCTCGCCATGGCGGAAGGGGCCAACCATGTGGAATTTCTCGAAGCGGTCCGGTCGGCCGACAAACTGGAAGGCAGCATCGATCTGGCCCAGTTCGAGGAGCTGCTGCACCCGGTTCCATGGCGCCGGCTCGAAGCGCGGCTCGGCGCCAGCCCGCCGCACCAGGGCAGTAATGATCTCCGCATCCATGCCAGTGATCCTGCCCTGATCGAGCCAGTTATAAGGCGGGAAGAAACTGTCGCAGGCGATCACCCAGGTTTCGCGGGCCGGGCCTGAAGCTTGAGCCTGGCCCATGCCCGGCGCGCCGATCAGCAGCAATGCCGCCAGCAGCAGTCGCCAAGTTGCCGTAGCCCAAAATGCCATGGCAGGGCCAAGCATGCGTTCCGTTCCTCAAGGTTGCACACCAAGCTTAACCACAGGGCCGGTAACGTCCAGCAAAATCAGCAACTTGAAAATCCCTTCACCCCCACTTGCGGCTTTCTCATTTGCTTAAAATTGCAGCACATCGTATCCACTGCGCACCAGCGACAAGGAAGCCGCGCCATGGAATGGGCCTGGATACCGATCACCATCTGGGCCGCCGCCTGCCAGACTGTGCGCACCGGCCTGCAGAAGCATCTCAAGGGCCGCCTCAGCACCAATGGCGCCAGCTTCACGCGCTTCGTTTTCGGCATGCCGCTGGCACTGATCTACCTGTGCATCGCCGCCCAGGTCAGCCAGGCGCCGGTGCCGGCAGCCAACAGCAGCTTCCTCGGCTGGATGCTGTTTGGCGCCGTGGCGCAGATCATCGCCACCAATCTGCTGATCCTGGCGCTGTCTTTACGCAATTTCGTGGTCGGCACCGCCTATTCCAAGACCGAGGCGATCCAGGCGGCGATCTTCGGTGTGGTGCTGCTGGGCGAGACGATCAGCGCGGCCGGCGTATTCGCCATCATCCTCGGCACCATCGGCGTGATGCTGATTTCGCTGCGCGGCAGCGATGACAAGCTGCGCGCCTTCCTGTTCGGCTGGACCGAGCGTTCGGCGCTGATCGGCATTGCCTCGGGCGGTTTCTTTGCCGTCTCGGCCATCGGCTTCCGCGCCGCCTCGCTTTCGTTGGAAGCGGCTAATATCCCGCTCGCCGCCGCTACCACGCTGGCCTATGCCACGGTGACACAGACCCTGCTGATGCTGGCCTTCATCGCCTGGCGCGAGCCGGGACAACTGCGCGCCGTTGCCACCGCCTGGAAACCCGGCCTGATGGTGGGCGTCACCTCGGCTGCCGGCTCGGCCGGCTGGTTCACCGCCATGGCGCTGCAGGTGGCGGCCTATGTGCGCATGCTGGGGCTGGTGGAGATCGTGTTCACGTTCCTGATCGGCTATTTCGCCTTCCGCGAAAAACCGAGCAGCACCGAGATCATCGGCGTGGCGCTGCTGCTGAGCGGTATCGCCCTCAGCCTCGCCACGCACGCGATCTAGACTGAACTCAGGCGAATGCCAGCTTGGCGACGAAGGCAATCGCCAGCAGGATCATCACGAAGCTGACTTCCTGGATGCGGCCCGCGAGCAGCTTCGACACCACATAGGCGATGAAGCCGAGCGCGATGCCGGTGGCGATCGAGAAGGTCAGCGGCATGGCGATCATCGTCACCACCGCCGGGGCATACTCCGTCACATCCTCCCAGTCGATCTTCACCATGCTGCCAGCCATGACGCAGGCAACAAAGAACAAGGCCGGCGCGGTGGCGAAAGCCGGAATCGAGGTGGCCAGCGGCGCAATGAAGATCGACAGCAGGAACAGCAGCGCCACCACTACTGCCGTGAGGCCGGTGCGGCCGCCGGCGCGGATACCGGAAGCGGATTCGATGTAGCTGGTAACCGTGGAAGTGCCCAGCGCGGCACCAACCATGCAGGCAACCGAGTCCGAGATGAAAGCCGGGCCGATACGCTTCAGCTTGCCATCCTCGTCCATCATGCCGGCGCGTGGCGCAATCGAAATCAGCGTGCCGGTATTGTCGAACAGGTCGACCATGAAGAAGGCAAAGACAATGGAGACCAGGCCGACCGAAAGCGCGCCGGGAATATCAAGCTGCAGGAAGGTCGGGGCCAGGCTTGGCGGCGCCGAGACCAGACCGTTGAACTTGGACACACCAGCAACGATGCCGATCACGGTGATAGCCAGGATGGCGATCATGATCGAGCCGGGTATCTTGCGGTAATCCAGCGCCACGATCAGCACGAAACCAAGGCAGGCAAGCAGGCCGGCCGGCGCGCCGATCTTGCCCAGCGTGACAATGGTGGCCGGATGCGCCACCACGATATTGGCATTCTCCAGCGCGATGATCGCAAGGAACAGGCCGATGCCGGCGCCAATGGCCATCTTCTGGCTCATCGGGATGGCATTGACGATCTTCTCCCGGATCGGCAGCACGCTGATGATGAGGAATAGACAGCCCGACAGGAACACGGCACCCAGGCCGACCTGCCAAGTGTGGCCCATGCCCAGCACCACGCCATAGGTGAAATAGGCGTTCAGGCCCATGCCCGGCGCCAGCGCCACCGGATAGCGCGCCCACAGGCCCATCAGCGCACTGGCGAAAGCGGCGCTCAGGCAGGTGGCGACGAAGGCGGCCCCCTGGTCCATGCCGGCCTTCGACATGATCATCGGGTTGACGAAGATGATGTAGGCCATGGTGAGGAAGGTGGTGAGCCCCGCCACCAGTTCGACCCGCACCGTGGTGCCGTGTTCCTTCAGGCGGAAATAACTTTCGAGCATGTGATATCCCCCAAGCCTGCGTCCGGCAGCCCCCGCCACCCTCGGAGTCGCAGCGCATCCGATCACGGAACTGTAATGCCGGCGCTTGAGTCGCGCCAACTGGATTCCACCTTCCTTGCCGCCACCATTCATATCTGATATGTCAGTCAGACTAAGGGAGAGACAGGTATGGGCAGGTATTCATTCGATTTTTCCGGCCAGGTGGCCTTGGTCAGCGGTGGCAGCAGCGGCATCGGTCGCGCCATCGCGGAAGCCTTGCGCGATGCCGGCGCAAAGGTGATCGCCACCCATCTGCCGGGCGAGGCACCGGATGCCGATGGCATCAAGTTCGTGCCGCTGGATGCGGCCGACCAGGCCGGCGTCGAAGCTCTGATCCACCATATCGGCACTGACCCGGGCCGGCTCGACATCCTGGTGAACTGCGCCGGCATGATCCGCCGCCAGGCCGAATTCGACATGCCGACCTTCCTGCGCGTGCTGGATGTGAACCTGGCCGGCACGATGCGGCTCTGCACCGCCGCCAAACCGCTGCTGGCGCGCCAGGGCGGCAGCATCGTCAACACCGCCTCGATGCTCAGCTTCTTCGGCGGCGGGCTGGTGCCGGCCTATTCCGCCAGCAAGGGCGGCGTGATGCAGCTCACCAAATCGCTGGCGATTGCCTGGGCCGGCGAAAATATCCGCGTCAACGCCGTGGCGCCGGGCTGGATCGCAACCCCGCTGACCCAGGCATTGCAGGATGACCAGGGCCGTTCGCAGGCCATTCTCGACCGCACGCCGATGAAACGCTGGGGCAGCCCTGAGGATGTCGCCCGCGCCGTGCTGTTCCTGGCTTCCGATGCCGCCGGCTTCATTACCGGCAGCATCCTGCCGGTGGATGGCGGCTACGCCGTCGCGTGAAGGAAACACCATGACCGACGATACCAGCCGCATGCCCTACCAGCTTCCCTTCCCCAAGGAAGCCGCCCCCGAAATCGTGATCGGCAGCGTGATCCCCGAGGATGAACGCGTCTGGGTGCCGCAGGCGGAAAATGTCTGGTTCCGGCCGCTCTGCCTGCATGCCAGCCAGGGCTATTGGGTCAACCTGCTGCGCGTGCGCCGCTCCGGCGTGCTGAGCCGCCACCGCCATCCTGCCCCTGTGCATGGCCATGTGCTGCGCGGCAAATGGCATTACCTGGAACATGACTGGGTGGCGGAAACCGGCTCCTATGTGTTCGAACCGCCGGGCGAGACCCATACCCTGGTGGTGCCGGAGGATTGCCCGGAAATGATCACGCTGTTCCACATCACCGGCGCCATGATCTATGTCGATCCCTGGGGCAAGGTGATGGCTTATGAGGATGTGTTCAGCAAGATCGAGATGTGCCGCAAGCATTACATCGCCTGCGGCCTCGGCGCGGATTACGTCGACCGCTTCATCCGCTAGAACTTATTCACCGGCAGCTTGAGATAGCGGATGCCGTTGGCCGCCGGCGGCGGCAGCTCTCCGGCGCGGATATTCACCTGCACCGAAGGCAGGATCAGCGCCGGCATGTCGAGCTTGCGGTCGCGCGCCTCGCGCATGGCGACAAACCCCGCTTCGTCGATGCCATCATGCACATGCACATTTTTGGCGCGCTGCGCCGCCACCGTGGTTTCCCAGGCATACACATCGCGACCCGGCGCCTTGTAGTCATGGCACATGAAAAGCCGCGTCTCCGGCGGCAGGCTCAACAGCCTGCGGATCGAGCGGTAGAGCGTGGCGGCATCACCGCCGGGGAAATCGCAGCGCGCCGTACCGTAATCGGGCATGAACAGCGTATCGCCGACGAACACGGCATCATTGATCCGGTAGCTGATGCAGGCCGGCGTGTGCCCCGGCGTGGCAATTACCTCGATTTCCAGATCGCCTAGCGGCAAACGCTCACCATCCTGCACCAGATGATCGAAGGCGGAGCCATCGGTAGCAAGGTCAGCCGCATCGAAGATCGGCTTGAACACCTTCTGCACCTGGGCGATGCCAGCACCGATCACGGTGCGCGCACCACAGCGCCGCCGCACCACGGTGGCGGCCGAGAAATGATCGGCATGAGCATGGGTTTCCAGCGACCAGCGCAGATCCAGGCCCCGCTTTTCAACCTCGGCCAGCATGGCATCGATGGCAAAGGTAGCGGTGCGGCAGGATTTGGCATCGAAATCCAGTACCGGATCGATCAGCGCCGCCTGCCGGGTGGCATCATCCCAGACCAGATAGGCCACGGTGTTGCTGGCCTCGTGGAAATGTGGGGAAATCTGCAATGCCATGGCGCCCTCATTCAGCCTATTGCAAATATATTAGAAAATACTAAATTAGCAACATCTAAAATATATGGATTGCCGTAAATGCCAGCCAAGCCCGATGCCGCCGCCATGGCCGAAGCTGCGCAGGAAGCCAGCCGCTTCCTGCGCCAGCTCGCCAATGAAAAGCGGCTGCTTGCCCTCTGCCAACTGGTGGAAGGCGAATTGAGTGTAGGCGATCTGGCGTCACGCGTTAACCTCAGCCATTCCGCCCTGTCACAGCATCTCCAGAAGCTGCGTGACGACGGGCTGGTTGCTACGCGGCGTGACGGCCAAACCATCTATTACCGCCTCGCCGATCCCAAAGTCGCGGCGCTGATCGAACTGCTGTATCGGCAATTCTGCCAGCCCACCAGCAAATCAAAGAAGAAGTGACATGACCCTGCAAGCCATCTCTCCTGATCGTCTGAAAACCCTGATGGATGCCGGTCAGGCCGTGCTGATCGACATCCGCGAGCCCTCCGAGCATGCCCGCGAACACATCCTGGGCGCCCGCCTGGCACCGCTTTCTGCCTTTGACCGCCATGACTTCGACCGCGACAAAGACAAGGTTGCCGTGTTCCATTGCAAAAGCGGCAACCGCACGGCGATGAATGTCACCCGGCTTGCCGCTGCCGGCTTCCGCGAGGCCTATATCCTGCAAGGCGGACTGGACGCCTGGCGCAAGGCTGGCCTGCCGCTGCATGAAAACCGTGACGCTCCCATCGATCTGATGCGTCAGGTGCAGATCACTGCCGGCAGCATGGTGGCGCTGGGCGCATTGCTGGCCTGGCTGGTCTCGCCCTGGTTCATCGCGCTTTCCGGCTTTGTCGGTGCCGGGCTGGTTTTCGCCGGTGTCACCGGCTTCTGCGGCATGGCCCGCCTGCTCGCCCTGATGCCCTGGAACCGCCGCTTCGCCACGCCTGCGTGATGCCAGGATGCTTGGTTCTGCTGTAACGGTTGGCGCCGGTGCATTGGTCGGCGTGGTGCTGGGCCTGATCGGTGGCGGTGGCTCGATCCTGGCCGTGCCGCTACTGCTGTATGGCGTCGGCATCACCGATCCGCACCGCGCCATCGGCACGGCTTCGCTTGCGGTGGCAGCGAGTGCCGCTCTCGGCCTGATACCGCATGCCCGTGCCGGCACCGTGAAATGGCCCTGCGCCAGCGTGTTTGCCGCTAGCGGCATGATCGGCGCCGCCATCGGCGCCTGGACCGGGCGCCAAGTGGATGGGCAGAAACTGATCGCACTTTTCGCCCTGGCGATGCTGGCCGTGGCGGTGAACCTGCTGCGCAAGCGCAACGAAGGCGGCGACCCTGCCACACGCATCACGCCGCGCATCGCTTGGCGCCTGGGCGGGCTCGGCCTGCTGACCGGCCTTGCCGCCGGCTTCTTCGGCATCGGCGGCGGTTTCCTGATCCTGCCCGGCCTGTTGCTCGGTTCCGGCATGGCGGTGCTGAACGCCGTCGGCTCCTCGCTGCTTGGTGTTGCCGCCTTCGGCATGACCACGGCGGCCAGCTACGCCAGCGCCGGGCTGGTAGATTGGCCCATTGCCGGGCTCTTCATCCTGGGGGGTGCCTTCGGCGGCTGGTTCGGCCAGCGGCTGGCACAGCGGCTGGCACCTCAGCGTGGCCTGCTGACCGGACTATTCGCCGTCATGCTGGCGCTGGTGGCAGCCTACATGCTCTACCGCAGCGCAATGCTTCATTTCGGGAACGCGATGCTCTAAGGTCCGCGCCATGTGCGGCATCGCTGGCCTGCTTGACCCATCCTCCGGTTCCGACCGGTTGCGCGAGATCGCCGCGGCGATGACCGCCTCATTGCAGCATCGCGGGCCGGATGATGGCGATGTGTGGGCCGATCCCGCCGGCATCGCCCTCGGCCAGCGCCGCCTCAGCATCATCGATCTCTCGCCGCTTGGCCGCCAGCCGATGGCCTCCCATAGCGGCCGCTACATGCTCACCTATAACGGTGAGATCTATAACTTCCAGGCCTTGCGCCGCGAACTGGAAGCAGCCGGCGCGCAGTTCCGTGGCCATTCCGATACCGAGGTGATGCTGGCCGGTATCGAGGCCTGGGGGCTGGAGCCCTGCCTTGCCCGTTTGCAGGGCATGTTCGCCCTGGCGCTGTGGGACCATGAGACCCGTACCTTGTCGCTGGCGCGCGACCGCGTCGGCATCAAGCCGCTCTACTGGTATCCGGTCGGCACCGATGGCATCGCCTTTGCCTCCGAGACCCGCGCCTTCCATCTGTTGCCCGGCTTCGAGAAACGGCTGGATGCCGCCGCCGTCTCCGACTACCTGCGCTTCAACTATATCCCGACGCCGCGCAGCATCTGGCAGGGCCTGCGCAAGCTGCCGCCCGGCGGGTTGCTGATCAAGCGGCCCGGCGCCGCGCCGGAAGAGCGCCGCTACTGGACACTGGAACAGGCCATCGCCGCCGAACCGGCGATCAGCAGCGAGACGGAAGCCACCAGCCGCCTGCATGACCTGCTGCGCGAAACCGTGCGCGACCACATGATCAGCGACGTGCCGCTCGGTGCGTTCCTCTCTGGCGGCATCGACAGCAGCCTGGTGGCAGCATTGATGCAGAGCCAATCGGCACGGCCGGTGAAAACCTTCACCATCGGCTATGGCGAAGCCGGCTACGATGAATCGCACGCCGCCGAAGCGGTGGCAAAGCATCTCGGCTGCGAGCATACCACGCTTACCGTGACGCCTGCGGAAGCCCTGGAAGTAATTCCCGGCCTGCCTGCGATCTATGACGAGCCCTTCGCCGATGCCTCGCAGATCCCGACCTATCTGGTGGCGCGGCTGACCCGCCGGCATGTCACAGTTGCGCTCTCGGGCGATGGCGGCGATGAAGGCTTCGCCGGCTATAACCGCCATGTCATGGCGCCCGCCTGGCAGAATTATGCCACCTGGCCAGGGCCGTTGCGCCAGGGCCTGGCCGGGGCATTGCGGCTGCTCAATCCGGCGCAATGGGATGGCGCGGCATCCTTGCTGCCGGCCTCTCTGCGCCCGCCGCAATTCGGCGAGAAGCTGCACAAGCTGGCCGGCACGTTGCAGGCGGAAAGTCTGGAGCAGTATTACCGCCCGCTGGTAGAGCAATGGCCCGAAGCCAGCCTGCTGCTGCAACAGCCCGGCCCGGTGCCGGGCTTCCCGAAGCGCAAAAGCGGCGAAGACCTGGTGGCGTATCTGCAGCGCTTGGATGCCGAGACCTATCTGCATGACGATGTGCTGACCAAGGTGGATCGCGCCACCATGGCCGTGGCGCTGGAAGCGCGCGTGCCGCTGCTGGATCACCGCGTGCTGAGCTTCGGCCTGGCCTTGCCGCGTTCGATGAAGCTGCGCGATGGCAAGGGCAAGTGGCCGCTGCGGCACTTGCTTGGCCGCTATGTGCCGCCGGAATTGTTCGAGCGGCCGAAAAGCGGCTTCGCGGTGCCGATCGGCGCCTGGTTGCGCGGACCGTTGCGCGACTGGGCCGAGGACCTGCTGTCGGAAACCGCTTTGAACGAGACCGGCCTGCTGCGCGCGGCACCGATCCGGCAGGCCTGGCAGGAGCATCTCAGTGGCCGCGCCAACCGGCAATACGGCCTCTGGGGCGTGCTGATGCTGCAAGCCTGGCAGCGGCAATGGCTGAAACCGTGAGCGGGCTGGAAAGCCTGTGGCGCGGTATCGGCCACGCCATCGCGCCGGGCGTGGCTTTGTGGCTGCGCCGCCGCGTGACGCAGGGCAAGGAAGACGCCGCGCGCCTGGGCGAACGCGCCGGCATCGCCAGCCTGGCCCGTCCCGCCGGTCTGCTGATCTGGAGCCATGCCGCCAGTGTGGGTGAAGCAATGGCGCTGTTGCCTTTGCTGCAACGGCTGCAAGCGGCACGGCCTGATATCGCGCTGCTGATCACCACCGGCACCCGCACGTCGGCGGCCACCGTGGCGGCGCGCGCGCCCGGCCTGCTGCACCAGTATCTGCCTTCCGATCTGCCGCAGGCCGTGGACCGCTTCTTCGCCCATTGGCGGCCCAACCTGGTACTATGGAGCGAAAGCGAACTCTGGCCCGGCCTGCTGGCCGGCGCCGCCCGGCGGAATATTCCGATGCTGCTGCTGAATGCCCGCATGTCGGAGCGTTCCTGCCGCCGCTGGCAGCGCGTGCCCGGCATTGCGCGCTGGCTGCTCGCCGGCTTCGAAACCATCTATGCCCAGAGCCAGGCCGATGCCGAACGCTACCGTGCACTTGGCGCCGTTGACGTGCAGAGCCTCGGCAATCTGAAACTGGCGGCACCGCCCCTGCCCACCGATGAGGCCGCGCTGGCGGCATTGCAGGCGCAAACCGCCGGCCGCCGGCTCTGGCTGATGGCTTCCACCCATCCCGGCGAGGATGAGACCACCGCCGCCGTGCAGCAGGCCGTTGCCGCCCGGCATCCCGGCCTGCTCGGCATCGTGGTGCCACGCCATCCTGAGCGCGGCCCGGCGGTGGCCGATGCGCTACGCCAGGCCGGCCTGAAAGTAAGCCGCCGCGCCGCCGGTGAGGCGATCACGGCGGAGACGGATATCCATGTCGCCGATACGCTCGGCGAACTAGGGCTCTGGTATCGCCTCTGTCCGGTAGCGGTGATGGGCGGTTCGCTGATTGATCATGGCGGGCAGAATCCGATGGAACCGGCGCGGCTTGGACGTGCCGTGCTGTTCGGCCCGCATATGTTCAATTTCAGTGAAATCGCCGCCGCCTTGCTGGCACGCGGTGCGGCTTTGCAAGTGCCCGATGCCGCATCGCTTGGCAATGAACTCGCCCGGCTGCTCGGCGATCCCGTCGCCTTGGCGGCGATGGGCCAAGCCGGTGCGGCCTTTGCCGCCGAGCAGAATAGCGTGCTGGACAAGACCGAACAGGCCGTGCTGCAGCGGCTGCAAAAACTATAAGAGCGGGAGGGACACCATGAGCGAGACGGCGGCTTTCATTGCCTTGATGGAGCGTTTTTCCGATACCGTGCGGCGCCAGGATATTCCCGGCTTCACCGCTCTGTTCACGCCCGATGCCTATTACGACGATGTGTTCTATGGCCGCCACGATGGCCGCGCGGCGATTGGCGAGATGCTGGCGAAATTCTTCCGCGATGGCAGCGATTTCGAATGGGAGATGCACGAGCCGGTGGCGGCAAACGGCATCGGCTATGCCAACTGGCTGTTCAGCTTCACCTCGAATATGGCGCCGAACCAAGGCAAACGCGTGCTGATGGCCGGCGCCAGCCGCTACTTGCTGCGCGATGGCCTGATTGCCGGCTACAATGAATGGTGCTACCAGGCCGCCTGCCTGGCTGGTATCGGCGTGCCTGCGGCGGCACTGGAGAAATCACTAAAACGTCAGGATGCCGGCTTCCGTGCCGGCGCGGACCCAGTACGTCACCGCTTGCGCTAGGCGCCGCGCGGCGCGACAATCGGCGGGCCTTGGAGGAATACCATGACCCTCTCCGTCGATGACCTCGCCGCCCTGATCCCGAATGGCGCCAAGATTGCCGTGCCGCCGGATTATTCCGGCGTGGCGATGGAACTGACCCGCGCCATGATCCGGCGTGGTGTCCGGGACCTGCATGTGGTGGGTGTGCCGGTAACCGGATTCCAGACCGAAATGCTGATCGGTGCCGGCGCCGTGCGGGTGCTGGAAACCTCTGCCGTCACGCTTGGCGAATATGGCACCGCGCATCGTTTCATCGCCGGCCTGAAGCAGAAGGCGTTCCGCATGCTGGATGCCACCTGCCCGGCAATCCATGCCGCGATCCAGGCCGCCGGCAAGGGCATCCCCTTCATGCCGCTGCGCGGCATGCTCGGCACCGATCTGCTGAAACATCGCAGCGACTGGCCGGTGATGAACAATCCGTTCAGCGCCGAGCCCGATCCCATCGTGCTGCTGCCGGCGATCCGGCCGGATTTCGCCCTGTTCCATGCGCCCTATGCCGACCGCAACGGCAATGTATTCATCGGCCGCCGCCGCGAACTGGTGGCGATGGCCCATGCCGCCAAGCAGGCCCTGGTGACGGTGGAGGAAATCCGCGATATCGATCTGCTCGGCAATGAGGAAAGCGCCGCCGGCACGCTGACCGGCGCCTATATCGGCGGCATTGCCGTGGCACCGCGCGGCGCCTGGCCGGTCAATCTGTGGAACCTCTACGGCTATGACGAAGCGCATATCACGCGCTATTGCGAGCTGGCGCGCAGCGAAGCCGGCTTCGCGCAGTATCTCGCCGAATTCGTGCTGCCGCGCCAGGCGGCGGAGTAGGCACCATGAGTAACGAACTGCCCTTCCGTCCGCAGGAATTGCTGATCCACACCATCGCCCGGCTGCTGGCCGGCTGCCGCCTGATCGCCACCGGCTCATCCTCGCCGATCCCCGGCGCCGGTGCATTGCTGGCTCGCGCGCAATCTGCCGGCCGGATGCGGGTGAACGTGCTGGGCAGCATCCGCAATGATTTCTTCTGCGATGGCGGCGTCGAGCTGTTCGACATCGCAGCGCAGGGCCGGCTGGAAGCCTTCTTCCTCGGCGGCGGCCAGATCGATGGCCAGGCCAATATCAATCTGGTCGGCGCTGGTGGCGAATACCCGCAAACCAATGTGCGCTGGCCCGGCTCATTCGGCTCGGCCTATCTGTATTACCTGGTGCCGCGCGTGATCCTGTTCCGCGAGGAACATTCGCGCCGCGTGCTGGTGCCGAGAGTTGATTTCATCTCCTCGGCCGGTCCGCAGAATGATGGCACCTACCGTCCCGGCGGGCCTATCGGCCTGCTGACCAATCTGTGCTGGTTCTCCTTCGACCGCGCCCGCCGCCGCTTCACGCTGGAAAGCGTGCATCCCGGCCACAGCGTGGAAGAAGTGCGCGATAATACCGGCTTCGATTTCGATTGCCCGGCCAGTGTGGCGCAAACCGAAGCACCGGATACGGCAACGCTGGCGCTGATGCGCGGCCAGATCGCGCGAGAACTGGCCGAGACCTATCCGCGCTTCGTGGCACGGCTGTTCCCGGACAGCCTGGCGGCATGAAGCGGCTGATCCTGATCCTGCTGCTGGCCCTGCTGCTGCCGCTGGCCTGGAGCGGTGCCTCGGTGGCGTTCAGCGAACGGCCGCATTGGTCAACCGCTTCCACCGCCAGCATCGACATCGCGCCCAATCCGGCAACCACCAGGGAGGCCGTAATCCAGGTTTATGCCGCGCGGCTCTGGGGCTGGCGTGGCGCCCTGGCGGTGCATAGCTGGATCGCGGTCAAGCCGGAAGATGCATCGAGCTATCAGCGCTTCGACATCATGCGCTGGAGCAGTCCGCCGCTGCGCCAGCGCATCACCACCGAACCGGATACGCGCTGGGCCGGCAACGCACCTGACTTGCTGCTGGACCGGCGTGGCGCCGAAGCGGCGGCGCTGATTCCGAAGATTCTCGCCAGCATCGAGAGCTATCCGCACGGCAAGGATTACATCACCTGGCCGGGGCCGAATTCTAACAGCTTCATCGCCCATATCGGCCGCAGCGTGCCGGAACTGGGCCTGGAATTGCCGCCGACCGCCATCGGTAAGGATTACATCACCGACGGCGCCCTATTCGGGCGCGCACCCAGCGGCCAGGGTGTGCAGCTATCACTGTTCGGCCTCGCCGGCCTGCTGGTGGCGCCCCGTGAAGGGCTGGAGCTGCATCTGCTGGGCCTGACCCTGGGCATCGACCCGCTGCGCCCGGCGCTCAAGCTGCCCGGTATCGGCCGGATCGGCATGCCGGCCGCGCCGGAGCGTGGGGCCGGCGGCGCAAACTAGGATTGCCCGGCCAGAGCAAGGCGGCGTTAACCTTGCGCCAAACCGCACAACCGGGTGTTATGATCCTCCCACCTGGGGCCAAAGTCCATCCGAGGCCAAACCTAAGACCAGAAGGAGTCTTACTGGTGCCGATTGCAGCCCCGCTCGCTGCTTCCGCCCATGCCGCAGCGCTGCCGTTGCCGGCGGGCATCGGCATGCGTGCGCCGCACCATGGTGCATTGCTGGAACAGCAACCACCGGTCGGCTGGCTCGAAATCCATGCCGAGAGCTACATGGGTGGCGGCGCATCACTGCATTACCTCGATCAGGCACGCCAGCATTGGCCGATTGCCGTGCACGGCACCGGCCTCGGACTTGGCGGCGCCGAGCCGCCGAACGCAGCACATCTCGAACGGCTGGCGGCACTGGTGGCGCGGATCGAACCCTTCCTGGTTTCCGAGCATCTCGCCTGGACCGGCATCGATGGCCGCTACTACAACGACCAGCTTCCCCTGCCCTATACCGATGAGACGCTGGAACACACCAGCCGCAACATCGCGGCGGCGATGCACCGCCTGCGGCGCCCGATCCTGATCGAGAATCCCGCCACCTATCTGCGCTACAGCGAAAGCCATATGTCTGAGGTGGATTTCCTCACCCGGCTGGTGGAGAACACTGGCTGCGGCCTGCTTTGCGATATCAGCAACATCTATGTGTCGAGCTTCAACCATATCGGTGCCGGTGCGGCTTATGCTGTGGCGGAAGCCTATCTCGAAGCCCTGCCGCGCCAGGCGGTGCAGCAGCTTCACCTGGCCGGCTACAGCGAGAGCGACGCAGATGGCGATGCAATCCTGATCGACGACCACGGCACAATGATAGCTGAGCCGGTATGGCGGCTTTACCGTCATGCCGTGCAGTTGTTTCCCGAGGCGCAGACCCTGATCGAATGGGACAGCAATATCCCGCCGCTGAGTGCCCTGGTGGCGGAGGCGGCCCTGGCCGATCAGCATCGCGCCGACAGTCTGGGCAGCGTCGAGGAACCGGCCGATGAGCAGGCTGCCTGAATTGCAGCGCGACTTCGCCGCAGCCCTGGTCGGGCGGCCAAGCGCCATGGCGGCACGCGTGGTGGAGGATGCCATTCCTGCCTCGGCCCGCGTTCAGGTCTATGCCGACCATTTCCGCACCAGCCTGATCGAAACGCTCGCCGCCGCTTTCCCAGTCACCCATGCCCTGGTCGGTGAAGCCTTCTTCACCCAGGCGGCCCGCGACTTCGTACTGCGCCAGCCACCGCGCGATCCTCGGCTTTTCATGTATGGCGGTGATTTTCCGGCAGCTTTGCGGGCTTTGCGTGACCTCGCCGGCCATCCCTACCTGCCCTGCGTCGCGGCCTTCGAATGGGCCTTGCACCAAGCCTATCATGCCGAAGACGCAGTACCGCTCAGGCCCAGTGATATCGGGGACGCCGCGGCGATGGCAAAACAGACCCTGGCGTTGCATCCTTCGGCGCAGCGGCTCGACACACCCTGGCCGGTGAGCGAGATCTGGCAGGTACATCAGCCCGATGCCCCAGCCATCGACAGTATCGACCTTAAGCAAGGCGGCGAGCAGTTGCTGCTCTGGCGCAACGGGATCGAACTCTGCTGGCGCAAGCTGAACGCGGCGGAGGCCGCGCTGATCGATACCGTTCTGGCCGGCAAGCCGCTGGCCAAAGCCGTGGCCCAGGCCATGCTCCAGGCGCAAAGCACAGGGCCATTCGATTTCAGTGCCAGCTTTGCCTGGTGCCTGGAAGGCGGTATCTTCCGGCGGCCCGGGTGAGGCGCCATGCTGTTTGCGGTCCGCAGCGCCCTCAATGCCTTTCCACTCAGCCCGGTGCTGCTGATGCTGCGCATCGCGCTGGCGATGCTGTTCTGGCGCTCCGGCCTTACCAAGATCGCCACCACTGCTTCGGGCATGCTGCCGGAATTGCCGCCGCGCCTGGCAGCCGGCGTGGTGGAAATCTTCGCCAATGAATACCGCGTACCGCTGCTGTCCCCTGACATCGCCGCGATGCTGGGGGCCGGTGGCGAACTGATTCTCTCTGTCCTGCTGCTGTTCGGCCTGTTCGGGCGCTTCGCCGCCGCCGGGCTGCTGGTGGTAACCGCCGTGATCCAGTGGGTCTATCCCGGCAACTGGAGCGAGCATCTGCTCTGGGCCGGCTGCCTGCTGCTGCTGATCATCCGCGGCGCGGGCTCATTGTCGCTGGACCGCCTGTTCTGGGAGCCGCCTCAGGCGCGTTTCAGGCGCTAGGCCGCTTTCTCCCGCGCCCACCACCACAGAGCCAGCGGCCCGAGGGCCGCGCCGAAACCCATCACCGCCAGGCCCAGGCCCCAGGCCAGAACGCCGTGGCCGAAAACCGGGAACACGGCATCAAGCGCCAGGCCGACACAAAGCGGCCCCAACACGCTGGCACCAAAGCCGAAGATTGAATGCACTGCCATGGTGGCCCCGCGTGCGGCCGGATCGGCTGCCGCCATCATGCCGGCGGTGAGCGAGCCGGAATCACCGCAAATGAAGATGAAATAGACGCACATGAAAAGCAGCAGCCACAGGATCGGCAGCGCGCTCATGAAGCCATAGACCATGCCCAGCAGTGCCGAGATACTCATGATCACGATCAGGGCACGGCGGCGGCCGACTTTCAACGCCACTTCATTGCCGAGCAGGCTGGCCGGCAGGCCGATCAGAGTGATGAAGGCCGCCAGCAAGGTCGGCCCTGGCAACCATGAAGGCGTATTTGCCGCCTCGCGCGCCAAGGCGAAAACCAGGAAAGCCGTGAGCCAGGTGCGCATCGCCATCAGTTCGAAGCCATGGGCGCCATAGGCGACGATATAGCCAAGCGCCGCACGATTGCGGAATACCGGACGCCAATCGAGGCGTGGCTTGCCTTCCGCCTTGGGCGGCGGCAGGTCCGACAGCATCATCCAGGTGACAATACCCGGCAGCAAAGCCAGAGCCCCGACAACACCGAAGCTGATGCGCCAGCCGAACCATTCCGCCAGCAGGCCGGTAAGCGTGAAGCTGGCGGCGATGCTGACCGAGTAGCTGGCGGTATAGAGCGTGACAGCACGGCTTTGCAGAGCCGGACCGGAGCCACCGGGAAACTGCCCCAGCCGGTCGGTAAGCGCCCGCAGGCCGGGCATGTAGATCGCGGCATGGCCAATGCCGGCAATGCCGCGCAGCAGCATGGCGCTCCAGAAGCCATCGGCGAGCATGGCGTAGACCACCGTGCTGCCGCCGGCCAGCAGGCAGCCGGTGATGAACACCCATTTGGCGTCGATGCGGTCAGTCAGCAGCATCGCGGTGGCGACGCAGGCCATGTAGCCGAGATAGTACATGCCGGCGATCCAACCGGCCTCGGCATTGGTAAGGCTCCAGGCCTGGATAAAATCCGGTACCAGGGCCGGGAAACTGGAATTCGGCAGGATGCCAAACACGCCAAGCGCGGAAAGCAGCAGGATCAGGCGGCGCGGGGTCATCTTCGGCAGGGCTTCACATAACTGTCATCATATTGTCATGATTTACATCCACCCATGCTTGACGACCAGCCCTGGGGCCGGTGTCATGCTGGAAAAGATAAGAATCGTCTCGGAGTGAACGCCATGCTGCCTGTTTCCCGCCGCTCCTTCCTGCTCGGTGCCTCCGGCGCCGCTGCCCTGCCGCTTCTCGGCTGTGCCGGCACCCCGGCCGCGCCGGCGCCAACGCCGATTGTGTTTGTGCATGGCAATGGCGATACCGCCGCGCTGTGGCATACCACGCTGTGGCGTTTTGAATCGAACGGCTTCCCGCGCGATCGCCTGGCGGCCATCGACTTCCGCTACCCACTGTCGCGCAGCGCCGACGACAAGGAGCAGGAACTGCGTTCGTCCTCCGCCGAGGCACGGCAGGAACTGGCCGCTTTCGTTGCCGAGGTGAAGCAGCGCACCGGCGCCGGAAAGGTCGCCCTGGTCGCCTCCTCGCGCGGCGGCAACGCGGTACGCAATTTCATCAAGAATGGCGGCGGCACCGCCCATGTCAGCCATGCCATCCTCTGCGGCACGCCGAACCATGGCGTGATCGTTTCAGACCGCGTGCTGGTGGGCAGCGAATTCAACGGCGCCGGGGCTTTCCTGCGCCAGCTCAATGATGGCCCGAATGAAGTGGTGCCCGGCACGCTGTGGGCCACCACGCGCTCCGACAATGCCGACAAATTCGCCCAACCCGATGGCCGTTATCTCGGCCTGCCCGCCGGCACGCCCACCGGCGTCACCTTCGAGGGTCCGGCGCTGAAGGGCGCCAAGGATATTGTGTTGCCGGGCCTGGATCACCGCGAGGTGGCGTTCCACCCCAAGGCCTTCGCCGCGATCTACGACTTCCTGCTCGGCAAGCCGGCGGCCAGCAGCGCGATCCAGGCGGAAGCCGCCCCGGTGCTGAACGGCAAGGTGAACGGCATGCCCGGCGGCACCCCGACCAACCTGCCGGTTGCCGGCGCCAAGGTTGAGATTTACGAAACCGACCCGGCGACGGGGCAGCGCCGTGGCCTGGTGCATAGCAAGACCACAGGCGCGGACGGCCTCTGGGGTCCGTTCACCGCCAAGCCGGATGCGACTTACGAATTCGTCATCAGCGCGCCGGGCGAGGCGATCACCCATATCTACCGCACGCCCTTCCCGCGCTCGTCCAACCTGGTGCATCTGCGCCCGGGCCGCCTGAGCGATGCCGACAAGGCGGCGGGCTCCTCTATCACCCTGACCCGGCCACGCGGCTATTTCGGCCACGGCCGCGATGTCTTCACTATCGACGGTGCCGTCGCGCCGGGCGTGAGCGAGGGCGTGCCAGCACTTTCCACCGGCACGCTGCGGCTGCCGGCAGCGGCGCCCCGCACCGTACTGGTGCGCGGCAATGACGAGACTTTCGCGGTGCAAAGCTGGCCGACAGCGGAAAACCGCGTCGTGTTTGCCGAGATGCATTACTGACGTTCAGAAACCGTCATGGTCCGCCCGCGCGGGCCATGACGCCCTGGAACGGCATCACTTCTTCTGGAAGAAGCCGAAAATCTTCGCCACTTCCTCCATCGCCGCCGAGAAGGCGCGCGCCTGGCCCATATCGGTGATGCGGCCGTAATTTTCGGCGATCATTTCCGGCGACACGCTGGCACCGGCACCGAAGAACACGCCTTCGCTTTCAACCACCTGCGCCTTGGCATAGAAACCGGCGCCGGCGGAAACGATATCGCCCGTGACATTGCAGGCTTCCGAGCAGAGATAGACCACGGCGGCGGTGATGTATTCGGGTTTCAGATGCGGCAGCAGGGCCGGCGGGAACAGTGCCTCGGTCATGCGCGTGGCCGCCACCGGCGCGATGGTGTTGACCAGGATGCCGTTCTTGGCGCCTTCCTGCTTCAGCGCATTCATCAGGCCGACCAGGCCGAGCTTGGCGGCGGCATAATTGGTCTGGCCGAAATTGCCGTAAAGGCCGGCCGCCGAGGTGGTCATGACGATGCGGCCATAATTCTGCGCCTGCATCACCGGCCATGCCGCTTTGGTGACATAGGCCGAGCCGAGCAGATGCACATCCACCACGGTATCGAAATCGCCCAGTTCCATCTTGGCGAAGCTCTTGTCGCGCAGGATGCCGGCATTGTTCACCAGCACATCGACGCGGCCCCAGGCATCCATGGCGGCCTGCACGATGCGCGCCGCACCTGCGGCATCGGATACACTGTCGTGATTCGGCACTGCCTCGCCGCCAGCAGCCTTGATTTCGGCCACCACCTGGTCCGCCGCCTTGGCCGAACCGCCGGTGCCATCCACGGCGCCGCCGAGGTCGTTCACCACCACGCGCGCGCCGCGCGACGCCAGCGCCAGCGCATGGCTGCGGCCCAGCCCCGAACCGGCACCGGTGACAATGGCAACGCGCCCCTGGAAATCGATCGGCATCAGACTTTCTCCCTTATTTTTCTGGCTTATTTTTTCTGGTAGTCGAGCAGGTAGTCGCAGATCTCGCGCACCGCGCCATCGCCGCCCTTGGCCTGCGTGACATAGCGTGAGGCCTGTTTCACCGCCGGCCGCGCATTGGCCACCGCAACCGGCAGGCCGACTTCGCGCAGCACGGTCAGGTCGTTGATATCGTCGGCCATATGGGCCACCTGATGCAGCCCGATGCCCATCTCGGCGCAGATCGCCTTCAGTACCGGCAGCTTGTCATGCACGCCCATGTGGCAATGCTGGATGCGCAGCCTCTCGGCCCGGCGCGCAATCGCCGGGGTGTCGCTCATGGTGATCAGGCAGACGGCAATCCCGGCCTTCTGCACCGCGACGATGCCGAAGCCATCCTGCACATGATATTTGCGTGCCTCGCCGCCATCCTCGAAGTAATACAGCCCGCCATCGGTGAGCGTGCCATCAAGATCGAGCGACAGCAGCTTGATCTGGGACAATGAGGCAATCAGCGCGGCATCGAGCATGGGGGGAACGGCATCAGGCATGAATCGGTACATCCTCCGGCAAGGCGCCGATTATGCGCGAAGCCTCTCCGCTTGCCAGTGCCGCCGCTGCGGCAGGGATGCGGAATATTCTGTCCTCGCAAATTCTTATGTTGCCACAATGTTCTTATGGTGATAAGGTCGCATCATATTGCCTGACCATACTTTCCGCCTTTCGGAGCAGCCTGATGCTGACCAGCCCGTTTCTCAAGCGCATCACGCTGCTACCAGAGCGGATCGTGCCGGACCTCTTCCCGTTCAGCCGGCTGAAATGGCTGAACGGGGAGTTCGAGTTCGGCCTGACGGCGCCCATAACCATTCTCGCCGGTGAGAATGGCAGCGGCAAATCCACCTTGCTGGAAGCCATCGCCCGCCTTGCCGGCTTTCCGGCCTATGGCGGCAGCCGGGATCACCAGTTGCTGTCCGGCGTCGGCGCGGATCCGCTGGCCCATGCCCTGCGCGCCTCCTGGCTGCCGAAGGTGACGCGCGGCTTTTTCTTCCGCGCGGAAAGCTTCTTCAACCTGGCCGACTATATCGACCGCGATGGCAATCCCGATGCCTGGGGCGGCCGCAATCTGCATGGGCAGAGCCATGGCGAATCCTTCCTCGCCACCTTCCGCCATCGCCTGAACAGTCAGGAACGCGCCTTCTACATCCTGGACGAACCCGAGGCGGCGCTGTCGCCGCAGCGGCTGCGGCAATTCATCCGCATCCTGGATGAATGGCAGACCTCAAGCCGTACCCAGGCAATCATCGCCACCCATTCGCCGATCATCATGGGCCTGCCCGGCGCCGATCTGCGGCTGATCAATGCCGATGGCATCACCCCTTGCCGCCTGCGCGATGTACCGCATTTCCGCGAATTGCAAGGCTATTTCGAGGATCCCGACAGCTATTATGACGAAGCCATCAACACGCCGCTGCCGGAGGAACCTCCGAGCCTGCCTTACGATCCCGATGACGAGCCTTACTGAGCGTCATGCCCCTCTCTGCCCCTTTCCTGAAACGCCTGACCTTGCTGCCGGAACGGATCGACCGGAAGATTTTTCCGTTCAATCAGCTTCCCTGGCTGCAGGGTGATTTCCAGTTCAGTTTCACGGCACCCATCACGATTCTGGCCGGCGAGAATGGCAGCGGTAAATCCACGCTGCTGGAAGCCATCGCCAGCCTCTGCGGTTTCTCGGCCTATGGCGGCAACCAGCATCACCGGCTGCTGCATGTCGGCGCCCCCAATCCGCTGCGCGAGGCGTTCCGTGCCGCCTGGCTACCGAAAGTGACACATGGCTTCTTCTTCAGGGCCGAAAGCTTCTTCAACCTCGCCGACTATGTCGACCGCGAAGGCGACAAAGATTATTGGGGCGGCAAACGGCTACAGGATCAAAGCCACGGCGAATCCTTCCTTGCTACCTTTGAGAACAAGTTCAAAAGCCGCAAGCCGAGCATCTATATCCTGGACGAACCGGAGGCGGCCTTGTCGCCGCAGCGCATGAAGCGTTTCCTGCGCCTGATGGATAGCTGGCAGAATGGCAGCCATGTACAGGCCATCATTGCTACTCATTCGCCGATCATCATGGGCCTGCCCGGCGCCGATCTGCGGCTGATCACGCCTGACGGCATCACGCCCTGCCGCCTGCGCGATGTGCCGCATTTCCGCGAGATGCAGGAATTCTTCGCCGACCCGGAAAGCTATTACGATGCGGCGGTGAACACGCCTTTGCCGGATTAGCGTGGCTTGGCTGACTTCTTCGCCTGCTTCTTCGGCTTGGGCGGACCGGGATGATCGACCCAGTCGACGATATGATGCTCCAGCGGCCCGGACTTCAATTCCGAGATCGCCTTGCCGCGCACCGAGACGCCGAGCTTGTGCACCAGGTCGCGATCGCCACTCTTGAGGTAATGCCACCAGGGCAAATCCTTGCCCAGATGCACCCGGCGATAGCCGCAGGTCGCCGGCAGCCAATCCATCTTCGCTACCACCGCCGGGGTAAGCTTGATGCAATCGGGCACGATTTCCTTGCGCTTGGCGTAATTGGAGCAGGCGCCGGATTTGCAGTCGAGCAGGCGGCAGGCGACGTTGGTTGCTTCCAGCGTGCCTTCGTCCTCATCTTCCAGGCGGTAGAGGCAGCATTTGCCGCAGCCATCGCAAAGCGACTCCCACTCAGCGGTGGTAAGCTGCTTCAGCGTCTTGCGCCGCCAGAAAGGCTTTTCCGCCGGCATGGTGGCTCAAGTTTTCCGGTTATGCTTGGCGATGAAAGCCGCGACGCGCGGCGCGATCTGCTCGCGCCAGCGGCGGCCATTGAACACGCCGTAATGGCCAACACCGGGTTGCAGGTGATGCTCGCGCTTGGCCTTCGGGATGCGGCCGCAGATGGTATGCGCCGCATGGGTCTGGCCGATACCGGAAATATCGTCGAGTTCGCCTTCCACGGTGAACAGGGCGGTGCGCTCGATGGCATTGGTATCAATGATCTGGCCGCGCCAGGGGAAACTGTGCAGCGGCAGCAGATGCTGCTGGAATACGCGCTGCACGGTTTCAAGATAGTAATCCGCCGGCAGGTCCATCACCGAGAGATATTCGTCGTAGAACGCCTTGTGCTGCTGCGCGCTATCGCCATCGCCCTTGATCAGGTGATGGAACAGCCGCACATGGGCACCGACATGGCGGTCCAGGTTCATGCTCATGAAGCCGGTGAGTTGGATGAAGCCGGGATAGACCCGGCGCATGAAGCCTGGATAATTCACCGGCACGCGGTTGACCACCGAATGTTCGAACCACTCAATCGAGCGTTCCTGCGCCAGGGTGTTGGGCACCGTGGGGCTGAGCCGGGTATCAATCGGACCGCCCATCAAGGTCATTGAGGCCGGCGCATTGGGGTCGCGCGCCTGGCTCATCAGCGCCACCGCCGCCAGCACCGGTACGCTGGGCTGACACACCGCCATCACATGGGTATTGGGGCCGAGGTGATGCAGGAAATGAATGACGTAATCGATATAGTCATCAAGGCCGAATTCGCCATCGCGCAGCGGCACCAGCCGGGCGTCGCGCCAATCGGTGATATAGACCTCGTGGTTCGGCAGCATCGCTTCCGCGGTGCCGCGCAGCAGGGTGGCATAATGGCCCGAAAGCGGCGCCACGATCAGCAGCTTGGGGTCATTGCGCTGGGCGGTGCCCTCGCGCTCGAAATGCTTCAGCTGGCAGAATGGCAGCCGCAGCACCACGCGCTCGTTCACGTCGCGCTTGCGGCCGCCGACGGTGACATGATCAAAGCCGAATTTCGGCTTCGGATAGCGCCGGGTGACGCGCTCGAAAACCTCCAGGCCAGCCGCCAGGCCGCGCGCCGCCGGCATCATGTTCACCGGATGCGGCAGATTCAGCAGGTTGGCCTGCGCCTCGGCCATCAGACGCATCGGCGCCATGGCAGCATGCTGCCATTCATGCAGTTGATAGAGCATCGGGTCCCACCCCTTATGCCGCAGCGAAAACCGCAGCCATGGCGGAATCATGACAAGAAACCGCCACAAGGGATAGTCTTATTTTGCACTGCAAAAATATACTTTCGGCGGCCTTGACCAGGCTGCTATGGGTTCCCGTCAGAGCGCCGCCTTGACCCGCTTGACGATATCTTCCGGCGTGGCGTTATGGCGGAAATGCGCCAGATATTTTCCATCCCGGCTCATCAGATAGAGGAAGCCGGAATGGTCCATGGAATAGTCCAGGCTGGAATTCGGCAGCTTCACTTTCTGATAGTAGACGCGATAGGCCTTCGCGGCTGCGGCAATCTGTTCCGGCGTGCCGGTGAGGCCGATCATGGATTCGTGGAAGGCCTGCACATATTCCTTCATCACCGGCGGCGTATCGCGTTCCGGATCCACCGTGATCAGGATCGGCACCACGTCCTTTGCGGCGGCCGCGCCCATTTCATCCAGCGCAATGGCCACGGTCTGCAACGCGGTCGGGCAGATATCCGGGCAGGAGGTGAAGCCGAAATAGACCAACTGCAGCTTGCCGCGATAATCCTTGTCGGTGACGGCGCGGCCATTCTGGTCGGTGAGGGCATACGGACCACCGATGCTGACCTCGCCGACACCGGCACCATCCTGCTTGCCACCATCCAGCCAATGCACGGCATAGAAGCCGGCAAAGACCACCAGAGCCGCAACGGCGGCGATGACCAGGCCACGGATCAGGCCGCGCAGAGCGGAATTCATGGCGCCTTGCCTCCCATCGCAACGGCCCCCATGGCGACCGCCATTGCATCGATCACCTTGGCCAGATCGACATCGCGGCGGCTCAGGCCACCAGCATCATGGGTCGAGAGCGTGATATCGACGCGGTTCCAGACATTGAACCATTCCGGGTGATGATCCGCCTTCTCGGCTGCGAGTGCGACGCGGGCCATGAAACCGAAAGCGGCATTGAAATCGGCAAAGCGGAGACTGCGCTGGATGGCATCGCGGCCCTCGGCCAGCGACCAATGCGGCAAAGCTGCCAGCGCCGCCGCGCGCTCTTCCTGGTTCAGCTTGGCAATCGCCATGACCGCCTCCTCCGCTCGCCTATCTGCGGCTATACAAACCGCTTTGGAGCGATTACCTATCGTGGACCACGCCCCGCCGCAACCACCCTGGGACAACACGCCGCATGGGCTCTGCTTCACATATTGGTGCTGACAGGCTGCCGCCAAGCCTGGATGACCTTGCCGCACTCGCGGAAGCTGAACGTTCGCGCCTGATGCCGGCTTTAAGCCGCTTTCTCGATGGCGTGCCGATCCGGGTGGAGGAATTCCCCGACGAGGACGTGCAGACCACGATGGGGCTGGAAAGCCCCTTCGACCTGCTGGGCCTCTACCAGGGCGGTAGCATCACCGCCGAGGAAGCCGGCTACACCGGCACCATGCCGGCGATGATCTTCCTCTACCGTCGGCCTTTGCTGGATTACTGGTGCGAGAATGCCGAGCCGCTCGGCCGCCTGGTGCGCCATGTGCTGATCCACGAGATCGGCCATCATTTCGGCCTCTCCGATGAAGATATGGAGCGGATCGAAAACGCGACGGATTAATTCAGCGGTAGCGTCACCGTGACACGGGTGCCCTGGCCCGGCCGGCTGTCGATCACCAGCGTGCCGCCATGCAGATCGGTGAAACGCTGCGCCAGCGGCAGGCCAAGGCCGGTGCCGCGCGTTGCCTCGGCGATGTGACCGCTGGCCTGACCGAACGGTACCAAGGCACGGGCCACCTGCTCGGCGTCCATGCCCGGCCCGGTATCGGCTATGATGAAAGCCACCGCGCGCGGCTGCACTTCAGCCGTGAACAACACTTCACCACCGGCGGGCGAGAATTTCGCCGCATTGGAAAGCAGGTTGACAAATATCTGCTTCAACGCACGCTCATCCGCCTGCAGCAGCGGCAGCTCCGGCGGCACGGCCAGCCTCAATTTCACTTGCCGCTTGTAGGTCAAGCCGGAAACCAGCAGGCTGGCGGCCCGCATCGCAGCCGCAATATCGATCAGTTCGCGGTGCAGTTCGAACTGGCCGGCCTCGACCTTAGAGAGATCAAGAATATCATTGATCAGCGACAGCAGATGCTGGCCGCTTTCATGGATATGGCGAGCATATTCGCGATATTTGTCGCCGCCGAGCGGGCCATAGACCTCGCCTTCCAGCACCTGGCCAAAGCCGATCACCGCGTTCAGCGGCGTGCGCAGCTCATGGCTCATATGGGCAATGAAATCGGATTTGGCGCGCGAGGCATATTCAGCCTGCTGGCGCGCCATTGCCGCTTGCTGCAACGCCTGCTGCAAATGCGCTGCCTGAGCGCGGAGGCCGCCGGCGGCAGCATGGGTGACGCGGCGGTGGTGCGCGATGGCGTAATTCGAAAAGCCGCCGACGATGACGGCGGCGAAGAGATAGAACTGCATCACCACGAAAGCGCCGAATTCCTCAGGCATGATCCAGACCTGGAGCCACACAGCGTCGTAGATGCAGACCAGCGGCACCGCGATCCAGGCAATTTCCGGCAGAGTCAGACGCAGCAACACGAACAAAGCCACCACCACCAGCAGAATGCCCGGAACATAGAAGCCGCGCAGTGGTTCATCGGCCAGACCGACCAGCAGGCTGAAGCCCAGGGCAATGGCACAGGCAGCAGCTTGGGAATGCCACACTGCCCGGTCCGGCCGGCGTATCGCCGGATGCCAGGTCAGCAGCAGGAGCAGAATGAAACAGCCGCAGATCAGACTGCGAGCAATCAGCAACCGGGTACGGCCATCGGCGCCGTATAGCAGATCGACGGCGGCGAACAGGCCGAACAGCGACAAGGCCAGCAGCAACGCGATGCGGGCATAGAGCAATGTGGCATCCAGATCGGCCTGCCGATAAGCCGCCTCCTCGCCGGGATCAGCGAAACAGGCATCATACCAGCGCAAACGGCCTTTACCCGCCCCTGTCATCGCAACCCATTGCCATGTCACCCGAGGCAAGTGTCGCCTGAATCACGGCAAGGGCGCAACACAACAGCGTGGTGTCAGCCAAGCAGTTCCTGCACGTAAGCCGGGACAAGCTCGGAAGCCGGGCCGTAGCGTTTCTCGGAGAATTGCGAGTAGCCCTCGGAGGGTTCGAGATTGAGTTCCACCGTATGAGCGCGGCGGCGGCGCGCCTCGGCGACGAAGCCCGCCGCCGGGTAGACACTGCCCGAGGTGCCGATGGAAACGAACAGATCGCAGCCGTTCAGCGCCTGCTCGATGCGGTCCATGTAGAACGGCATTTCGCCGAACCACACCACATGCGGCCGCATGGCGCCCGGCGTGGCACAGGCCGGGCAGGCACTGGACAGGTCGATATCCTCGCGGCAGGGCAGCACGTTGCTGCAGCTGCCACAGCGGATCTTCAGCAATTCGCCATGCATGTGCAGCAGCTTCGTGGAACCGGCGCGCTCATGCAGGTCATCCACATTCTGCGTCACCAGCAGGAAATCGCCCGGCCAGACGCGTTCGAGCGCGGCGAGCGCGGCATGGGCCGGGTTCGGTTCGGCCTCGATCAGGTTGCGGCGGCGGGCATTGTAGAAATCATGCACCAGCGCCGGATTGCGCTCGAAGCCTTCCGGCGTCGCCACATCGCGCAGGTCATACCTGGTCCACAGCCCATCCTTGTCGCGGAAGGTGCCCAGTCCGGACTCGGCGGAGATGCCGGCACCGGTGAGAATGACCAGCGAATTATACTTAGTCACCGAAACCATAGCTCAGGGCAGGCTGCATCTGGCGCCGCTCCTGCTCCCAGGATTCGCGCTCGCGTGCCGCCTCGGCGCGCTCCCAATCCTCGGCCTCGTCATCCATCCAGCCATGGTCGTCAACGCCATCCAGGCGGTAGATCCGCTCCGGTGTGTAGATCGCGCCGCCATGAGAAAGGAAGCTGGAATAGAGCACGAAACGGTCGCAGGTGAAGGATGGCGGCGAGACCAGCGCGTGATGCGCCAGATAGGCGCCGAGGCGCTCCACCGGCGGCTGGTTCAGCCGCGCGAGCGTCACATGCGGCGTGAATTTACGCCGGTCCGGTTCCAGGCCCAGCCGCGCCATGGCGCCATCCACCTTCTCATGCAGCCGCTCCAGGCTTTGGCTGGGCCGCACGCCGGCCCACAGGCTGCGTGCCGCGCGCTTGTCGCCGAAAGTGCCGACGCCATGCAGCGCCACCTCAAAGCTCGGCATCTGGATGCCGGTAAGCGCCTCCGCTACATGGCGGGCGGTGCGGCCATCCACCTCGCCGATGAAGCGCAGGGTGATGTGAAATTGTTCGGGATTGACCCAGCGGGCTCCGGGCAGGCCGGAACACAGGCCGCGCAAGGCCAGGGACGTGGCCTCGGGTATGCTTAAGGCGACAAACAGGCGGACCATGGGCGTATACTCCTCGTCACGCGAGCCTGACCGCGATGAGGGTGGCGGTATCAGGCAGCAGGATTGGGTTGGTCGCGATGGATCGCGTCGATGCCGTCGAGCACCTCCTTGGACAGGTTGACGTTGAGGGAATCGATATCGGCCTTGAGCTGCTCAAGGCTGGTGGCACCGATGATGTTCGCGGTGACGAAGGGCCGCGTGTTGACATAGGCCAGCGCCATCTGCGCCGGATCGAGGCCATGCTGGCGCGCCAGTGCCACATAGCGTCCGACTGTGCGCTCGACCTGCGGATTGGAATAGCGGGTGAAGCGGGTGAACAGCGTCAGCCGCGCCCCGGCCGGCCGCGCGCCATCGAGATACTTGCCGCTGAGCACACCCATGCCGAGCGGGGAATAAGCCAGCAGGCCGACCTGTTCCTTATGGGCCACTTCGGACAGTGAGCCTTCATAGGCGCGGTTGAGCAGATTGTAGGGATTCTGGATCGAGGCCAGACGAGGCCCCGGCGCGGCGAGGTGGCTCATCACGCCCCAGGCGGTCTCGTTCGAAACGCCGAAATGCCGGATCTTGCCGGCCTGCACCAGTTCGCCCATGGCCGCAACGGTTTCCTCGATCGCCACCGACGGCTCGTCGTTCCAGGGATATTCGGCGCGGCCGAAATTGGTGGTCAGGCGATCCGGCCAATGAGTCTGGTAGAGATCGATGTAATCGGTCTGCAGCCGCTTCAGGCTCTTGTCCACTGCCTCGAAAATCTGCCGGCGGCTCAGGTTCGGCGGCTGGCCGTCATCGCGCAGCCAGGTGAAATCGCCGCGCGGGCCGCCGCCACGGCCGGCCACCTTGGTGGCAACAATCACCTTGTCGCGGTTACGGCGCGCTTTCAGCCAGGTGCCGATATGGCTTTCGGTGCGCCCCTGGGTCGCCGCCTGGGGCGGCACCGGATACATTTCAGCGGCGTCGAGGAAATTGATGCCGCGCTCCCAGGCATAATCAAGCTGGGCATGGGCTTCGGCCTCGGTGTTCTGCTGGCCCCAGGTCATGGTGCCGAGACAGATCAGGCTCACCTGCAAATCGGTGCGGCCGAGACGACGAAACTCCATGACGGCAATCCTTCAGGCAACAAGCTAAGCAGCCACATATTGTAGGCTGACCGCCCTATCGACAACAACTAATTGCGTTTCAAGCGATTTATGGCGGCTGAAGATGACGGTTTGCCAACGCTGTCCGGTTTCGGACTCGTTTTGATTCCATCGCGATGTTCCAGGCCATGCCGGCTGGATGATTTGCACTGCAGGCTGCATCAAGCCGCACCATACAAGCGGCAGCGGCATGCTTGCAGGTCGAAACATTCGCAAAATGAAAGAGATAGCCACAAAAGCAGGCTATCTCGCGCCCACCCTTGCACGCTAGGATGGAACCCGGCCGCAGCATGTTTGCGGCGCTGCCGACAGAATTACGCCGGCCCAATGCAGGGGGGAACTTCCATGAAGAATCTTTCGATCCGCACCATTCTCGGCGTGATCATTGGCGTACTTGGGTTGCTGCTGGTGGCAGTCAGCGTCAAGTCCCTGCAGGAAGCACTTGAGCGCAGCCACGCCGCGCAGCGCGTTGCCGCACTGGCACCGATCAGTCAGAGCTTCTTCCTTTCGCTGCAGCAACACCGGCTTGAACGCGGCAATGTGATCATCGCCATGCGCAGCAAGGATCCGGCGGAAGACGCCTCGCGCAAGAATGTCGGCGAATACGGTGCAATAGCCAAGAAAGGCTTCCAGGACGGCTATACCGGCCTCGCTGCGCTGGCGGCTTCGCTGCCCGGCTCCGGCCCGATCCTGTCCAAGCTGAAGGAAACCCATGATGCCGTAGATGCACTGCGGCCCAAAGCGCTGGCGGCGATGGCGGCGGCGGAAACACAGCGCGATGCCCAGGCGATGCGCGACTGGCCGCGCGTGACGCAGGCCTATCTGGATGCCGTGGAGGCTGCTTCAGACTATCTCGAAGCCTCGCTGAAGATGGTCGATCCGATGGTTGACCAGTTGCTGACGGTGAAGCGCACCGCCTGGGTGGCGCGCAATTATGCTGGCTCGATGGTACTGCGCCTGCTCGCCTCAATGACCGGCGGCCAGCCCTGGACCGCCACCGACATCGCGGCTCATGCCGAGGATTTCGGCCGCCTGCTTACCGCCTGGGGCATCATTACCGAAGCCGCCGCACGCAGTGACATGCCAGCCGCCGTGGCGGATGCCGCCAACAAGACCCGCGCTGTATTCCAGGGGCCGATGGCCGATGAGCGCCAGAAGGTGGTGACCGCGCTGACCGCCGGCCAGAAGCCCGATATCCCGCAGGCCGAATTCCAGCCGCGCCAGGTGGAAGGCCTGAGCCTGATCAATGAAATCGCCAATCAGGCGCTGGAACAACTCATCCTGCGTGCCGATGAGCAGAAGGATCTGGCAATGCGGCGCCTGGTGATCAGCGGCGTGCTGCTGGCCCTGGCTGTAGCGGTAACCGTGATTGGCTTCCTGATTGTGCAATGGCGCGTCAGCGGGCCGATCACCGGCATGACCGAGGCGATGCAGCGTCTGGCCGACCGTGACCTCACCGTCGCCATCCCCTTCGTCGAGCGCGGCGCCGAAATCGGCCGCATGGCCAAGGCCTTGCAGGTATTCAAGGATAACATGGCGGCGCGCGAGCAGGCCGAAGCAGACATTGCCCGCCAGCGCGAGGAAACCGAGCGCCGCCGGCAGGAGCGCGAAACCAGCGAGAAGGCAGCAGGTGAGGAAATCGCCGCGCTGGTCAATCAGGTCGGCCAGGGTGATCTCTCGGGCCGCATCAGCGAGGGTGGCAAGAGCGGCTTCTTCCTCTCCACCAGCCAGGAACTGAACCGCCTGGTGGTGACGCTGCAAACCATGAGCGAGGAACTGGCTTCCACCATGGGCGCCATGGCGGGCGGCGACCTGCGCCCGCGCGTGAAGGGCGACTATCGCGGCGTGTTCGGCGAGATCAAGCATGGCGTCAACAGCATGGCCGACCAGATGCGGGATTTTGCCGGCCGCCTGACCATGACGGCACAGTCGGTGAAAACCGCTTCCGATGAAATCTCCACCGGCAGCCAGGATCTGGCTCAGCGCACCGAAAGCCAGGCCGCCAGCATCGAGGAAACCGCCGCTTCGATGCACGAAATCACCACCACGGTGAAGCAGAATGCCGATAATGCCCAGGCCGCGAACCAGCTGGCCACCACAGCACGCGACAGCGCCGAGAAGGGCGGCAGCGTGGTGAGCGATGCCGTGGCGGCAGTGACACAGATCGAGGAAAGCGCGCGCAAGATTTCCGATATCGTCGGCCTGATCGACGAGATCGCCTTCCAGACCAACCTGCTGGCGCTGAATGCCAGCGTTGAAGCCGCCCGTGCCGGCGAGGCCGGCAAGGGTTTCGCCGTCGTGGCACAGGAAGTGCGCGCGTTGGCGCAGCGTTCGGCCAATGCCTCGCGCGAGATCAAGGCACTGATCCAGGCCTCCAACGCCCAGGTGAAAACCGGCGCCGGCCTGGTCAATCAGACCGGCAAATCGCTCACCGATATCGTCGCCGCGATCAAGAAGGTGTCGGATATCGTTGCCGAGATCGCCGCCGCCAGCCGCGAGCAGGCCACCGGCCTTGAGCAGATCAACACCGCTGTAGGCAGCATGGACGAGATGACCCAGCGCAATGCCGCTCTGGTGGAAGAAACCACGGCGGCGGCGCAATCGCTGGCCGGGCAGGCACGTGAACTGGCGCAGCTTGTTGGTTTCTTCAAGCTCGATGATGCGGCGGCGGCATCAACCCCGGCGTCGGCGATGGCCAAGCCCGTTGCTCCGCCGCCGGCACTCGTTCCGGCCAAGGCGGCAGCGGCAGCAATCAAGCCGGCGCCGATGGCGGCCAAGCCTGCAGTGACCAGGCCTGCGGCCACGACGCCAAAGCCGGTCGCCGCGCCCAAGCCGGTCGCCGCAGCCAAGCCCGCGCCGAAGCCGGCTGACGATGACGACTGGCAGGAATTCTAAGAACGAATTCCCACCATAGCCAATCACCCCATACAATTTGTCACCCTCGCAAAAGCGAGGGTCCCATTTGCCTTTGAGAATGACGCGCCAGGAAATGGGATGCCGGCTTTCGCCGGCATGACTAAGCTGGGTTTACTGCGCCACTATAAGCAGAACGGAGCGGCGCAAGCGTTTACCCTTTCAGCCACGCCGTCACTGACGGCAGCATGCGCTTGACCATTTCGGCGACACCGGCGCGGTTCGGGTGCATGCCGTCATCCAGCGTCAGGTCGCGCCTTGTAGCGACGCCATCAAGGAAGAATGGATAGAGCGGCAGCTTGTATTTCTCAGCCAGCGCCGGATACAGCGCATTGAAGCGGCGGCCGTAATCCTCGCCCAGATTGGGCGCCGCCATCATGCCGACCAGCATCACCTTGACCCCGGCGGATTGCAGCTTGGTGACAATGCGCTCGATATTGGTCTGGGCATTCTCCGGGCTCAAGCCCCGCAGCATGTCGTTCGCACCCAGCGCCACCAAGGCATGGGTCGGCTTGTCGGCAAGCGACCAGTCGAGCCTTGAAAGCGCGCCAGCCGATGTGTCGCCGGAAACACCGGCATTGATCGCAGTGACATTCATACCCGCTTCGCGCAGCGCCTTCTCAAGCTGCGCCGGGAAAGCGGCATCGGCGGGCAGATTGTAACCGGCGGTGAGACTGTCGCCGAGCGCCAGCAGGCGGATTCCCTGTGCCTGGGCCGAGGCAGCCGAAGCCAGCGATAACGTAATGGTGAGCAGCGTCACAAACAGCCAGGCCAAATATTGGCGCTGGCGCAGGAGCCTCCCATATAGTCCGTGCAAAGGAACCATGACACGCATGACAGCCACTTCCGCCTCCGAATTCACTGCTCCGGCCAGCGCCATCGTGACGCTGACCGATGTGAAGCTCACTCTCACCAGCACGGCCGGCCCGGTCAACATCCTGCGCGGCATTGATCTGAGTGTCGCGCCAGGTGAACGGATCGGCATCGTCGGCCCCTCGGGTTCCGGCAAGTCCACCCTGCTGGCAGTGCTTGGCGGCCTGGAAAGCGTCAGCAGCGGCAATGTGCGCGTGGCCGGCGCCGATCTGAACAAGCTGAAGGAAGACGAGCTGGCGCTGTGGCGCCGCGAGCGCATCGGCATTGTGTTCCAGGCCTTCAACCTGATCCCGACCATGACGGCGCTAGAGAATGTGATGGTGCCGATGGAACTCGCCGGCGCCGCCGATGCCGAAGCCCGCGCCCGCGCGGCGCTGGCCCAGGTCGGCCTTGGCCAGCGTGAGACGCATTATCCGGCACAGCTTTCCGGCGGCGAACAGCAGCGCGTGGCCCTGGCCCGTGCCGTGGCGCCGAAGCCGGCCCTGCTGCTGGCCGACGAGCCGACCGGCAATCTCGATGGCAGCACCGGCCAGGCGATCATCGACCTGTTGTTCGGCGAAGCGGCGCGGCTGAATTCCACCCTGATCCTGATCACCCATGACCAGGCCCTGGCAGAACGCTGCGACCGCGTGGTGCGGATCGAGGATGGCAGGATCAGGAGCATCGAGCCGGGCAAGGCCATACTGGCCCAGGCGGCCGATTGATGCTGTCTCTCAAACTTTCCTGGCGCGAGCTGCGCGGCGGCCTGCTCGGCTTCCGCCTCTTTGTCGCCTGCCTTGCGCTCGGCGTTGCTTCCATTGCCGGTATCGGCTCGCTCAGCTCCGCCATCGTCGCCGGGCTTGAACGCGACGGCCGCCTACTGCTGGGCGGCGATATCGAATTCCGCCTGATCCACCGCGAAGCCGAGCCACGCGAACGCGCCTTCCTCGATGCCCAGGGCCGTGTTTCAGAAACCGTGCAGATGCGCGCCATGGCGCATCGGACAGCAGGCGACACCAGCACGCTGGTTGAACTGAAAGCCGTGGATCAAGCCTATCCGCTGGTCGGCCAGGTGATGCTGCAGCCGGCCCTGCCGCTGGCGGATGTGCTGCGCCGCGATGGCGATGTGTTCGGTGCCGCCGTGGATGAAGCCACCCTGGTGCGGCTGGAAGCACAGCTTGGCGATGTGATCGGCATCGGCCAGGCGAAGTTCAGGCTCAACGCCGTGATCGAGCGCGAACCGGACCGCGCCACCGAGGGCCTGACGCTGGGGCCGCGCGTGCTGGCCAGCCGCGCGGCGCTGGATGCCAGCGGCCTGGTGCAGCCGGGTTCCTTGAGCTACTTCCACTATCGCATTTCCTATGCACCCGGCATCGAGCTGGAAAGCGTGACCGCGCGTGCCAAGGCCGAATTCGCCGAGAGCGGCTGGCGCATCCGCGACTGGCGCGGCGGCAACCCCGGCCTGCGCCGCTTCCTCGACCGCGCCGGCCTATTCCTGGTGCTGGTCGGCCTCACCGCCCTGCTGATCGGCGGCGTCGGCGTCGCCAATGCCGTGCATGCCCATATGCAGGCCAAGACCGGCACCATCGCGACACTGAAATCGCTCGGCGCCACCACCGGGCTGATTTTCCGCGTCTATCTGTGGCAAACTTTCCTGCTCGCCGGCATCGGCATCGTCATCGGCGTCAGCCTCGGTGCCTTCCTGCCGATGCTGGCCGCCAATGCACTGAACGCCGCCCTGCCCGTGCCGCTGGCCGCCGGCCTCTACTGGCAGCCCCTGGCCGTCGCCGGCCTCTATGGCCTGCTGGTGGCCCTGGCTTTCGCGCTGTGGCCGCTGGCGCGTGCCGCCGATATCCGACCGGCAGCGCTTTACCGCGATCTGGTGGCACCGGGCCTGAACCTGCCGCGCTGGCCTTATCTGCTCGGCACGGCATTGCTGTTCGCTGCCCTGGCAGCCCTGGCGATCTTCTCCGCCGAAGTGCCGCGCTTCGCCGCCTATTTCGTTGCCGGTGCGGCGGTCAGCTTCCTGTTCTTCCGCCTGCTCGCCTGGGGCCTTGGCAAAGTGGCGGCGCGCATCACTCTGCCGGCCAATCGGGGCCGCTGGACCGCCAGATTGCGGCTGGCGCTGGCCGCCTTGCATCGTCCCGGCTCAGCCACCGCCAGCCTGATGCTGTCGCTCGGCGTGGCGCTGACGCTGCTGGTCACCATGGCGCAGGTGGAGGGCAACCTGCATGCGCAGGTGACCGAACGCCTGCCCGATGAAGCCCCGGCTTTCTTCTTTGTCGATATCCAGCCCGACCAGATCGACGCCTTCAAGCAGCTAGTGGCGGCAACACCGGGCACCGGCGCGGTGCAGACCGTGCCCAATCTGCGCGGCCGCATCACGCGCGTCGGCGATCTGGCGCCGGAGCAGGTAACAGTGGATCCCGAGCAGCGCTGGGTGCTGCAGGGCGACCGTGGCCTGACCTATTCGCGCGAATTGCCGGAAGGTTCCACCCTGGTCGCCGGCCAATGGTGGCCGAAGGATTACGACGGCCCGCCGCTGATCTCGCTGGAGGAAGCCGTGGCCAAGGGCCTGGGGCTGAAGCTCGGCGACAGCCTGACGGTGAATATCCTGGGCCGTGACATCGAGGCCAAAATCGCCAATATCCGCCGGCTCGACTGGAGCAGCCTGGGCATCAACTTCGTCATCGTGTTCTCGCCCGGCCTGCTGGAACGCGCACCGCATACCCATCTCGCCACCGTGAAGGCGACGCCAGAGGGCGAGAATGCGTTGTTCCGTGCCGTCACCAAACAGATGCCCGGCATCTCGGTGATCCGCATGAAGGATGTGCTGACCGAGGTGAACAACCTGGTCACCAAGCTCGGTTCGGCCGTGCGCGGTGCCGCCATCGTCACGCTGATTTCCGGCCTGCTGGTGCTGGCCGGTGCGCTGGCCGCCGAGCATCGCCGCCGGCTGCGCGAAGGCGCGATCCTGAAAGCCCTGGGCGCCACGCGCAGCGACATCCTGGCGGCGCATCTGCTGGAATATGCCGCCGTCGGCCTGGTCGGCGCGGCCCTGGCCTATGGCCTGGGCCTGGCGGCTTCCTGGGGCATCGTGGCGCGGATCATGAATTCCGGCTACACGCCGCTGGCCGGCACCGCCGCGCTCACAGCACTCGGCGGCCTCGGCGTGGCTTTGCTGCTTGGCCTCGGCGGCGCCTGGGCAACGCTGAACGCCAAGCCGGCGCCGCTGCTGCGTCAGGCATAGCGGCGCAAGGCTCAGCCCCAGTCTTAAGACTCAGTCGTCGTCCCGCACCAGCCAGGCGCGGGCGATGAAGCCGCCGGCCATCAGCAGCGCGATCATACCGGTCATCGGCAAAGCCGTGCCGTTATGCAGCGCGCCGACCAGGGCTGACGAAATGCCGCCGCAGCCGAACTGGATGATGCCCATCAGCGCCGCCGCCGTACCGGCACGGGGCCCAAGCACGCCGGCCATGGCAGAGGCGCCGGCATTCGGCATCACCATGCCCAGCGGCGCGATGGTGCAGATCACGCCCGGAATCAGGAAACCAAGCCCGAGTCCGGCATAGGAGCCAGCGAACAGCACGATGCCGAAGAATGCCGCCACCGCACCGGCATATTTCAGCACCTCGGCGGCACTGAAGCGGCGCAGCAGTACGCGATTCAGCTGAGACAGGCCGATCAGGCCGAAGGCACCGCCGCCGAATACCCAGGCATAGTGATGCGGCTGCAGGCCATGCAGATCGATGAACACGAAAGGCGAGCCGGCGATATAGGCGAACATGCCGCCGGACGGCAGAGCCGAGGCCAGCGTGTAGCCCATGAAGCGGCGGTCGCGGAAAAAGCCGGCATAGGCTTTCAGCGTGCCAACGAAAGACAGCGGCTGATACGGCCCACGATGGCTTTCCGGCAGCAGCAGCATGGCGGCAACCAGCACGACAAGGCCGATCGCGCCGAGGAAGCCGAAGATCGACGGCCAGCCGAACCAGATCAGCATGTAGCCGCCCAGCAGGGGTGCCAGGATCGGCGCCACGCCGAGCACCAGCATCAGCAGCGAGAAGACGCGGGCCATTTCCTGCGGCGGATAGAGGTCTCGCACCATGGCGCGGCCGATCACCAGGCCGCCGCAGCAGCCCAGCGCCTGCACGAAGCGCAGCACGATCAGGGTTTCGACATCGCGGGCGAAAGCGCAGGCGATGGAGGCGATGATGAACACCGCGCTGGCGATATAGAGCGGTTTCAGGCGGCCGAATCGGTCCGACAGCGGGCCGATCAGCAACTGCCCCAGGGCCAAGCCGAGGAAGAAGGCCGACAGGGTAAGCTCGATGCGGCCATGGGCGGCTGCGAACTCACGGCCCAAGGCCGGCAGGGCCGGCAGGTACATATCGACGCCGAGCGGCGTGAAGGCGGTCAGCGCGCCAAGAATCAGGGTCAGGCGTGCCAACGAAACCCGGGTTCCCGGGGCTTCGGGCGGGGAAGAGGCGTTCATGGGAGGCTCCGGCGCCCGTTGATCAGGCGCTCATGCCTATCAGATACACCGATTTCCCTTTGAAATGAACGGTTTTAGTGGGAGAATCGCCAATCTTGACAAGCTGCGATAGGGGCTTGAAATCGTGGCGCAAATCCCCAAGTATCGGGGGTGACATAAACGACGCATAAACGTCGTCCTTTCAACGGAGGCTACCCACATGTCCACGCCCTTCAACCAGACGCGCTACGGCTACTCGGCCGGCACGTTGGACCGCGCGACCATCGACCAGGCGCTGCGCTCCTACATGCTCCGTGTCTACAACCTGATGGGTTCGGGCCTTGCGCTGTCCGGCATCCTCGCCATCGCGGTGGCCAACAGCCCGGCACTGATGCAGGCGCTGTATGGCGGCAACATGCGCCTTGTGGTCGCCCTGGTACCGCTCGGCCTGCTGCTGGTGATGACCTTCGCGGCCAACAAGCTTTCCGCCACCGCCGTGCAGGCGCTGTACTGGGCCTTCACCGCCGCCATGGGCGTGTCGCTGGGCGGCATTTTCCTGGTCTATACTGGCGGCTCCATCGCGCGCATCTTCCTGATCACCGCGTCGATGTTCGGTGCCATGAGCCTGTGGGGCTACACCACCAAGCGTGACCTGACCGGCATGGGCTCGTTCCTATTCATGGGCGTGATCGGCCTGCTGATCGCCGGCATCGTGAACATCTTCCTGGGTTCGAGCGTGCTGCAGATGGCGATCTCGGCGATCACCGTGCTGGTATTCACCGGCCTGACCGCCTTCGACACCCAGCGCATCAAGAGCGACTTCTACGAAGGTGACCCGGCCGACGTGCAGACCAAGCAGGCGATCTTCGGCGCCGTGTCGCTCTATGTGAACTTCCTCAACATCTTCATGGCCCTGCTGAACCTGTTCGGCCAGAAGAACGAGTGATCCTCCAGGAACAAGCGTCCTGAACAGAAACCCCGGCAGGCAACTGCCGGGGTTTTTTCGTTGTGCATTGCCAAGCCGCCGCCACAGCGGGAAGATGGCGGCATGAGTGAACAGGATTCCCTGCGCCCCGGCGAACTCAGCGTGGCACCGCCGAAAGCCGGCGATGCCGGACTGGAATTCATCGGCCGCATCCACACGCCCTGGGCCAACCGTGCCGATTGCCCGCGCCACGGCAAGCCGGACGGACCGCTTTGCCGCATCGAACTGTTCGAGCCCTGGGCGCTGGCACTGCAAGGCATCGAGGCTTATGCCCGGCTGGAAGTGCTCTACTGGCTCGACCGCGCCCGCCGCGATCTGGTGCAGCAAAGCCCGAAGAATGATGGCCGCACATTGGGCAGCTTCGCGCTGCGCTCGCCGCTGAGGCCCAATCCGATCGGCACGGCTGTAGTGGTACTGGAAAGCCGCCAGGGCAACAGCCTGCTGGTGCGCGGCCTGGACTGCCTGGATGGCACGCCGCTGCTCGACCTCAAGCCGGAATATTGCCCGTTCAGTGGCGCCGGCAACGCGGGCGCGGCAAATCCGCGCGGCTGACGCGGCTTTTCCCTCTTTGCGGCGGCGGCGGCCTATGCTTCCATATGCCTACGAACAATCCGGAGTCGCCCCGCCGCCATGAAATTCGTCCTCGCGATGATGAAGCATGAGACCAACACCTTCTCGCCCATCGTGACCGACCTGGCGCGGTTCGAGGCCTGGGGGCTGTATCGCAATCAGGCCGCCATCGACGCCTATGCCAAAACCAATATGCCGCTGGGCGTCTACCTCAAGCTGGCCCGGGAAATGAGCGCCGAAGTCGTCCTGCCAGTGGCTGCCGAAGCCATGCCCGGCGGCAAGGTAACCAAAGAAGCCTATGCCGCGCTCTGCGAACCGATCATGGAGGCAGTAAAAGCCGGCTGCGATGCCTGCCTGCTGGATCTGCACGGTGCCATGGTGGCGGATGGCACCGATGATGGCGAAGGCACGCTGCTGGAACGCATCCGCGCCATCCGGCCCGACCTGCCCATCGCCGTGACACTCGACCTGCATTGCAATCTGACCCAGCGCATGATCGACAATTGCGATGCGCTGATCGGTTACAAGACCTATCCACATGTCGACATGGATGTCGTGGCGGAACAGGTCGGCCGTATCCTGCTCGGCTGGCTGCAAGGCAAGCGGCCCAAGCCGGTAATGGCCTGGCGGCAATTGCCGCTGCTGTCCCAGACATTGGCGCAAGGCACGGCGGACGAACCGATGAAAGGCCTGATCGCGGCCTGCAACGCCGAGGAAGCCACCGGCCTGCCGGCAGCGACCGTATTCGGCGGCTTCGCACTCGCCGATATCGCCGATGCCGGCACCAGCGTGATCTGTATCGGCAATGATTTCGCCCAGGCCGATGCGGCGGCGGCGCGCATTGCCAAGGCCGCCTGGGAGCAACGCGACATCTTCCTCTATCGCCATCGCGACCTGCAGGAAACCGTGGCCGAAGCCAAGGAAAAGGCGAAGACCGTGGATGGCCCCATCGTGCTGCTGGATCATGCCGACAATTGCGGCTCCGGCGGCACCCAGGATGTGATGACGGTGATCGCCGAGGTGCTGCGCCAGGGTTTGCAGGATGTGGCCGTGGGCGCGGTGTGGGACCCGGCGGCGGTAAAGCAGATGCAGCAGGCCGGCGTTGGCGCCACGATCACGTTGCAGCTTGGCGGCAAGACCGACATGCCGGCGATCCATGAGGCAGGCCGGCCGCTCGAACTCACCGGCCGGGTACGCACCATCACCGACGGCGAATGGGTGGTGCGCGGCCCGATGTATAACGGCTATGTGGTGAAGATGGGTCCCACCGCCGTATTCGAGACCGGCGGCATGCAGATCGTGGTGGTGTCGAACCATCATGAGCCCTGGGATACCGGCGTGTTCACCTCGGTGGGTATCGATCCCCTGGCGAAGCAATATCTGCTGCTGAAATCGCGCATCCATTACCGCGCCGGCTTCGCCCCCCTGGCGAAAGCCACCTACACGCTGGATGGTACCGGCGTGACCACTTCGGACAATGCCAAGCTGGACTACAAGCGGCTGCGCAAGCCGCTCTACCCGTTTGATCGGCTCAACGACTGGCCCTGAGCATGAATACATGAGCCTTAAGGATGCACAGGGCCTGGGCGTCAGCAGCGACGATCCGGCAATCGTTGGCCGGCTGGATGAATTCGACCGCAGCTTCCTGAGTTATGGCAAGACGGCGGCAGCAGCCTGGGAAGCCGCCGAACTGGCACCGGCGCAGCCGCTGGTGGCTGCCAAGGCCGCAGCACTGGCCTTGTTCATGCAGACCGGCGAAGCCGCGGCCAACGCGACACGCTTCCTCGACCGCGCTGAGGCCACGCTGTCCAAGGCCCTGCCGCGCGAGCTTCTGTGGCACCAGGCGGTGCGCGCCTGGACGAAAAACGATCTGCGCCAGGCCATCGCCCTGCATCAGCAGATCGTGCGGGATTATCCGCACGATCTGGCAGCGATGAAGCTCGGTCAGGTGCATCAATTCCATATCGGCGATGCCGAGGGCATGCTGCGGCTGGCCGATATGGCACGCGCGGCGAATGAAGAGAGCGCCTATCTGCATGGCATGCGCGCCTTCGCCCTGGAGGAATGCCATCGCCTGGAAGAAGCCGAGGCCAGTGCGCGGCAGGCGATTGCCATGCTGCGGCGCGAACCCTGGGCGCATCATGCGCTGGCGCATGTGATGGAAGCACAGGGCCGCACGGCGGAGGGCCTGGATGCCATGCTGGGCTTCAGCGATTGCTGGGCCGATTGCAACAGCTTCATGCTGACCCATAACTGGTGGCATGCGGCATTGTTCGCCATCGATTGCGACGATCCGGCGCAGGCGCTTGAACTCTATGACCAGCATGTCTGGGGTGTGTGGAAGGAATACAGCCAGGATCAGGTGAATGCCGTGGCATTACTGGCGCGGCTGGAATTCGTCGGCCTCGATACCGGCGGGCGCTGGCAGGAACTGGCACGCTATCTCGAACCGCGCCTGCACGAGCATGTCGATCCGTTTCTCGATCTGCATTACCTGCTCGGCCTTGCCCGCGCAGGCTATGATGCCTCGGCGCAGGAACTGCTCACCTCAATGGCCGAATACAGCCACACGGCCAACGACCCGGTCTGGCATGGCGTGGCACTGCCCCTGGGGCGCGGCATCCTGGCCTATGGCCGGGGCCAGTGGGATGAGGCTTTCCGCCAGTTGCATATGGGTCTGGATGGCGTTGCCGGAATCGGCGGCAGCCACGCCCAGCGCGATCTGTTCCATTGGCTGATGCTGGAGGCCGGCTGGCGCGCCGGCCGCAAGGCCGATATCCGGCCGCTGCTGCTGCAGCGCATGACCGCACGCCCCACAGTGGCGCGTCATCGCCGGGAATTGACCCGTGCCGACTCGAATGTTTAGAGCGCGACTCGGTACCGAATCGGCGCAACCACGATAAAAAAGCCATAAAAGTTGCACGAATCGAATGTTAACGGCATCGCGAATCGCCGCGATTGGCGCGGCTCAAATGCTCCGGCTTGACAGTTAGGCCGCTGCCTCCATGAGATGATGCCGATGCAGCCAGCCTACCTATGCATATGGGCAGGCATGCAGCCTCAATCTTAGGGATCATAGCAATGTTCACCCGTATCAAGACGATTGCCGCTGCCTTTATCGTCGCTGGCTTCCTGTCTGGCGTCGTCGCCCCGGCCTTCGCGCCGGCCGCTCAGGCCCAGGCCACTCCGGCCACCCCGGCCAAGCCGGCCGCGAAGAAGGCTCCGGCCAAGAAGGCTTCCGCCAAGAAGCCGGCTGCCGAGAAGAAAGCTCCGGTGAAGAAGGCCGCTGCCAAGCCGGCCAAGAAGGCTACCACCAAGAAGGCCGCCTGATCGGCCGAGCTTCCGGCCAGATTTCAGGCCCTAGACGGAATCAGAGCCCTCGCTCCGGCGCCTTGCCGGGCGGGGGCTTTTTTGCTGTGTTGGCCTTTCAGGCCAATGCGTCTCGCTTGGGTTCAAAATAACGCAGCAGCATCGCCAGTTCGCGGCCACGCCGCAGGATGCGGCCGCCCTGGCCGAGAATGGCGAAAGCACCCTGGCGGCGCGCCAGCTTCGGCGTCTTCACGATGCGGTAGAGCGCGCCATCGGCACTGCGGCGGAACACCGCGAAGCTGCAGCTCTCTCTGTCATGTCCGATGGCGTAGTCGCGCCATTCGCCACGCCCGACCATGCGGGAATAAAGATCAAGAATCTGAGCGAATTCGCGCCGGTCGAAAAATACGACTGGCGGTGCCGCCGGATTGGCCACGGCCTGAAGCGGCTGCGCCGCCTGCCCCTTGGCGGGGCGGAAATCCTGAAAGGCGACGATATCGCTCATGCCGCGCGGGCTGGCCTCCATGGGTGTTCCTGGGCCGAATCTTGGCCCCATGACGCCTGTGCGTCAACCCGGTAAACGCTCAGAGTTCCTTGAGCAGTTCTTCCACCGAGCTTTCGTCCATCACCTGGTCACCCTTGGCCAGCAGATCCTTGCGCCGTTCTTCGCCGGTGTAGTTGGAAACCCGGTGGCGGCGGCGGTCGGGGCCAAAGAACTCATCGGTGCGCACGAAGGTGCGCGGATTCTCGATCACCACGGTGATGCGTTTGGCCATGGTGGAAGCCGAGAACGGCTTGACCAGGAATTCGGTGACACCGGCATCGCGTGCCTTGATCACCTTCCACTCTTCAGACTGCGCCGTGACCATGACGATCGGCACGAATACGTTCTTCGAAGCCGGATTCTTGCGCACCCATTCAACGAAACCGATGCCATCCATCTCACCGTCCATGTGCCATTCGGTGAAGATGATATCGACGACGTTATTCTCAAGATATGCAATCGCAACCTGCGCATTGGTTGCCTCGGCCACTTTGGTGATGCCAAGCGGGCGCAGCACTTCCTTGATCAACTGCATGTGGTTCTGATTGGATTCAACCACCAGGCAGGCAACATTATTGAGCTTGTACGTCATCTTGCCGGGCCGTCAGTCGAACAGCTCAATGCTGCCAGCGGTATTCTGCACCGCCGTGATCTTCTTCGCCGTTTCGCGCTGGAACACCGCCTTGGCGCTAGCATCCTCGATCTGCTTCATGCGCACAACGCCGGTCTCTGGAAAATACTGCACCTTGCGCGGCAGGTTGCCGCGCAGGTCGGCGCCCATCACGCGAAAACCTTCAGCCTTCAGGTAGCGTTCGACGAAATCAGCATTCTGGTGCCCGATGCCGCGCAGGCCAGCCAATACATTGGCGCCGCCGAATACCTTCACCTCCAGCCGCTCGCGCCGCCCGCCTACGGCCAGGATGCCGTTGATGAGCTGTTCCATCGAGTAGCTGCCATAGCGCAGCGAGGCCGAGAAGGGCAGGTCCGGGTTGTTATCGCCACCCTTATCGGGCAGCAGGAAGTGGTTCATGCCGCCCTTGCCGGCCACAGGATCACGAATACAGGCGGCGATACAGGAGCCGAGCACTGTGGCCAGCATCTCGCCCGGCTGGGTCGAAACGTAGAAATCGCCCTGGAATACCTGCACGACATGGGTCTTGAGCACCGGGTCGTAATACCGGCGACGCTCGCTCATCGGCGCCACGCCGAAGCCCGCCTCATTTCGTTGCAGATTTGTGCCCAGCGTGCTCATGCGGCGGCCATCATGGACCGGCGACCATGCCGGGTTCAAGGCCGGTAACCTTTTCGATCACGGCATCGTTCCATTGCACCGCATCAACCCGAGCACCGCCGAGATTGGCCCCCGTCAGGTCGCAACGCATGCGCCGGCCGGTACGTTCACCCTGGGCGGTGAGGATTTCCGCACTGCCGAACACGGCTTCAGCGATATCGGCAAAACGCAGATCGGCGCCGGTGAGCGTGGCCCCCAGGAATACCGCACCTTTAGCCTCGGCATCGCGGGCATCAATGCCGGAAAGATCGGCGAAGCGCAGCACAGTGCGCTCCAGACGAGCCTCCCGCAGCTTGGCACCACGCAAGCGAATGCCCGACAGATCTTGCCCGCGCAAGTCGAAGCCGGAAAGATCCGCCCCGCGCAGGTTGGCCGGCTGGCCACGGCCGGTCTGCACCCAGCGGCGATGCTCTTCAAGCTGGGCGGTGATCTCTTCCGGTGTCAGCGGCTTGGGCGGCGGCAGGGCCTCGGCACCAAGGTTGGCCATGGCGATATTGGCGCCATAGACCTCAACCCCTTCAAGATCGACGCCATGCAGATGGGCATCGGTCAGATTGGCGCCGGCCAGCGTGGCGCCGGCAAGCTTGGCGCCCGAAAGCTCGGCACCCACCAGATTGGCACCGACCAGGGTGGCACCACCGAGATTGGCATTCGACAGGTCAACCTGGGCCAACTGACAATCGGTGAGCGCGGAATTCTCCAGGTTGGCACCGGCAAGATTGCTGCCAGTGAAATCGGCTCCCAGCGCATCAACTCCGGCCAGGTTCGCACCGGCGAAATTGCTGCCGGTGATATTCTGGCGCAGCACTGCGATGCCATCGGCGGTGCCGGCACCGGGGGCTGCCTCCCCAAGCTCCAGGCCACGGCGGAAATTCACCCCGGCCATCACGGCATTGGCAAAGTTGGTGCTTTCCAGCACGGCGCCGCGCATGTCGGCGCGGGTCAGATCGGCAGCGGAAAGGTCTGCGCCGGAAAGATCCGCCTTGAAGAAACTGCATTGCGCCAGATTGGCGCCCTGCAGCTGGCAATTGCGCAGAATGGCGGCACGGAAATTCGCCCGCCGCAGATCGGCCTTGGAGAGGTCGGCACCCGTGAGGTCCTTGCCACCGAAATCCGCAGCCTTGCCAGTGGGCAGACCCTTCAGCCAGAGCTGATGGTGGTGCAGCATTTCCTTGATATCGAGCGGATCCATTGGCGGCCGCCATCCTCCAGACCGCAACCACACCGGAATCAACGGCCTGGTTGTACTGCACGCAACTTTAGGCAGCTGGCAGCCGCCTTTGCCCCCGGCGGCATAATGGAACGGGGCAGGCTGCGGCGCAATCGCTTAAATGCCGGGCGCTTGTATGCCGGACGCTTAAATGGTCGGGAGTTGGTCGCATTTTACCCCGTCTTGTGCCTTAATGCTTGCCAGGGGCACCGATAACACAAGCATAGGGGAGTCCGGTGGCGCGCAAACCTGGCGTGACACGGCAGGCCAGCAACGGTCAGAACGGCAAAACGGCAGGGCGGGAACCGCCAACCGTTGCCGAACGTGAATTGCTGGATTTCATTGCCCTGGTGATGCTGGCGATCAAGGAAGAAATCGAGGACCTGCGCAACGCACAGTCGAAATCGGCGCAGGCCTTCAGCGCGCAACTCATGGAAATCGGTGCGCAGCTGCCGCAGTCCCCAGCGATGGCGGCGATCGTCGAACTGATGCAAGGCGACGACCTGCGCAATCAGCGCCAGCAGCATGTGGTGAATGCGCTGCGCTATGTGGAAGATCTGATCCGCGAACGCTTCGGCCGGGACTGGGCCCCCACTCTGACGGATCGCGCCACTGGCTGGGGTGAGGGCCTGCTGGCGGGCCAGAATCTGGAAATGGTGCGGGCACATTTTCATCACTACCTGCTTGGGCCGGGCACTGATCAGGCCAAGCCGATAGTGAAACCGGAGCAGCCCGCCGGCGATGATGTGGAACTGTTTTAGCCCGCGCTGCGTGCCGCCAATCGCATGATGCGCTGCTAATTGATTGCGTGCCTCGTTCGAAAGTATTAGCCTTGCCCGAGCAATCAGATGCTTCGGCATGAAGCTGTTTTACTCTGGGCGTTGAAGGATTTCCGGACCCGATGTCGGACCAGACCAAGAAAGGCGAGTTCATCGATCCGCCCAACTTTCTGAAAATGAAAGTGGGGACTGGCGGGTTCGATAAACAGACGATCAAGGAAGCCGAAACCGCGATCCAGGTGCTGGGCCAGAAGATGTACCAGCAATGGGCCGACAAGGATCTGGGCCGCCTGCGCGAAGCCTTCGACGAACTGCGCCACACCAATCTGGACGATCCGGCCGGCGTGCAGAGCATGTTGCGCATCTGCTGGGACATGAAGGGGCTGGGCGGCAGCTTCGGCTTCCCGCTGGTCACCGAGATCACGCATTTCCTCAGCAACTATCTTGAGCATTGCATCAACAGCCCCGAGACCTCGGTGAGTGCGGCTGTGGTGCAGCCGCATATCGATGCACTCTATGTGGTGCTGAGCCAGAAGATCGCCGGCGATGGCGGCGCCATTGGCCGCGAACTGGTGCGCGGCCTTGAAACCGTGGTGCTGAAGACCGGCGCGCGCATCGGCGGCCGCGGCTGAATTCGGCAAAAACGCCAAATCCAAAATCCTTGGCCAAAAAACGCTAGAGTTAGTGGGTGGGATATTGCCGCACCACTGCATGCAGCGGTTCTGGCTTGACCCTGCGACTCGGTGCCAGTAAGGTCTGAACGAATCGGGATTTAGTCCGATTCGGCATAGCCGAATCAATCTCTTACCGCAGGATTCTGCCTTGGATAGCGCGCCCTGGCCGCAGCAGGATGATGACGGATTCGCCTTCGGCGCCGATACGGTGATCGACGTGGAGGCGGAAGAGCTGTCCACCAGCCAGGATGGTGCGAAATCCCACGACAGCCGAGCCAATGGCCCCCTGCCCCGGCTTGCCGACCACTTCAACACCGAGACCAAATTCCACGGCCAGACGCTGTCGCAGTTGGCCGTGCATTCGCTGTGGATCGTCGATTACCTGCGCAGCCTGGGCCAGACCGAAATGGCCGATGGTGATCTCGACAGCCTGGTGCGCTGTGCCGATGACCTGGAAAGCTCGATCATGCTGATGTTCCAGCTTGCCGGCGGCACCCGCGCCGAACTGCACCAGCGCTATGCCGGGCTGAAACTGTCAACCCTGGCGCGTCATGCCGCCACGTTTGACATGTCCCGCCGGCAATAGCCGCCATTAGGGCTCAATTCGTCAGATTCCGGACTACCTGACAGGCCTTGTGGCCGTGCTTGCTTGGCGATTTTTACCAAGTTATCTACGCAATTTAACAACGCAACCCCTTTGCCGCCCCCCCAGCCATCGGCTAGGCTCCCCTGACGGCGAAAACCGCCGGCGCGTGAACCGCCGCAAGGGGGGCTAAACCATGGAGCCGTTCAGCATCGTCAAGGCCGACGACGCAGTCCAGCTCAAACTGGCGGCAACGATGGATTTGCGGGCAGCCGAACCGCTGCTGCAGACAATGCAGGAAGCGATCGGCGCCGGCGGCAAGCTGGTGGTCGATGCCTCCGCCGTGGACCGTCTTTCCACACCTTGCGTGCAGGTACTGATCGCCGCGCTCCAGCAGCTGGAGCAAAACCAAGCCGCCTTCGTCATCAAGTCGCCGAGCGATGCTTTCGTTTCGGCCTTCGACGATCTGGGGCTATTTTCGTTTCTCATGAAATGGCCGGTACAAACATGACTAAAACCGTCCTCACGGTCGACGATTCGAAGACCATGCTGCAGATGCTTCAGTTCGCGCTGAAGCAGGGCGGCTACACCGTCATCCAGGGCGAGAACGGCCAGGAAGGCCTTGATCTGCTGGACCAGCATGACGTGGACGTGATCATCAGCGATATCAACATGCCGGTGATGGACGGCATCACGTTCATCAAGGAACTGCGCAAGAAGCCGAAATGCAAGGCGACGCCGGTGCTGATCCTGACCACCGAAAGCAGCCAGGCGAAGAAGGCCGAAGGCCGCTCCGCCGGTGCCACCGGCTGGATCGTGAAACCGTTCGATCCCGCCAAGCTGCTTGAAGTGATCCGCAAAGTCAGCCCCTGAGCTGAAGCCGGAGGTGCCGCCCGATGGATGAACTGCAGCAGTTTAAGCAGACTTTCTTCCAGGAATGCGAAGAGTTGCTGAGCGATCTGGAAGGCCATCTGATGGCCTTGCAGGCCGGCGAAGGCGACAGCAACACGCTGAACGCCGTGTTCCGCGCCATCCATTCGATCAAGGGCGGCGCCGGCGCTTTCGGCTTTGACCGCCTGGTGAATTTCGCGCATATCTTTGAGACCGTGCTGGACCTGATGCGGGATGGCCGGCTGGAACCGACCCCGGATTCCGTGCTGCTGGTGCTGCGCTGCGCCGACATCCTGTCCGATCTGGTCAAGGCCGCCCAGACCGGCGGCGAACTGCCTGAAGAGCATGAGAATGACGGTCGCAAGTCGCTGATCGCGCTGGCCGCCACCATCGGCGTGAATGCCGATCCGCATGCCGCCGATGACGAGTTGGCGGCACTGGATGCCGAACTGGGCCTGAACAACCTGATGCCGGAGCCGGAACCTGAGCCGGAAGTGGCTAAGGTGCCGACGCTGAAATATCTGGTGAAATTCAGCCCGCGCGATGCGCTCTATCAGCGCGCCAACGAGCCACTGATCCTGATCCGCGAATTGCGCAATCTGGGCGGCTTCCTGGCCCGCGCCGATACCAGCGCATTGCCTGACCTCGACCGCATGAATGCCGAGGGCGCCTATATCAAGTGGGAATTTGACATCGAGACGGACCAGGGCGAAGACGCCATCCGCGACGTGTTCGAATTCGTGCTCGACGATTGCGACTTGGAAATCACCTGCCTCAATCCGCCGACCGAGGCCGCGCCCCAGGCTGCATCGCAAGCCGCTCCGCAGGAAGTACCCAGGCCGGCCGCGGCCCCGGTTGCCGCAGCAGCGCCCGTCGCATCCAAGCCGGCCGAACCCGCCCCTGCCGTCGCACCGCAGCCAGCCGCCGCCGCACCGCACGAACACAAGGACCCGCATCCTGAAGCCGCGAAGGCGGAAGCCAAGCCCGGCGCTGCCGCCGGCGGCGAAGGCGCCAAGTCGGTACGCTCGATCCGTGTCGATCTGGATCGCGTCGACAAGCTGGTCAACATGGTCGGCGAGCTGGTGATCACCCATGCCATGATCGCGCAGCAGACCGAGCATCTGCATGCCGACCAGCATCCTGAACTCGCCAATGGCCTGGCCGAACTTTCGCATCACATCCGCGACCTGCAGGAAAGCGTGATGGCGATGCGCGCCCAGCCGGTGAAAAGCGTGTTCGCACGGCTGCCGCGCCTGGTGCGCGAACTGGCGCAGCTCACCAACAAGAAAATCCGCCTCGACATGAGCGGTGAGAATACCGAGATCGACAAGACGGTAATCGAGCAGCTGGGCGATCCGCTGACGCACATGATCCGCAATTCCTGCGACCATGGCATCGAGAATCCGGACGACCGCCTTGCCGTGGGCAAGCCGCCGGAAGGCGTGATCCATGTTTCCGCTGATCAGCGCGGCGGCCGCATCGTGATCGAGATTTCCGACGATGGTCGCGGCATCAACCGTGACAAGGTGATGAAGAAGGCGATCGAGAAGAAACTGGTGGCACCGGATGCGGTGCTGAGCAACGAAGAGATCGACAACCTGATCTTCCTGCCCGGCTTTTCCACTGCTGACACGGTATCGAACATTTCCGGCCGCGGTGTCGGCATGGACGTGGTGCGCCAGAACATCCAGTCGCTTGGTGGCCGCGTGCATATCCAGTCACGCCCCGGCCAGGGTTCCAGCTTCATCCTCACCCTGCCGCTGACGCTGGCCGTGCTGGATGGCATGGTGCTCAAGGTGGGGCAGCAGAGCTACATCCTGCCGCTGGCCAATATCGTGGAAAGCCTGCGGCCTGAGGCCGACCAGATCAACGTGGTGGCCAATGCCAGCCAGTTGCTGCGCATCCGTGGCGAATATGTACCGCTGGTCTATCTGCACCGCATCTTCAAGGTGGCGAGCGGCATCGACGACCCGACCAAGGCGCTGGTCATCATCGTGGAGATGGAAGACGGCACCAAGATGGGCCTGGTGGTGGACGAGATCATCGGCCAGCAGCAGGTGGTTATCAAAAGCCTGGAAGAGAATTTCGATCCGATCCGTGGCGTCGGCGCCGCCACCATCCTGGGCAATGGCCGCGTGTCGCTGATTCTGGACGTCGCAGGCATCAAATACATCGCGGAGAACGAGATGCGGCAACCCGCGTCGCGGGTTTCCTCCGGCAACGGCAATGTGACGGCGCTGAACGCCGCCGCGGCGTCGTGACCACGACTTAAAGGAGGCTGTCATGTCCGCCACCGCTCAAGCCACCGCAAAAGGCGCCGAAGCCGGCGCCCGCTCCAGCCGCACCATTCAGCTGATCTCCTTCACGGTAGGCAGCGAGGAATACGGCGTCGACATCATGGCGGTGCGAGAAATCCGCGCCTGGTCAGAGACCACGCCGCTGCCGAACACGCCGGAAGTGGTACGCGGCGTGATCAACATGCGCGGCGCCATCGTGCCGATCTTCGATCTGCGCGCCCGCTTCGGCATGCCGCGCACCGAACCGACCAAGTACAATGTGGTGATCATCGTTTCCGTGGCTTCGCGCATTGTCGGCATCCTGGTGGATGCCGTATCCGACATCATCACCATCAACGAGGACGAAATCCGTCCGATGCCGGAGATGGAGCAGGTTTCGGGTATCGGCTTCATGGAAGGCCTGATCACCGTGGGCGAACGCATGGTCGGCCTGATTGGGCTGGATCGCATGTTCTCCGGCCGCATGCTGGACTCGGCAGATACGGCGGCACGTCCGATGCTTGCCGGCCCGTCTGCGGATGCCGGGGCGGCCTGAGGCAGCGCCCGCAGGAATGAACAGGGATGCCGCAGCCATGACAAACGCGGTAGCAGACGACAGGGAGTTCACCTTCTCTGCCGATGACTATGCCTTCCTGGCCAAACTGCTGAAGGAAAAGACCGGCATCGACCTTGGCCCGTCGAAGCAGAACATGGTCTATGCCCGCCTCGCCAAGCGGCTGCGCAAACTGCATATCCCGAGCTTCCGTGCCTATTGCGACTTCATTGCCAGCCCGGAAGGCATCGACGAACTTGGTGCCACACTGAATGCGCTGACCACCAACCTGACCAAGTTCTTCCGCGAGAATCATCATTTCGAGCATCTCGCCGGTCAGGCTTTGAGCGAAATCCGCACCCGCTCGACGACCCAGGGCCGGCGCCTGCGCATCTGGTCCGCCGGCTGCTCGTCCGGCGAGGAGCCCTATTCCATCGCCATCACGCTGCGCCAGTCGATGCCCGATCTGGCACAATGGGATGCCAAGATCCTGGCCACCGATATCGATACCGAGATGGTGCGCCGGGGCAATGAAGGCGTCTACAGCACGGAATCGGCAGAGGGTGTGCCGGCCGATATCCGCGACAAATGCTTCGAGCCGCATGGCCCCGGCAAAGTGCGGGTGCGCCAGGAACTGCGCCAGCTCATCGCCTTCAAGCACTTGAACCTGATGTCGCATTGGCCGATGAAAGGGCCGTTCGATCTGATTTTCTGCCGCAATGTGGTAATCTATTTCGACAAGGACACCCAGCGGGTGCTGTTCGACCGCTATGCCAATTTGCTGGTGCCGGGCGGCTTCCTTTATATCGGCCATTCAGAGAACCTGTTCGGCATCACCGAACGGTTCAAGCTGCTGGGCCGCAATATCCATCGCAAGATCGCTTAAGCAGACGCGTCCGGGACTAGGCATGGCAAAAAAGATCAAGGTTCTGATTGTCGATGACTCGGCGCTGATCCGTCAGCTGCTGACATCTGCGCTGAGCAGTGATGCGGACATCGAGGTGGTAGGTGCCGCGCCGGATCCGCTGGTGGCGCGCAGCATGATCAAGGAACTCAATCCGGATGTGCTGACCCTGGACGTGGAAATGCCGAACATGGACGGCATCTCGTTCCTGGAAAAGATCATGCGGCTGCGGCCGATGCCGGTGGTGATGGTATCCACCCTGACCCAGAAGGGCGCCTCGATCACCATGCAGGCGCTGGAAATGGGTGCGGTCGATTTCGTGCCGAAGCCCACCCTGGACATCAAGCACGCCCTGGAAGAGATCAAGAGCGAGCTGGTGGCCAAGGTAAAGATGGCTGCCACTGCCCGTGTGGTTGCACGCAGCCGTCCGGCCGAAGGCACCGCGCCCAAGCGCCTCACCCCGGGCCCCGGCTTCACGTCCACCGACATCATCTGCGCCATCGGCTCGTCCACAGGCGGCGTCGAGGCGCTGAAGGAAGTGATCACCGTGCTGCCACCAGACAGCCCGCCGATCCTGATCACCCAGCATATGCCACCGCGTTTCACCGGCAGCTTCGCCGCCCGCCTCGATTCGCTTTCCGCGGTTTCGGTTTCGGAGGCCAAGGATGGGGTGCGCGTCTTTCCAGGCCATGTCTATATCGCACCAGGCGATTTCCACCTGACGCTGCATCGTTCCGGCGGACACTACTACACCAAGCTCAACCACGACCCGCCGGTTTCCGGCCATCGTCCCTCCGTGGACGTATTGTTCAGTTCGGTGGCCGAGCATGCCGGACATAATGCCATCGGCGTGATCCTCACCGGCATGGGCAAGGATGGTGCCGCCGGCCTGAAGAAAATGCTGGAGGCCGGGGCCCAGACCATCGGCCAGGATGAGGCCACCAGCCTGGTCTATGGCATGCCGAAAGCAGCGAAACTGGTAGGAGCGGTGCAACAGGAAGCACCGATCGGACAGGTTGCGGCGGAAATCCTGAACCGCTGCAAGCAGCGTTAGAGTGCGTCTGAACCCGGTCCGACGGCCTCCAACAGGCCCTTGGCAGCATTGAGATACCGGGCGTTTTGGGTTATTCATCGCCTTGTAACCGTTGCCGTTTTAGGCATTCGGCGGGGTGACTGGTAAAAGGAAGGAGCGAGGATCGAACATGCCGGTGGCCAGCCAACTGCGGGTTCTGATTGTCGACGACCAGATGAGCATGCGCGGCATTGCCCGCTATTGCCTGCAGGAAATCGGCATCAAGAATGTCGTCGAGGCCAAGAGTGGCAATGAGGCGCTCCTGGCCATGAACTCGAATAAATTCGACCTCATCATCTCCGACTGGAACATGGACGGGATGGACGGCTTGACCCTGCTCAAGACCATCCGTGCCAACCCGCTGACCAAGCGCATGCCCTTCATCATGGCCACCGGCCAGCGCGATACCGAGCTGGTGAAGACCGCCATTCAGGCCGGGGTGAACAATTACATGGTGAAGCCGTTCAACGCCGCCACGATGAAGCAGAAGATCGAAGCGGTGCTCGGCAAGCTCGGCTGATGACGCCGTTCGCGCTGGATAACTACCTGCCCTATCTGATCAACCGCGCCGGCGTTCGCCTGGTCGCGCATTTCAGCATCCGGCTGCGCGCCGAGGGGCTTGGCATTCAGGACTGGCGCGTACTCGCTGCGCTGTTTGAACAGGATGGCCAGCGGCTGTCCGATCTTGCAGAACGCACCTCGATTGAAATCTCGACCCTCTCGCGCATCATCGGCGGCATGGAAACCACCGGCCTGCTGCGCCGCACGAGGGCCAATACCGATGCCCGCGCCGTCGCCATCCGCATCGAGCCGCGTGGTCGCGAGATGGTGCAGCGGCTGCTGCCAGCAGCCGAGGCGCTGGAGCGCAATGCCCTGGCAGGTCTCACGGAAGCCGAGGAAGCGCAGCTCAAGGAATTGCTGCGCCGGGTATATGAGAATCTCGATGGCCGCAGCCTGCCGGCCGCCGCCAATAACGGCTAGGCCGGCTCAAGCCAGGCAGCCATCCAGGAAGCGGATTACGTCGGCGGTCACTGCATCGCGGTTGGTTTCGTTGAGCAGTTCATGCCGCGCCTGTTCGTAGAAAATATGCTCCACGCGGCTCAGACCGGCAGCCTGATAAGCCTGCAATAGCTGGTGCAGGCCGCGTGTACCCGCCGAAACCGGATCATGGGTGCCGGCGATAATCAGCAGCGGCAAATCCTTCGGAACCTTGGCCTGCTCGGCAGGTTCCGCCATTTCCGACAGGCCATCAAGGAAATCGACCCAGAACTGCGTGCTCATTTCATGGCCGCAGAACGGGTCTGCCATATACGCATCGACTTCCGCCGCATCGCGCGACAACCACTCGAACGGCGTGCGTGCTGGTTCGAACCGTTTATTGAAGGCACCAAGTCCCATCTTCTGGATCAGCGCGCTATGGCCCTGGCGGCCCAGCCGCAGCCGCTCGGCCCGCGCGATCAGCTTGCCCAGGCCGGAAATCGGCGGCGGCTTGCCGTTGGAAGCACAGAGCACGGCACCCCGGATCGTCGCCGCATGCAGCTCGACATAACGCTGCGTCATGAACGAGCCCATGGAATGGCCGAACAGCAGCACCGGCAATCCGCCCTCGGCAGCGGCAGCGAAGCGGTTGATCTGCAGCAGATCGGTCAGCGCGCGGTTCCAGCCATCGCCATCCGCCATATGGCCGAGCGCACCGGTGCCACCATGCATCACTGCCGTGCGGCCATGGCCGCGATGATCGAAACCGTAGACGGCATAGCCTGCGGCGTTCAGTGCCCCAGCGAAACGGGCATAACGACCGGCATGTTCAGCCATGCCATGGGCGATATGCACCACTGCCTTAGGCCGTGGCTGCTCGGCACTGGGCACGGGACGCCAGACATGGCCGCGCAGGATCAGGCCATCGGATTCGGAGCGGAGTTCAAGATCGGCATGGGTCATCCGCCTAATTTAGCCTGGGCGGCGGGGCATTGTCAGGCGCCAATTGGACCCTTGCCGGGCGGGGGTTAAGCCGGTCTAATCGCCCCAACGGAGATAGAAAGCAGACCCATGACCCAGTTGCCAAATTCGCTCGCCGCACGCGATATCGCCCATGTGCTGCACCCCTATACCAATCTGGTCAAGCATGAGAAGGCCGGCCCGCTGGTGATCGAACGCGGCAAGGGCATCTATGTCTACGATGACCAGGGCCGCGAATATATCGAGGCGCTGGCCGGCCTGTGGTGCGCCGGGCTTGGTTTCGAGGAACCGGCTTTGGTCGATGCCGCCATTGAGCAGATGCGCAAGCTGCCCTTCTATCATTCCTTCGGCCACAAGAGCGCCCCGGTGGTAATCGAACTGGCCGAGAAGTTGAAAAGCCTGTCGCCGGTGCCGATATCGAAGGTGTTCTTCGTCAATTCCGGCTCGGAAGCCAACGATACCCAGATGAAGTTCATCTGGTACTACAACAACGCCATCGGCCGGCCGAAGAAGAAAACCCTGCTATCGCGCCAGCGCGGCTATCATGGCGTCACTATTGCGTCCGCCAGCCTTACCGGCCTGCCCGCCAATCATCGCGCCTTCGATCTGCCGATTGCCGGCGTGAAGCATGTCGATTGCCCGCATTACTACCGCCTCGCCCTGCCCGGCGAGAGCGAGGCGGAATTCGTCGCGCGGCTGGCGCAGAACCTGGAGGACTTCATCCAGCGTGAAGGCCCGGATACGGTGGCCGCCTTCTTCGCCGAACCGGTGATGGGCGCGGGCGGCGTGATCGTGCCGCCGGAAGGATACTTCCCGGCGATCCAGGCGGTGCTGAAGCGGCATGACATCCTGAGCGTATCGGACGAAGTGATCTGCGGCTTCGGCCGCACCGGCAATGTCTGGGGCGCACAGACGCTGGACTTCCAGCCCGACATGATCTCCTGCGCCAAGCAGCTTTCCTCGGCCTATCTGCCGATCGCCGCCTGCATGATCAGCGAGCCGATCTACGAAGCGATCCGCGACCAGTCCGGCACCATCGGCACTTTCGGCCATGGCTTCACCTATGGCGGCCATCCGGTCTCGGCGGCGGTCGCCCTGCGCACCCTACAATTATACGAAGAACGCAAAATCTATGATCACGTCGCCATGGTGGCGCCGCGCTTCCAGGCGAGGCTGAAGTGCCTGGCCGATCATCCGCTGGTGGGCGAGGCACGCGGCGTCGGCCTGATCGGCGCCGTGGAACTGGTAGCCGACAAGGCCAGCCGGCGCAGTTTCGATCCGGCCATGGCCGTGGGTGCCACCTGTGCTGCCTTTTCCCAGGAAGAAGGCCTGATCCATCGCGCCCTGGCTGGCGATGCCCTGGCCTTCTGCCCGCCGATGATCATCACGGAAGCTGAAATCGACGAAATGTTCGACCGGTTCGAGCGCGCCCTGGCCAAGACTGAAGCCTGGATCGCCCGCGAAGGCCTGCGTAACGCTGCCTAAAAGCTGGGCGGCGTAATTTTTCCACAGTGCCTTGGGGCGGAAAGCGCCCCATGCTATCGTAGACTGTAGTGCCGGCAGGATTAGCGCCGGGCGAGGTACTTTTAAGCATGATCGTCGATCAACATACCCAGGAAGGCAATGAACTGGTCTCGCGCATCGAAGCGCGGGCGATGGAGATTTTCCGTTTCACCGAGAATCCGGCCGAACGCCGCGACAACGTCGCCGGCTTCCGCCGCTTCAGTGCAATGATCGATGATTTCCACCAGTCGGCCGAGGTCGCCGAAGGCCGCCTCACCCTGCTGAAATCTGACCGCCGCGACGAACTGCGCCGCTATGTGACGCAGATTCGCGCCAAGATCCTGAAAATGGAAATCGACATCACCCAGAGCTATCTGGAGGGATTGATCGAAGCCCAGGCGCCGCTGCCCTATGGTGCGCGCGAATTCTTCTCCTCCCGCCTGAAGCGGCTGGGCGAACTGGCCCATATTCTGTCCGACGGCCCGGAAGCGGATGGCTCAGCCGGCCAACTGATGCAGCATATGCGCAACATGCTGCAGATGCTGATGGACCGCTCGCCGGAACTGGCGGTGTTTGAACGCGATCCCAACCAGCGGCCGCAGCCCCGCAGCCGGCCGCCGCAGGCAGCCGGCCGGGTTCGTGGTGGCGCCTCTGGCCCGCCGCCTTCCGCGCCGCCAGCGGGCAAGCAACCGGCCCTGCCGCCGGTGATCAAGCTGGAACACCGCGATGATTGGGGCCGCGTCTTCCTGGCCAAGGGCAGCTTCGACCTGGTGACCCAGGTCTGCCGCGTCAAAGGCCTGTCGATGGACATGATTGCGTCCAAGATGGGCGTGACCCGCATCGCCCTGACCCTGATCCTGAACGGCCAGGATCCGATCGCGCGCAACATGCTGGATGTGCTGCACAAGACCCTGAACGCCGGGCATCAGACGCAATAGATTGCGGCTTCAGGCCTTCGGCAGCTTGCCGAGTTCCACCAGCACTTCGCTCGCCGCCTTGAAGGCATCAAGTCCCGCCGGGATTCCGCAATAGATCGTGGCCTGCAGCAGGATTTCCTTGATCTCATCGACGCTGACGCCGTTGGTGATGGCGCCTCGCACATGCAGCTTCAATTCCGGCGTGCGGCCCAGCGCGGTGAGCATGGCCAGGTTCAGCATCGAGCGCGTCTTGCGCTCCAGGCCGGGGCGATCCCAGACATACCCCCAGCAGAATTCCGTGGTGGCATGCTGGAAGGTCATGGTGAAGTCGTTCGCCTTGGCCAGCGATGAATCGACATAATCGGCACCCAGCACCTCGCGGCGCACTTTCAGGCCGGCCTCGAAAAGCTGCTTCAATTCCGTCTCGGACATGTCCCTCTCCCAGTCATTAGCTGCGGGAGAGGTTAAATTCCTCGGCCAGCAATTGGTAGCTTTTCAATTTCGCCGCCGGATCATGGGTCCAGGTCAAAATCACCAATTCCCGCACCTTCAGGCTTTCCGCCAGGTCGCGCAGGCGTTGCCCGAGTTCAGCTGGCGTGCCGATCAGGGCGCGCTTGCGATCACGCTCCAGCTTGGCCCGCTCCACGGCAGTGTAATCATGGGCTGCGGCCGCTTCCGGCGTCTGCAACGGCAGCAATTCGCCGATGTCACGGCCCTGGCGCCAGCGCGCCCGGGTCATGAACAGATGCTCGGCCTCCTCGCGCGTCTCCGCCGCCAATGCCCAGACGCAGATATTGGCTTCCGGCTCAGGCTGCTGTGGCGTCGGCTTGAAATAGCGGTAATAGACTTCCATCGCCTGCTCGGCGCCACGGCCATCGGTGATGAAATAGGCAAACGAATAGGGCAGGCCGAAATGCGCCGCCAGTTGCGCACCATAATCCGACGAACCGAGCATCCACAGCCGTGGCTGGCTCGGTGCCATCGGAAAGGCACGCACGCCATGGCGCGGATCGCCTTCCTTCGGCGTATAGCCGGCGATCCAGCCTTCCAGGTCGCGCACCTGGGTCGGGAATTCATCCTCACCGGCGGAAAAGGCATGCGGATTGAGCGCATAGGCGGTGCGCCTGTCGCCGCCCGGTGCGCGGCCAACACCAAGATCGATGCGGCCCGGCGCCAGCGCATCCAGCACGCGGAACTGTTCGGCTACCTTGAGCGCATTGTAATGCGGCAGCATCACCCCGGCGCTGCCGATGCGGATACGGCTGGTGCGCGCCGCAATCGCCGCCATCAGCACTTCTGGCGCGGTGCCGGCGATGCTGTCGTGGTTATGGTGCTCGGAGACCCAGAAGCGGTGATAACCAAGCGCCTCGGCCTGCTCGGCCAGCGCCAGGGTATCGCGGATGGCCTGATCCTGGCCGCGCCCGGCAGCGGCAGTGGATTGATCGAGAATGGAGAGTTTCAGCATGCCGGCAACATAGCGCGCCCAATCCGTTTGCCAAGGTCGGGCGGCTTGCCAAGCCGGGCAGGTGTGGAATACGGCGGCCTACTGCACGGCCTGCCAGCGCGGCCAGACCACCATATCGAGCCAGTTCTTCAATTCGCGCTCTCGTTCCTCGCGCTTCAGCGTGCTCTCATCCAGGCCATGGGCCCAGGCCAGATCACGCCGCCCCGGCTCGGCATGCAGCGCCCGCAATTCGCCCAGATGGCGCTGCATCGCCGCTTCATCAGGGAACAGGCCATCGGCCAGCAGGCGCGGGCCATAGCGGTTCATCACTGCGGCGATTTCGTTGAAATCATATTCCGGGTGATACTGCACCGCCCAGGCATGCGGCCCAGCTTTGGCATCGCCGTAGCTTGCCGCCTGCACATCGCTGACCGCGTTGCTGGCCAGCACGGTCATGCCGCGCGGCACTTCCGCCACTTCATCCAGATGCACGCAGATCGCCTCGAACACCGCAGCCTTGCCAGCCAGCAGTGGATGCCCGGCGCCGGCCGGCGTGCGATGGATGCGCCGCGCCACGCCGATTTCGCGGCCTTTCGGATTTTTGTGTACCCGGCCACCCAGCGCCGTGGCGATCACCTGCAATCCCCAGCAGGAACCGAACAGGGTGCAGCCGGCATCCAGCGCCCGCCGCGCCAGATCGATCTGGCGCGTCACCGGCTCGGTCATGTCATAGACATTCAGCGCCGAACCGGTAAAGGCAACGCCGGTATAACGGCTGAAATCAAGGCCGGGATCGGCGGCATCGGCCGGATGCGTCACTTCAATCTCAAGCCGCGCATCCAGGCCCCGCAGCACGTCGGCATAATGCGCGCCGCTGGCCGTGCCGCCCGCAGCGATATTCGCCTGGTTGATCGCAGTCAGATTGCCATCGGCGATCAGGATACGCGGCGCCATGGGCTTCAGCTCAGGTCGCCGGCCACCGCTTTGCGGAACACCTTTTCCAGCGCCGCCGCGTCCACCGGGCAGGGATTGCCGCCGGCAGACGGATCAGCCTCAGCCATGCGGCCGATCATGGCGGCATCATCCACCGGCACCTTGATTTCGGCCAGCGTGTTCGGGATGCCGAGTTCATAGCGCCAGGCCAGCACCCAGTCGAATACGGCGTCATAGCCATTTCCCGACAGGTCCAGCACGCGGGCCAGCAGCTTCATGCGCTCGGCAATCGCCGCCTTGTTATGCTGCATCACATAGGGCAGCAGCACGGCGTTGGTGAGGCCGTGATGGGTGTCGTAGACCGCGCCGATCGGATGCGCCAGGGCATGCACGCCGCCCAGCCCCTTCTGGAACGCCGCAGCGCCCATGGAGGCAGCCGCCAGCATGCGCGAGCGCGCCTCGATATCCGTGCCATCGCGGTAGGCACGGCCCAGGTAATCCTTGCACAGCCGCATGCCTTCCAGCGCGATACCATCTGCCATCGGATGGAAACCCGGCGCGCAATAGGCTTCAAAGCAATGCACGAAGGCATCAACGCCGGTGGCCGCCGTGATATGCGGCGGCAGGCCAACGGTAAGCTCCGGGTCGGCGATTACCAGGGCCGGCAGCATGCGCGGATGGAAGATGATCTTCTTCTCGTGGACGTCTTCCTTGGTGATCACCGAGGCACGGCCGACTTCCGAGCCGGTGCCCGATGTGGTGGGCACTGCCACCACCGGCGCCATGCCGGCAACGTTGACACGGTCGGCATTGTCGCCGACATCCTCGAAATCCCAGAGCGGGCGATCCTGGCCGACCATCAGTGCAATAGCCTTGGCGGCATCAACGCCGCTGCCACCGCCAAACGCGATCACGCCATCATGCTTGCCAGCATGATAGGCCGCCACGCCGGCATCGACATTGGCGCCAGTGGGATTACCCTTCACACCCGCAAACAGCCCGGTGGGCAGACCGGCGGCTGCATTGCCGGCAATTGCCGCCTGCACCATCGGCGCATTGGCAAGGCCGGCATCGGTGATCAACAGCGGGCGCTGCATGCCGAGCGAACGGCAGGCCTGCGGCAATTCCTTGATGCGGCCAGGGCCGACCCACATGGTGGTGGGATAATTCCATTTACCGACGAGCATGGGGCGAACTCCAGAGAATCAGGTATTCAGGCGCAGGTGGAAGGATTTCGGCCGGGTGAGTGATTCAAAACCGACCGAGGAAAGCGTACAGCCACGGCCGGAATTCTTCACGCCGGTCCAGGCCAGGGCCGGATCGAGATAATCACAGCGGTTCATGAACACTGTGCCGGTCTCAAGCTCGGCGCCGAGCCGCGCGGCGGCTTCCGCGTCCTTGGTCCAGATCGCTGCCGTGAGGCCATAGTCGCTGTCATTCATCAAGTGCACGGCCTCGGCATCCGAACTTACCTTCATGATGCCGATGGCGGGGCCAAAAGTCTCTTCCGACATCAGCCGCATCTTGTGCGTCACATCCACCAGCACCTGTGGCGCCATGTAGGGCGTACCCTCGCGGTCGACGCTGAAATGGCTCGGCGCCACCAGGGATTTCGCGCCCTGGGTCACCGCCTCGGCGACCTGGCCGCGCACGAAATCGGCAGCGGCGACGCGCACCATCGGGCCGAGATTGGTTTCGGCTTTAGTCGGATCGCCCAGCACATACTTCTTGGTCAGATCGACGAAGCCATCGACGAAAGCACCATAGAGTTTCTCGTGCACATAAATGCGCTCGATGCCGCAGCAGGATTGCCCGGAATTGAAGAAGGCGCCATCGACCAGGTTTTCCACCGCATGGGCCAGATCGGCATCCGCGCGGACATAGGCTGGATCCTTGCCGCCAAGTTCAAGGCCAGCGCCGACGAAGCGGCTGACTAGGGCCTGCTGCACCGCATGGCCGCCAGCCACCGAGCCGGTGAAGGCGACGAAGCCGACGCGGCCATCGCGCATCACCTTGTCGGCATCGGCATGGCTCAAATGCAGATACTGGAACACGCCCTCGGGCAGGCCGGCCTCGCGGAAGGCTTCGGCATAGCGTTCGGCACAGAGCGGAGTCTGGTGCGAATGTTTGAGCAGCACGGTGTTGCCAGCCAGCAAGGCCGGAATCACCGCGTTCACCGAGGTGAGATAGGGATAGTTCCACGGCGCGATGACAAACACCACGCCATGCGGTTCGCGGCGGATGAAGCGGCGGAAATTATCCTTCGCGGCCGGCTCAATATCGCCAAGGGCCTGCGGCGCGATATCGATCATGTGGCTGGCGCGCTCGTTGAAGCCGCGTACTTCGCCGGGTGTCTGGCCCGAGGGACGGCCCATCTGCCAGGTAAGTTCGGCGGCGATATCGGCACCCTTGGCAACAAAGGCGGCGACCGCCTTACGCAGCACCTGCTGGCGCTGCGTAAGCGGCGTGGCCCGCCAGGCAGCACCGGCGGCAACCGACTTTGCCAGCGCCGCCTCGATGGCAGCGGCCTTGGCCAGTTCACGCTCGACATAGACCCGGCCGTCGACCGGGCTGACACATTTCAACATGCGGACCTCAGATGATTTCGAAATAACGCGCCAACTGCCAGTCGGTGATTGCCTTGCGGTATTCCCGTTCTTCCCATTCGCGCGTAGCGGCGTAATGCTCGACGAAAGCATCGCCGAACAGATCACGCGCCGGCTTGCTCTTCTTCAGGCGGCCGGCCGCCTCGAACAGGGTGCGCGGCAACTGGTACTTGGCCGGCAGGTCCACGGCATAGGCATTGCCCTGCAAGGCCGGTGTCGGCTCGATCTTGTTTTCCACGCCCCACAGGCCGGCGCCGATGGCCGCCGCCATGGCGATATAGGGATTGATATCGGCGGCGGCGATGCGGAATTCGACGCGCTGCGACTTCGGCGAGCCGGGAATGGCGCGCAACGCCGTGGTGCGGTTCTCGACGCCCCAGGAAGCCTGGGTCGGCGCCCAGAAGCCTGGAATCAGGCGGGTATAGCTGTTCACCGTGCAGGCGACCATGGAGAGCAGTTCCGGCAGCAAGGCCTGCTGACCGCCGATGAAATGCCGCATCGTGTCGGAGATATTGTGCTTCTGCTTCGGATCGTGGAAGGCGGTCTTGCCATCCTTCTTCTTCAGCGAAAGATGGATATGGCCGCTCTGGCCCGGCCAGTCATGCGACCATTTCGCCATGAACGTGGCCATCTTGCCCTGGCGCTGCAACAGCGCCTTGGTGAAAGTCTTGAACAGGGCGGCCTTGTCAGCGGCTTTCAATGCCTCATCCACCGTGATCGCGGCTTCCAGCACGCCGGCGCCGGTTTCGGTATGCAGGCCTTCCAGCGGGAAATCCATCTTCACGCCGAGATCGATCAGATCGTGATAGAGCGAGGACTCCACCGAGTTGCGTAGCACGGAATAGCCGAAGAAACCCGGCGTGATCGGCTTCAGGCCGCGATAACCCTTCTCACGGATCGAATGTGGTGTTTCGTCGAACACGAAGAATTCGAATTCGCAGGCGCCCAGCACCTTGTAGCCGAGTTTGTCGGCCCGTTCGAGCACACGGCGCAGCACGGCACGGGGACAGACGGTATCGGCTGGCGGTGAAAATTCACCCAGGAAGAACAGGGTATTCGGTTCCCAGGGAATATCGCGGCAGGTATCGGGCAGCACCCGCACCGGGGCATCGGGATAGGCGGTATGCCAGCCGGTATAGCTGACATTGTCGTAGAGCTGATCATTGGAATCCCAGCCCAGCACCACGTCGCAGAAGCCGAAGCCGCTATCCAGCGCCGAGAGGAATTTCTCAACCGAGATATACTTGCCACGCAGCACGCCATCGACATCGAAGGCGCCGACCTTCACCCGGTCGATCTTGCGCTCGGCCACGATGCGGCGGGCATCGGCCACGGTTTTCACTTGCCTCGACTGCAACGCCATCCTAGCCATCCCCCGTTCAGTCCCGTTCAAGACTTATTGATCAATCCCAGTGCCCAGGCATGCAAGGCCGGCGATGCCGCAGCAACAACGCGGCCATCCGAACCAAGCCTGAGCGGCTGGCCTGCCCAATCCGTTACCACGCCACCGGCGCCCTCGATCACCGCCACCAGCGGCAGGTAATCATAAGGCTGTAAGCCGACCTCAATGACCAGATCGACATAACCCGCCGCCAGCAGTGCATAAGCGTAGCAATCGCCGCCGAAACGGCGCAGCCGCACGGCTTCGCTCACCCGCTCGAAACCAGTCCGCGCCGCGCCTTCGAACATATCCGGCGAGGTGGCGTAGAGCACGGCTTCCGCTGGATCGGTGCAGCCACTGACCCGGCAGGGGGCATTGTTGAACCGCGTCGGCTGACCGGCCTCGCCCACCCATGTTTCATGCAGGGCCGGCATGTCGATCATGCCGAGCTTGGGTACGCCATGCTCAAGCAAGGCAATTAAAGTGCCGAATAATGGCAGGCCGGTTACAAAGCTCTTGGTGCCGTCGATGGGATCGATCACCCAGGTATAGCGGGCGCCGAGTCGTTCGGCGCCATGCTCCTCGCCATAGATGGCATGTTCCGGGTGGCGCTCGGCGATGATTGAGCGCATCGCCGCCTCGATGGCACGGTCTGCCACCGTCACCGGGCTGTGATCCGCCTTGTGCTCTACCGCCAATTTCTGCCGGAAATAGCGCTGCGCGATGGGGCGCGCGGCAGCCGCCAACGCCTGCGCCGTGGCCCGCAATTCGGGGCCGGGTTCGGCGGGGGCTGGCTGGGAGCCGGATGGTGTGGCGCTGAGTGGCATTTTGTGGATTTGTGTGTTTCTGTGGAATTTATATAGACGGCCTTGCGCTTCTCTGCAACAATTCCGCAATAATTCAGGGGACGCTTTCCACGATTATGCAAATCCACGCTACCAAGGGGGACAATATGAAGCACAAGCTTTTCGGCTGGGCCGCTGGCGCCCTGCTGCTGGCCGCGGCCAGCCAGGCCCAGGCTGGCACCATCACCGTCTATACGGCGCTGGAAGAAGACGAAATCGCCGATTATGTGGCGCAGGCGAAGAAGGACATCCCGGATGTGACGGTGAATGTGCTGCGCCTTTCTACCGGCGATCTCGGCGCCCGCATCCTGGCCGAGGCCGGCAATCCGCAGCATGACGTAATCTGGGGCTGGGCCGTCACCAACATGATGGACCCGCGCGTGCTGGCCCTGGTGGAGCCTTATGCCGCCAAGGGTACGGAGAAGATGGGCAGTGCCTATCTCGCCTCCGACAAGAAGTGGTTTGCCGCCACCGGTTATATCGGCGCCTTCTGCGTCAACACCGAACGGCTGAAGCAGAAGAACCTGCCGATGCCGAAAAGCTGGGCCGATCTGCTCAACCCGGCTTTCAAGGGTGAAATCGCGATGCCGAATCCGGTGTCGTCGGGCACCGGCTATCTGCAGATCGTGTCGATCCTGCAGAAGATGGGCGAAGAGAAGGGCTGGGCTTTCCTGAAGCAGCTCGATGGCAACGTGAACCAGTATATCAAGTCTGGTTCGCGCCCCTGCCGCCAGGCACGCGCCGGCGAATTCACCGTCGGCACGTCGCTGGCCTTCGCCGCGATCAAGTCGGTGGAGGAAGGCTTCCCGCTGGCCATGGTGCTGCCAGCGGAAGGCGCGGGCTACGAACTCGAAGCCTCGGGCCTGATGGCTGCCTCGAAGAACAAGGCGGATGCCAAAAAGTTCCTCGACTGGACGCTTTCGGCCAATGCCGCCGGCCTCTACGGCAAGTACAAGGAACTGGTGACGCTGCCGGGCTTCAAGCCAGGCAAGGTGGCGCGCGAAGCCGGCATGCCGGAGGATCCGGGCACGATCCTCTACAAGATGGATTTCGCCGCTTCCGCCGCCCAGCGCGATGCCATCCTGACGCGCTGGAACAAAGAAATCGGCCGCTAAGGCCGCATACCCCGGGCGAGCAACTGCCCGGGGTTTTTCTTATCCTCTCAAGCCCAGATTCATCAAACTCAGACTCAATCATGCATCTCGTCATCGACAGCGTGCGCAAAAGCTTCGGCCCGGTGCTGGCGCTGGATAATGTTTCGCTCTCGCTGGAAGAAGGCGAGTTCGTCTGCCTGCTCGGACCATCAGGCTGCGGCAAGACCACGCTGCTGCGGATCATCGCCGGCCTGCTGATGCAGGATTCCGGCACGATGACACTGGCTGGGCGGGATTTGAGCAAAGTGCCGGCGCGGCAGCGCGGCTTTGGTATCGTGTTCCAGAGCTATTCGCTGTTTCCCAACATGACGGTGGCCGACAATATCGGCTATGGCCTGAAACTGCGTGGCACACCGCGGGAGCAGATCAACCGCCGCGTCACTGAATTGCTGGCGCTGATCAAGCTGCCGCAGGTGGCAGAACGTTTTCCCTGGGAGCTTTCCGGCGGACAGCAACAGCGCGTGGCGCTGGCCCGCGCTATCGCCGTCGACCCCAGCCTGCTGCTGCTGGATGAGCCGCTCTCAGCACTGGATGCCAAGGTGCGCGCCGAATTGCGCGAGGAAATCCGCGATGTGCAGCGCCGCCTGAGGATTCCCACCGTGATGGTGACGCATGATCAGGAAGAGGCTTTAAGCCTCGCCGACCGCATCGTCTGCATGAGTCGCGGCCGCATTGAGCAGGCCGGCAGCCCGACCGATCTCTACCTGCATCCGGCCACGCGTTTCGTCGCCGATTTCATGGGCGTGAGCAACCTGATCGAACCCGCCAGGCTGCAATCGGCGCGGCCCGATCTGCTGCAAGGCTGCCCGGGCAATGATCACCTGCTCTGCCTGCGGCCCGAGCATGTAACTTTGCGCCAGGGCAGCTTCGGTACCGTGCTGGCGGTGAGCTTCCTTGGCAATATCACGCGACTGAGGCTCGACACCCCCTTGGGCCAATTGGTGGCCGAGGAGAATGGCCGCTCGCGCTTTGTGCCGGGAGACGGCATCGAAATCGCGGTCGATCCTGCCCGCGCTGCCTGGGTGGCGGCCTGACCATGGCCGCACCGCCGCCGCCTTCGGCACCGGCGCAGGATTCCAGGGACCGGCTGTTCAATATAGCCTGCCTGGTGATTCCAGCCGCCGCCCTGCTGCTGTTCTTCGCCTACCCAATCGCCATGATGGGCTACCGCAGCCTGCTGGAGCCCGATGGTTCGCTTGGCTTCGGCAATTTCGCGCGCATCCTGACTTCGCGCGGCTTCGCCAAGGCGCTGATCAACAGCCTGGTCATGGGCCTGGCGACCACGGCATTGACCGTGCTGCTCGGCCTGCTGGTGGCTTTCGCGCTGCATCGCTGCCGGCTGTGGCTGAAAGCCTTGCTGCTTGGCATCATCTCGCTGCCGATCATCGCACCCTCCCTGGTGCAGGGCCTTGGCCTGATCTTCCTGCTCGGGCGCAACGGCCTGATCAACAAGAGCTTCGGCCTCAATGTCGAAATCTACGGCTTCTGGGGCCTGTTGATCGCCAACACGCTCTATGGCCTGCCGCAGGCAACCATGATCATCGGCGCCGCGCTGCGCCATGCCGATGCGCGGCTATTCGAGGCAGCGGAGGTGATGGGCGCCTCGGGCTGGCGCCGCTTTGTCGATCTGACCTTGCCGAATATCCGCTATGGCCTACTCAGCGCGGTATTCGTGGTGTTCACCGTCACCATCACCGATTTCGGCAACGCCGCCGTGATCGGCGGCGATTACACCGTGCTGGCGATCGAGATCTATAATCAGGTCATCGGCCAGATGAACCTCAATCTCGGCGCCGTGGTCGGCATGCTGCTGCTGCTGCCCACCCTGCTCTCGTTCTATTTCGAGCGGCTGGCCAGCCAGCGGCAATTCGGCACGCAATCGGAAAATGCCGTACCCTACATCCCGCCGAAGGACCCGTGGCGCGACGGCATCGTCGGCGGCCTCGCCTGGCTGGTGGCTTTGCTGCCGCTCACCGTGGTCGGCGTGGTGGTCTATGCCAGCTTCATGCGGCTATGGCCCTATCGCCTCGATTTCACCTGGCGGCATTACGATATCAAGCTGGCCGGCGGCTACGATCCGCTGTGGATCAGCATCGGCATTTCTGCGGCAGCGGCGGCTTTCGGCACGGTATTCCTGCTGCTGCTGGGCGTGGCGCTTAAGCGCATGAGCGGGCCTTTCGCGCGCATCATCTATTTCATCGCCATGCTGCCGGCTGCCGTGCCTGGCCTGGTGCTCGGCCTGGCCTATGTGTTCGCCTTCAACCAGCCCGGCACACCACTGATGCTGCTCTATGGCAGCGCCACCCTGCTGGCGATGTGTAATTTCTACCACTATCACACGCAGGGGTTTGTCACCATGACGACCGGCCTGCGGCAGATTCCGCCGGCACTGGAAGAAGCCGCCACCTGCATCGGTGCTTCCACCTGGCAAGTGGTGCGTGATGTGTATGTGCCTTATACATTGCCGGTGCTGATTTCCGTGTTCTTCTTCCTGTTCATGAGTTCGATGGTGACGCTGTCTGCCGTGATCTTCCTGGTGACGCCGAAGCTGATGCTGGCCGCCGTGACCGTGATGCGCCTGGATGAAGGCGGCTATACCTCGCAGGCCGCCGCCTTCTCCACCGTGATCATGCTGGTGGTGGCCGCTTCGCTGCTGCTGGCACGCGGCGCCGTGTATCTGGCGCAGCGGCGCGCCGGGCTGTCTGGAACACACTGAGATGTGGGCGCAGGAACGCCATCGCCGTATCCAGGGCCTGCTGCACCAGTTCAAGCAGATGTCGGCCGACGATCTGGCGCGCGACCTGGATGTCTCACGCGAGACCATCCGACGCGACCTGTTGGAACTGGAAGGCGCCGGCCTGCTGAAGCGCGTGCATGGCGGCGCCGTACTGCCCGATCCGCCGAGCGAGGCGCCCTTCGCCGACCGCCTGCAGGTGCGACGCAAGGAAAAGCAGGCGATTGCCCGCGCCGCCATCCGCGAGATCAAGCCCGGCCAGGTCTGCTTCGTCGATGCCGGCTCCACCACCGCGATCCTGGCCGCCGAACTTGGCAAGATCGCCGGGCTGACGGTGATCACCAATTCCATCGATGTCGCCGCGACCCTGAACGGCCTGCGCCAGGATGTCACCACCCTGCTGCTGGGTGGCCGGCTGCACAGCGATGTGCCGGGCACCTATGGCGAACTCACTTTAAGCGAGGTCGCGCGCTTCCGCGCCGATGTTGCCCTGCTCTCACCGGTGGGCGTGCATCCCGAACACGGCGCCACCGATTTCGTGCTGCATGAAGCCGAGATCGCCCGCAGCATGATCCAGCAGAGCCAGCGCGTCATCTTCCTGGCCGATCACGCCAAGATCGGCAGCGTCAGCCGCGTTTCGATCTGCCCATGCAGCCGTATCGACATGGTGATCACCGATGCCGGCGCCGACCGGCGGCAGCTTGCAGCCTTGCGCCAGGCCGGCTTAGGCGAAACAATCCTCGCCGATTGAACGGCGGAGGCAACCTGTGTCCCATATTGCGATTATCGGCGGCGGCCTGATCGGCGCGAGCTGGGTCGCCCTGTTCCTGGCCCATGGCGCCAGCGTCGTGGCCTGGGACCCGATAGCGGCGATGCGGCAGAGCTTCGCCAAGCGCACCGAGGCGATGCGCCGGCAGTTGCGCCCACTGGGCCTCAAGGCCAAGGGCGAGTTGCGCGTCGTGGCGACACTGGCCGAGGCTGTACAAGGCGCTGCCTGGATCCAGGAGAATGCGCCCGAGCAGATACCGCTGAAACGCGCGCTCTATGCCGAGATCGAGGCACTGAATGGCAAGGCATTGATTGCCTCATCCACTTCGTCCTTCCAATGGTCGGAACTCGCCGCCGGGATGCAGCGGCCAAACCGGTTGGTGGTGGCGCATCCGTTCAATCCGCCGCATCTGGTGCCGCTGGTGGAAATCTATGGCCGCACCAAGGCCGCCGTGGATCAGGCTTTTGCCTTCTATGAAGGCTTTGGTAAGGCACCGATCCGTATCCGCCGCGAAGCCGCCGGCCATGTCGCCAACCGGCTGGCCTCGGCACTGTGGCGCGAAGCGGTGAATATCGTCGCCGAGGGCATCGCCGACGTGGCGGACGTGGACAAGGCGCTGGTGGAAGGGCCGGGCCTGCGCTGGGCGATCCAGGGCGCGCATATGACCTACCATCTCGGCGGCGGCAGCGGCGGCCTCAAGCATTACCTGGAGCATCTCGGCCAGAGCCAGGAAAAGCGCTGGCGCTCGCTTGGTTCACCCCGTCTGGACGCCGCCACCAAGCGCAAGCTGGTGCAGGGCATTGCGAAGGAGAGCCAAGGCCGCAGCATCGAGCAGCTTGCCGCCGAGCGCGATGCCATGCTGCTGGCATTGCTCAAGCTCAAGCGTCCGCCAGTTAAGCGCCAAAAGTAACGTAGCCCTCCGGGCTGATCGGCCAGGCCGGATTCCAGGCAATTTCCCAGGCATGGCCATCGGGATCGGCCACATAGCCGCAATAGCCGCCATGCGGTGGCGCCAGCGCCGGCCTGAGCAGGCTGCCGCCGGCCTGGACCAGCGCCCGCATCAACGGCTCGACCGCTTCACGGCTGGTCACGTTATGCGCCAGCGACATGCCGCCGGGTGCTGCCGCCTGCCGCCCGCTATCGGCGGCCAGCGCCGAGGCCAGCCAGGTGCCGAGCATCAGGCCGTTCATCTGGTAGAAAACGATCTCATCATTCTGGAATACCGGCTGCCAGCCGAAACCGGCGGTATAGAAATGCCGCGAGCGCGCCAGGTCGGCGATACCAAGGGTGATCACGGAAATCTGCTGCTGCATGGGCCTCGTCCTTGCCTGCCCCAGTTAGGACGCCTCGCCTGCTTGCGGCAAGGGGTGGTGAAGTCTGTTCCGGGCCAGAGAGCGTGATTGACTCCGCCTAATGAATGACATTCAATAAGCCCAATCGAGGCTCGGCCAGAGACATGAGTCGGCCCATAGGAGGAAACGGATGCGGCGCGCGACAGGCGAGCCCATCGGCCAGGGCGTAGCTGCGTCCGGCCGGCAGGGGATTTTCACGACAGGCAAGGCAGCTTGATGAGCGGCGACCGCGTATTGGAATGTCGTGGCATCGAACGCTCTTTCGGCGGCCTTAAGGCGCTGAAGGGTGTGGACCTGCATGTCGATCGCGGCGAGATTTTCGGCCTGGTCGGCCCCAATGGCTCGGGCAAGACCACCATGGTCAATGTGGTGACCGGCTTCTACCCGCCCAATGCCGGCAGCGTGCAGCTATTCGGCCAGGATATCACCGCGATCAAGCCGCATCGCGTGGCGGGCCTGGGCGTTGCCCGCACCTTCCAGAATCTGGCGCTGTTCCGCGGCATGAGCGTGCTGGACAATATCCTGCTGGGCCGCCATGTGCGCATGCGGCCCAGTGCGCTGGCCTCGCTGTTCTACTGGGTATGGGCGGCACGCGAGGAGCACGAGCATCGCCGCGCGGCGGAAGACGTGATCGATTTCATGCAGTTGCAGGATATCCGCGACGAGCCGGTGGAAACCATTCCGATGGGCCTGCAAAAGCGCGTGGAACTAGCGCGCGCCCTGGTCGCCGAGCCGCGCTTCCTGATCCTGGACGAGCCGATGGCCGGCATGAACCAGGAAGAGAAGGAATATATTGCCCGCTTCATCCTGGATGCGCGCGAGGAACGCGGCGTCACCATCCTGCTGATCGAGCATCACATGGATGTGGTGACCGCGATCTGCGACCGCATCGTGGTGTTGAGCTATGGCGAGATCATCGCCGAAGGCGAACCCAATGCCGCCATCGCCAAGCCCGAGGTGGTATCTGCCTATCTCGGCAAACGCGCCGCCGCCCGTGTTGCGGCCGGGGGCCACTGATGAACGCGGCTCATTTGCAGGATAGCCTGGCTCCCAGTACCTTGGTCGGTGCCTTGGCGCATAACGCCATGCGCTATCCCAACCGCATTGCCTTCCGCGAGCGCGACCACGGCATCTGGCAGGAATTCACCTGGCCGCAGGCGCGCGATGAAGTGCTGGCCCTGGCTGCCGGTTTCGAAGAACTGGGCGTCGAGCCCGGCCATGCGGTGATCGTGGTCGGCGACAACCGCGCCAACCTGTATTTCTCCATGCTGGCGGCAAATGTGCTGCGCGCCTTCCCTTCGCCGATCTATCCCGACGTGCCGGTGGATGAACTCGATACCTTCACCCGCTTTGGCTCACCGGCCCTGGCGGTAGCCGAGGACCAGGAGCAGGTCGACAAGCTGATGGGCCTGCGCGAGCGCACCGGCCGGCCGCAGGTGATCCTGTTCGACGATCCGCGCGGCCTCGGCCACCAGCGGCCCGAAGGCGTGCTGGCATTGCAGGAAGTGGCCGAGAAGGGCCGCGCGCGGCTGAAAGCGGAAGCCGGTCTCGCCGAGAACCTGCTGCTGCGCGCACAGCCCGACGATATTTCCGTGCTGCTCTATTCATCCGGCACCACCGGCCTGCCCAAGGGCATCCCGCTGCGGCACCGCAATGTGGTCGGCGGCATCGATAACGCCGCCAAAGGCGGCTATTTCCGCCAGCATGAGGAATTATTCGCCTACCTGCCCACCGCCTGGGTCGGCGATTTCGTGTTCACGCTTGGCGCCGGCCTGCTGATGACGGCAACGATCAATATTCCCGAGCGCCAGGAAACCGTGCTGAGCGATATCCGCGCCGTGGCGCCGACCTTCTACCTCGCCGCGCCGCGCGCCTGGGACAACATGCTGACCCGGGTGCAGGTCGGCATGGCCGATTCAACGCCGCTGAAACGCTGGCTGTTCGACGCCTTCATGCCCCATGCCATCAAGGTGGAACAAGGCCGCATGAATGGCCAGGAGCCGAGCCTGCTCGACCGCCTGAAGCTGGGCCTGGGCGAAATCTTCGTCTATGGCCCGATCAAGGATTATCTCGGCCTCACTCGTGCCGAACGCGCCTTCACCGGCGGCGAGGCGATGGGTGAGGATACCTTTCTGTTCTTCCGCGCACTTGGCATCAAGCTGAAGCAGTTCTACGGCCAGACCGAAACCGCTGCCCTTTCGGCGGCGCAGACCGAAGGTAGCGTGAAGTTGCAGACCGTTGGCAAGCCGATGCCGGGCGTCGATATCCGCATCGACGAAAGCGGCGAAATCCTGATCCGTTCGGCTTCGGTGATCGACGGCTATGTCGATGATCCGGTGGCAACCGAGAAGGCATTGCAGGATGGCTGGCTGCGCACCGGCGATGCCGGTTATCTGGATGAAGACGGCCATCTGGCCGTGCTCGGCCGCGTCAGCGAGGTGGTGCGCACGGCGGCAGGCGAGCGCTACATCCCGAACTACATCGAGAACCGGCTGAAATTCAGCCAGTATGTGCGCAATGTAGCGATCCTCGGCGCTGGCCGGGATTATCTCACGGCCATCGTCTGCATCGACCTCGAAGCCGTTGGCCACTGGGCCGAGAAGCGTTCAATCACCTATACCTCCTATGCCGAGCTGTCGCAGAAGCCGGAAGTGCTGGAACTGATCCAGGGCGTCATCGCACATGTGAATTCGCTGCAGCCCGAGGCGTTGCGCATCCGCCGCTTCGTGAATCTGCACAAGGATTTCGACGCCGATGACGGCGAAATCACCCGTACCCGCAAGCTGCGCCGCAACACCATCGAGGAACGTTACGGCAAGCTGATCGAGGCGCTGTATGCGGGTGTGAAGGACGTGACCTTCGAAGCCGAGATCACCTACGAGGATGGCTCGAAGGGCAAACTGAGCCGCGTGCTCGCCATTCGTGAGGGTGCGGCCTGATGGATTACCTGCTGATCCTGGAACTCGGCGTCAACGGCGTTTTCGTCGGCCTGATGTATGCGCTTGTCGCCCTCGGGATGGTGCTGATCTACAAGACCTCCGGCATCGCCAACCTGGCCCAGGGCGCGCTGGCGATGACCGGCGCCTATATGGCATGGGTGGTTTCCGGCCCGCTCGGCATCCCGATCTGGCTCGCCGTGCCGGTGGCGATTGTCGGCATGTTCGGCGTTGGCGCCGCCACCGAACGCCTGGCTTTGCGCCGCATGATCGGCCAGCCGGTGATCATGGCGATCATGCTGACGCTGGGCATCGAAATCATGCTGCGCGGCCTGCTGCCGGGCATGGCAGGTGTGGCGGTGAAGCGCCTGGATATCGGCATCCCGGGTTCGCCGCTATTCCTGGGCGATATCCTGATCAACCGCTCCACCATGATCGGCGGTGCGGTATCGCTGGTGATGATCCTGGTATCGCTGCTGCTGTTCAATTCGCGCCTCGGCGTGGTGATGCGCGCGGTTTCCGATGATCAGACTGCTTCCTGGGCCGTTGGCATCCGCGTCGAACGCGCCATCGCCATTTCCTGGGGCCTTGCCGCCGCCAGCGCCACTGTCGCCGGTGTGATGTGGGGTGCTACGCAAGGCGTCGACTGGTCGCTGTCGCTGCTGCTGATCAAAGCGCTGGCCATCGCCATTCTTGGCGGCCTCGATTCCATCCCGGGTGTGCTGATCGCCGGTCTGATCGTCGGCGTGGCGGAAAGCGTCGCCACCGGCGTGCTTGATCCGCTGGTTGGCGGTGGTACCCGCGATGTCGTCGCCTCCGTGATCATCCTGCTCACCCTGCTGCTGAAGCCGCACGGCCTGTTTGGCCGCGAGCATATCGAACGGATCTGAGGGCCAGATGTTTTACCGCCGCTCCGGCATCCGCTTCACCACCTACAACGCCGAACGCCAGATCTGGCCGCTGCCGCTGGACCGCCGCCTTGCCGGCTTCATGCTGCTGCTGGGCCTGGCCGCGCCCTTCCTGGTCGACCGCCTCTACCTGGTCGGCTACCTGCTGCCCTGGATCATCTGGTCCACGGCGGCACTGGGCCTGAACATGCTGATGGGTGTAGCCGGTCAGGTGCATCTTGGCTATGGCGCGGTCATCGGCATCGGCGCCTATGCCTCGGTGCATGCGGTGCGTGCCGGCGTGCCGTTCGAGCTTGCCATGCTGCTGGGTGGTGTGGTTTCCGCCAGCATCGGCGTGGTGTTCGGCGCCGCCGCCCTGCGCGTGAAGGGCCTCTATCTCGCCATGGCCACCCTGGCGATGCAGTATATCGTCGATTTCGTCATCTCCCATGTGCCGGCAATCAGCGGCGGCAGCCAGGCCTCCATCACCGTGCCGCCGATCACCTTCCTCGGCATCGCCGTTCAGGGCGACCGGGCAGTGTATTATCTGGCCCTGGCGATCTGCGTCATCGTCACGCTGTTCATGCTCAACCTGCGCCGCACCAGCCTGGGCCGTGCGCTCGCCGCCGTGCGCGAGAAGGATTACGCAGCCGAAGTGATCGGCGTCGATACCTTCCGCTTCAAGCTGCTGGCCTTCTGGGTTTCGTCCTTCATCGGCGGTGTGGTCGGCGCCGTGCTGGCAGTGTGTTATTTCCGCCAGATTTCGCCCGAGCAGTTCCATATCGAACTCTCGATCCAGCTTATCGCCATGGTGATCGTCGGTGGCATGGGCAGCGTGCTGGGCAGCTTCTTCGGCGCCGCGCTGATCCTGTTCGCCCCCATCGTGCTGAACAACCTGATCGGTACGCTGGCGACCAGCTTTGCCTGGCAGCTCAGCGCCGATCTGCGCGCCCATCTGCCGCTGATGCTCTATGGCGCCATGATTGTCGGCTTCCTGCTCTGGGAGCCGCTCGGCCTGGCCAAGATCTACAACAATATCCGCAACTATTTCCTGGTATGGCCGTTCCGCCATGCCCAACGCTGAAGTGTCCAACGAAAAACGCAGGAGAGAACGCCCATGACCATCAATGTCGATCGTCGCACCCTGTTGACCGGCGCTGGTGCCGCCGCACTGCTGGCCGCGCAGCCGGTCAAACTGGCCTTCGGCCAGGACAAGACCATCCGCTTCCTGATGACCCAGGACTTCACCAAGGTCTATACCTTCGTGACGGCCGAATACAGCCAGGGCCAGCGCGACTACATGACGCTGATCAATGAGCGCGGCGGCATCAACGGCTACAAGATCGTTGCCGAAGTGACCGATCACGGCAACGATCTGCCGCGCGCCATCGAAGCCTATGAGCGCGCCAAGGGCCAGGGCATGCTGCTGGTCGATCCGCTCTCCACACCGGTGGCCCGCGCCCTGGTGCCGCGCGTGCTGGCCGACAAGGTCAACATGGTGACCGCCTTCTCCGGCCGCTCGGACGCCGCCGACGGCACCGTGTTCCCCTATATCTTCCCGCTCTCGCCCAATTACTGGACGCAGATGGGCCTGATCCTGGATTACGCCAACAAGCAGGATGGCGGCCTGAAGGGCAAGAAGATCGCCTATGTGCATATCGACACGCCGTTCGGCAAGGAACCGCTGCCGATCCTGGAAGCCCTGCGCGACAAGCTCGGCTTCGAGCTGCTGCCCTTCCCCTACACCCCGCCGGGCAACGACCAGTCGGCGATCTGGCCGCAGGTGCGGCGCGCGCGCCCGGATTGGGTGATCTTCTGGGGTGCCGGCGTGGGCCAGACCGTGGCACTGACCGAAGCCATCCGCAACGGCATCCGCATGGACCGCATGTGCTCGTCGGTGTGGATCTCCGAGTCCGACATGGACGTGGCCGGCCGCGATGCCGCCAAGGGCGTGATGAAGGTGGATCCCTGCGTGCTCGGCCGCGAGCCGAAGCCGATCCAGGACATCCTCAAGAGCGTGGTTTCCGCCGGCAAGGGCGCTGGCCCGGAAAACAAGGTTGGCACCGTCTATTACAATTACGGCGTCATGATCATGGCCACCATTCTCGAAGGCGTGAAGCAGGCCTTCGCACTGGCGCCGAACGGCCCGGTGAACGGCCCCTGGCTGAATGCCGGCCTGCAGGCGATCAAGGGCTTCACTGCGGAAGGCATGATGCCCTCCACCACGGTGACCGCCGCCGATCACCAGGGCGGCGGCATGGGCCGCATCTCGCAGTGGGATGGCAAGGGCTTCAAGCCGGTGACTGACTGGTTCTCCGCCAATCAGGATGTGGTCTGGGCCGAGATCAAGAAGTACTCGTCCGAGTTCGCTAAGAGCGGCAAGTGATGTGATGGGGCTGGCGCGGCAGTTAATGCTGCCGCGCCACTCCTTCCCGGAGTGACTGAAATGGCCTTGCTGGCGCTGAACAATGTCGAGGTGGTTTACGACCAGGTGTTCCTGGCGGTGAAGGGCATTTCCATCGAGGTGCCGGAAGGCGGCCTGGTCGCCCTGCTCGGCGCCAACGGTGCCGGCAAGAGCACCGTGCTCAAGACCGTCAGCGGCCTGCTGAAGCCCGAACGCGGCGAAGTGACCCGCGGCGACGTTACCTTCATGGGCCAGGATATTCTCAAGACCGATGCGCCGGAGCGTGTGCGCAAGGGCATCGTGCATTGCCTGGAAGGCCGCCGTGTATTCGGCCACCTGACGCCGGCGGAAAACCTGATCGCCGCCACTTCCATGCACCGGGATCGCGCCCGGGTGCGCGACCTGCTGGAGCGCATGTTCGATCTGTTCCCGCGCCTGCGCGACCGCGCCAAAGCCAAGGCCGGCTATCTTTCCGGCGGCGAGCAGCAGATGCTGGCGATTGCCCGCGCGCTGATGACCGAGCCGAAACTGATCATGCTGGATGAACCCAGCCTGGGCCTGGCGCCCTATCTGGTGGATGAAATCTTCGACATCATCCGCCGCATCAACACCGAACAGAAGGTAGCCGTGCTGCTGGTGGAGCAGAATGCCGCCGCCGCGCTGGACGTGGCGCAGACCGCCTACCTGATCGAGAATGGCCGCGTGGTGATGAACGGCACGGCTGACGTGCTGCGCGCCAATCCCGATGTGCAGGACGCCTATCTCGGTGGCGTCGCCAAGGTCGATTATCACGCCGTAAAACATTACCGCCGACGCAAACGCTGGCTGGCCTGACGGAGCGCGCCATGAATCTGGTGAGCTTTTACACACAGTTAATGAACCGAATTCATTACGAGGGAGGGCAGCCATGACCCTGTTTCCCGCCGTGCTGGTTGCCAATCGCGGCGAGATTGCCTGCCGCGTCATCCGCACATTGCAGCGCCTCGGTATCCGCGCCGTCGCGGTCTATCATTTCGAGGATCGCAAGGCGCCGCATGTGGCGCTGGCCGATGCCGCCATCGAACTCACCGGCGCGGTGCCTACCGCCGCCTATCTCGATGGCGCGCAGATCATCGCTGCTGCCCAATCGCAGGGAGCCACGGCGATTCATCCCGGCTACGGCTTCCTCTCGGAAAATGCCGGCTTCGCTTCAGCCGTTGCCGAAGCCGGCCTGAGCTTCATCGGCCCGGATGCGGCCAGCATGCATCTAATGGGCGACAAGATCCGCTCGCGCGACTATGCCCGCGACCAGGGCGTGCCGGTGGCGCCCAGCCTGGATCTTTCCGGCGACGCCACCGCCATCGCCGCACAGGCGGCGAAGGTCGGCTATCCGCTGCTGATCAAGGCTTCGGCCGGCGGCGGCGGCAAGGGCATGAAGATCGTGCGTGGCCCGGATGAACTGGCCGAAGCCGCCAGCCTGGCCGCCAGCGAGGCCAAACGCTATTTCGGCGATGGCCGCGTCTATGCCGAGAAGCTGGTGCAGATGCCGCGCCATATCGAAGTGCAGGTACTGGGTGACGGCCAGGGCAATGTGCTGCATTTCGGCGAGCGCGAATGTTCGCTGCAACGCCGCTATCAGAAGATCGTGGAAGAAGCACCAGCCCCCAACCTGCCGGACGCCCTGCGCAACAAGATTTGCGATGCCGCCGTGAAGCTGGCGGCGGCCGCGAAATACCGCAATGCCGGCACGGTGGAATTCATTCTCGGCAGCGACGGTGAGTTCTATTTCCTGGAAATGAATACCCGCCTTCAGGTCGAGCATCCGGTGACGGAAGCGGTCTATGGCGTCGATCTGGTGGAGCAGCAGTTGCGTGTTGCCGCCGGCCTGCCACTGCCCTGCAAGCAGCATGAACTGCGCCGCCAGGGCCATGCCATCGAAGTGCGGCTTTGCGCCGAGGAGCCGGAGCGCGATTTCCGCCCGGCTGTCGGCCGCATCGGCCTGCTGCGGATTCCGGCAGGCGCTGGCCTGCGCTGGGATGGCGGTATCACCGAAGGCCAGGCGGTGACGCCGGCCTTCGATTCCATGCTGGCCAAGATGATCGCCTATGGTGGCAGCCGCGACGAAGCCGCCACACGGCTACACAAGGGCCTGGAGGAACTGGCCCTGCTCGGCGTCAACCACAATGGCGATTACCTGACCCGCATCCTGGCGCACCCGGAATTCCTCGCAGGACGACTGCATACCGGCTTCCTGACCGAGCAGGCCGCCTCCTTGGCCGCTCCGCCACTCACATCCGAAACCGAGCAGGCCGCCATCATCGCCGCAGCACTCGGCACCGAGGATATCCGCCATGCGCTGCTCGGCACGCCGGAACCCCATGCCAGCATCGGCGCCTGGAGGAATTGAGATGAGCTACCGTTTCGACCTTGCCGGCAAGGAACTCGACCTCGCTGTGCTGGCGCGCCGCCCCAACCTGCTTTTCGCTCTGGGTGGACAGAATGTCAGCACGGAAGAGCAAGCCGCTGACAGCGGCGCCTTCGCACTCGAAATCGATGGCCGCCGCATCACCGGCTGGCGCCTGGTGGTGGGCGACGACATCTATCTGCGCATCGCCGGCCGCAACCTGCATCTGCGGCGCCTGCAAGAAGGTGGCGATGCCGGCGGCAGTGGCGCCGGCGGCAACGACATCATGGCCGAGATGCCCGGCACGGTGATCAGCCTGCATGCCGCCGTGGGCCAGGAAGTGGCCGAGGGCGACAAGTTGCTGGTGATCGAGAGCATGAAACTGCAGATGAGCATCACGGCACATCGTGCCGGACGCATCGCCAAAGTGCATGTGGCCGAGAATGCCACGTTCGACCGTGGCGCTGTCTTGATCAGCTTTGCCAAAGATGAAGGGGGGGCATCATGAGCGTGCTGAAATCCGCCATCCGCACCAATGATGAGGAGTTTCGCCTGCGCTATGCCGCGAACCGGAAACTGGCGCAGGAACTACACGAACGTCAGCAGGCTGCGCGCCATGACCGCCCGGCGCGTGACCTGCAACGCATGGCCGGCCATGGCAAACTGCTGCCGCGCCAGCGACTGGAAAAGCTGCTTGATCCGGGTACGCCATTCCTGGAGCTTTCGACGCTTGCCGGCAACATGGCCGGCGAAGGCGCCTCCCCCAGTGCAAGCTGCATCACCGGCATCGGCATCGTGGCTGGCCGCGAGGTGATGATCCACGCCGATGATTCCACGGTGAAGGGCGGGGCTTGGTATCCGCTCACGGTGAAGAAGATCGTGCGTTGCCTGGAAATCGCCCTGGAGAACCACCTGCCGGTGGTGCATCTCTGCGATTCCGCCGGTGGCTTCCTGCAATTGCAGTCGGATGTATTCCCCGACAAGCATATGGCCGGTCGCATCTTCCGTAACCAGTCCCTGCTCAGCAAACGCGGCATCAAGCAGTTGGCTCTGGTATTCGGCCATTGCACTGCCGGCGGCGCCTATATCCCGGCCTTGAGTGATTACAATGTGATCGTGCGCGGCACGGGCGCGGTGTTCCTCGCCGGTCCGCCGCTGGTGAAGGCCGCTACCGGTGCCATCGTCTCCGCCGATGATCTCGGCGGTGCCGATCTGCATACCCGCACCTCAGGCACCTGCGACTATCCCGCAGCGAGTGAACTCGATGCCATCCGCATCGGCCGCGAGATCGTGGCGCAATGGGAACCGACACGAAAAACGCCGATTGCCATGGCCAGCGCCGATGCGCCGCTTTACGACCCGGATGAGCTTTACGGCATCCTGCCCGACAGCATCAAGAAAAGCTTCGACATGCGCGAGGTGATCGCGCGCCTGGTTGATGGCAGCCGCTTCCACGAATACCAGCCGAATTACGGCCCCACTCTCGTCTGCGGCTATGCCAGCATCTGGGGCCATCGCATCGGCATCCTGGCAAACAATGGCGTGCTGTTCAACGACAGCACCCTGAAGGGCGCGCATTTCATCGAGCTGTGCAATCAGAACAACACGCCGATGCTGTTCCTGCAGAACATCACCGGCTACATGGTCGGCCAGACCTACGAGGCCGCCGGCATCACCAAGGATGGCGCCAAGATGATCATGGCCCAGGCCTGCAGCCATGTGCCGAAATTCACCGTGATGTGCCATGCCTCTTTCGGTGCCGGCAATTACGGCATGTGTGGCCGCGCCTTTGATTCGCGCCTCCTGTTTTCCTGGCCGAACCACCAGATCGGGGTGATGGGCGGCGAGCAGGCCGCCAACACGCTGGCGGAAGTGAAGCTGCGCCAGCTTGAGCGCGATGGCATCGCCTATGGCCCGGAGGATCTGGCCCGGGTGCGCGAGGAAACCCTGCAGGCCTACCAGCAACAGCTTTCCGCCTACCATTCCACCTCCGAGCTTTGGGATGATGGCCTGCTTGATCCGGTGGACACGCGCAACGCGCTGGGCATCAGTATCGCCGCCGCGCTGAACGCGCCCTTCGGCGAACCCGGTTATGGCGTGCTGCGGCTTTGAGGGAGGCGGCAATGAACGGCCAGCGAATCAATCTCAGCATCACGGATGGCATTGCCCGCCTGGTGATGGCCGGTGCAGCGCGGCGCAATGCCGTTGACCTGCAATGGTGCCGGGAATTCTCCGAAGCCGCCATTGCCTGCGCCGCCGATGATTCCATCAAGCTGGTGGTGATCTCAGCGGAGGGCGATTTCTTCAGTGTCGGTGGCGACATCGACAACTTCATCGCCAACCGCACGCATCTGCGGCCGCATGTGCTGGAAATGGCCAGCCTGTTTCATCTTGGCATCATGCGGCTGCATCAGGGACCGGCACCGGTGATCTCGGCGGTGAACGGCATGGCGGCGGGTGGCGGCTTCAGCATCGCCATCCTGGCCGATATCGTGCTGGCCAAGCGCTCGGCGCGTTTCGTCGCGGCCTATACCAGTTCCGGCCTCTCGCCTGATGGCGGCCTCACCTACAACCTGCCGCGTATTGTCGGCGCGCGGCGTGCCTTCGAGTTGATGGCACTGAACCCGGTACTTTCCGCCGACCAAGCATTGGAACTGGGCCTGGTTACCCGGGTGTTCGAGGATGCCAGCTTCGAAGCCAATGTCGAAACTGTTGTGCAGCAAGTGGCGGCGATGCCGGCCGGCGCGCTGCCCGCCTTGAAGAAGCTGATGGCCAGCAGCCTGGATAATACCTTGCAGCAGCAGCTTGACCGTGAGGCCGAGAGCGTCGCCCGCCTAGCGGCGTCGCCGGCGACCCTCGACGTGCTCGACGCTTTCCTGCGCCGGCGCAACAAGCGATAGGGTGTTGAGCTTGCTCACCGCCGCATCCAGCCGCTGCAACGCCACATCAAGCGGTGCTTCCTGGGCCGATGTCTGAGCCGGACTCGCCGCCAGGCCGCGATACACCAGATCGGTGATGGAATCCGCCACCGCCTCGATATCAAAACCGCCCTCGCCGCGCAGGAAGGCCCAGGTGTGATGTTCGACGCAGCCATAGATCAGATCACGCACCAGGCCCGGCGGCACATCGCTGCGGAATTCTCCGCTCTGCATCGCGTCGCGCACCACCGCCGTGGCCCGCGCCGTGTAGCGCCGGTTCAGGGTGTAGATCGTGGTCTTGCGGTATTGCGGGTCGGGGCGGAATTCCAGGAACACCAGGCTGGAAAGGCCCGGCTCGTCATGCAGCGCCTTGAGATGATGCCAGATGATGTAGCGCAGCCGGTTGCGGATGCCGGTGACGGAGGCCAGCAGATGGCTGTCCTCCTCGATCATGCCGCTATACCAATCCTCGATCACCCGCACCAGCAGCGCGCGCTTGTTCTGGAAATAGCGGTAGATCGAACCTTCCACCACGCCGGCCCGCTCGGCGATTTCGGAGATCGACGCGGCCTCGTAACCGCGCAGCCGGAACACCGTGCGCGCGGCTTCCAGAATATCGGCCTCGCGCCGCTCGCGCGGCAAGCGGCTGGCTCTCTTGCGTGTCGTCCCGGTCCTCGCCATGACCATGATCTAGCCCTCTGCCGGGCCATTGGTCAACGATTTAAGCGAACGCGGTTCATCAGGCCGGATTGCCACCCTGCCGCCACCTTGCTGGCATTGACAGGGCAAAGGAGCGCGTTTCTAATGAACGCAATTCATCATAACGCGCCAAGCGAAAGCCGGGAAACATGACCACCACCTTGCCGAATGCCGCCGCCCAGTTCGCGCTCTCAGCAGACCAGAGCGCCGTGCTCGATGCCGCCGACCGCTATGCCAAAGCGGAGCTGTATCCACTTTCCGCACGCATGGACAATGAGGAATGGTGGCCGGCGGATGCCTTTGCCAAACTGGGCAAGGCCGGCTATTTCGGCATCACCGTCGATCCTGAATTCGGCGGCGTTGGCGCCGATCTGATGACCAGCGGCCTGATCCTGCAAGCCTTCTCACGCTGGAACCACGCCCTGGCGCTGAGCTGGGTGGCGCATGAGAATCTCTGCCTCAACAATATCTACCGCAATGCCAATGATGCGCAGCGCCGCAAATACCTGCCGGGCCTCTGCGATGGCAGCCTGACCGGCACGCTGGGGCTCACCGAGCCGGGCGCAGGCTCGGATGCACTTGGCTCGATGCGCACTACGGCGCGCCGCGACGGCGATCATTATGTGCTGAATGGCGGCAAAATCTATATCACCAACGGCCCGGTCGCCGATGTGCTGCTGGTCTATGCCAAGACCAACCCGAGCGCCGGCGCCCATGGCATCTCGGCTTTCATCGTGGAGAAGGATTATCCCGGCTTCCGCGTGGCGCAGAAGCTGGTGAAGATGGGTTTCCGCGGCAGCCAGACCGCCGAGCTGGTATTCGACGAATGCCGTGTGCCGGCGGAGAATATGGTCGGCGGCGAGAATCGCGGCGTCGGCGTGGTGATGAGCGGCCTCGATCTTGAGCGTGCCATGATCGCGCCGATCTGCCTCGGCATTGCCGAACGCGCGCTGGAAATCAGCATCGACTATGCCCGCACCCGCAAGCAGTTCGGCAAGGCCATCGCCGAATTCCAGATGGTGCAGAGCCGCGTGGCGGAAATGTATGTGATGGTGGAAACCATGCGCAGCTTCACCTACCGCGTGCTGATGGAAGCCAATGAACTGGAAGTCGGCGGCGGCGGCCGTGGCAGCATCCATGCACTGACCGCCGCTTCGGTGATGTATGCCGCCGATACCATGAACCGCGTGCTGGATCATGCCGTACAGATCCATGGCGGCAGCGGCTATATCTGGGAAGCCGAGATCAACCGCCTGTTCCGCTCCACCAAACTGCTGGAAATCGGCGCCGGCACCACCGAGGTGCGCAAGCTGATCATCGCCGGCGAAATCCTGAAAAGCTGAGCCGCAATGACCGACGAGGCCCCGCTCCGCCTGTCCGACGACGACCTCGCGGCGCATCCGACCAATCTGGCTGCCGGCAGCCTGGCCGGCCGCACCCTGCTGGTTACCGGCGGCGGCGGCGGCATCGGTCGCGCCACGGCCTGGCTGGCGGCGCGGCTGGGCGCGCGTGTGGCGATCGCCGGACGGCGGCTGGAACGACTGGAGCCGGCGGCAGCGGCAATGCAGGCGCGTGGCTTCGATTGCCTGGCTTTGGCCGTGGATATCCGCCAGCGCGACAGCGTGGAGACGATGTTCGACCAGGCGGCCAGCCATTGGGGTACGCCGCCTGACCTGCTGGTGAATTCCGCCGGCGGGCAATTCCCGCAAGCCGCTATCGACTACAGCGAAAAAGGCTGGCGCGCGGTGATCGACACCAATTTGACCGGCACGTTCAACGCCATGCAGACCGCTGCACGGCGCTGGCGCGATGCGCAGCGGCAGGGCAGCATTGTCACCATCGTGGTATCGCCGCGTGGTTTACACAATGTGGCCCACACCGTGGCAGCGCGGGCCGGTGTGAAGGCCTTTTCGGAAGCGGTGGCGGTGGAATGGGCGCCGCTTGGCATCCGCGTCAACTGCATTGCGCCCGGCACCATCCGCTCGGAAGGCTGGCAGGTCTACCAGCCGCATGTGCGCAAGCGCTATGAGAACGTCAACCCGATGCGGATGGCCGGCAGCCCGTGGCAGGTCGCGGAAGCGGTGCTGTTCGTCGGCGGCCCGGCCGGCGGCTTCATCACCGGCGAGACCATCGAGATCAGTGGCGGCGGCAATCTCTGGGGCGAGACCTGGACCACCGACAAGCCGCAATGGTTCCGCGAAGCGACGCGGGTGGTTGATCCGGATTAAATCCGCTTCAGGTCAGATGCCGGGCACCAGCAGGAAATCACCCTTGGCGGCATTGGCACGCGCAGCGCGGGCCTTGGCATAGAGTTCGCCATCATAGAAAGCCTTGGCGGCTTCCGTGCTGGGGAATTCGAGCACCACGACGCGGCGGCCATCATGCTTGCCTTCCAGCACATCGACAGCCCCGCCACGCACCAGATACTTGCCGCCGCCGGCAGCGATGGCGCCGGGCGCAAGCTGCTTGTAACGCTCATAGGCTTCGGTGTCGGTCACGTCGATGAAAGCAAGAATATAGGCAGCCATGGTTTCCTCCGATTTATCGCCGGAGGTTAGCGCTATTCGGCGGCCTGGGCCAGCTTGAGACAGCGCGCCCAATGCTCCAGCCCCAATTGGACCGGCTCGGGTTGGGTGCTACCGCAGCCCTCGTCGGCCTGCTTGCAGCGCGGCGCGAAAGCACAGCCCGGCGGCAGTTTGGCCAGATCGGGCGGTGCGCCGGGAATGGCATCCAGCCGTGCGCCTTTCATGGCACCATGCGCGCGGAACGCCAGCAGGCCCCTGGTATAGGGATGGCTGGGATTGCGAATCACGTCGCGCACCGGGCCGGTCTCGACGATGCGGCCGGCATACATCACCGCGATACGATCCGCCACCTCCACCGCCACGCCGATGTCATGGGTCACCAGGATCACCGAGAGGCCGAGTTCGCGCTGCAACTCGCGCAGCAGCAGCAGAATCTGAATCTGCACCGTGGCATCCAATGCCGTGGTCGGCTCGTCGGCCAGCAGCACCTGTGGATTGCAGGCCAGCGCCAGGGCGATCATGGCGCGCTGGCGCATACCACCCGACATTTCATGCGGAAAGGCCTTCAGGCGGCGTTCCGGCGATGGAATCCTCACCCGCTTCAACGCCTCCAGCGCCCGCTTCTCAGCATCCTCGCGGCTCACCTTCGGCTCATGCTTGCGGATCGCCTCGGAAATCTGCTGGCCCACGGCGTAGACCGGATCGAGTGCCAGCAAAGGTTCCTGGAAGATCATCGACACGGTCTTGCCGCGAAACCCGGTCAGCGCCGCACCCTTCAACGCCATCACATCCTGGCCCAGCACGGTCAGGCCGCCACTGATACGAGTGCGTTTCTCGGGATGCAGCCGCAGCAGCGAGCGCAGGGTGACGCTCTTGCCCGAGCCGGATTCACCGAGCAACGCCACCACCTCGCCGCGCTTCACCTGCAGATTGACCCCATTCACCGCATTCACCGCTCCACGCCCGCCAGTGAAGGTAACGGTGAGATCACGGATATCGACAACGGCTTCGGTGTTCATGCCGCCACCTCGATTGCTGCCGCCTGGGGATGGCCGCTGCCTGCCTGACGTGCCAGGCAGGCGCTTTCGTGCAGCTCAGCTACATTGGCCAGATTCGGCACGATGCTTGTGCAGACATCGGCAGCGATGCGACAGCGGGTATGGAAGCGGCAGCCCGGCGGCGGATCGATCGGATTCGGTGGATCGCCATAAAGCGGTGCTTCCATGGTGCGGTTGTCCGGGTCCATCGCCGGCATGGAATTGAGCAGAGCTGCCGTATAGGGATGGCTCGGCGCCGCGAACAGGCTCTCCGAGGGGCCGATTTCAGCCACCTTGCCGAGATACATCACCATCACGCGATCGGAAATGAAGTTCACCACGTTGAGATCGTGCGAGATGAAGATGTAGGTGAGGCCGAAAGCATCCTTGAGATCGAGCAACAGGTTCAGCACCTGGGCTTCGACCGACTTGTCCAGCGCCGAGACCGCTTCATCCAGGATCACCAGGCGCGGCTCCAGGGCCAGGGCGCGGGCGATATTCACGCGCTGGCGCTGGCCACCGGAAAGCTCATGCGGATAACGGCCCGCGAAACGGCGCGGTTCCAGGCCGACGCGGTTGAGCAGATCATGCCCGCGCGCCAGGGCTTCCCGGCGCGACACACCATGCACCTGGGGCGCGAAAGCGATCGAGTCCTCGATGGTCAGGCGTGGGTTCAGCGAGGCGTAGCTGTCCTGAAACACCATCTGGGTCTGGCGCCGGAAATCCGTCAGCGCCAGTTCCTCGCCCAATGCCTCACCGTCAAACACGATACGGCCGGCATCCGGCTCGATCAGATGCATCAGCAGCCGGGCAGTAGTGGATTTGCCGCAGCCGCTTTCACCGACGATACCAAGCGTTTCGCCCTTCATCAGGTCGAAATCTACGCCATCGACGGCGCGCACAACGGTCTTGTTACGCCCGAACAAACCTTTTCCAACCGGGAAATGCTTGATCAGGCCACGCACGCTCAGCAGTGGCTGGCGCGGGCCACCGCGATCCTCGGGATGATGCAGGGCATCTGCCTGGGTCAGTTCCGGCTGATCGGTCATGCGCGCACATCCATCGCCGAACGCAGCGAGTCGGAGAACATGTTGAACGAGATCGACGTGATAAAGATCATCACGCCAGGCAAGGCCGCCACCATCGGATTGACATAGATCGCGGTACGCAACGTGTTCAGCATAAGGCCCCATTCCGGCTCAGGCGGCCGCACGCCAAGGCCGAGGAAGCTCAAACCGGAAGCCAGGATCATCGCCACCGAGATCAGACTGGTGGAGTAGACGAAGATCGGACTCAGCACATTGCCGAGCACATGCACACGCACGATAGTGAAGCCACCGGCCCCCGAGGCACGCGCCGCTTCCACATAATCGCGGTTGCGCACCTGCGTGGTGACGCTTTCCGCCACCCGGGCAATCGGCGGGATGAATACGATGGTGAGCGAGACCAGCGCATTGGTGAGGCCAGCACCCAATGCACCAGAGAGCGCCACGGCGAGCAGCACCGAAGGGAAAGCATAGAAAACATCAATGGTGCGCATGATCGCGGTGTTGATCTTGCCGCCGACAAAGCCGGCGAAAATCCCGAGGCTGGAGCCCAGCACGAAGGCCATCAGCACCGGTGTGACCCCCATGAACAGCGACAGCCTTGCGCCATAAATCAGGCGCGAAAGCATATCGCGGCCCAGCTCGTCGGCGCCAAGCGGGAAACCGGGCGTGCCGATAGGCCGCAGGCGACGCAACATTGAACCACGAAACGGATCAGCCGGTGCGATCAGCGGCGCGAGAATCGCCATCAGCACCAGCGCCACGATCACGCCCAGCGCCACCATTGCCACCGGATCGCGCATCAGCCGGCGTGCCACGCCGCGCCAATAGCCTTCCGAAACTTCTATGGGCTGCACCTTCGCACCGGAATCGATCACCCCCACCGCCACGATTCAGCCTCGCTGGATACGCGGATCGAAGGCTGTCTGCAGCACATCGACCAGCAGGTTGAGCAGCACGAAGAACATCGCCAGCACCAGGATGGTGCCTTGCAGCAGCGGCAGATCACGCTGGAAGATGGCGAGATTGAGCAGGAAGCCGGTGCCTGGCCAGGCGAACACGGTCTCGATCAGGATCGAACCGCCAAGCAGATAGCCAAGCTGCAGGCCCATCACAGCAAGCGCCGTAGGCGCGGCATTCTTCACCACATGGCGGAATATGCCGCCATCGCCCAGGCCCTTGGCGGCCAGGGCCTGCACAAAATCCTGCGACAGTATATCCGCCACCAAGGCCCGGATCGTGCGCGCCACCACACCCATCGGAATCACCGACATGGTGACGGCGGGCAGGATCAGGTAGCGGATATGCTCCCAATCCCATTTCCATTCGCTGGAGCCACCGGGGCCGGCGCCGGTGGAGGGCAGCCAGTTGAGCTGCACCGAGAAGAAGATCACCAGCACCATGCCGAGCCAGTAATGCGGCACGCTGACACCGAGTACGGAAAGTGCCGAAGCGATGCGGTCGAGCGGCGAATTGCGGAAATAGCCAGCGACGAAACCGAACAGGCAGCCGAAGAAGAAACCGATCATGGTGGCGACCATGGCCAGCATCAGAGTGTTGCTGACCGCGCGCATCACTTCCGTGAGCACCGGCCGGCCCGAAGCGATTGAGTTGCCCAGATCACCGATCAACACCTTGCCGAGCCAGATGAAATACTGCACCGGCAACGGCTTGTCGAAACCATAGAAGGCCCGCATCTGCGCCTGCACTTCGGCTGAGGCATCGGTGGGCAACACGGCGGTAAGCGGATCGCCCGGCGTGATATGCACGAGCAGGAAGCAGACGATGCTGACGCCGAAAGCCACGGGCAGCACATAAAGCAGTCGCTTCAGGGCAAAGAGCAGCATGGATACTCCTGCGTGGGGCGCATTTTCCCTGTGGCGGCTGGTATTCCAGCCGCCACAGGGTGGAGGCTTACTTGGTCATGGTGATCGGGGTGAGATCCTGGAACCAGTTCTGCGCCTGAACGAAGCCCTTCACCTTGCTGGTCATGGCGCGCGGATTCACGTCATGGGTCACCATCAGGAAGATGGCGTCATCAACGTATTTCTCGTGCACCTTCTGCATCACCTTGGTCTGCTCCGCCGGATCGAAGGTGGTGCGCAGCTGATCAAACAGCTTGTCCATGTCCGGGTCGCAGTAATGGCCCCAGTTGGTGCCGGCCGGCGGCGCGAAATTGCACTGCAGGTGACGGATCACACCGGTGAACGGATCCTGGATGAAGTACGTGTAGTTCATCGCCGTGCCGCCACGCGAACTCTCATGCTTCGAGCCGGCACGCCAGATGTTGATCAGCGTGTTCCACTCCACCACTTCGAAATCGACCTGGATGCCGATTTCGGCGAGGTTCTGCTGCACGAATTCATTCATCGGCAGCGGCAGCATCTGGCCCGAACCCGAGGGCGAGATCAGCACTTTGGTCTTCAGCGGCTTGGCCTTGGAATAGCCGGCCTCGGCCATCAGCTTGCTGGCGGCCGCCACGTCATACTTCAGCTTGAAAGTCGGGTTGCCAAACCACTGGTGGCCCGGCGGATAGAAGCCTTCGGCTGGAATCATCAGGCCGCCAAGCAGTTCCTTCAGGCCCTGGCGATCCACCGCCAGATTGGCCGCCTTGCGCACGCGGATATCGTTCCAGGGCGAGCCTTCGGCGCGCGAGAGATGCCAGGTCCAGTTATGCGGATAGGCATTGGTGACGATGGTGAAGCCGGCATTCTTCAACGACGGCACGGCATCCGGGGCCGGCGATTCAATCCAGTCGACCTGACCCGAACGCAAAGCGGCGACGCGGGCATTCGGCTCCGGCAGCGGCAGCAGCACCAGCTTGTCCAGCTTCGGCACCCGCTTCTTGTCCCAGTAGTCCGGATTCGGCACCAGTTCGGCACGCTCACGCGGCACGAAGGCTGCCAGTTTCCACGGGCCGGTACCCGACGGGGTCTTGGCGAATTCATCCCAGCTCTTGCCAACCTTCTCCCACTGCGCCGGCGAGGAGAACATGATCCAGGCCAGCTGATAGGGCAGCGTCGCGTCCGGTGACTTGGTGATGATTTCCAGGGTGTACTTGTCCACCGCCTTGTAGCTGGCGATGGCGGGAATACGCGAGCGGCCTTGAGCCGACTGGCGCGGATCAAATTGCGGCGCGTCCTTGTTCAGCAGCTTTTCGAAATTCCACACCGCGGATTCGGCGGTGAATTCGCTGCCATCGTGGAACTTCGCCCCCTGACGAATCTTGAAGGTCCACTTGGTCTTGTCGGTGGCATCCACCTTCCAGCTCTCGGCCAGGCCAGGCGCGATGTCGGAGGGCTTATCAAAGCTGGAGAGATCCCAGTTGATCAGCGAGTCATAGACCGTGTAGCCCATGAACCGCATGCCCTCGCCACCATTATCGGTCTGGCCGGTGGTGAGCGGAATGTCGGATGCGGTCATGCCGATGCGCAAGGTGCCCTGGGCGAAGGCGCCAGTGGCGACAAGGCCAGTCAGTGCCGTGGCGGCAACGAGGCTGAACATGCGGGAGAAGGAGGTTGGGCGGGCCATGGAAGGATCCTGCAGTGGATGGTGTTTGCTGCATCGCAAACTCCATGCCACGGAACTGATACGCGGGATTCCAAGGAGATGCGGGGGACGCGAAGCCATCGGCACACAAACAACCCAGCGCCAGCCTATTTATTGGGCAGCAACACGCCTTCATATACCTTAGCCGTTAGTTGAATAGCGAAGCGGCATCCGGGATGATTGCGGCATGCGCCTCCTGCTGCTGAACGGCAATACCAGCCAAGCCATGACCGACCGCCTTGCTCTGGCGGCGCGCGGCATTGCCCGGCCCGATACCGAGATCATCCCGGTGACCGGACGCTTCGGTGCCGAAGTCATTGCCAGCCGCGCCGCCTATGCCATTGCCGGCCATGCCGTGTTGGATGCCTTTGCAGCCTATGGCCAGGACAAGATCGATGCCGTGGTGCTGGCCTGTTTCGGCGATCCCGGCCTAGCCGCCCTGAAGGATGTGGCCGGCATTCCCTGCTTCGGCATGGCGGAGGCCGGCTGCCGCGCCGCCGCCGCGCAGGTCCGGCGCTTCTCCATTGTCACCGGCGGCGCTGCCTGGGGGCCGATGTTGACCGAATACGCAGCTTCCCTGGGACTGGCTGAGCAGCTAGCCAGCGTGCGCGTATTGGAAGCCGATGGCGGCCAGATCGGCGCCAGGCCGGAAGCGGCGCGCGAGGCGATCTATCAGGCCGCCGTGAAGGCCATCACGGAAGATGGCGCCGAACTCATCGTGCTGGGCGGCGCCGGCATGGTGGGCCAGATCGAGCCGTTGGCAGCACGCATCAGCGTGCCGGTGATCGACGGCCTGACTCCGGCGATCCGCATGGCCGAGGCGGCAGCCGGCAGCCGGCAGTCAGCCTGGCGCGGCCCGATTGCCACCAGCAATCTCAGCGCCGAACTTTCAGCCCTGATTGGTCAGCCAAGTACTTCTTCGTAGGCTGGTGCGGCTTCCTAAGCCGGCACTTCCTCGTGGAATGGCACCTTGGCTTCGAAAGCACCGGCGAAGCGATAGAGCGTCGCCTCGCCGTAGGGCAGGCCGACAAGCTGGAAGCCCACCGGCATGCGCCCCCGCATGAAACCGGCCGGCACGGTGAGACCCGGCAGCCCGAGATAATTGATCGGCCGCACCAGACGCGTGAGCGAGGCGATCAGCTTGGCGGCTTCCGGGCGACCGGCGAGATCGGTTTCGGCGATGCTGGGCGTGGCAGCGGCCACCACGGGCGCGAAAACCGCATCGGCGCCATTCATGGCCTTGAGCCAGCCGGCAATCGCCATCGAACGCCAGCGCAGCGCATCGGCGTAATCCACCGCACTGAGCGCCAGGCCATTCTCGACGCGGGCCCGCATGGCATCGGAATAGAGATGCGGACGGGTCTTGAGCCAGGGGCCATGGATCGACGCGGCTTCGGTGGAGATCACGATATTCGCCGCCGCCGTGATCATGTCCATGTCCGGCGGCGTCATCTCGATGATCTTGGCGCCGAGCTTCGAGAAAGTGGCAATCGCCTGTTCCAGCACCTGGCCGCTCGGCTTGCTCATCTTGTCCCAGAAGAAGGCACGCGGCACCGCCAGCTTCAAGCCACGCAGGCTGCCCGGCTTGGCCGCCGCGACATAATCCGGCACGGCCTCAAGCGCCGCCGTCGGATCATTCGGATCAGCGCCGGCGAGCAGCTTCAGCATCAAGGCATTGTCGGCCACGCGGCGCGTCATCGGGCCGATAGTATCCAGCGACCAGCTCAGCGGCATGCAGCCATAACGGCTGACGCGGCCCCAGGTCGGCTTCATGCCGACAATGCCGCAGAGATGCGCCGGCTCGCGGATCGAGCCGCCGGTATCGGAGCCAAGCGCGCCATAGACCAGCCGCGCCGCCACCGCCGCAGCCGAGCCGCTGGAAGAGCCGCCGGTGATGCGGGCCGGATTCCATGGATTGCCGGCATGGCCATAATGGTAATTGTGTCCGGTGGGATTGAAGGCGAATTCCGCCATGTTGAGGCGGCCCAGATCCAGCGCACCGGCAGCATCCAGCCGCTGCAGCACGGTCGCGGTCTTGTCCGCCTTCCAGTGGCGGCGGATGGCCGAGCCACAGGAGCTTTCCTGGTTCTGGCGATAGAACATGTCCTTATGCGCCAGCGGGATGCCGGCGAGCGGCCCGAGTTTAGCACCACGTTTGCGGGCGCGATCAGCGGCCTTGGCGGCTTTCAGCGCAGCCTCAGCCTCAAGCTTGATGAAGGCATTGACCTTCGGCTGCCAGGAAGCGGCACGCGCCAGCGCGGCCTCGACCAGGGCCTGCGACGTAACCTTGCCGGATTTGAGCGCGGCAACGGCATCGGTGAGTGAAAGCAGGGCGGGATCCTGGCTCATCACTTGGCTCCCGGCTTCTTGACCGGAAACAGGCCAGGCTCGGCCTCCATCGGCAGCTTGGCAGCGAGCTGGCGGAAGCGGGTCAGCGCCGGCGCCAGCGCCATGCCGATAGCTTTTGAGCGGCCCGGGCGCAGCAGCACGCCGGCTTCGTTGAACATGGCGGCGACGAGTGTCGGCGGCAGCGGGTTCTTATCCGGCTTCTTCATGGCGCCCTTCTTCATAGCAAGCTTCTTCATGCCAAACTGATCATGGGGGCAGCTCAGCCCCCTTGCGGCTGGTGATCAACCCGTAATGCTGCGGCATCCGGTGCCGGGCAAAGTTAAACGTGGTCGACGTGTAGCTCAAGCCGGCATCGAGGTCGCAGCAGGCAACAATCAGTTCGTCGCCCTCGGTGCGCGCCAGCGCCACCGGCTGGCCGGACGGCGCCACGATCTGGCTGCCGCCGATCATCGGCACGCCCTCTTCCTCGCCGGCCTTGGCGACGCCCACCACCCAGCAGCCATTCTGATAGGCGCCGGACTGCATCACCAGACCATTATGGAACAGCGACAACGCATCATGATCCGGTGCCGGCGGGTTATGCACCGGCGTGTTGTAGCCGAGCAGGATCATCTCCGCCCCCTGCAGACCCATGACGCGGTAGGTTTCCGGCCAGCGGCGGTCGTTGCAGATCGCCATGCCGATGATGCCGCCAAAAGCGCGCCAAACCTGAAAGCCGGTATCGCTTTCGTCGAAATAGCGCTTTTCCAGATGCTGGAACTGGCGCCAGGGTTCATGCTCGGCATGGCCGGGCAGATGCACCTTGCGGTATTTGCCGACAATGCTGCCGTCGCGCTCGACCAGGATGGCCGTATTGTAGCGCTTGTCGCCAGCCATCTCGGCATAACCGAGATAGAAGCCTACCCGCAACCGCTTCGACTCGTCGAACAGCTTCTGCGTCTCCGGCCCCGGCATGCTGGCCTCGAAGAAGCCGTCCACCTCGGCCTGTTGAGCCATGAACCAGCGTGGAAAGAAGGTGGTGAGCGCCAGTTCGGGAAACACCACCAGCTCGCAACCCATGCGATGGCCTTCGCGCAGCAACGCGATCAGACGCTCCACCACCTCGGCGCGGCCATGCGCCCGCTGGATCGGCCCGAGCTGCGCGGCCCCGACGGTAAGCGGACGCGGCATCAGGCAGCCAGGCGCTGCATCATGCGCAGCAGGATATTGGCACCGGCTTCCAGGTCGGCCGGCTCGGTATGCTCTTTCACATTGTGGCTGAGGCCGTTCACACTTGGCACAAAGATCATGCCGGTGGGGCAGAGTGTCGCCATCATCTGTGCATCATGACCGGCGCCAGAGGTCATGCGGCGCGCCTTGTAGCCGAAATCACCGGCAATCTCGCTCACCATGTCGATCATATGCGATGCGAAAACTATCGGCTTGGTGCGCGCCAGCGGCCGTGTGGAAATCTTCACCCCCTCGGCAATGGCGATCTTATCGAGGAAGGCGAACAATCTGGCTTCCGCCTGCTGCAATACGGCTTCGTCAGGGTTGCGGATATCAACCGTCATCACCGCGCGGTTCGGCACAACATTGGTAATGCCGGGGCGGAATTCCATGCGGCCGACGGTACCGACCTGGCCGCCCCCCAATTCCCGCGTCAATTGGCGTACGAACACCGCGATCTCGGCGGCGGCGTAGCCGGCATCTTTCCGTAGCCGCATCGGCGTGGTGCCGGCATGGGCGGACACGCCTTCGACAGTTACTTCCGTCCACGAAATGCCCTGCACGCCATCAACGGCCCCGATCACCAGGCCCTCGGCCTCCAGGATCGGGCCTTGCTCGATATGCAATTCAACGAAGGCATGGGGTTTCAGCCAGCCCGGTTCGGCCGGGCCGCAATAGCCGATACGCTTGAGTTCATCGCCGCAGACCTTGCCGTCAATACCAACCACCTCATAGGCATGATCGAGGTCAAGCTGGCCGGTATAGACCATGCTGCCCATGATATCGGGATGGAAGCGCGCACCTTCCTCGTTGGAAAAGAACGCCACCGCCAGCGGCAGGCGGGTGGTGATGCCGGCCTCGTTCAACCGTTCGATCACTTCCAGGCCGGCAATGACGCCGAGATTGCCGTCATAGCGGCCACCCGTGCGCACGGTGTCGATATGCGAGCCGGTCATCACTGGGGCGCCGGGCTCCAGGCCCTTGCGCACCCCGATGGTGTTGCCGATCTTGTCGATGGTCACGTCCAGGCCAAGCTGGCGCATCCAGCCGGACACCAGGTCTCGGCCCTGCTTGTCCTCATCGGTGAAGGCGAGCCGGGCATTGCCGCCCCCGGGCAGGCCGCCGATCTGGCCCAATTCCTCCAGCCTTTGGCACAACCGCGCGCCGTTGATGCGTAGATCCGTGCTCATGCCCTCACCTCACGTCCTCATGGCTCCGCCCGACGATCTGGCGATACAATGCCGGATCGGTGGCGCCCTCACTACCGAAAACCAGCAGCCGCGAGGCGGCATCCAGGCCGAACAGCCCGGCCTGCCGCGCCGCCAGCGCCCCAGCCAGCCCGGCTACCGCTGATTCACCGGCCACCACGCCTGCTGCCGCCAGCCGGCGCATCAGCTCCAGCGCCGCCTCGTCCGGCACCATCATGAAGCCATCGGCGCCGGGATCGAGAATTTCCCAGGCCAGTTCCGAGACTTCGCCGCAGGCCAGGCCCGCCATCACTGTATCCAGATCACCCGGCACCACCACCGGATGGCCGGCACGCGCACTCTCATAGAGGCAGGCGGCGCGCTCCGGCTCCACCACCACGAAGCGCGGCCGGGTCGCACCGAAACGCTGCCAGAGATAGGCCAGCACTGCCGCCGCCAGACCGCCGACGCCGCCCTGCACAAAAACATGCGTGGGATACTCGGCGGGGGGCATCTGCTCATAGGCTTCGGCAGCCATCACGCCATAGCCCTGCATCACGTCGCGTGGCACATCGCGATAGCCGGGATAGGATGTATCGGAAACGACGAACCAGCCATTGGCATCAGCATCGCGCTGCGCCTGACGCACGGCATCATCATAGTTGCCGGCAACGCGGCGCACTTCGGCGCCATAGCGGGCGATGGCATCGACCCGGCCCTGGCTGACCGTGGCATGGACATAGATGACACAGGCACAGCCGAAGCTCTGCGCACCCCAGGCAACCGAACGGCCATGATTGCCATCGGTGGCGCAGGTGACGGTGATGCGTTTGCCGCTCCCGCCCCGCTTCTGCAACAGCCGCCAGACGGCATAGGCACCACCCAGCGCCTTGAAGCTGCCAAGCCCGAAGCGCCCGGCTTCATCCTTGTAGTGGATCGATGCGAAGCCCTCTGCACGCGCCAGGACATCCAGGTTGCGCAGGGGCGTCGACGCATAGCCCGGCCAGGCGGCAATGACCTGTCGTGCCTCGGCCAGGGCCGCGTGCGACTGGATCGCCTGCAGGCCAGACGGATAGGCCTCGGCAAGACGGCGGGGATTCTCGAACCAGGTGACCATGCCCGAGGTTAAGCAATTTGTTTGCCAACATACAATTGCTGTGGCGTTTTCCTGTCACCCTCGCGAAAGCGAGGGTCCCATTGCTGCTTTGACAAATGCGATACCCGCTTGCGCGGGTATGACGCCCTCTATGTTTTGACAGGTAGAATCAATCACCGCCCAATATTTAATCAGGCCGGGTCTAATCAGGCAGACCGACCTGGATCTCGATATCCAGCGGCACCAGTTCTTCATCCTGGGCGTCGTTGTTGGCCCACATCACCACGGTGAATTCGCCGCGCGGGCTTAAGGAGGTCATCGGGTGGTGCCAGATATTGGCACCATAGATGATGCCCTGATCCGGGCCGGCCAGGAAGGCGATGGCGCGCGCCGGATCCGGCCGCCCGGCGCCGCTATCCGGGCAGACGGTGACGAGGTAGCGCGTGCCATTCATCGGCAGGAAAGCCTGAGCCGAGAATTCGTGGCGCTCGAACAGGGTGAGCCGGCAGGGCAGTTCCACGCCGTGCATTACCGAATAGGACAAGCCGAGCGGCACGCCGGGCCGGCGATTCTCGATCAGGTCGCCAAAGTAAATCCGCCGATGATCGGCAGGCATGGTGACGACATGGCCGTAGGGCGCAAAGGCTGCGGCGGTGAGCGGCTGGGGCTTCAGCGTGATCATCGCCCCAGTTAACCGCTAACCATAGAGCTTCCGCAACTCGGTCTTGAGAATCTTGCCGTAATTGTTCTTCGGTAGCGCCTCGACGATATGGTAGGCCTTGGGCCGCTTGAAACGGGCGATGTTATCCAGGCAAAGCTGGTCCAAATCAGCGGCGCCGATAGTCTGGCCGGGCCGTGGCACCACGATGGCCACCACTTCCTCGCCCCAATCTTCATGCGGCTTGCCGATGACGCTGACTTCCAGCACGGCGGGATGCAGCAGCAGCACCTCCTCCACCTCGCGCGGATAGATATTCGAGCCGCCGGAAATGATCATATCCTTGACGCGGTCCTTCAACGTCAGGAAGCCATGCTCATCCATGAACCCGACATCGCCGGTATGCAGCCAGCCATTGCGCAAGGTGCTGGCGCTGGCTTCCGGGTTGGCCCAGTAGCCTTCCATCACCACATCGCCGCGCGCCACCACTTCGCCGGTCTCGCCCGGCGGCAATTCACGGTCATCGCCATCCACCACGCGCATCTGCACGCCGCTGCGGGCGATGCCGGCGGAAGCCAGCCGCTGTTCCAGCCGGCCATCGCCGGTATCGAGATGCAGGTGTTTCGGCAGGTAGGAGATGGTGCAGGGTGCCTCGCCCTGACCATAGAGCTGCCACAGGCAGGGGCCGAGGCGATCCAGGGCGCGCTTCAGGTCCTCCACATACATCGGCCCGCCGCCATAGAAGATCTGATCGATATGCTGTGCCTTCAATTCGCCAACAGCCGGTGAGTCGACCAGGCGCTTCAACATGGTGGGCGCGGCGAACAGCGACGCGCCGGGGAAGCGGTTGATCAGGGTGATCAGTTCCGGCGGCTCGAAACCACCACTTTCCGGCACGATATGGGCCGCGCCGCGCACGAAATGCGCCAGCGACAGCAGACCGGCACCATGCGAAATCGGCGCCGGATAGAGCGAGGCATCGAAGCAATCCACCGGATCGATATCGGCCAGGAAGGATACCGTCATGTTGAACAGGTTGCGGTGGCTGAGCATGGCGCCCTTGGGCCGTCCGGTGGTGCCTGAGGTATAGAACAGCCAGGCCATGTCGGTGGGCTTGACTTCCGCCATCGCCGCTGCTTCGCCGGCAAGGATGCGGGCATAGTCGCTCGTTGCGGGATCGACTACACGCAGATCACCGGACAGATTCTCGATCAGGTCATCGGTGGCAAAAACCAGCCGGGCGCGGCAATTCTCCAGGATGAAAGCCACTTCCTTGGCATGTAGCTTGGCATTGATCGGCACCGCGCAGGCACCGGCATACCAGACACCGAACAGCACCTCGAAATAGGCCGGCACATTCTTCATGTAGAGGCCGACGAACTGGCCCGGCCCGATCCCCTGCCCGCGCAGCCAGCCGCCGATGGCACCGGCCCGGCGATGCAGTTCGGCATAGCTGCACACCGCCCGCTCGCCATGGAACAGGGCCGGCCGCGCCCCGAACGGCCCGGCGGCATTGGACAGAATCGTGGCGATGTTCATGGTCGTTTGCTCCCGGCACTTTTTTATCAGTACCAGGATAGTATACGGCGTGAGCTAAGCGGAAGCCGGATAGGGCGGCGCCACGGCGGTTTCCCGCATCACCGCCGCCACGCTGCGGTAGCGTTCGGCCATGGCGCGCTCCTCCGGCGTCTTCTGCTGCGCCTGCATATAGGCGCCAAGCCGGCGGGCATGATCGACCAGGAAGGCGCCGATGCGGCGGCGTTCGGCATTGAAGGCCTTGAGTGCGGTTGCCACGTCATCATGGCGCTGCAAGGCGCGCATCAGCGCATAAGCATCGCCGCCGGCCTTGGTGACGCCCATGCCGGGATGCGGCCGGGCAACAAAGGCGGCATCGCCCAGGATGGCGACCCGGCCCGCCGCCATGTTTGGCACTTCCAGATCGAAGATCGGCTGGAAGAAGGGCTGCGTTGCCTTATGCACCACCTCGGCGAATTGCGGCGCCAGCACGTCGTCGGCCGCCTGATGCATATCGGCCAACAGATCGGCGCGGATCAGCCCCGGTGGGATGCCTTCCATATGGCACCGGCCGCTTTCGTCGGTGAGCATGCGCGGCAATGTCGTCGCCTCATCCACCGGACGATACCAGACGAAATTGAACCGGCGCTGACCCGGTGCCACCGCATCCTTCAGCCCCGCCACCGGGTAGCCGAGCATCTGCTCGGAAGGTGGCAGGCAGAAGGCGAAGCGTTCGAACAAAGCCGCATGGGTGGCAGGCGACAGCACCGCCTCATCTGTAAGGCCGCGCCAGGCGACATAGCCGGCATAGACCGGCCTGGCTTCCGGCATGAACTGTGCCCGCACCGTGGAGCGGATGCCATCGGCACCCACCAGCAGATCGGCGCGCTCAACACTGCCATCGGCGAGATGGGCGGTGACGCCGGCCTCATCCTGGCTGACCTGACGCAGATTGGCGCCAAAACGATAGAGAGCCGGCGGCAGGGCCGCCTTCAGCAGATGATAGAGCCGGCCCCAGGCGGTGAGTATCTGCGGCAGATCGCTGGCCTGCACCACACTGCCATCGCGCGCCAGCGTCACCCGTCCCGGCACCGAAACGCCGATGCCGGCATCCACGGTGACGCCGCCGGCCCGCAGGCAATCGAACAATTCAGGGTGAGTGACAATACCCGCTCCTCTGCCCGAGAGTGCTTCGCCGGAGCGTTCCAACACCAGCACATCCCAGCCGGCACGATGCAGCAGATTGGCGGCGAACAGCCCGCCCAGCGAGCCGCCAACGATCAGGGCGCGGCGCATGACTCAGGCCGCTTCCGCTGCCGGATAATTCAATTCGATGGTGACGCCGGAGGGGTCTTCGAGAAACACCTGGTGCAAATTCAGCGAGGGCACCGTGCGCTCGCGGATCGCCATGCCACGGGAGGTCAGCTTCTGGCGCATCTCGGCCAGACCGGTGGCGTTGAAGGCGATATGATCGACGCTGCCGGTGCCTTTCAGGCTGTCCAGCGACTTGTCGCCGAGATACTTGATCAGCCCTTCAGGATTGTTCGGATCGATGCCGATGATATGCACCGTGCCGTATTCGCGCTCATCCTCACCCATATAGAGCCAGATGCCGGGGAAATCGAAGGGCGGGCGGTAACCGACGCGGAAGCCGAGGATTTCGGTGTAGAACACCCGCGACGCTTCAAGGTCGGTGGTGCGGATGGAATAATGGGCCAGCTTGTCGATCGCCATGGCGGACTCCCTTATACGGCGCAGTAGCGCTCCTGCATGGCCTTGTCGGCCAGCAGGTTGGCGGCACTGTCCTGATGCACGATCACCCCTTGATCCATGATATAGGCGCGATCGGACAGGCCGAGCGCCAGTTCCACATTCTGTTCCACCAGCAGGATGGTGGTGCCTTCCGCCTTCATGCGGCGGAACAGTTCGAACATCTCATCCACCAGGATCGGCATGATGCCTTCCGATGGCTCATCCAGCAGGATCATCTTCGGCATCGCCATCATGGCACGCGCGATGGCAAGCATCTGCTGCTCGCCGCCAGACATGGTGATGGCTTCCTGCTGCAAACGCTGCTTCAGGCGCGGAAAAGTCTCAGCGATGAAATCGATCATGCGCCGCTCTTCCGAACGGTTGGCGGCGACAATGATGCCCAGGCGAAGATTCTCCTCCACCGTCAGGCCCGGCACGATGCGCCGCTCTTCCGGCACATAGGCAAGGCCGCGATGGAAGCGGCGATGCGCCGGATCAGCTAAGATTTCCGCGCCATCGAACTGCACGCTGCCCTGGCGCTTGGCCACAAGGCCCATGATGGTGCGCAAAGTCGTGGTCTTGCCGGCACCGTTACGGCCGATCAAGGTGACGATCTCGCCACGCCGCACTTCCAGGCTGACGCCCTGCAGGATGTGGCTGGGGCCATACCAGGCCGACAGATTCTCAAGCCGCAGCATGGCCACCGCTCCTGCCCTGGCCGAGATAGACGCGCTTCACATCGGCATTGTTCTGCACTTCCATCGGCGTGCCATCGGCCAGCAATTCGCCATGATGCAGCACCACGATGCGCTCGCAGATGCCCATCACCAGCTTCATCTTGTGTTCCACCAGGATCACCGTGCGGTCGCCGGCAAGGCGCTGGATCAGGTCCATCATGGTGCGGGTTTCTTCCGGCGACATGCCGGCGGTCGGCTCGTCCAGCAGCAGCAGCTTCGGCTCGGCGGCCAGGGCCATGCCCATTTCCAGCGCGCGCTGCTCGCCATGGGCCATATCCTGCGCCGGCCGGTCGGCATGCTGCGCCAGGCCAACCAGGGCCAGCAATTCGCGGGCGCGCTGGTTCACCTCCTCATAGGCTTCGCGCGGGCGCCACAGGCCGAAGCGCACATGCCGTGCCTGCACCGCCACACGCACATTCTCGAAGGCGGTGAGCTTGGGGAAGACATTGGTGATCTGGAATGACTTGGCGATGCCGATGCGGGCGAATTCATGCTGCGGCAGGCCGGTGATGTCGCGGCCATCATAGGTCAGCCTGCCCTGGCTCGGCGGGAAGGCACCCGACAGCACATTGAAATAGGTGCTCTTGCCGGCACCATTCGGCCCGATGATGGCGGAAAGCTTGCCGCGCTCGAAGGACACCGACACGTCATTCAACGCCAGGAACTTGCCAAAGTATTTCGAGACGCCCTGGGTGGCGAGGATGATATCGCTCATCGCGTCTTCCCCCAAGCCAGGAAAGTACCCCAGATGCCTTTGGGCAGGAACAGCACGAAGACCACGAACACGGCGCCCAGTACAAGCTGCCAATGCGAAGTCAGCGTGGTCAGCACATCTTCCAGCAGCAGGAAGGCGGCGGCGCCGACGAACGGCCCAAAGAAAGTGCCCATGCCGCCAAGCAAGGCCATCATCACCACCTGGCCGGAGGTGAGGTAGTGCAGCGTCTCGATCGGCACGATGGAGAGATGCAGCGCCTTCAGCGCGCCTGCCAGACCGCAGAAGGCGCCAGACAGCACGAAAGCGACGAACTTAGTGCGCGTCACATCATAGCCGCAGGCGCGTGCCCGGTTCTCGTTTTCGCGGATCGCTTCCAGCACGGCGCCGAACGGCGAGGCCAGGATGCGTGAGAAAATCCATACCGCTGCCAGCACGAAGGCGACCACGACGTAATACTTCACCGTCGGGTTGAGGAAATTCACCTCGAAGCCAAGGATGCCGATCTTCGCCAGATTGATGCCGCGCAGGCCATTCTCGCCGCCGGTAAGGCCGACCGCCTGATAGAAGATATAATAGACGCATTGCGACAACGCCAAAGTCACCATGGCGAAGTAGATGCCGCGGGTGCGGATGGCGAGGAAGCCCATCAGCACGGCGAAGAATACCGAGAGCAGCACGCCGATCAGGATGGCGCCGAACCACGGCACGCCGAAATGCACCAGGGCAATACCGCAGCCATAGGCGCCGGAACCGAGGAAAGCGGCATGGCCGAAGGAGAGCAGGCCGGTATAGCCGAACAGCAGGTTGAAGCCGAGCGCATAGAGGCCGAGGATGAGGATGTTCACCGCCAGGGCTTCATAGGGCATCAGCCAGGGGAACAGTAGCAGGAATACCGCCACCAGCGCGACGCGGTGGCGGCTGCCGAATTGCATGAGCGGACCGGGTGATGTCATCGGCTCAGCTCATCAGACCGGGGCGGCCGAACAGGCCCTGCGGCCGCACCAGCAGTACCAGGGCCATCAATGCGAAGATCGAGACCTTGGCCATCTCCGGTGCGAAAAGCGAGGTCATGGCGACGACGATACCGACCAGCAGGCCGGCCACCACGGCGCCAACCAGCGAACCCATGCCGCCGACCACGGTGACGACGAAGGCTTCGGCCAGCACCGGGATGCCCATTTCCGGCGTCACCGCCTGCAACGGCGCCGCCAGGATGCCGGACAAGCCGGCAATGCCGGTGCCAAGCCCAAACACCAGCAGCCAGATTTTCGACACGTTGATGCCCAGCACGCGCACGATTTCGGGATCACGCGCGCCGGCACGGATGATCAGGCCGTATTTGGTCTTTTCGATGAACAGCCACAGGCCGAGTACGATCACGGCGGTGGCGATGATCAGGAACAGGCGATAGAGCGGGAAATAGCCGATGCCGAGATCGACTGCGCCGCGCAGGCCCGCCGGGGTGCTGAACGGAATACCGTTCAGGCCGAACAGGATGCGCACGGTCTCGACGAAAATATAGCCGAGGCCGAAAGTGAGCAGCAGCGGATCATCGATATTGCGACCATAGAGCGGCCGCACCAGGAAACGCTCGACCACCAGGCCAAGCAGGCCGATGCCCAGCGGCACCAGCACCAGGCAGACCCAGAAATTCTTGGTCAGGCCGTAGAGGAAAACGCCGAGATAGGCACCGCCCATGAAGAAGGCACCATGGGCGAAATTGACTACCGTCAACATGCCGAAGATCAGCGACAGGCCGATCGCCAGCAACACGAAAATGGAACCGAGCGCCACGCCGGTGACGATTTGCAACAGCAACAGATCGAGGGTCAAACCACTCATAGTCACCCCTTACACCAGCGTGGCACGCGGCCTGCTCGCTTTAAGCCTTGTGGCCGAGATCGGCGCAGGAACGCAGATTGGCTTCCGCCGGCTGCTCGATGGACACGATGTTGAACACATCGTTCTTGTCCTTCATGTCCTTGCTCTTGGACTCGATCACCAGCACCGACTGCACCGACTGATGGTCGCAGCCACGATAATACTGCGCGCCCTTGTAGAAGTCATACTTCAGCGCACGCATCGCCTCGATCACCTTGTCGGTGTCGGTGGTGCCGGCATTCTTCACCGCCGTCAGCACCGTGCGCACGCCGGCATAGCCGAGCGCACCGTAATCGGACGGCACCGCGCCGCCATGGGCAGCCCGGAACTTGTCATTGAACGCCTTGGCGGTCGGCACGGTATCTTCCAGGCGCCAGTAATAGGAGGTGCCGCCAACCACGCCTTCGAAGCTTTCCGGGCCGCCGGCAACGCGGGCGGTATAGAGCAGCACCGGGGCGATGATCTTGATCTTTTCCTTGATACCGAACTCGGTGGCCTGCTTCACGGCATTGACCTGATCGCGGCCGAAATTGCAGATGCAGAGGATATCCGGACGCAGCGACTGGATGCGCGGCAGGAAGGCCGAGTAATCGGCAGCACCGATGGGATGGCGGATATCGGCCAGAGTCTGGGCACCGACCGCCTTGCCGACGGTCTCGAAGCCACGCACCATTTCATGACCGTAGGCATAGTCGGCGGTAAGGTAGACCACCTTCTTGCCGAACTTATTGAAGGCATAGCGGCCGACGGCACCGGCGGTCATATGCGGGTTCAACGCCTCATGGAAGGTGAACTTGCTCCAGTCCTTCGCCTCGTTGATCGCATCCGACTGGCTGATCGAGTTGAAGATGACACCACGTTCCTTGGTGACATTATTGATCGAAAGCTGCACGGCGGCCGAGAGCGAGCCGACGATGTAGTTGACCTTGTCCTTCTCGATCAGTTCCAGCGTGCGGGTGGCCGCTTCGCCCGGATTGAGCTTGTCGTCGCGTACCAGCAATTCGGCCATGCGGCCCTGGAAGCCGCCGGCATCGTTGAATTCCTTGACGGCGATTTCGGCGGCACGCACCTGGTCCTGCGCTTCGGCGCCGAAGGCACCGGTGAGCGGGGTGGGGAAGCCGATCTTGATGCTGCCGGCCTGGGCGCGGGCGATATTGAACAGACTGGGCGTGAAAGCGGCGAGCGCGGCACCACCGGCGCTGGCGACGAGAACGCGGCGGCGGCTGATGCCGGTCTTGGTCTTGCTGTTGCTCATTGTTTCCTCCTGGTTGTTCTTATTCTGCGTTGACTATTCGGCGGCCGCTTGCACCCGGCCCAAGGCTTGAAGAATCCGCTCCGGCGTGAAGGGCTGCGCCACCACGCGGGCATTGAAAGGATAAAGCGCATCATTGATGGCGTTCATCACCACGGCAGGCGCGCCGGCCGTGCCGGCCTCGCCCGCGCCCTTGGCACCCAGTTCGGAAGAACGGGTCGGCGAGATCACATGGCCGACCTCGATATCCGGCATCTCGCCGGCCATCGGCACCAGGTAGTCGATCATCGAGCCGTTCACCAGCTGGCCACGGTCGTCGTAGATGCATTCCTCGAACAAGGCAGCGCCGAGGCCCTGCACCACACCGCCGCGCACCTGCTCGTCCACCAGCTGCGGATTGATGATGGTACCACAATCCTCGACGCACCAATGCTTCAGCAGCTTGACGAAGCCGGTATCGACATCCACTTCGAGATAGCTGGCCTGGATGCCATTGGTGAAGACGAAGGGAAAATCCTTCTGCACATAGTGGCGCGTCACCACGAATTCCGGCTGCAAACCCTTGGGCAACGTATCGGGCCGGAAATAGGCAACGCGGCCAAGCTCATCCAGCGCCAGGCGTTCATTGCCGGTTTCGGCATCGACAATCTTGCCCATGCGCAGGTCCAATGTCTCGGGCGCCGCCTGCAGCATGGCGCCGGCGACGATCAGAATATTCTGCTTCAGCGCCTTGCCGGCCTGGAGTGCGGCTTCACCGCCGATGCCGGCGCCGCGCGAAGCCCAGGTGCCGCCACCATAGGGCGTGATCTCGGTATCGCCGGTGATCACCCGTACCTTTGAAATATCCACGCCGACTGCCGTGGCCGCCACCTGGGCAATGATCGCCTCGGTACCCTGGCCCTGTTCGGTAACGCCGGTGGCGCAGGTGATCGTGCCGGTGGGATCAAGGCGGATGGTGCAGCCATCCTGCGAGGAGATGCGCGCGCCGCCGACACCATAGAAGGCGGCGGAAGGATTGGTCACCTCGATGAAGCTGGCAAAACCGATGCCGCGATGGATGCCGCGCTTGCGCAGCTCCGCCTGCTCGGCACGCAGGGCCTTGTAATCCATCATTGCCAGCAGCTTATCCAAGGCGGCGTGATGCGAGAGGTCCTCGTAAGGCAGGCCGGCAAGGCCGGTATAGGGATAGGCATCGTCCGCGATCAGGTTGCGGCGACGGAACTCAACCGGATCCATGCCTAGCTTCTGGGCGGCAAGATCAACCAGACCTTCGGTGACGGCGCAGGCGATGGGATGGCCCACCGCGCGGTACTGGCACATCACATTCTTGTTCTGGAACACCACCTCGGCTTTCGCCCGGTAATTCTTGTGCTTGTACGGCCCGCCGATCAGGTTCACCACCTGATTGGCTTCGATGGCACTGGTGCGTGGATAGACCGAATAGGGGCCGATGCCGGTGCGGTCATCGATCTCGAAAGCCAGAATGTCGCCTTCCTTGGAAACCGCGATGCGGCCCTTGATGCGATGGTCGCGGGCATGAATATCCGTGACGAAGGATTCCAGGCGGTCGGCGATGAACTTCACCGGACGCTTCAGCAGCACCGCCAGGGCAGCCGTCGCCATCTCGTCGGCATAGACATGCACCTTGATACCGAAGGAGCCACCGATATCCTTGCAGATCACCCGCACATCGGCTTCATCCAGGCCGAGATGCTTGGCCAGCAAGTTCTGGATCATGTGCGGCGCTTGCGTCGCGTGATAAGCGACCAGCTTGCCTTCGCCGGGCTGATAATCCGCCAGCATGGCGCGCGGCTCCAGGCAGACGCCGGTATGGCGGCCGGTATGGAAAGTTTCTTCCACCACCAGATGCGCCGCGGCAAAGGCGGCATCGGGATCACCGGCGGTCAACTCGCGACGGAAAGCCAGATTGTCGCCAAGCTCGGGATGGATCACCACGGCATCGGGATCAAGCGCAACTTCCATGTCGACAGCGGCAGGCAATTCCTCCCACTCGACAAGAACCTGCTCGGCGGCATCCTCGGCCTGGGCGCGGGTTTCCGCCACCACGGCGGCTACCGCCTCACCCTGCCAGCAGGCGCGGTCAATCGCGATGGCATGCTGCGGCGCGGATTTCAGACCCTTCAGATGCGTCAGCACGCCAACCCAGGGCGTGATCACCCTGGCAAGCTCCGGCCCCGTCACCACCGCCACCACGCCCGGCATGGCCTGCGCAGCGGCACGGTCGATCTCCTTGATCCGGGCATGGGCATGCGGGCTGCGCACGAATACTACATGCAGCATACGCGGCAATGTAATGTCGTCGATGAAGGTGCCACGGCCCTGCAGCAGCTTCTTGGCATTCGGACGCGGCACGGTGCGGCCGATATAGCTGTTCGGCCGGTCGAAGATGGAAAGCGGTTCGTTACTCATGCCGCATTTCCCTTCTGCCGCTGTTCGGCCACGTCGGTGATGGCATCGACAATGGCGTGATAGCCGGTGCAGCGGCAGTAATTGCCCGACATATGCTCACGCACCTGCTCGCGGCTCGGCATCGGGCAGCGCTCCAGCAATTCAGCGGCAGAGGCCAGCATACCGGGCGTGCAGAAGCCACATTGCAGGGCATTGTGACGATGAAACGAATCCTGCAGGTCGGCGATGGCGCCACTGTCGCTCAGGCCCTCGATGGTCTCGATGTTGCAGCCATCGGCCTGGGCCGCCAGCATCAGGCAGCCGCGCAGGGCCACGCCATCGACGCGGATGGTACAGGCACCGCAGACGCCATGTTCGCAGCCCAGATGCGAGCCGGTAAGACCCAGTTCGATACGCAGGAAATCCACCAGATGCATGCGCGCGGCAACGCGGCGCTGCACGCGCTGGCCGTTCACGGTAAGGGTGATGTCGTGCTGATCCATGCTCATGCCTTGCGGAGCGATGCGGCGGCGCGGCGCAGCAGCACGCCGGCCAGATGCCGCTTGGTTTCGGGACGGGCATTGAGGTCGCCGTCAGGTTCCAGCTCAGCCTCCAGGGCGGCAATCGCGCCATCGACATCGCCACGCAGCAAGGATGCGGCGGCCCGGGGCGCAGTGACCGGGCGATCACCAACGGCGAAGTAGACCAGGTTCAGCCAATCGGCCTCGGCGGCAGCGGCAAGCCCAACCACAGCATAATCGCCATGGCGGCGGGCCAGTTCATTGAAGGCGAAGCGGTGGTCGGCAGCGGCTTTCGGAATCTCGATGGCGCGCAGGATTTCACCCGGCTGCAACGCGGTTTCGAACAGACCCCGGAAGAAATCGGCCGCCAGGACGCGGCGCTCGGCGCCCCTGCCCTGGATCACCAGGGTGGCGCGCAAAGCCACCATGCAGGCCGGCAATTCGGCGGCAGGATCGGCGAAGCACAGGCTGCCGCCGATGGTGCCGCGGTTGCGGATCGCCGCATGGGCGATATGCGGCATGGCAGCGGCCACCAGCGGCGCATGGCGCGCCACCAGATCGGACGTTTCCACCGCCACATGGCGGGTCATGGCGCCAATTACCAGGCTGGTGGCGGTTTCAGTGATCCCGCCCAGATCGGTCAGGCCGTTGAGATCGATCAGGATACCCGGGCTGGACAGCCGCAGATTGAGCGACGGCAGCAGGCTCTGGCCGCCGGCCAGCAGGCGCGCTTCATCGCCATGCTGCTCCAGCAGGTCGAAGACCTGACCGAGGTCACGCGCCTTTATGTAACCGAATGACGGGGCTTTCACCGGTTTCCTCCTCTGGCCCCGTTGTGTATGTAGGTCACGGGTTACCATTGCCGGGCTTACCTGCCCGTTAGCAGGGAAGTTGGCAGGGTGGCCGGGGAGGTGTCAAGCTAATTTATCGCGTGCTAATTATAATACCATCCCAAGGGAGAGCGCATGCCCGCCGCAAAACCGCCCAAACGCCAACGACTTTCGCCGGAAGAACGCGAAAAACAGATCGTGCGCGCGGCAATCCATTTTTTCGCCGAAGTCGGCTTCGACGGCCAAACGCGGGAGCTGGCGAAGCGCCTCGGTGTCACCCAGCCACTGCTCTACCGCTATTTCCCGACCAAGCAGGATCTGATCGACCGCGTTTACGAGGAGGTCTACCTCACCCGCTGGAAGCCGGAATGGGAAGATTGGATCAAGGACCGCAGCCAGCCGGTAATCGCGCGGCTGAAGCGCTTCTATCACGACTATTACCCGGTGATCGTCGATTACGAATGGCTGCGCATCTTCTTCCAGGCCGGCATGCGCAATGTCGGCTTCAACCGGCGCTATCTGGCGCTGGTACGCGAGCATATCTTCATCAGCCTGTGCGCCGAAATGCGCCACGAATTCGGCCTCGCCGGCGTCGACAAGGTGCCGGTCAGCGCCCCCGAACTGGAACTCTACTGGGGCCTGCATGGCGCCATCATCTATGACGGCATCCGCAAGTATATCTACGGCCTGGATGTGCCGCCGGGCGAGACGCAGACCACGGATGCAAAGATCGAGACATTCATCGGCGGCCTGAAGCCGATCCTGGAGCGCGTGCTTGCCGAAGCAGCGTAAGGGCGTAAGCTGATCAGCCTGGAGGACCCAATGAGTATCATCACCAGCGTGGCCGAACTGGAAAAGCTCTATGGCGAGGCGCAGGAAACCTCGACCGCCAAGGAAGTGGATTACATCACGCCGCATTACCGGCAGTTCATCGAGGCTTCACCCTTCGTGGTGCTGGCCACCTGTGGGCCGGAAGGGCTGGATGCCTCGCCGCGCGGCGACAAAGCCGGCTTCGTCCGCATCCAGGATGACCGCACCTTGCTGCTGCCCGACCGGCGCGGCAACAACCGCGTCGACAGCTTGCGCAACATCGTGCGCGATCCGCGCGTCGGCCTGCTGTTCCTGGTCCCCGGCTCCGGCACCACGCTACGGGTGAATGGCCGTGGCCAGCTCAGCATCGATGCGGCGCTGCTGGAGAGCTTCGCGGTGGAAGAGAAAGCGCCGCGCTCGGTGCTGGTGCTGCAGGTGGAGAGCGTCTATTTCCAATGCGCCCGCGCCATCATGCGCTCGGAGCTGTGGAACCCGGAACGCCATGTCGATCCGAAAAGCCTGCCGACAGCAGGCCAGATCCTGGCCGGCATCACGGCGGGGCGCGTTGGCGGCGAACCCTACGACAAGGCCTGGCCGGAACGCGCCAAGGCCTCCATGTGGTAAGACCCTAGGCGGTCAGGAATTCCAGCAGCAGCTTGGTAACGGCGCCGGCGGCCTCGACATTGCCGATATGCGCCGCCTCCACCTTCTCGCAGCGCGCCCCCTTGATGCCGGCAGCAATCCCTTCGCCATGAGCAGGCGGCGTCGATAGATCATGCAGGCCGGCGATCACCAGGGTCGGCGCGGCAACACGGCCAAGCTGATCGCGCAGGTCCATGTCGCGCACGGCGGCGGCGGCGGCACAATAGCCATGCTTCGGCATGCCCAGCAGCATCTTGCGGAAACGCTCGATCTCGTCCGGGCGGCTCTTGTGATAGGCCGGCGTGAACCAGCGTTCCAGCACGCCTTCCACCACGGCGCCAAGACCCTGGGCCTGAATGGCGGCGATGCGCTGGTTCCACATGTCAGGATTGCCGATATGCGCCGAAGTGAAGCAGGGCACTACCTTGTCGACCCGTGACGGCGCATTGATCGCCAGCCATTGCGCCGTCATGCCGCCAAGCGACACGCCGGCAACATGGGCCTTGGCAATGCCGAGATGATCGAGCAGGGCCACCGCATCGCGGCCCAGCTGATCCAGCGTGTAGGGGCCGGGCGTGGCGGCAGAACCGCCATGGCCCCGGGTATCATAGCGCAGCAGGCGGAAACGCTGGCTCAACGGGCTGACCTGCGGCTCCCACAGCGACAGATCGGTGCCGAGCGAATTCGACAGTAGCAGCACCGGCGCGTTTTCCGCGCCATCAAGGCGGTAATTCAGGCTGACATCGGCAAGCTGCGCCACAGGCATGGTCAACGTCCCTTCACCTTCTGCCGCAGGGCGGCGGCAATGAACTTGTCGCTGGCACCGAGATAGCGCGCCGGATCGAACACGCGCTTGAGTGCGGCACGATCCAGATGCGGCGTCACTTCCGGCATCGCCGCCAGAATATCCGCCAGCGGCCTGGCCTCGGCCACGGCACGGCGGCTGGCCTCGGCCACCAGCTTATGTGCCGCCGCCTTGCCGATTTTCTGCCCAAGTGCGATGGAGACCGCTTCCGCCAGCACTAGGCCGTTCGAGGCATCGAGATTGCGCCGCATGCGCTTGGTATCGACTTCCAGCGCCTCAATGGTTTCAGCCATGGCACTGAGCGAGCCAGAGACCAGACCGAGCAATTCTGGCAGCAATTGCCATTCCGCCTGCCAACCGCCCAGGCCGCGTTCATGCTCCTGCGGCATCGCCGCAAACAACGTGGCGAGCAGGCCCGGCACGCGCGCCGCATTGGCCAGCACGGCGGCGCAGGCAACCGGATTGCGCTTTTGCGGCATCGCCGAGGAACCACCCTTGCCAGCCCCCGCCGGCTCGAATACTTCCGCCACTTCGCTTTGCATCAGCAGCGAGATATCGCGCGCCATCTTGCCGATATTGCCGCTGAGCAATCCGGCCCAGGCGCCAAGTTCGACGATGCGGTCGCGCTGACTATGCCAGGGCAATTCAGGCAACCCGAGATGCAGTTCACGCGCCAGCCTGGCCGCCACCGCCGGGCCCTTGCTGCCCAATGAGGCCAGCGTGCCGGCAGCACCGCCGAATTGCAGCACCAGCAGGCGCGGCTTCAGTTCATTGAGCCGCTGGCGGTCGCGACGCAGGGCCGAGAGCCAGCCGGCGGCCTTGAGGCCGAAGCTGACCGGCACCGCCTGTTGCAGCCAGGTGCGACCGACCATGACGCTCCTGGCATGGCGGCGCGCCAGCTTGGCCAGGGCACGGTCGAGCCGTGTCATGTCGGCTTCCAGCAGCGCCAGGGCAACACGCAATTGCAGCATCAGACCGCTATCGATGATGTCCTGGCTGGTGGCACCCCAATGCACCCAGGCGGCTGCTTTCGGCGCGACTTCGGCCACGCGGGCGGTAAGCGCCGCCACCATCGGGATCGCCAGATTGCCCGCCTGACGCCCGGCACGGCCCAGCGCACCCAGGTCGAACAAGGCGGCATCGCAGGCAGCAGTAATCGGCTTCACGGCTTCCGCAGGGATCACACCGGCAGCCGCTTCGGCACGCGCCAGGGCGGTTTCCACATCCAGCATCGCCTGCAGGCGCGTGGAAGGCGCAAACACCGCCGCCATGTCCGGCGTGGTGAAGAGGCTGTCGAGCGGATCGCTTGTCATGCCGCGATCATGCCCGCTTCAGGCATCGAAGAACACCGTTTCGCCAGCCCCCTGCAGACGGATATCGAAACGATAGACCGTGGCGCCATCGCGCACCGAACGCTCGGCGATCAGGGTTTTGCGCCGGTCGGGATTCTCCACCAGGTTCAGCACCGGATCCTTGGCGTTGGCCTCCGCCTCATCGGCGAAATAGGCCCGGGTATGCAGCCCGATATTGATGCCGCGCGCGGCGATCCACAGCGTCACATGCGGCGCCATGGCGCGGCCCTGCCAGAAGCCGCCGGCATCGGCGATGGCGCCGGGCTTGATCGTCTCGAAACGGTAGAAACCGGTCTTGAAATCGGTGCCGGTGCGGGCCCAACCGCGGAAATCCGGGTTGACGCCGCCATCATGGGGATGGCTGTAGCGGCCCTTGGCATCCGCCTGCCAGATTTCCAGCAGCGCATCCTTCACCTGCGCCCCGATGCCATCCAGCACCTGGCCCTCGATGATGATGCGCTCGCCCGGCACACCCGGCGGCGCCACCACATTGGTGAAATTGTTCTGGAAGATATCGAAACCGGCCTGGCGCGGGATCAGGCCGATATGCACGTAGGGACCGCCGGTCTGCGACGCGGTTTCCTTCAGGTAGCTCACCATGATCAGGCGCCCTTATTCTCGAAATAGGTGGCGCGGCGGCCACGCAGCACGATGTCGAAGCGATAGGCTAGGCTGTCCAGCGGCAGCGAGGCATTGAGGTCCAGCGGCGCCACCAGGCGCTGACGCGACGCGGCATCGGGGATGCCGCCAAGCATGGCGCAAAGCGGGATCAGCGGATCGCCCTCGAAATACATCTGGGTGATCAGACGCTGGATGAAGCCCTGGCCATAAACCGAGAAATGGATATGCGCCGGGCGCCAATCGTTGACGCCGTTGCGCCACGGATAGGGGCCGGGCTTGATGGTGCGGAAATAATAGCGGCCCTCGGCATCGGTGAGGGCGCGGCCGCAGCCGCCGAAATTTGGATCGATGGCGGCGATATAGGTGTCGTTGGCATGGCGGTAGCGGCCGCCGGCATTGGCCTGCCAGAATTCCACCAGGGTATTCGGCACCGGCCGGGCATTCTCGTCCAGCACCTGGCCATGCACGATGATACGCTCGCCGATCGGCTCGCCGGTCTTGGCGTAATTGCGGATCAGGTCGTTATCCAGCAGGCCGATCTCGTCATGGCCGAACAATGGTCCGGTCATCTCAGAAACCGTCGGCTGCAATGAAAGCAGCGGCAGGCGCGGCGAGCGCGCGAAGCTGGTCTTGTAGCCCGGCGTGAAGGCCGGCGGATGGATGCTCTTGTCGCGCTCGTAGAACGGTCCGCGCTGCTCGAAATTCTTATCCATGATCCCTAGGCCCCTACTCTTTTCCCACTGCCGCCATCTCGGCCAGCGTCTTTTTCACGGTCTTGATCGCACTGTTGGCTGCCGGCACGCCGGCATAAACCGCCACATGCAACATCGCCTCGCGCAGATCTTCCGGCGTGGCACCAGTATTGGCGGTAGCGCGCACATGCATGGCCACCTCCTCATCATGGCCCAAGGCAGCCAGCAGCGCGATGGTGACGATGGAGCGCTGGCGCGGCGTCCATTGCTGCCGCGCCCACAGCGAACCCCAGGCACCTTCGGTAATGAAGCGCTGGAAATCGGCATCGAACTCGGTCTTGTTGGCTTCGGCGCGGTCGACATGGGCATTGCCCAGCACCCGGCGGCGGATCGCCATCCCGGCATCGTAGCGGCTCTGCTCCGCCATGTTTTTCTCCCTCATACGGCTTCAGCCTGGGAGTATCATACCGAAAAACCATATGTAAAATGATATTGCTTCATTTTATCATACTGAAAATGATATATAAGCCGCCATGCTCGACCCGCGCATCAAGCTCCGCCACCTCGCCTGCTTCCTGGAAGTGACGGCACAGAAAAGTTTCGGCAAGGCCGCCCGCAGCCTCAGCCTGACCCAGCCGGCGGTTTCCAAGGCCATCGCCGAACTGGAAGCCATCCTCGGCGCGCCTTTGCTGGAACGCAGCCGGCGCGGCGTTTTCCTCACCGCCAGCGGCGAGGTGTTCCGCCGCTATGCCGGCACGGCCTTCGCGGCGCTGAAAGAGGGACTGGACAGCGTCGGCCGCGCCGAACGCGATGGCGGCACAACGATTTCCATCGGCGCCCTGCCCACGGTGGCCACCCGCCTGGTGCCAGCCGCCGTGATCGCCGCCAAGGCGGAAGGGCTGCGTGCCACCATCCGGGTGCTGACCGGGCCGAACGATTATCTGCTCGGCCGGCTGAAGGAGGGCAGCCTGGATATCGTGGTCGGGCGGCTTTCCGATCCGGCGATGATGCAGGGGCTGGCCTTCGAGCCGCTCTATTCAGAAGAAATCGTGTTCGTGGTGCGCCAGGGTCACCCGCTGCAGCACCGCAGTTCCGTAACCCTGCACGATATCGCCGCCTTCACCGTGCTGTTCCCGATCCAGGGCTCGATCATTCGCCCCGATGTCGAACGCCTGATGCTCGGCCAGGGGCTGACCGCCCTGCCCGATACAATCGAAACCGTGTCACCCAGCTTCGGACGGCGCTACACCCGCATGTCGGATGCGGTATGGATCATCTCGCGCGGCGTGGTGCTGGATGATCTGGAGGAAGGCCAGTTGGCCCTGCTGCCGGTGAGCATCGACCGGCCGACCGGCGCTGTCGGCATCACCACGCGCTTCGACAGCCTGCCGCGCGCGGCGATGAACCGCTTGCGCGAGGCCCTGCGCCGCCTGGCAGCGGAACTTCCCTGAGAATCAACGCTTGACCTTCCCACCATGGCAAACCGCAAGGTGCGCGGTAACGCCATTGTTCAGGATCAGAAGGCCATGAAAAAACTGCTGCTTGCCCTGCTCGTCATCACTCTCGCCACGCCGGCCCTCGCAACGTCTGCCCTGGCGCAGCATGCCGGCCATGGCTCCCATGGCGCCGCCCCGGCAGCCCGCGCGGAATCGCCGGCCACCAAGGCCTACCGCGCCGCCAATGACCGCATGCACCGCGACATGGATATCGCCTTCAGCGGCGATGCCGATGCCGATTTCCTGAAAGGCATGATCCCGCATCACCAGGGCGCCATCGACATGGCCCGCGTGGTGCTGCAATACGGCAAGGATCCAGAAATCCGCAAACTGGCCGAGGGCATCATCAAGGCACAGGAAGCCGAGATCGCCCAGATGCAGCAATGGCTGGCGAAGCGCCGCCAGTAGGCCTATTCCTCGCTGGCCGCTTCGGCGGCCAGCAGCTTGGCCCATTCCTTGGCTTCCTTGGCCGAAACCCCGCCGACCACGCTGAGTGAACGGCGCAGGCGCTCGCGCACCACATCGCGGCCCAAGAGTTCCATGCTGTCGAACAGCGGCAGCGACTGGGCGCTGCCGGTGATGGCGACATAGAACGGGCGCACCAGGTCGCGGAATTTCACGCCGGCCTTATCGGCGATGAAGCGCAACGTCTTGTCGATGGTGCCGGCTTCCCAGGAAACCAGCTTGTCGAATTCCCACAGGCCGAACTGGAACACCTGGCGCAGCTGGGTCTCGTTCAGCTTGTTATCGCGCAGCACGGCTTCCGGCGTATCCAGTACGCCGGCGAACATGAAGCCGGCCAGCGGACCGAGATCGGACAACCGGGTGATACGGCTCTGCGCCAGCTTGGCGATGGCGAGCTGGCGCTCGGGCTGGAAGGCCCAAGCGGCGACGCGCTCGATCAACTGCTCCGGGGTCAGGCGTTCGCGGATATAGCGGCTGTTCAGCCAATTCAGCTTCTCGGTATCGAAAACCGGGCCACCAAGCGAGATATGATCCGGGGCGAATTCGGCAACGAGCTGATCCAGGCTGCGCATTTCCTCGCCTTCCGCCACCGAAAGCGTGAGCAGACCCAGGAAATTCAGCAAAGCCTCGGGCAGATAGCCCATGCGCTGATAGAACAGGATGCCGGTGGGATTCTTGCGCTTGGACAATTTGCTGCGGTCAGGATTGCGCAGCAGCGGCAGATGGCAGATTTCCGGCATCTGCCAGCCGAAATACTTGTAGAGCAACTGATGCTTCGGTGCCGAGGAAATCCATTCCTCCCCCCGCATCACATGGGTGATGCCCATCAGGTGGTCGTCCACGACATTGGCGAGATGGTAGGTCGGCATGCCATCCGACTTCATCAGCACCTGCATGTCGACCTTGGACCATTCGATCTCGATCGCGCCGCGGCGCATGTCGTTGATGACGCTGACGCCCTCGGTCGGCACCTTCATGCGCACCACATGCGGCTCGCCAGCCACCATCTTGGCGCGCATATCGGCATCGCTGAGATGCTGGCAGCGGCCGTCATAGCGCGGCTGCTCGCCACGCTTGCGCTGTTCCTCGCGCATCGCATCCAGCGTCTGCGTGGTGCAGAAGCAGCGGAAGGCATGACCTTCGTTCAACAGGTGATCGCAATGCTGCTGGTAGATCGCGCCGCGCTCGCTCTGGCGGTAGGGGCCATGCGGGCCGCCGACATCCGGGCCTTCATCCCAGCTCAGGCCGAGCCAGCGCAGGGCTTCCAGGATGACGCGCTCGGATTCCAGCGTCGAGCGCACCCGGTCGGTATCCTCGATACGCAGCAGGAACTGGCCGCCATGCTGCTTGGCAAAGCAGTAGTTGATCAGCGCGATATAAGCCGTGCCGACATGGGGATCGCCGGTGGGCGACGGGGCAACACGGGTGCGGACGGTCATGGCGGAAATCCTTAAAAACGCGAAAAGCGGCGCGAAGATAGGTCCGCCCGCCCCCTGAATCAACGCCTACAGGCCCTCAAGGCCCCCTAGAGGAAGGCAACGCAGGAGATGATATGGTCCACTGTCTGGCCATCCTCGGCCAGCGGGCAATGCACCCGCGACATGACATAAACGCGTTCCTTGCGGAACGCCGTGGTTGCCGGCCCTTCCAGGAATTGCGGCAGCCGCTGCTCCACCACCCAGGAATAATTGGCATAGGCCGAACCGGCGAGATTGATCATCGCCGAACCGCCCACCCGTTTGCCGGTCATGTTGCCAAGCAGGGCAATCACTTCCTCGCCGATGATGCGGTATTCGAAATCCAGGGGGTCGCGATGAACTTTCAGCAGCAACAAAGTCGAGAGGTAGCGGCCCATCAGCAATGGGTCCATCTCCGCCTTCGTCGGGAAGCCGCCAGGCGGGCAGCGGCTGAGCCATAAATTATAGAAATTCAGCACATGCTGGTTGGTAATGATCGCCGGATCCGGGCCTGTGCGGGTGGGGCCGGTGCCACTTGGCCCCGCCTGCGGCGGTACGGGAGGGAAAGCTTCTGTCACGCGGCGCGACCCAGGAACAGGAGTGGCATGGCTGAACCATCCATACCACCTCAAGCCGAGGTCGGCCTACCGGAACATTAAGGCAATAGAGCCTCTAAGCCCTTAACCCCGCTGCATACCCCAGCGGCGCACGGTGCGGTTCTCGATGAAGCGGAAAATCACTCCGTCCACGAACAGGCCGACCGCCATCACAGTCAGCAGGCCGGCGAAGACCGAGGCTGTATCGAGCAGATTGCGGTTCTCGAAGATGAACCAGCCGAGGCCGCCACGGCCCGACGAAACGCCAAAGACCAGTTCGGCGGCGATCAGTGTGCGCCAGGCGAAAGCCCAGCCGATCTTGAGGCCGGCGAGGATGGCCGGGAAAGCAGCCGGGATCAGGATTTCCAGGATATAGAGCAGGCCCTTCAAGCCGAAGGTCTGGCCGGCCATGCGCAAGGTCTCCGAAACCGAGAGGAAACCGGTATGGGCATTGAGCGCCACCGCCCAGAGCACGGAATTGACGATGACAAAGACCAGCGAAGGCGTGCCAAGGCCGAACCACAGCAAAGCCAGCGGCAGCAGCGCGATGGCCGGCAGCGGGTTCAGCATCGCGGTAAGCGTGGCGAGCAGATCGGTGCCGATGCGGGTGGAAACCGCGAGCGTGGTGAACAGACAGGCCAGCACCACGCCGAGGCCATAGCCGATCAGCAATACCTGCAGGGTAACGGCCAAGCGTGCCGGGATGACGCCGGATTTGATGCCATCCCACAATGCTTCCAGTGTGGCGGTGAAGGGCGGCACGGTGAGCGGGTTCTGCAACCAGCGGGCATAAAGCTCCCAGGCCAGCGCCAGCAGCACCAGGATCACCGCCTTGCGGAAGGTGCTGGAGCCCCACAGACGCTCGCCCAGCGGCAGCGGTCGGGCGATATCGCCGATCACGGCGGCAGGCAGGCCCTGATGCTCGTATTCGGGCCGGATCGGCGGTTCAAGCTTGGCAAGTGTAGCGGACATGATTCACCCCGGGAATATTCAGTGCGAGACGGCGCCGTCGCCGAACAGCATGCGGCGGATGCTGCCGCAGAGTTCGTGGAAGCCGGCGCCCTCGCGGTCTTCATGGCCGAAGGCATGACTGTTCAACTCGGCCCGCACCTGGCCGGGATGCGGCGACAGCACGCAGATGCGATTGCCGAGGATCACCGCTTCCTCGATGGAATGGGTGACGAAAACCAGCGTGAAACGCACATCATCCCAGAGCTGCAGCAGTTCATCCTGCATCTTGCGGCGCGTGAGCGCATCCAGTGCCGCATAAGGCTCATCCATCAGCAGCAGCTTCGGCCGCATCGCCATGGCACGCGCAATCGCCACGCGCTGCTTCATGCCGCCCGAAAGCATATGCGGGAAACTGTCGGCGAACTTCGACAGATTGACCTTGGCCAGGATATCGCGGGCGCGTTCATCCGCCTCGGCGCGGGCAACGCCATTCTTGCGCATCGGGAAGGTGATGTTCTGCTGCACGGTCTTCCAGGGCAGCAACTGATCGAATTCCTGGAACACCATCATGCGGTCTGGGCCCGGCTCGGTGATTGCCTTGCCGTTCAGCCGCATCTCGCCTTCGGTCGGCTTGAGGAAGCCGGCCAAGGTCTTCAGCAACGTGGATTTGCCGCAGCCCGAGGGGCCGAGCAGGACGAAGCGGTCGCCCGGATGGATATCGAACGACACCCGGTAGGTGGCGGTGATAAGGGAATCCGGCGTCTTGTACTGCAACGTCACGCCATCCACCTCGACCAGAGGCTTGCTGGCGATATTTCCCTGCTCGAGCGCGGGCCGCGACATTTCCACGTTCCTTCCCCCTAAAGACTAGCTGCCCTGGCGGCTATGCAGGGCCGGTACATAGGCATCCTGCCAGCGCGCCGGTGGCGTCTTGAGCTGACCGATGCGGCCCATGAAATCGGCCACTGCCTTGATGCCATAGACGCCGGTATCGAACTCGTCCTTCAGTTCGACCAGCAAGGCCTGCACATCTTCCAGGCCCATGGTCTTCTGCGGCTCGACCTTGAGGTAGATTTCAGCAGCGCGCTTCGGATCACCTGTGATGATCTGCGAGGCTTCCGAAAGCGCCGCGATCATCACGCCGGCCATCTTCGGATTGGCATCCAGGGTCTTCTTGGTAGCACCCATGGCCAGGAAGGTGGACTTGCCGCCATAGATATCCGTGGTCGACATGACGCGGGAAATCTTCGGGTTCTTTAATGCCACCTGGGTGAACGGTGCCGAGGAGAAATACGCCGTCACTTCGGTGGAACCACCGGTCACAGCATTCAGTGCTTCTGGATGCGGCAGCGCCACCACCTGCGGCTTCAGCTTGTCATGCTGGCCCATGCCGAATTCCTTCTCGGCAGCGATCTGCAAGGCATACATCTGCGGCGAGACCAGAGCCGGCATGGCAATGCGATCCTTGGCATCGAAATCGGCCAGCTTCTTCACATTCGGCTTGTTGGTCACCAGCACCAGCGGCAGCGTGGTCACGCCAGCCACGCCCCAGATCTGCTGCGGCGTACCCTTGGCGCGTTCGAACGCGATCAGCATCGCAGCCGTGCCATAGACGCCGTAATCCACCGAACCGGACAGCACGGCATCCTGCATCGCGCCGGAGCCGGAGAAGCTCTGGTAGCTGGCCTTCACATCCACGCCCTGCGCCTTGGCATGCTTCTCCACCAGCTGCAATTCACGCAGCAGGAAGGTGGGTAGGAAGCCGATGCCGAAGCCGATGCCGATCTTTACTTCCGAAGCCTGAGCGCGGGCGATATGCGGCATGCCGAGCACCAGAGAGGCAGCCGAGGCTTGCAACAGATGGCGACGATTGATTGTGATCATTGGGTGTTCCTCCTGTTTTATTATGCTTGGTTTCAAGTTGCGGGTTTTGGTAAGGGCATGGCCAGCAGGATGGTTGCCGGCTTGTTGGTGAGATTCTTCAAGGCGCGGTTCTCGTTCGGCGCGATGCGGCATGAATCCCAAGGCAGCAGGGTTTCCGTGCCGGTGTCCGACTCGATGGTTACGGCACCATCCAGCACCACATAGAACTTCTCTTCCGGCGAAGCATTGAGTGTTGTGTGGCCGCCCGGCAGCAGATGCGACACACCGAGCCACAGCACCTCCGCCGGGCCGGCATCGCGACCCTGGAGGCGGAACATCTTCATGTCAAAATGGCCTGGCGCCTCGTAAGGCTTGGCTTTGTCGAAACGGGTGACATGCATGACTATTCCTCCGGCACCAGCACGACACGCTCGGGCGAGGAGCCGATCACGGTCATGTAGGCGTCCTTGGCGGCGCTGAAACGGTAGGTGAAATCGGCGTGGATCGGGAACGGCCTGAGCTTGCCACTGACGAAATGCGGCGCCATTTCGCGCAGCAATTCCGCCGATTCCACCGCCGTGAAGGCCAGCGTATCGATGCCGACATAGGTGTGGCGGCCGCGATAGAAAGCGAAGATATCGAACTCGACGATCTTCTTGATCGCGGCGATGAAAATCTGCCGGCCCTTCAGCGCCAGGGCGGCGGTGGCTGCGGCATAATACGGATCGCCAACCGTGTTGTAGACGATATCCGCGCCACGGCCATTGGTCAGTTCACGCACCCGCGCCGCCACATCGCAGGCGGAATGGTCCAGCACTTCCACCGGCGCATTGGCATGGCCGCGATAGCCTTCGGCCTTGCGCACGACGCCGATGACGCGGGCGCCACACATGGTGGCGATCTGGATCGAAGCCTGGCCAACCTTGCCATTGGCGCCCATGATCAACACAGTCTCACCCGGCTTGGGCATACCGGCACGGCGGAAACCTTCCCAGGCGGTGACGAAGGGCACGCCAATGCCGGCGGCTTCGACGGCGCTTAAATTTGCCGGTTTGGGTGCCAGCGCACCGGTATCGAGCAGCAGATGCGAGGCATGGCTGCCATCGCGCCGGATGCCGACATCGCCGCCGGTGCCAAACACTTCCTGGCCGATCAATTCTTCCGGGCCAGCCATCACCACACCAGCGAAATCGCGCCCCGGTGTGCGTGGAAACACGGCATAGGGCATCATGCCCATCGCCGCCTTCACATCGGAAGGGTTCACGCCCGCCGCCGTGATGCGAACGATGACCTGTCCATCGCGTTCGATGCGCAACGGAATTTCTTCCTGGGTGAAGCGGATATTGGCCGCCTCATCGCTTTTCTCATGCAGCCGCAAGGCACGCGCCACCACATCGCCGCGCGCCTTCGCCAGGGTATTCGCTGCCGCACTCATGGTCCTAGCCCGCCGCTCGCAAGGGAGAGCCAGCCTGCCGCGTCGGCAGGCCAACGATCTCGCGGGCCTCTTCCGTGGTGGCGATCTGGCCGCCCATGCTTTCGATCAGCAGGCGCGCCTTGGTCACCATGGCGGCATTGCTTGGCGCCAACGTGGTACGATCAAGCATGATGGCATCTTCCAGGCCAACGCGGACATGGCCACCGGCGAGATAGCTCTGCGCCGCCATCGGGAAGGCATGGCGGCCAACTCCGAAAGCGGTGAACTGGGCATCGCGCGGCAGCAGGTCGCGGGCATAGAGGATGGTTTCCGGCCCCGGCTGGAAGCCGTATTTGATACCAAGTACCAGGGAGCAAAGGATCGGGCCGGACAGCGAGCCATCGGCCAGCATGTCGCTCATCAGCGCGATATCGCCGGAGTCAAACAGCTCGATTTCCGGCTTCACGCCGGCCCGCGTCATCACATCGGCCATCTTGCGCACATTGCCGGGGGTATTGATCACCACTTCCTTGCCGGAATTCATGGTGTTGAGGTCCAGCGTGCAGATATCCGGGCGCAGCACCTCGATATGTTCGACGCGCTTCAGCGGATGGCAAAGCGTGGTGCCAGGTGCCGCCACCTTCGGATCGTCTTCCGAGGGTACGAAGCGGCCACCGGGGCCTGTGGTGAGATTCAGGATAAGCTGGGTGTTCTTGGCGCGGATGCGCTCCACCGTCTCGCGGTAATGCGCCAGCTCCATCGAGGGCCGGCCATTATCGGGATGGCGCACATGGATATGCACAATGGCGGCACCGGCTTCGGCTGCGCCAAGGCAGGCATCGGCAATCTGCTCCGGTGTGATCGGCAGGTGCGGCGTATGCTCGGGCTTGGTCTGGTTGCCAGTCACCGCGCAGGTGATGATGACCTTGTTTTGAGTCGAACGCATAGTGGTTTCCCTCAGGGCTACAGGCTGCGACCGCCATCCACCACCAGGGTGGTGCCGGTCGAGAAGGTGAGATGGGTGCAGCAGGCCAGCACCGCCGTGGCAACATCCTCGGCGGAGGCGACACGCTTCAGCGGCGTGGTGGCGGCGGTCTTGGCGTTGAACTCGGCGCCTCGGCCGGGCACGAAGCCGGTATCGACCACGCCCGGCGCCACGCCGAGCACGCGCACCTCCGGCGCCAGCACGCGGGCGAGCGACTTGGTCATCACATCGATACCGGCCTTCACGGCGCAATAGGCGATGCTGGAGCCGTTGCCAGTGGCGCCGGCAATCGACGAAATCGATACGATGACGCCATCGCCACTGGCCTTGAGCAGCGGCGCGAAGCTGCGGATGGCAGCGAACTGGCCACGCCAGTTGACCGCGAACATGCGGTCAATCAGCTCATCATCCAGCGCCTCAAGATCGTTATGCGGCACCGGCTTGGTGAAGCCCGCCGTGTTCACCAGTACATGCAGTTTGCCAAACCGCGCCTGCACGGCATCGCGCAGCGCAACCAGGCTGGCGGTATCGGCAACATCGGCAGCTTGTGCCAGATGCCCTTTGCCCGGCAGGCCCTTGAGCAATTCAGCCGCCGCCGCTTCGCCCTTGGCGCCGGCGCGATGGGTGATGATCACGGTGGCGCCGGCCTCCGCGAACAGCTTGGCCGAAGCAGCACCAATGCCGCCGGTGCCGCCGATGATCAGCGCGATCTTGTCTTGCAGGGAATGAAGCGAGGACATGATTTCTTTCACTTGATGGGAGGTGCGGGCAGCACGGCTTCGCCGGGCTCCATGACGAATTCATGCTCCAGCGAATACCAGTCGCCATTGATATCGGGAGCGGGCGGGGCATCGCTGCGCAGGCGGTAATCGCCGACCAGCGGCCTGGTGACACCGAACACCACATCGCTTTCCAGATACGGGTCGCCCCGCACGAAAACCTGGGTGATCAGCGTCTTGTAACCAGGCTTGTGGAACAGGAAATGCAAATGCGCCGGGCGGTAGGGATGGCGCTTTTGTGCCGCCAGCAGTTCACCCACCGGGCCGCTCACCGGCACCGGATAGCCGGCCGGTTTCACGCTGCGGAAGGAGAAGCGCCCCTCAGCATCGGTGGTGAAGGTGCCGCGTAGATTCATATCCGCCTGGCCGGCATCCTGATTCTCATACATGCCGACCGGCGAGGCGTGCCACACGTCGACATAGGCGCCGGCAATCGGCTTGCCGGTATTGTCGCGCAGCCGGCAATTGGCAAACAAAGCCGGCCCCGGTGTTGGGGAGCGGACGATGCTGCCGCCGGATTCGGTTTTCGGTGCATGCAGGCGCCAGAACGGCCCGAGCAAAGCGGCAGCGGTTTCGCTGTCGCCAACCGTGCCGTTGTTCAGCAGACAGACCAGCGTGGAAAAACCGATCGCATCGGAGGCCAGAATGGCTTCGTTATGCGTGTCGTTGGTGAGCTTGCCGAGGCCAATCAGGAACTCGATGCCGCGCTCCCATTCCGGCTCGGTGAGCTTCACATCACGCGCGAAGGCATGCAGATGCTTGACCAGCGACGCCATGATCTCGCGCAGCCGGGCATCCGGCGCATGGGCCATGGCCGCCAGCACGGCGGGCGTGACATCCTGCTCTGTCTCGATGACCACGGTGTTTCCTCGTACTCTTATGTTTTATGCAAACGTTTGCATAATGCAATCGATTGCAGTTGTCAAGCGAATAGCTAAGATCGCGCCATGCCGAATCGTTCAGCCCCCCGCAATGCCATGCGTCAGCCGGCCACCCTGAAGGCCGTGGCGGCAGCGGCGGGCGTGCATCTTTCCACGGCTTCCCGCGCTCTCGACCCGGCCAAGCGGCATCTGATCGCGGCCGATGTTGCCTCCCGCATCGAAACCGAGGCGCGCCGGCTCGGCTATCGCCGCGATGCGGCGGCGGCCAGCCTGCGCACCCGGCGCTCGCGCCTGGTGGGCGTGCTGGTGCCTGATATCGCCAACCCGGTATTTTCGCCGATCATTTCCGGCGTCTCGGAACTGCTCAGTGCGCAGGGCTATTCCACCATCGTCGCCGATGTCGGTTCCGATCCAAAACGCCAGGCGGCATTGGTGGATGAACTGATCGCCCGCCGCGTCGACGGCCTGATCCTCGCCACGGTGCGGCGTGACGACGCCGTGCTGCGCCATTGCCTGGAAACCCGCCTGCCGGTGGTACTGGTGAATCGCGCCGATGAATCGGGCCGCGTGCCGGCGGTGGTGAGCGATGACCTGCACGGCATGCGGCTGGCGGTGGATCATCTGGTGGCCTTGGGTCATCGCCGCATCGGCCATATCGCCGGCCCGGCACATCTTTCCACCGGGCATCTGCGGCGCCAGGGTTTTGAAGCCGCGATGCGCGCCCATGGCCTGAAGCTTCCCGCCGGCGGCATCAGCACCGCCAAGGCCTATGAGCGCGAGGCCGGCGAGAATGCGGCCGCCGCCCTGCTCGATATCAAGCCCAGGCTCACCGCCATCGTCGCCGCCAATGACCTGCTGGCGCTGGGCCTGCTGCAGGCTTTGCGCGCGCGCGGCCTCTCCTGCCCCGGTGACCTTTCGGTGGTCGGGCATAACGATATGCCGCTGGTGGACATGATCGACCCGCCGCTGACCACGGTACGGATCGGCCCACGCGAAATGGGCCAGGACGCAGCCAAGCTGCTGCTCTCGGCTCTCGAAGGCCAGGGAGATGATCAGGCGCCGCGTGTCACCCTGCAACCGCAGCTGATCCCACGCGCCTCAACAGCGGCGCTGAAACAATAATTACTGAACCGGGCGGGTTTCCTGGCGCTGACTCGGCACCATCGAAGGGACACCGGCACCGATATCGATGAAGCGCATGCCCTCGCCTTCCTCATAGGAATCCGGATCGATGGCCTCGCCATCGGGCACACGTTTACGCCGGGTGAGGAAGGAAACACAGCACAGCATCAAGCTGGCATGCCGGTCGCCATCCTGGCGCACCGGAGCAGCAACGATTTCCACTGGCAGCACACCGCTATGGCCCAGCCGCAGCCAGTAATAGATCACCGCACAGCAAGGCTGCGCCACCTGGGCAATGGTGAGATGAGCGCGCCATGAACGGTTCTCGCGCGACGTAAGATCAAGGTAATTCAGGCCGGCAAGATTGACGCCAAGCTGCTGCGTCACCGCCTCGCCAACCCAGTCGATGGTGATATTGTCATGGCCGCGCACATTCAGCAGCAGGCTGGTCTGCACCAGGGAACCAAGCGCACCCATATCCATGTCGCGATGCTCTGGCAGCATGCGCCCACGCCGCCAATCATTCCAGATGGCTAGGAAATCCCGGCTGCGGGAAGAAAGCGGCGTTGGCAGGGAAGCGACAAAATCCATGACAATGCAACTATAACCCGGCGGCCCAGACCGGTTAAGCCGGATTCAGCCGCCGCTGGAAATTTAGGTGGTCAAAGCCCCGCCGGCATCTAATCGGGCCGACTGATAGCGAAAACCTCGTCAACAACGCAGTAATCCATATAGCCAAGCCGGGCCATAGGCCGCAGCTTGGCGATGTCGACGAAACCGTCTGTCAGCACGCTCTCATTAATGTGAACGCCAATCACTTGGCCGAAAACCACGAAATTACGGCCACCCGGCGTATGGCATGGAATCTCGACCGTCTGCAGGTAGCGGCATTCCAGATGCACCGGCGAGGCTTTGACGCGCGGCGGCTTCACCAGGGTGGAAGGCTCCATCTCCAGCCCTGCCGCCTCGAATTCGCTTACCCCATGGGGCAGATGCGCCGCGCTCTTGTTCATCGCATCGCGCAGGTCATAGGTAACCAGATTACAGACGAACTCGCCGGTAGCCTCGGCATTGCGCTGACTGTCCTTGATATTGTCACCGCGCGGATTGAGGCCAGCGCCGAACAGCACCACTGGCGGGTCACTGCTCATGGCATTGAAGAAGCTGTAAGGACCCAGATTCGGCCGCCCCTGCTCATCAATGGTGGAGATCCAGCCGATCGGACGCGGCGCTACCAGGGCCTTGAACGGATCACGCGGCAGACCATGATTGCGCTTGCTGGTTTCGTAGAACATCGTCGCTCCCGTCTCTAGGGGATCATCAGCAACGCGCCGGTGGTGGCGCGTGCTTCAGCATCCTGGTGCAGCTTCGCTGCCTCTTCCAGTTTATAGCGGCCGCCGATACCCACCTGCACATGGCCAGCCGTGATCGCGGCAAAAACCTCGGCAGCATTTTCGCGGAACACCGCCGGATCGGCATTATGCGGAAACACCGAAGGCCGGGTGAGAAACAGGCAACCCTTCTTGTTGAGCAATTCCGGCTCAATGGCCGGCGCCGGGCCGGAGGCGGCACCATAGAGCGCCACCAGACCGAACGGCGCTGTGCAATCCAGCGACTTCATGAAAGTGTCGCGTGCCACCGAATCATACACCACCCGCGCCTTCTTGCCGCCGGTAGCGGCCAGGAATGCCTCGGGCCAGTTCTCCTGCTTGTAATCCACCGCCGCGTCGGCACCGGCCTGGCGCGCAATGGCGCATTTCTCCGGCCCGCCCGCTGTACCAACCACGAAAGCGCCGAGCGCCTTGGCCCAGCGGCAGAGAATCTGGCCGACGCCGCCTGCGGCTGCATGCACCAGCACGATATCGCCGGGCTGCACGCGATGGGTCTTGCGCAACAGATACTGCGCCGTCAGGCCCTTGAAAATCAGGGCTGCCGCCTGCTCATCGCTCACCGCATCGGGCAGCTTCACCAGCCTCTCGGCCGCCACCACGCGGTGATCGGCATAGGCGCCGATACCGGCGTTCATATAGGCAACGCGGTCGCCAACCTTCAGGCCACTGACTTCAGCGCCAACCTCAAGCACCACACCGGCGGCTTCATGGCCCAGGCCGGTGGGCAAAGGCAGCGGGTAATAACCCTTGCGCTGATAGATATCGATGAAGTTGAAGCCGATGGCGGTCTGGCGCAGCAGCACCTCCCCCTTGCCGGGCGGGTTCAGCATCTCGGTTTCCAGCAGCATCGCTTCCGGCCCACCGGGCTGGCGGATGCGGATAACGCGGGCTTGCGGTCGGGTCATGGCGAAACTTTCCCTTAATAGCCGATCAGGCTGCTGAGGAAGCGCAGCGACACCAGCGTGAGGAAGATGCCGAAGGCGACTTCCAGGCGGCGCTTGGGCAGGGCATGGGCCAGGCGCGCGCCAATCGGCGCGGTCCAGATGCTGGTGGGCACGAACAGGATGAAGCCGATCAGCGACACATAGCCGAGCGCCAGCGGCAGCTGCAGCGCCGCAACATCGGCATATTCCGCCATCTTCGGCCAACCGGCATAGACATAGCCGATGGCACCAGGGATCGAGATCAGGATGCCGAGGCCGGCCGAGGTGGCGATGGCGCGGTGGATGCTGTAGCCATGGAAAGTGAGGAAGAGATTGGAGAGTTGGCCGCCGCCGATGCCCATCAGCGACGACAGCACGCCGATCACCAGGCCATAGGCGCGCATGGCGAAAGTACCCGGCAGCGTATCGGCCAGGCGCCAGCTATCCTTGCCGAAGATCAGCCGGAAGGCCGAAACGCCGGCCACCAGCACGAAGACCAGCTTGAACAGATCGGCCGGTGCGTAACGCGCGATCAGGCTGCCACCGGCAACGCCAAGCACCACCGGAATTGCCCAAACCCGCACCACGGCCATATCCACGGCACCCTTGGCACGATGTGCGTTAAATGAACGGATCGAAGTGGGAATGATGATGGCCAATGAGGTGCCGACGCAGAGCGGCATGCGCGGCGCTTCCGGTACGCCCATCAGGCCGAACAGTTCATACAGCACCGGCACGATCACCGCGCCGCCGCCAACGCCGAACACGCCGGCAAGGATCCCCGTAATCGCGCCTGCCGCCAGCAGGGCAACAGACAGCATGAGGAGTTCGGAAAGCGGAATGCCGAAAATCATGGGGTAAACTCGCGGAATTTTTTGCTACAGGAGGGAGGCCCGACGCACATAGCATGCAGCAGCGCGCGCGTCAGCCTTGTGCGCCCAACAGCCTATGCTGCGGCGCGGTAAATCCCGGAATTCCGGCGCTAAATTTCCTGTAAATCTTAAGCCGGACGGGCGCAGCGCAGGAATTGCCCACGCCCCTGGCGGCCAACCGGCTCACCGGCTTCAGCCACCACCTCGCCCCGCGACAGCACCAAGCCGGGCCAGGCACTGACTTCAATCCCCTCATAGGGCGTGTAATCAACATTGTGATGCAGCCGCGCATTCTCGATGCGGCGCGGAGAGCCATCGTCCCACAGCACCAGATCGGCATCGGTACCCACCGCAATGGTGCCTTTGCGCGGATAGAGGCCATAAAGCCGGGCCGCGTTGGTGGCGGTAAGGGCGACGAAACGCTGCGGGCTGATGCGGCCCTTCAACACGCCTTCGGAATAGAGCAAAGCCAGCCGGGTCTCGAGGCCAGGAATCCCGTTCGGAATTTTCGAAAACGGCGGATTGGCGCCGGCAACGAACTTGCCCTGCGGGCCATTGAAGCGGAACGGCGCATGATCGGAAGACACGATATCGAAAGTGCCATTCGCCAGCCCGCGCCAGATCGCATCCTGATTGGCCTTGTCGCGCGGCGGCGGCGAGCAGATGCATTTCGCGCCTTCGCAATCGGGCTTGTCGAGATCCTCTTCCGAGAGAAAGAGATATTGCGGGCAGGTCTCGGCATGAATGCGCAGTCCGCGCGTCTGCGCCCAGCGAATCTGCTCGGCTGCTTCCTTGCCCGAGACATGCACGATCAGGATAGGCACATCCACTAGTTCGGCAAAGCTGATCGCGCGATGTGTCGCCTCGCGCTCAACCAGGAAGGGCCGCGCCGCGGCATGGTATTTCGGCGCGATACGCCCAGCCAGTTCCAGCCGCTCGGTCAGCCAGGCGATGGCATCGGTATTCTCGGCATGCACCATGGCCAGCGCGCGTTCGCGCCGCGCCACATCAAGCACGTCCAGGATCTGGCGGTCGTTCAGCTTCATGTCATCATAGGTCATGTAGAGCTTGAACGAGCTGTAACCCTCCTCGATCAGCGCCGGCAATTCCTGGCCCAGCACCGTGGCAGTGGGATCGGAAACGATGAGATGGAAGGCATAGTCGATCATCGCCTTGCCATCCGAGCGGGCGTGATAATCGGTCACCGCCGCGCGCAGCGACTGGCCCTTCATCTGCGCCGCGAAAGGGATCACCGTGGTGGTGCCACCGCAGGCCGCCGAGCGGGTACCGGAAATGAAATCATCGGCCATCACCGAGCCATCGCTCATCGGCTGATCGAGATGGCAATGGGCGTCGATGCCGCCAGGCATCACGGTTCGGCCAGCCGCATCGATCTCGCGATATCCTTTGCCAAGACCACGGCCCAAAGCCTGAATCACGCCGTCGCGGATGCCGATATCGCAGGTCATGGCATCGGCGGCGGTTACCGCATGGGCATTGCGCAGCACCAGATCGAAATCCATCGCTTTCAGCTCTCCCCGCTCATCAATCGCCGCAAGGCCGGCGCCACACCATCGGTCGGTTTCGGCGCCGGCTTGCGGAAGGTGCCTTGCGTTGCCTTGCGCGGGCTTAATGCCGCCAGGGCTTCCGCCTGTTTAACGGCAGCGGCCACACCATCCACCACCGGCACCGGGATACGGTCTGCGACGCGCCCGGCCAGGCCGGCCAGCGGTGCGCCGGCCAGCACGATCACATCGGCTTCGTCGCGCTGCACCGCCTGGCGCGCCAGTTCAACCAGCAGGTTTTCCTTCTCGTCCTGCACATCGCCGATGCTGCGGAAATCGCCTTCCAGCAGGCGGATGCCGGCAAGCCGGCCGGCAAGGCCGTGATACTCGACACATTCGCGATACCAGGGCCCGAGGGCCGCAGCAAAGGAGACGATGGCGAAGCGCCGTCCGAGCATGCAGGCGGTAAGCATCGCCGCCTCGGCAAGGCCGATCACCGGGATGGGGAGCAGCTCGCGGGCGCCACCAAGGCCAGGGTCACCGAAAGCGGCAATCACGGCGGCATCATGGCCGGCCTGGTGTTCGGCCAACATTTCCAGCGCCACCTGGGCGCCGATCACGGCCTCCGCGCGGGTGGCGATATAAGGCACGCCATGAGGCGCGGTCTCGAAGGTGATTTGCGTGCCGGGCGAAGCCGCCTGGCGCGCGGCGGCAGCGATGCGGTCCGTGATACTGGCAGACGTGTTCGGATTGATAAACAGCAGCTTCGCCATGTCGCTATTCCTTTGCCAGCACGGCAACGATCTCGGCAGCCAGATCAAGCAGGGCTTCGTCCTGCAGGCGCGGACCGATCAGTTGCAGGCCGAATGGCAGGCCGGCAGCGTCCGCACCGCATGGCAGCGATATGGCCGGCACCAGGGCATGATTGAACAACGGTGTGAATACCGCATGGCCGCGCGGACCGACCTTGTGGCCGGCGATTGTCTCCGGTCCGATCTGGTCGAAGCCCCAGGGCGCGCAGGGCACCGTGGGACAAATCAGCCAGTCCACTTCCTGGAAAAAGGCCGCCAGCTTGAGCATCAATTGCTCGCGCAGCAACAAGGCACGCCCCAAGGCTGGACCATCATAGTGCAGGCCGGCCTCAATCTGCGCCGCGATATTGGGATCGAAGCGTTCCGGTTCGCGCGCATAGGCATCGGCATAAAGTGCGGCCAGGCCGACATGCTGCAGCGGCATCAGGCCGGCCTCGCCGCTATCTTCAGGCCATGAGGGATCACGGCGCACGATCTCGAAACCGGCTGCCTGCAGTTTCGCCACCGCGCTTTCCAGCCCGGCGGCAACCGCCGGTTCCACCGGCCAGTTCATGCCGAGCGTGGGGCTGAAAGCGATGCGGCGCCCCTTGGCCGGGCGCGAAAGGCCCGGCACGCTATAGGCATCCGCGCCATCCTGCACCCCAAGCACGGCAAAGACACGGCGCATCAGCGCCATGTCCCGGGTGAGAATCCCGATCACGCCATTGGCGAAGATCGGCTCGGCGAAACCATGAGCATGGGGGATGCGGCCACCCGAGGGCTTGAAGCCGATCAAGCCGCAATGGGCAGCCGGGCGCCGGGTTGAACCGCCAGCATCGGTGCAGAGCGCGAAATCGCCGATGCCCGCCGCCAAGGCCGCCGCCGCTCCGCCCGAGGAACCACCCGGCGTGAGGCGATGATCCAGCGGATGCCGCGTCGGGCCATAGACCTTGTTGCGCGTCACCCCCATGCAGGCGAATTCGGCGCAATTGGTGATACCGAGCAGCAAGGCGCCGGCAGCACGCAGCAGCGCGACGCTGGAAGCATCGCGTGGCGCAATGAAATCGCTGAACAGGTGCGAGCCCTGCGTGATACGCCGGCCCTCCACCCAGATGTTGTCCTTCACCGTGTAGGACAAACCATAAAGCGGCAGATGCCGGCCAGCAGCATCGAGGGCAGCGGCATCGCGCCGCACCTGATCGGCATCGAGATCGACAACGGCGTTGAGTGCCGGATTTACCTGGGCGATGCGCTGAAGCTGCGCTTCCATTGCGATCATGTTTTCCTCCCGATCAGCAGCGGTATGCTGGCAGCAATACAGAGCAGAGCCAGCGCGGCATAGCCACTACCAAGACCGAAAACCGGACCCAATCCAGCGAAGCAGAGCGGCCCCAGCAACAGGCCGCTATAACTGGCGAGCAAGGCCGCACCGGTGGCGGCGCCGACCTGGCCCTCGGGCGCCAGGCGCGCCACTTCGGCAAGGAAAATGCCGTTCCAGCCGCTGGCGGAAACGCCGAACAGGAAAGCCAGAACATGCAAAGCGACGCGGCCAAGCTGCGGTCCGGCCGCCGCCAGCAGCAGGGCGCAGCCAGCCATGGCCAGGCCAAGCAGCGCGATCAGCCGCGCGGTCGGCAGGAAACGGCCGGCCACCAGACCCCAGCCAAGACGCCCGGCAAGCCCCCCACCCTGCGCCAATGCCAGCCACAGGCCGGCTTCCACCAGGGTGAAACCCAGCACCCCGACCCCATATGACACCAGATAGGCATTGAGCGTGAGCTGCATCGCCGAGAAAGCCAGTGACGCACCGGCAAGCAGGCCAAGACCCGGCACGCTTTTCAGCAAAGCCAGGGCCCCGCGCATGTCGAGCCGCGTGGCATGGCGCCGCGCCGCTTCATCAAGCTGCCGATGCAGCGGCTGGAACAGGCCAGCGGCAACGGCAGCAAGCAACGCGATGCCGAGACAACCGAGGCGCCAGTCGACCAGCACCGCCAGCGGCAGCAACATCGAGCCGAGCATGGCACCGATCTGGTTGCCGGTCTGGCGCAGGGAAAAGACCAACGTACGCTGCTGCGGCTTTGCCACCAGCGCCAGCACAGAGGAGCTGGCAGGCGTTTCCGGCCCGAAGGCGCAGCCAAGCAGCAAGGCGGCAGCGATCAGGCCGAGCGGCGAGCCCGTGGCGACACAGAGCATGGCTATCGTCACCAGCAGCAGGCAGATCTGCGCCACCCGCACCGGGCCGATGCGGCCGCAGAGCAGGCCGCCATAAAGCGAAGCCACAGCACCCAGGCCAAAAACGGCGGCGTTATACGGCCCGAGCCAATGCGGCGAAAAGCCGGGCAGACCCGGCGCCAGCACCGGCACGGCGAAGATGCCCATCGCCACCAGGCCCTGCAATGCCGTCATCGCACCCAGTGGCGCTACCAGCACATTCATGGCAAACTTTCCACACAGCAAATGGAGGCATCACGATGAGCAAGGCCGGCGGCATTTCGATCCATGGCGTGGATGTGGCGCGCGGCATGCCGGCCAAGGGTCTGCATGTCGAACTGCACCGCCTTGCCCCGGATACGGCTTTGCTGGCGGATGGCGCCCTGGCGGCCAATGGCGCGCTGGATCACGCCACCGCGCGCGGCGATGGCATCACGGCCGGCGAATACGAAGTGCGCTTCCATGTCGGCGCCTGGCTGAAGGCGCAGGGCGGCACAACCGGCATCCTGGATGTCGTGCCATTCCGCTTCACTGTCGCGGCGCCGGAACAACACTACCACCTCCCGTTCAAATTCACGCCCTGGGGCTTTTCGCTGTTTCGCGGGTCGTGAGATCAGCTCATCCGGCGCGACAGGCCGGTGAAGCGTTCCATCAGCACCATCAGGAACAGGCTGAAGAACACCAGCACGCCGGACACGGCGGCAACCCGCACATCCAGCGTATTTTCCATGGTCTGCCACATGCGGATCGGCAGCATCTCGTTGCGTGCATCCGACAGGAACAGCGACACCGGCACATTGTCGAATGACGACATGAAGCAGATGAAGGCACCGGCGGCGATGCCGCCCTTGATCGATGGCAGCGTGACGCGCCGGAAAGTGTAGAGACGCGAGGCGCCAAGGCTGGCTGAACATTCCAGCAGCGAGGCATCAAGCTGACTTAAAGAAGCCAGCGTGGTGCGGAATACATAAGGCACGCAGACCACCACATGGCCGATGGTGACGGTGGCGAATGACAGTGGCAGCTGCATAACGCTGAAGAACATCAGTGCCGCCAGACCAAAAGCCAGCGCCGGCAGCACCAGCGGCGACATGAACAGCGATTCCAGCGCCCGCGCGGTGGCTGCCTTGGAACGCGATACGGCATAAGCCGCCGGCACCGCGAACAATATCGAGATTAATGTGGTGACGATGCCGACCTGCAGGCTGTTCCAGGCCGCCGCCTGAATCTGCCAGGCATCCACCAGCGCAATATACCAGCGCAGCGAAAAGCCCTGCGGCGGGAATTTCAGCGAGTAGCTGTCGGTGAAGGAGACAATCAGCACCACTGCCGTCGGCGCGATCACCAGCAGCAGGGCGATGAGCGCCAGCAGCCCCATCACAGCGTAGAAACTGATGGTATCGAGATCGTGGCGGCGGCCGGCTTTCATACTATCACCCTTGCAGATGCCGCCGCGAATAGCGGCCCAGCGTATTGAAAGCGACGATGCAGAGCAGTACCGAGATCATGAACAGGATCGAGATCACTGCCGCGAACGGCCAGTTCTGCAACGTGAGCGACTGCTGGTAGATATACATCGGCATATAGAGCAACTGCCCACCACCCACCAGACTCTGGGTGATGAAGGCCGTAACGGCAGCCGAGAAGGTGAGTACACTGCCGGCGATGATGCCCGGCAGGCAGAGCGGCAGCACAACGCGGAAGAAGCTGCGCCACTTGCCAGCGCCGAGCGCGGATGACGCAGATTCCAGGTTGGGATCAAGCTTCTGCAGCGTGTCGATCAGCGGCAAGACCATCAGCGGCAGTTGCACCTGGGCCAGCGCCACGACCAGACCGCCATGGGTGTAAAGCAATTTCAATGGCGTCTCGGCAAAGCCGAGTTCAATCAGCGCGGAATTGACGATGCCCTGGCGGCCGAGGATGACGATCCAGGCAAAAGTGCGCACGATCACGCTGGTGAGCAACGGCAGGATGCTGATCAGAATGATCAGCGATTGCAGGCGCGGGCCTACCTGGCGATGCAGCCAGGCAAGTGGAAAACCAAGCAGCAGGCAGAGCGCCGTGGTTTCGAGGCCCAGCCGCAGAGTTTCAAACAGCACGCCAAGTGCGAAACCATCGGTCAGGAATTTGCGGTATTGCGCAAAACCCCATTCGGTCATTGCCTGATCGTTATGCAGGCTCACCGCCACCAGCACCAGCAAGGGCGCCAGGAAGAACAGCAGATAGAAGCCGCCGAGCGGGAGGGCAAGCAGGCCCTCCCGCGGCGCGGCGCGGCCGACCCTGGAAATGGAGGCCGCGGCGGACATCAGACCTTGATCTCGCGATTGAAACGCTCGATCCAGGCGGAGCGATTCTCGTTGATCTTCTTCCAATCCTGGAACACGAAGCTCTTCTGCAGATCATCAGGATCCTTGGCCAGCGCCTTCGAGATTTCGCCCTCCATCTTCACCTTCTTGTTGGTCGGCACGATCAGGTAGGGGCTCTTCATCAGCGTGGTCTGCACCTCGGGGCTCATCGCCGATTCGATCAGTGCTGCCGCCAGCTTGACATTCGGCGAGTTCTTGACGATGTGGATCGAGGTCTTGAAAGCGATGGCACCGGTATCCGGCTTGACGAATTCCACCGGTACGCCGCGCGCACGCAGCAACTGGATGGCATTGAAATTGCCTGGGCCGATATCGATCTGGCCCTGCTGATACAGTGTTGCCAGCGCACCCGGATTGGCCGCCACAGCGGCAAGATTGGGCTGCAATTCCTTCATCGCCGCGAAGGCCGGATCGATATTGTTTTCGCCGCCGCCACGCAGCTTGGCAATCTCGACCATGAAGCCGGTGCCGAGCGTGGAATTCAGGTTGGTGATGCCGACACGGCCCTTGAATTCCGGCTTCCACAGGTCGGCCCAGCTCTTCGGCGGCGTTTTCACTTTCTCCGGATTATAGGTGATGCCGACAGCCTGGAAGAAGATCGCCGGCCCGAGCGGGTCCTGCGCATCGGGCATCAGATCGGCGTAATTCTTGCTGCCGGCCACCGGGAAGGGCTCGACCAGATCCTGCGCAATGGCCACCAGGGCCGGACCCGGATCATGCAGCATCACGTCGATCGGCGGATTGCTGCGCGCGGCGGTAATCTTGGCGATCTGGTCCACCGACAGCATCGGGTCGAGCGCCATATCGGCATTGCCATTGGCCTTGCGGAAATGCGGCACCAGCACGTCGCGATGCGCTTCCTCCCAACTACCGGTGAAGGTGGCGAAAACCAGGCGGCGGGCCTGGGCCTGGGACATGCCGGGGAACAGCGACATGGCGGCCACCGACAAGGCAGTGACCAGGGTTTCGCGGCGGCTAAGCATGATGTCGGCTCTCCTCAAGGTTCAAAGGGCGGGAAACAGGGTGACGGTAGCGGTATTGATCGGCGCCAGCGCCACGGCCTGCCCCGAGGGACGCGGCTCGGCACCGCTGGAGCGCGGCTCGGAAATCTTCAGGCCGCTGCCATCGGGCAGGCGGATTTCATGCACGATGGTGGCGCCGAGCGGCAGGCCGAGTTCGACGCTGCCAGTAAGCGGCGCGGCGCCCTCGACGAAGCGCAGATTCTCCGGCCGGATGCAGATCACTACATCGGCGCCCGACACGATCTCTGTTTTTGGCGCGGCCAGGATCATTTCTCCGCCTGCGGCCAGCGATACCCTGGCCTCGCTGCCTTGTATGCCCATCAGCTTGCCGGCCAGCTTGTTAGCCGTGCCGACGAAGGTGTTGACGAACAGGCTTTGCGGCGTGTCGTAGACAGCACTCGGGCTGCCGAATTGCTCCAGCCGGCCCTGCGCCAGCACGGCAATGCGGTCGGCCATGCTCAGGGCCTCTTCCTGATCATGGGTGACCAGGATGGCAGTGATGCCGGCACGCTGCTGGATGCGCTTGATCTCGATCTGCATGTCGAGGCGCAGATTCTTGTCCAGTGCCGAAAACGGCTCGTCCAGCAGCAGGATGCGCGGGCGCACCGCCAGCGCGCGGGCCAGAGCCACACGCTGCTGCTGGCCGCCAGACATCTGCTTCGGATATCGGGCGGCGAGATGGCCCATCTGCACCAGCGCCAGCATTTCGGCTACGCGGGTTTCCTGCTCGGGCTTGGGCAGGCCACGCGCCGCCAGGCCATAGGCGATATTCTCGGCCACAGTGAGATGGGGAAACAGCGCGTAATTCTGGAACACGATGCCGACTTCGCGACGGCTCGGCGGCAGGTGGTCGATGGCGCTGCCGCCAATGATGACACGGCCCTGACTCTGATTGATGAAGCCGGCGATGATCCGCAACAGCGTGGTCTTGCCGCAGCCGGACGGCCCGAGCAGGGCTACCAGCTCGCTGCCGCCGATCTCCAGGGTGACATCATCAACCGCCTTGGCGGCGCCAAAGCGATGGGTGATCGCGTCCAGCGTGAGCGCATGCCCCGCTTCGCGCTGCCCGTGAAGCTGACCTTGAACCTGAGACCCTGGCGCTGTAGCGTGCATATGGGCGGTCCGTTTTGTATCCAATTTCATTTTATTCTGTTCACAATCTAGTTAGCAAGAGGCATACCAACTCACGCGCCGGAAGGACGAGTCATGCCGTTACAAAGGCTTAAGGCGATAGCAGGGAACAGCAGGCAAAAGCCGGCCCCGTTCCGTGGCGCAATTTTGAGCAGCCGGAATAGTCAGAGGCCTGGAATCGAGGCAGCGCAATGAGCGATGCCATGGCGCTTGTCGCGTCTCTGCAAAGCGGCCGGCGCGATGCCGCAGCACTGGCTACTGATTGTCTGGGGCGCATCGCGCAGGGCGATGGCGTGCTGAAAAGCTGTATCAGCGTGAATCCGGCAGCCGCCACTGAGGCCAGGCAGGCCAACGGTCCGCTGCATGGCCTGCCGTTCGGCGTGAAGGATCTGCTGGCAACCAGGGGCCTGCGCAGCACGCAAGGCTCAGCTTTGTTCCAGGACATGGTGCCGGAGCGCGACGATCCGCTGATCGCGCGGGCGCGCGAAGCCGGCGCCGTGATCCTGGCAAAAACCAATACACCGGAATTCGGCTTCGGTGCCCATTGTAGCAATCGCCTGCTCAGCCCTACGGCGAACCCGCATGATCTGGCGCGCTCCTCCGGCGGCTCCAGCGGCGGTTCCGCGGCCGCCGTTGCCGCCGGCCTGCTCCCGGCTGCCATCGGCACCGATTTCGGCGGTTCGGTGCGCACACCGGCCGGCTTCTGCGGCGTGGTGGGTTTCCGCCCGACTCCGGGCCGCTTGGCCGCGCCCGAACGTCCGCTGGCCTGGGATGCCTTGCCCACAGCTGGTTTCCTCACCCGCAGCGCACGCGATGCACGCATGCTGCTGGATGCACTGTTACGGCCGGATGCCCACGATCCGCTTTCGATGCGCAACTGGCCGGCACCGGGTGCCATCCCGTCACCACGCATAGCGGCCAGCGAAGACCTGGGCGTGGCGCCTGTGGCGGCGAGCGAGCGCACGGCATTGCAGGCAGCAGCCAAGGCAATTGGCAGCGTGGTACAGGCCCATCCCGATTGCAGCGGCGCCATCGAGGCTTTCAAGGTCTTGCGCGCGGCCCATATTCATCAGGCGCTCTCACCGTTACGCGACCGCTTCGGCGAGCAGCTTACCGAGACCGTGCGCTGGAATATCGCACGCGGCGACGGGCTTTCCGCTGCCGAGTATCTTGCCGCCGAGCGCCAGCGTGGCGCCTTGCATCGCCGCTTCCTGGAATTCTTTGCCCGCCACGACTTCCTGCTGCTGCCTGCTGCCAGTATCGAGCCCTTCCGCCACGATGCCGGCGAAGTGCTCGAAATCGACGGCCAGACACTTGGCAGTGTGATCGATTATCTCGCCATCACCTTCATCATTTCACTGAGCGGCTGCCCGGCCCTGTCACTCCCCTATTGGCCCGAGGGCCGTGCGCTGCCTTTCGGTTTGCAGATTGTCGCCGCGCCTGGCGCCGATCATGCCCTGCTGGATTTCGCCGCCGGTCTGGAACAGCAACCCGGGTTCGGCTTCCGCCCGCCGGCTTTTTATATGGGAGACTTCTGATGCGGCGCCTGCGCCTTGGCATGCTCACGCCCTCGTCCAACACGGCACTGGAACCGGCGACTTACAAGTTGCTGGCGGAAACGCCAGAGGCGACGGCGCATTTCGCACGGTTTCCAGTCACCGAGATCGGCCTGGGCGACAAGGCGCTGGGCCAGTTCGATGCCGCGCCGATCCTGGCGGCAGCGGAACTACTGGCTCATGCCAAGGTGGATGTGATTGCCTGGAATGGTACATCCGCAAGCTGGCTCGGCTTCGAGCGCGATACGGCCTTGTGCGAAGTAATCACCGCGCGTACGGGGATTCCGGCCACCACTGCCATCCTGGCGCTGAATGAACTCTACCGCCGCCTCGGCGTGAAGAATTTCGGCCTAGTGACACCCTATACCGGGGACGTGCAGCGAAAGATCATCACCAATTACGCCGCTGCCGGCTGGGCCTGCCCGGCCGAAGCCCATGCAGATCTGAGCGACAATTTCTCCTTTGCCACCCTGCCGCCGGAGCGCATCGCAGCAATGATAGAGCAAGTGGCAGCACAACAGCCCGATGCCATCGCCGTGGTCTGCACCAATATGGATGCGGCGATCACGGCCGCGACACTGGAGCAGAAACTCGGCATTCCGGTGCTTGATTCTATCGCCGTCACTCTATGGGGTGCGCTGGAGCGGCTCGGTGCCGACAAGGCACCATGGCGGCGTTTCGGGCGGCTGTTCAGCCTCTAGACCGCTTCTTCGTCGGCATGCCAAGCGCCGAGGCCAGGTCGTTGTCGCGCTGTGCCGGTTCGTTCAGGTCCATGTCGTGTTCGACATGCTCAAGATGCCGGCGCATGATCGCGGCGGCAGTCGCCGCATCCTTGGCGACAATGGCGGCGACGATTTTCTCATGCTCATCGGGATGGCAGGCGGAATCATCGCCGCGCGCATAGAGCAGGATGGCCAGGCAGGTAAGCGCCTGCAATTCGGTAAGCAGCCGAACCAGGATAGGATTGCCGGCAACTTCCGCCAGCACCATATGGAATTCGCCGGTGAGCCGCACCAGGGTAGCGCGGTCATTGGAGCGCCGCACGGTATTCTCGGCTTCGAGATGCTTGCGCAGCCGGCGCAGGCCGGCGGTATCGGCACAGCGTGCCGCCTCGGCGGCAATCTCCGGTTCCACCATCTGGCGTACCGCCAGCACCTGGCGTGCTTCCAGCCGGCTTGGTGCGGCCACCGAGGCGCCGCGATTGGGCCGCTGCATCACGATGCCATCCTGCGCCAGACGCGCCAGAGCCTGCCGCACCACGGTGCGGCTGACACCGAATAATTCGGCCAGCCGCTCTTCGGTCAGTTTCTCACCCGGCTGCAGCCGGCGCTCGAAAATGGCCTGCAGGATACGCTGTCGGATCGGGGCTTCGGAAACCCCGCGAAGGTCGTCGGATGGCATGCTTAACCCAGACTGATGTACCCAATATAATATTAGAATGGATACAATAACGCCAGCGCCCGGTAGGTGGCCCATCCAACCTCGAAAATTGCTGGCGCCAGCCCCGCCTGTCACGGCAGGATAGAACCACCTCAGCCAGCACCGGGCCCGGCATGACATTCAATCGCCGCCACCTGTTCACAGCCCTCGCCGCTTTTGCCGCATGGCCAGCCCAGGCACAGGTGCTGGCCCAGGAAACTCAGGTAGATTTGGGGCTGGTGCTGGCGGTGGATTGCTCCGGCAGCGTGCAGGCGGAGCATTACGAGTTGCAGCAGCGTGGCTATGCCGATGCCTTCCGCCATCGCCGCGTGATCGATGCCATCCTGGGTGGCCTGCATGGCGGCATTGCCTGCACCTATTTTCAATGGTCCGGCCCCGCCTACCATAACCACACCATTCCTTGGACCATGCTGCGCAGCCGCGCTGATGTGCTGGCCTTCGCCCAGGCGCTGGGGGATGCGCCGCGCACCATTTTCGGTGGCGGCACGGCGCCGGCGGAAGCCATCGATTTCGGTGCTGCGCTGTTCGAGCGCATGCCGGCCAAGGCGCTGCGCCGGGTGATCGACATTTCCGGCGATGGCCGCAGCAACCGCGGCCGGCCACCGGCCATGGCGCGTGATGCAGCAGTGGCCAAGGGCGTAACCATCAACGGCCTGCCGATCCTGCATATGGAAGCCGATATCGACGAGTATTATGAGAAGAATGTGATCGGCGGCCCGGGCAGCTTCATGATTCCGGCGCGCGACTACGCCTCATTCGGCGATGCCGTACGGCGCAAGCTGATCCTGGAGATTTCTAGCCGAAACTGAGCCAGCCGGCACGGTTCTTCAATGCCGACAGAACGCTCATGCCGGTGATCGCCGAGGTTTTCGGATTGGCCTGCGAGGCACGGCCGGAAACGATCACGGTAAGCTGCGAATGCCGGCTTTCGGCTTCGATCCGCCCGGTGTTACCACTGGCCGCCGGATCGGCCACCAGTTCCACCCGGGTCTCCGCAAAGCCCAGGCCGGCCAGCGCCACCGTGGCGGCGATATTGGCATTCTTCGGATAAAGCAAAGCCGCCTGGTCCGCTGGACCGGAGAAGATCACGCGGCGCTCCAGCAGATTATCGAGATCGAAATCGGCTTCCGCCGGCGTACCCTTCCAGGCCTGCGGCGGCTTGGTGGAAGTGTAGGTGACGCGGAGCAGACCATCCTGCTGCATCGCCAGCAGGCCATCCAGGCCAGCCGTAGCCCCCACCGGGACCACCAGCCTGCCAACCCCTTCCCGCACCAGAGCAAATACCTGTTCGCGGAAATCTGCATCAGCCAGGGCACCGGTGGAAATGACATGCAACTCGGCACCAGTGCGCAAAATCGCTTCAGCATGATCACGCACTGCGCCCTGACCGGCCGCCTCGATAACAATATCGAGCTGCGCGCCCAGGAAGGCGTCCACTGTATCGGCGATCAGCACATGCGGCCCGGCGGCCCAGCGCGCCGCTTCGCGCTGCAGCGGCCGTACCAGCAGGGCCGCGAGGCTATAGCCCAGCGGCGGCTCCGCCGCCCAGGCTTGCAGAATGCTCTGGCCGATACCGCCAAAGCCGATAAGGCCGACACGCTTGGTCATCGGCCTTGAGTCTAGACACTTCTGGCGGCGCCTTCAAACCACTGCTTTCAGATAGCGCATCGGGCGGCCGGGATTGAGCGCCGCAGCGGCAGCAATGATCGCCTGGGCATCCAGGCCATAATGCCGGAACAGGTCCTGTATGGTGCCGGTCTGGCCAAAATGCTCGACGCCCAGGGCGCGCTGGCGATGCCCGGCCACGGCGCCTAGCCAGCCAAGGCCCGCCGGATGGCCATCCTGCACCGAAATGATGCCACAATGGCGCGGCAGAATACCGAGCAGCCGCTCGATATGTGAACGAGCATGCAGCAAGCCGCGTTCGCGCGCCCGCTGCGCCGCTGTCCAGCCGGCGTTGAGACGATCCGCCGAGGTGACGGCAAGCAAGGCAACGTCACGGCGGTCTTCCGCCATCATGCCCACAGCCTCGATGGCTTCGGGTGCCATCACGCCGCTATAGGCCACCACGATCTCCGTATTCGGCCCCGGTGGGCGCAGCCAATAGGCACCATCGATGACGCCGCGCGCCAGTTCTTCATCCATGCCGCGCGCAGGCTGCTCGATGCTTCGGGTGCTGAGCCGCAGGTAGACCGAGCCACCGGTCTCGTCGCGTAGCCAGCTATACTCGTCAGGCCCACCACCACCATCGCGCTGCAGGTAATCGAAAGCAAAGCGAAGGATCACCGCCAGTTCATCGGCATAGGCCGGCTCGAAAGTAGCAAGGCCATCCTGCGCCATGCCGATCAGCGGCGTGGCGATGGACTGATGCGCGCCACCTTCCGGCGCCAGAGCCAAACCCGAAGGCGTGGCTACAACGATGAAGCGTGCATCCTGGTAGCAGGCATAATTCAGCGCATCCAGGCCACGGCAGATGAAAGGGTCATAGAGTGTGCCGATCGGCAGCAGCCGCTCACCGAAGGTGGAATGCGACAAACCCAGCGCCGAGAGCATGGTGAACAAGTTCATCTCGGCGATGCCCAGTTCCATATGCTGGCCGCGCGGTGAAAAATCCCAGGTGAAAGTGGAGGGGATACGCTCCTTCTTGAACAGATCCGCCGTGGCCTGCTTGGCAAACAGACCACGCCGGTTTACCCAACCGCCGAGATTGGTCGAGACCGTGACATCCGGCGAGGTAGTGACGATGCGCTCAGCCAAGGCACCGCTGCTGCGCCCCAGTTCATTGAGGATCAATCCGAAAGCCTGCTGCGTCGACATCTCCGGCTGGCGCGGCAGCACCAGTTCCGCCGGCACCGGCACGCGCTCGGCATGGCGGCGACGTTGTTCGATATTCTGCCGGAACGGCACAGCATTAAAGAAGTCATCGATATCGGCGGGGGCTGCATCTAGGCCGGCATATTTACTCCACTCCTGACCAGCCGGCACCTGCATCGCCTGGCGGAATCCCTCCACCTGCTGCGGTGTCAGCAGGCCGGCATGGTTATCCTTGTGACCGGCCAAGGGTAGCCCGAAACCCTTGATGGTGTAGGCGATGAACACCACCGGCCGGTCATGGTCGATACGTCCGAAGGCGTCCAGCAGGCTTGGCAGATCATGGCCGGCAAGATTGGTCATCAGCCGCGCCAGTTCCGCGTCGCTGCGCCGCTCGATCAATGCCGTTACCGCTGCCTGGTCCCCGATATCGTCGAGCAGCCGCTTGCGCCAGGCGGCACCACCCTGGAAAGTGAGCGCGGAATAAAGCTGGTTCGGGCATTGATCGATCCAGGTGCGCAGCCGCTCGCCGCCCGGCTCCATGAAAGCCGCTTCCAGCAGCGAGCCATATTTCAGCACCACCACATCCCAGCCAAAGGCACGGAACAATGCCTCGAAGCGGGTGTAGAGACCCTCGCGGATCACCGCATCCAGGCTCTGGCGGTTATAGTCGATGATCCACCAGGTATTGCGCAGTCCGTGCTTCCAGCCCTCCAGCAGCGCCTCGTGAATATTGCCTTCATCCATTTCCGCATCGCCGAGCAGCGCGACCATGCGCCCCTCGGGCCAATCCTGCGCCCAGCCATGCGCCTTCACATAATCCTGCGCCAGACTGGAAAACAGCGTCTGCGCCACACCAAGACCCACCGAACCGGTGGAAAAATCGACCTCGGGAATATCCTTGGTGCGCGAAGGATAGGATTGCGCGCCCTTGTAGCCACGGAAATTCTGCAACCGCTCCAGGCTCTGACAGCCAAACAAATACTGGATGGCATGGAATATCGGGCTGGCATGCGGCTTCACCGCCACCCGATCCTGGGGCCGCAGCACATGGAAATACAACGCCGTCATGATGGTGGCGAGCGAGGCGCTGGAAGCCTGATGGCCACCGACCTTGAGGCCATCTGTCTTTTCGCGCAGATGATTGGCGTTATGCACCATCCAGGTAGCCAGCCACAGCACTTTGCGCTCAAGCTGCGCCAGCATGGCAAGCAAGCCAGAATCCTGGGACGATATCGGCATGGCAATGTCTCGGACGGTGGATTGATCCAGCCAATTTAGTACCGGCACAGCAGCATTGCTTTGCAAAGACCTTCCCTGGAAGCTATCTTTATGCAGAATTTTTCTAAAATAGGTCTGATTTAAGCATGAATATACCCCAATTCTCCCTAGACCAGATAGATCGGCGTATCCTGAAGCGACTCCAGGATAATGCCCGCCTCTCCAGCAGTGAATTGGCGGCAGAAGTGGGGATTTCCGCCTCGCCCTGCTGGCGGCGGGTGCGCGCCATGGAAGAAGCCGGCGTGATCGCGCGTTACGTCACATTGCTGAACCCGGAAGCACTTGGCCTCTCAATCAGCATCTTCACCAATGTGACCCTGGACAAGCAGATCGAGCCGGCGCTGGAAGCCTTCCAGAAAGCCGTGCGCAAGCGGCCCGAGGTGATGGAATGCTACCTGATGACCGGTGATTTCGATTATCTGCTGCGCGTGGTGGTGAGTGATCTCGGTGCCTATGAGCGCTTCCTGCTCGATCACCTCACCCGCATCCCCGGCGTTGCCAGCATCAAATCCAGCTTCGCCCTGAAGCAGGTGAAATACACCACAGCACTACCGATCAACGCATAATGCCTAGACGGCCTCGTAGGGCACCGTGAGCTGGGTACCCGGCACGATGATGCCGCCGCGCGCGCCGGGTTCGGTGCTGCCATAACGCTGGGCGAAGAAGGCGGGCAGCGGCCGGGCATTGGCCGGCGCCAGCCATAGCCGCAACAGATGCCGTCGCCTCGCCGGTTCGGCCCAATCCTCGAACGCCGTGCGGTCATGCAGCAGGGTGTGATTATGCACCAGTTGCACATCACCGGGCTGGAGCCGCATGTGGAAATTCAGTGCCGGATCGTTGGCCAGGGCGTCGAACAAGTCCAGCGCCTCGACCTGGGCTGCGGTAAGCGGTGGCACATCGGCAAAGCGGCGCGCGGATTCGATATATTGCCGCTGGTAGATGGCGTTGAGGCAGCCCTCATGCCAGCTATAGACCGGAATGGTGAAATACGGCTTCTCGCCCACCGGCACTTCGCCACGCCGGTCTGTCTCAACCGGCTCGAACAGCAGGGCAGCCAGATCGGGCCGGCGGCGGCGCATCTCGTTGAAGATGGTGACCGAACTGACCAAGGCGGAATCGCCGCCCCTGCGGGCTTCCTGCAGGCAGAGCAGGCCGACAATGTCGCAGGAATCGGTATGGAAGGTCTGGCGCTCATGGGTCTGGTAGATGCGCACATTCGGGTCGTCGCTGGACAGGCCCATATCCTTCACATGGCCGAGCAGATGGCCGCGGGCATTCTGCGACCGCGCCGAACCAATATGGCTGCCGATCCCCAGGAAGGCGATGGCGGCGTTGCGCTGGCTCCAGCGCTCCACCGGCAGGCCGCGCAGCAGGGCGAAGCCACGGCCATGCAGCACCTCGTCGCGGATCATTGCCAGGCGCGGCCCCAAGGTCGGCAACGGGAAGTCGGCTGGGGTCAGATGCGCCGGATCAGCCCGCAGGCCAGCCAGGGCAGCATCAATCTCGGCGATCTCGGCAGCGGTGAAATGCTCCAGCCAATCAGGCTGGCGCAGCATATCCGGCCCATACCACGCGGATGGGCCATTGATCTCAGGTGGCAGTTTCCTCATCCCTGCAGCTAAGCAGGGACGGGCATGGCCGTCAATTGCGTGAAATCCGGCACCGGGGCATGGCCAAAGCCGATGCAATCCAGCGAGCCAATCTGCAGCATGCCCTGCTCGATGCGCAGCCGCACCTTGCCATGATGGCGGTGATAGAGGTCCGGATGTGCCTTAAGGAAGGCATCAGCCTCGCTGGCCGGGCGTTCGCAGAAGCCATCAACGAAATGGTGCCCATTGCGCTCGACATGGGTGAGGCCGATATAGTTGACCAGCGCCAGATCCTGCTGCAGCGATACGCCAGCATGAACAGTAAGATCTTCAGCCGACATAAAGTAGCGGCGACCCGTGCCTTCAGCATTCCACTTCTCGCAGCGGGCACGGTTGATGATCGACTTGTAGAAGCCCTTGCAGGCCTTCGATGACACACCGTCATAGCCCAGCGCACGGGCGCGCGGGAAGGAATCAATCTCGCCATCCGACTCATCGATGATCAGCGGCTTCGCCTTGGTGAACGGCTCCACCGAGGTGGAAAGTGCCATCTGGCGGGCAATCGGCTGCTCCACGAACAGGGTCGATTGCGCCAGACGCTTGAGTGCCGGTGTCGCTTCGATGGCGTGCCACAATTCCAGCGCCGCTTCGGCGGTGGCATATTGCTCGTTGCCATCGATGGTGGCGAAATACGGCTCCGCCATGCGGTCGAGCACACTGGCGATCTTGCTCAGGCGCTCGATATCGGCCTTCAGGTCGCCGCCGACTTTGAGCTTGAAATAACGTTGACCATAGGTAGCCGCCACTTCCTCAAGCGTTTCCGGCAAGCCATCGTTGACGCGGTCTTCCGGCTTCTGGTCCGCCGCCACCAGCGGATCGACCATGCCCACGGTATGGCGCGCTGCCATGCTGGCCGCTGGCTTCAGGCCGGCGAGGAACTTGCCAAAATCGAACCCCGCCATATCCGGGATGATGGCATGTGGCTGCATGCCCGGCAGGTTGGCCTGCATCGCGGCATAGAAGCTGACACCCTGCAAGCGGCAAACGGCATCAAGGATGGCGCGATCGAGCAAAGCCGGGCCATAGCTCGCCACCAGCGGCAGCAATCCCTTGGCACCGCAGGCAGCGACATGCTCGGCATAATGATCGGCGAAGAAACCGAAAGGCGTGCGTGGCTTCGAAGCCATATAGAGGTCGCCGGCCATGGCGAGCGAGCGGCGTAACTGGTCGGCGGCCTGCTGGTCGCTGAGTTCCGGCCGCTTGTCGAACCATTTGCCGCCGATGGACTCAGATGAATAGCCCCAGCCTTCGCGGCCATCGGCCAGCCGCACCCGCAGGCGCACGACCGATTGGCGCCCGCCGGTGGAAGTGATGTTGCCGAAGCGGAAAGTCATGCGGTTGTTGTAGGCTCGCTCGAATGGCTCGACGGCCAGAACAGTGAGCAAAGGGGATTGGCTGGTCATGGTGTCGCCTCGATCAAGCCTTGCAGATAACCAATGGTGCGGGCGGCACAGGTGGCACCATCCGGCACATAATCGAAGGGTTCGGCGGCAATCCAGCCGCGATATTCCAGGCGCTTCAAAGCCGCGATCAATGGCGCAAAGGGATCATTACCCTGGCCCGGTCCGCGCTTGTTGCGGTCATTCACCTGGATATGCGCCACCATGCCAGTGGGTAGCCAGCGTTCCGCCAGTTTATCCAGCGGCTCGGCCTCCATCTGAACGGATGCGCTGCAATCAATCATGGTGCGCAAAGCCGGATTCCTGATCTGGCGCAGGATCGCCGCCGCCTCATCCAGCGTATTGATGAAATTGGCCCCCGGTGCCGCCAGCGGCTCGATGCAATAAGTGACACCGGCTCGTTCGGCATGGTCGGCGATGGCAGCAAGGATTTCCAGCGCATGACCACGGGCCATGTCGGCATTGCCATCCGGTAGCCGCCGCTGCGCCGGCGAGCCATGCACCAGCACGTCACCGCCAAGGGCAGCACAGAGATCAACCAGATGATGCATCACATCGCGGGTGCGGTGACGCACGCTCAAATCATCCGAGGTGATCGACAAGCCCGCCGGCTTCACCAGCAGCCAATGCAGGCCAGAGATGCGCAGCCCCGCATCCTCGGCAATCCGGCGGATTTCACCAATCCGCTGCGGCGGCAACTTGTGCGGTTCGTCGCCCAGTGTGAACGGCGCCACTTCCAGGCCCTGATAGCCTAAGGCCGAGGCAAGCTGGCATTGTGCCGCAAAGTCGCGCCCCTCTGCGATTACCTCATTGCAAAGGGACAGTTTCACAGCCTCACGCCTTGCGCCCAGTGAGTTTCTCGAAAATATCGAGCGAGAGCTGGCCGGCTTCGGCGGTGGCACGCACCTGCACAGTGCGCGGTCGCGGCAGGCTGATCGGCTTGATCTCCGCAATGCGGCCCGGACGTGCCGACATCACCACAACCCGGTCGGCCATGAACACGGCCTCCTGGATAGAGTGGGTGACGAAGATGATGGTCTTCCGCTGCTCAGAGCTTTCGCCCCAGACACGGAGCAATTCCAGATTCATGTCGTCGCGTGTCATGGCATCGAGTGCGCCGAACGGCTCATCCATCAGCAGCAGCGGCGGATCGAGCAGCAGAGCGCGGCAAAGCGAAGCGCGTTGCTGCATGCCACCGGAAAGTTCATTCGGACGCTTCTGCGCGAAATCCTGCAGGCCGGTGAGCCGCAGCAATTCAAAGGCGCGTTCGCGGTATTTGTTCGGATCAAGGCCGGCCAATTCCGCCGGCAGCAGCACGTTATCGAGAATGGTACGCCAGCGCAGCAGAACTGCCGCCTGGAACACCATGCCGACCGCCGCAATCGGCTTGGTCACCTCGGCACCATTCACCTTCACCGAACCGCGCGTCGACGGGCGCAGGCCGGCGATAATGCGCAGCAGGGTGGATTTGCCACAGCCACTGGGGCCAACCAAGGCAATGAATTCGCCGCGCCGGACGCTGAGCGTGATATCGCTCAGCGCCTCGACGGGGCCGCTTTCCGCCTGATAAATCATGCCAACCCGGTCGAGTTGGATCACTTCATCGTTCAACGCACGACCTCCTATCGAACCGGTTCAGGCAGAATACGAGTTCACTTGAAGCTGTCCGGCATGGACACCTTGGTGAGGAACTCGTTGGTGTAGACCTGCTCGCAGGCAACAGTCTTGCTGAGGCCCATATAGGTGTTCACCAGGTCAACCGAACCGCACATCTTCTTCGGGTCCATCCAGCCGATGCCATTCTGACGATAGCGATCGGTGTTCATCAGACTGAGACCAAGCATCGTGTTGGCCTTGATATAGGCCACATCGATTTCCGGCACCCGCTTCTTGTAGATGGCAATAGCAGCATCCGGATCGGCCATCACGTCGCGCCAGCCCATGTAGGAAGCCTCAAGGAAGGCCTTCAGCGCCTTCGAGCGGTCCTTCATGGTCTTTTCGCTCGCCATGATCGACATCGAATACATGTCGAAGCCGAAATCGGCCCAGGGCATCAGCACCGACTTGCCGGGACCACCCATCGCCTTGTCATAGTTCGGCTGGCCGGTGAGGTAATCGGCCACGGCATCGACGCGCTTCTCGCTTACCGCCGCCACCTTGGCGGTCGGCTCGATATTGACCCAGGTGACCTTGTCGATATCAACGCCATGCAGCTTGGCGAAGGCCGGCCAGACCTGGCGCTGGCTGTCGCCCGGCGGCGCGGCGATGGTGCGGCCTTCCAGATCCTTCGGCTTGCGGATCGGGGTATCCTGGCGGCTGAACACGTTCAGCGGCGTCTTGTCGAAGATCATGCCGACAGTCTTGATCTTGGCGCCGCGCGACACGGCAGAGATCACCACGGCAGCATCGGCAAGGCCGGCATCGGCGCGGTTGGTATCCACCTTGGCGATGGAGTCACCCGAGCCCTTGGAATTCTCCAGCGTCACATCAAGGCCGGCCTTGGCGTAATAGCCCTTGTCCAGCGCCACCCAATAGGCGGTGTGGTCGCCGACCGGGAACCAGTTCAGGGCAAAGAGGAATTTCTCCTGGGCCTGGGCAGCAGACGCACCCGCGAGCGCGAGCGAAGCCGTCACCAGAGCGCCAAACACCGTTTTGTACCGTTTCATCGCTACCCTCCTGTTGCTGTGTTCGTTGGTTGCAGTGTTTTTACTGATTATCGGCGTTATCGGCCCAGGGCGTGAGGATGCGGGTGAGCATCGCCACAATACCGAAGACCGCGAAACCCATGAGCGAAATCCAGAACAGTGCGGCAAAAGCCACCGAGGTATTCATGCTGCTCTGGGTCGCAATGATCACATAGCCAAGGCCGCGCTGCGAAGCGACAAATTCACCGACGATGGCACCAACCACGGCCGAAGTTGCGGTGATCTTCAGCGCACTGAGAATGAAGGGATAGGCATTCGGGATGCGAATCTTGACGAATACCTTCCATTTCGGTGCGCTGAACACGCGGCCAAGATCGAGCAGATCACGATCGATCTGCGTCAGACCCACGGCTGTATTGATCACCACCGGGAAGAAGCCAATCAGCGCACCGATCAGCATGTTGGGCAGGATGCCGTAGCCCATCCAGATCAGGAACAGCGGCGCCACCGCCACTTTGGGCAAGGTATTGACGAAGACCAGGAACGGCATCAACGCACGCGAGATCAGGGTGGACCAGGCGATCATGGTGCCAAGGAACACACCGGCGATGGCGGCGATGGTGAAGGCGCCAAAGATTTCCAGTGCCGTCACCCAGATATGGCGGCTCCAGGGAATCTGGTTGCCGGTGAGCGCGGCATAGACCGATTGCGGCGAGGGCAGCAGGTATTCACGAACACCGCCCACCGTCACCGCCAGTTGCCAGGCGATCAGCAGCACCACGAACAGCGACAAAGCCGGCAGGCGCTCGAACGCCCATTTTACTGCCTTCATCATGCCGCCAGCTCCTTCAGTGCCTGGTTGCTGTCGCCCGCCAGCCAGCGCTGCAGGTTGGCGGCGACGAATGCATCATCGGTGAGATGCGGATAGGCTTGTGCCACGCGCGTCAGTTCTTCCGCCTGCCCCGGACTCAAGCCCTCGTCAGGGTCGAGGCACCAGATGCCGCGCATCAGGCCCTGGCGGCGCAGGATTTCATGGCAGCCGGCGATGCAGCCATGGAAGGCATGAGCCACATCGAACAGCGCCGAATTGCAATCCGTCACCTGGGCATCCAGCGCCAGCAGGTCGGCACTCACTGCGGGCTTGGCGGCTTCCGCCTGGCAGCGCGCCAGAAGCTGAACCGCCGCACGCACCCAGACCGACCAATGGCCGAGCAGGCCGCCCTTGATCCGCACCGTTACCGGCTTGCCATCGCGCATCAGGGTATAGGGAGTCACCAGATCGGCGACGATATGATCGTCATTGCCGGTATAAAGCGTGACACGATTCTCGGCTCCGGCCGCCACCACGCCGCGGATCACATCCAGCGTCGCATAACGGTTGAACGGCGCCATCTTGATTGCCACGACATTTTCGATAGCCGCGAAGCGGCGCCAGAAATCGAAGGACAGGCGGATGCCGCCCACCGAAGGCTGCAAGTAGAAACCGACCAGCGGGATTTCCTTGGCCACGGCAGTGCAATGCTCGATCAACTCATCTTCGCTGGCGCCTTTCATGGCGGCGAGACTGAGCAGCCCGGCATGATAGTCCAGGCCACGCGCAATCGTGGCTTCGCGGCTGGCCTGCCCGGTACGGCCGGCCAGACCGGCAACGCGAACCAGTGGCCGCGATGTCCAGGCAGCGGCGGTATCAGCGGCGAGTTTCAATACCGGCTCGTAAAGGCCGACCTCGCGGATGGCGAATTGCGTGGTATGTACGCCGACCGCCAGACCACCCGAGCCGGCATCGACATAATAGCGCGTCAGCGCGCTCATGCGTTTGGGATCGAACTGGCGCTGCTCGTCCAGTGCCAGCGGATGCGCTGGAATCACCGTGCCCTGGCGCAGCAGGTTCAGTACCGGTGCCGGAATATCGCTCCAATGTCGTGCCATCGCTTTACTCCTCAACCCAGTTCCGGCCCGGCAGCGGCGAAAGACCGCGCCATGTCACCGAAGGATTCGATCCTGCCGCGCACCATGCGTTCGAAACCGCGCTGGCGTCGGAATCCAAGCTTTTCCAGATGTGTGGCAAAAGTTGCCTGATCGTCATAGGCGTCAATGAATACCGGGCCGTGGATGCGTGCCAGCATGGCATCGAACAGTGCAATCGCTGCTTCCGGCTGCGGCGCGGCCACCGGACCGATCTGCGTAGCGACGCGGCCTTCACGCGACAGCGCAAAACCATCGCGCGATGGCAGGCCCAAAGCCACGGCCTTCGGGCGGCGCAGCAGGTCGGCCAACACAAAAGCGCGCTCGGCACCGAATACCACCCGGTCCAGCGGTGCGAGCCAGTCGATATCCTGCGGCTGCAATGCAGGCTGCTGGGCGGCAGCTGACATAGCAATACCGGTGTGCTGCCAGCGGGTGATACGGCGTACGGTCTCGAAACCCAGTGGGCGATAGACTTCAGCACCGGCAGCCGTAGCATCCAGCACCGCCACCGAACCGCGCTGTTCCAGCCAGGCAAGACAATCAGATACCAGCTTGCTGGCGAGACCACGGCGGCGATGGCTGGCGGTCACCAACACCATGCTGATCCAGGCCAGCCTCTCGCCGAACGGCAGGGCCAGACCCGAGGCAACCAGTGCACCATCGTCACCGGCTTCGATACCAATGGCATGGCCATGCTCGATCATCAGCAGCCAATCCGGCGCGATCTGGTTCCAGCCGGCTTCGGCCGACAACGCCAGCGCCCCCGGCAGATGCCAGGGCTGCAACAGCCTGCTGCCGATCGCCTCAGTATTCGCCATCCCGGTTCTCGAACTTGGTTGGCTTGTTGAGGCTCTGGCCATTGCCGGCGACCCATTCGGCAACCCAATCCAGCATCACCTTGATCGATACCAGCGGATAACCGAACAATCGCATCACCTCGGCCGCGTTGTTGAGCCATGCGGTCTTCGCCGGTTCGCCGGTAAAGCTGACCGGCTTGCCGAGCCGCTGTGCCAGCTCGGTGGCCAGCCACTTAACGGAGAGGGTTTCCGGCCCACTGACATTGATCGGCGTGGTCGGCGCCGTGGCATGGGCCAGGGCACGCAGCGAGTAGCGGTTGGAATCGCCCTGCCAGATCACGTTGACATGGCCGGTGGTGAGATCCACCGGCTTGCCGTCGCGGATCTTCACCGCCAGATCGTGCAGCACACCATAGCGCAGGTCGATGGCGTAATTCAGCCGAATCAGGCGGCCCGGCGTGCCATGCTGGGCAGAGAAATACTGGAACAGGCGCTCGCGGCCGACACAGGAATTGGCATATTCGCCCGGCGGATTGAGCGGTGTCTGCTCGGTGGCGCCGATCTCATCGATGCCGACAAAGGGATAGACGCAGCCGGTGGAGAAAGCGACGATGCGCGAATCGGTGAAGGTCTCGGCCACCAGGCCCGGCAGATAGGTGTTCATCGCCCAGGTGCGCGGCTGGTCGCCGCCGGCGCCGAATTTCATGCCGGCCATGAAAACGATGTTCTTCGCCTTCGGCAGTGCTTCGAGTGCCTTGCGGTCGGTAAGATCGCACTGGATCGTTTCGATACCCCAGCCTTCAAGCTGTTCGCGCAGGCCGGCTTCACTGAATCGCGCCACGCCGATCACGCGCTTGTCCGGCGCCGCGCGCTTGGCCATATGGGCCAGCGACGGCCCCATCTTGCCGCCGACACCCAGAACCATGATGTCGCCATCCAGGCTCTGCAGTTCGCGCTGCAGGATGATATCCGGGCGCGACAGAATCTCTTCCAGCGCCTCGGTATCGGCAATGCGGCCAGGCAATGCCTCGGTCGCCTGCATATCGGATTTGCGTTCCTGCTTCATTGGATCAGAAGCTCCTCTCGGCTACGGCCGGCCGGCGGGCCAGCCACGGCGCCGCCTGTTCAAAGGCCCAGGATGCCTGCAACACCAGCAGATCGCGGTGGCGCGGGCCGACCAGGTGCAGACCGACCGGCAGGCCCTTGGCGGTGAAGCCACAGGGCAGGCTGGCGGCAGGCTGGCGCGTCAGGTTGAAGGGAGGGGTGAAGGGATACCATTCGCGCGGGCCATAGCCTTCCGGCGCATCACCAGCGGCATTGAAAGCCGGGACACAAGTAACCGGGGTCAACAGCAGATCATAGCGCTGATGGAAGTCATTCATCTGGCGGGCAAGCTGCGCTCGCTGCATCTCGGCATCGAAATGGCTGATGGCCGTGGTATTGCGGCTCTGCTCGATGCGCTGCACCAGATCGCGGTCCATGACGCTGAGCTGCGCCGGCGTGAATTTATGGAAGGCGTAATCCGTGAGGCCGCTGGTCAACTTGTGCATCAGATCGCGCTGATCGTCGAACACCTTCTCGACCAGTTCGACCTTGGCGCCCAGCGCCTCGAACACCTTGGCCGCGCGCTCGGTGAGCGCGGCTACTTCCGGATCGACCCGGGCGCCGCAGAGCGTCGGACTCCAGGCGATACGCCAGGTTTTCGGATCGGCGGCGAGGTTGTCCTGGTACTGCACGGGGTCATAAGGCAGTGCTTCCCAGTCACGGCTATCGGGCCGGGTGATGACGCTGAACATCAGCGCCGCATCCGTCACAGTGCGGGTCATCGGACCGAAACCGGCGAGCGTGGCATAGGGTGTCGGCGGGTACATCGGCACCCGGCCACCGCCCGGCTTGAAGCCATAAATGCCACAGAAATTCGCCGGCATGCGGATCGAGCCGCCGGCATCGGTACCCACCGCCATGGCGGAAATGCCGGCCGCCACGGAAGCCGCAGCGCCGCCGCTGGAACCGCCCGGCGTGCGCGCCAGATCCCAGGGATTGCGCGTGACGCCGCAAAGCGCGGTACTCGTTGTGGCCTTGGCGGCGAATTCACTAGTGGTGGTCTTGCCGAAGATCACCGAACCCTGTTCGCGCAGCCGCGCCACCAGCGGGCCATCCTCGTTCCAGGGCTGATCCGGGTTGATCGCCTTGGAACCGCGCAGAGTCGGCCAGCCCTTGGTCAGAATGATGTCCTTGATCGACACTGGCACGCCATCCAGCGGCCCGAGCGGTTCGCCGCGCTGCCAGCGCGCTTCCGACGCACGCGCCGCTTCGTTGGCGGCCTTGGCATCCAGCAGGCAGAAAGCATTGAGTTCGGGATTGAGGCCCTCGGCGCGGCGCAGCACCATGGCCGTCGCCTCGACAGGCGATAGTGCCTTCGCACGATAGGCGGCCACAAGCTCGGCCGCCGTAGCCCAGGCTAAATCCCGCATGTTCCCCCAAGTGCATCCGCACATGATCAACCAGTTGGTTGATCAGACACCCGGGTCCGGCTGACTGTCAAGATGAAAAACGCGTGACATCAGCGAAACGCCCTCACGAATTTCACGACGCGAAATTTCAGGGGCGCAGCGCGCTCATCATCATCTCGACGACATGACGGCGGCGTATGGATACTTCCGCCGCATCATCGAGGTTGCGACCGAAGATCGCCGACAACGTATAGATGTTGTTGAAATAGAAGAAACCAAGACCGGCAATGGAGATATAGACTTGCAGCGGATCCATTCCCTTGCGGAATAGGCCTTCCTCGGCGCCACGCTTCAGGATGCCGTCGAGCGTGCCGAGCAGCGGCGTGTTGAGCCGCTGCAGGTTCACGATCTGCTTGAGATGCTTGCCCTTATGCAGGTTTTCATCCGTGAGCAGAGAAACGAAATCGCGGTTTTCGGCCAGGTAGTCGAATGACATCTCGATCAGTCGGCGCATCGCGGCGGCCGGCTTCACCTGCCCAAGATCAAGCGCCCGTTCGCGCTCGCGGATGCCATCATAGGCACGTTCCAGCACCTTGGCGTAGAGGTCATCCTTGTTGCCAAAGTGGTGGTAGACGAGTTGCTTGTTGACCCCGGCGACGGCGGCGATGGTATCAACCCGGGCGCCTTCATAGCCTCGGCTGGCGAATTCCTGATGCGCGGCGGCCAGCAACAGATCACGGCTGGTCTGTTCACCGCGCTTCGCCGCCAGGGGCTTCACCACCCGTGGTTTCGCGGCCTGGGACTTGGCCGCTTTCGGTTTTGCCCCGGTGGGCTTGGCCGCACCACCGGCCGGCCGGCGCTTGACGCTGCCCTCGCTCCGCTTCGCTCCCGCTGCCGGCATACCTTACCCTCACGCTCGATCAACTGGGTGTTTGATTCGGCACTATACAGGGCCGCGCCGAAGATTCCATCCGGCAATACAAATCCGAATGGGCTGGCCCAAATGGCTGGGGGCGCTATCATGGCACCTATATAAGCAGGGAGAAGACAATGCAGGAGCTATTCTCGCTCAAGGGCCGCGTGGCATTGGTCACCGGCGGTTCGCGCGGCATCGGCAAGATGATCGCACGCGGTTTCATCGCCCAGGGGGCCAAGGTCTACATCACCGCGCGCAAGGCCGCCGCCTGCGATGCCACGGCACGAGAACTCAGCACCGGTAGCAGTAATGGTGGGAGCGGCGAATGTATCGCCCTGCCAATCGATATCTCCACTGTGGCCGGCGCCCAGGCCCTGGCGAAGGAATTCAGCCAGCGCGAAGCCAGGCTGGATATCCTGGTGAACAATGCCGGCGCCGCCTGGGCCGCTGAATTCACGCAATTCCCCGAGAATGGCTGGGACAAGGTGATGAACCTCAACCTCAAGGCGCCATTCTTCCTGACCCAGGCGCTTTACGCGCCGCTGAAAGCCGCCGCCAGCGCCGGGCGGCCCGCCAAGGTGATCAACATCGCCTCCATCGACGGCATCTTCGTCAATCCGCTGGAAACCTATTCCTACGCTGCCAGCAAGGCCGGCCTGATCCACCTCACCCGCCGCATGGCCGCGAAACTGATCAAGGATCAGATCGTGGTGACCGCCATCGCCCCCGGGCCTTTCGTTTCGGACATGAATATCGATGCCCGCGACAATGGCGAGGCCGTGGCCAAGCGCGTGCCGGCCGGCCGCATCGGCAGCGAGGAAGACATGGCTGGCGCCGCCATTTTCCTCGCCTCGCGTGCCGGCGATTACGTCGTCGGTTCGACGCTCACCGTGGATGGCGGCGTTGCCTTCGGCCGTGCCGGCTTCGAGGGCGAAGGCTGGAAGGAATAAGCGTCAGCCCAGGAACATCTGCGGCGTGACAGCTTCACCCTTGAGCCAGGCGGCGCCCCGGCGGTAAAGCGCCGCTACCGCCTCACCCTTCAGGCCCGGCATGTCTCGCTTCACGCGATAGCCGATCTCCTCCTGGATATAGGCGAGATGGCGGTAGCCTTCCGGCAAAGCCGCCAGCTTGGCCGCATCGAGTTCCGGTGCCCGGCCCGGCGCCACCGGATCGAGGCGATCCTTCTCATAGATCGGCTGGCGGATCACCACGCCCCAGCGCCCTGCCCGCTTCTCCAGGAAATCGTAGAAGCGCCCGGTGCAGACCACATCGCAGGCAATGCCCTGCACAGGGGCGCGCTGCGAGATCGTCATCTTGGTCTGGGCGATGGCGCGACTGCCGGCAAGGTCGATACTGATGCCGCCGAGGAAATGCAGGATGCTGACACCTTTGGCCCAGCCCTCCTGAGTCACCCGGATGAAATCCGCCGCCGGCCCCTGGAACCAGGTGGCCATCATCCAGCCATCGTCATGCCAGACTGTGCGGAAACGCTCCCAGTCGCCGGCGTCGCGCCATACCGCCCAGTTCTGCACCAGATCGGCAATCGCCAGCCGGTCTTCGCGCTCGGCACCAGTCATGCTCAAATCCTCCCGCCTATTGCGGAAAGACCTACACCCTTTCGCTGCCGATAGCCAAGCGGATCAATCGAGCAGGCCCTTCATCACCGCATAGAGTTCGCTCTTGGCTTCGAAGCCGACACCCGGAATCTGCGGCAGGCCGACATAGCTGTCATTCACCGCGATGCCATCAGCAAAGCCACCGAACGGCTTGAACACATCCGGGTAACTCTCATTACCGCCGAGATGCAAGCCAGCGGCAATATTGAGCGACATCTGGTGACCACCATGCGGCACCACGCGACGGCTGGACCAGCCATGCTGCTGCATCATCTCCAGTGTGCGCAGATACTCGACCAAGCCATAGGACAGCGCGCAATCGAATTGCAGCCAGTCGCGATCTGGCCGCATGCCGCCGAAACGAATCAGGTTGCGGGCATCCTGCATCGAGAACAGATTCTCGCCGGTGGCCATCGGCTTATCGTAATGCTGCGCCAGTTCGACCTGCAGTGCATAATCCAGCGGATCACCCACTTCCTCGTACCAGAACAGGTTATAGGGCAGCAGAGCCTTGCCGTATGCGATGGCAGTCTTGATATCGAAGCGGCCGTTCACATCGACGCAGAGATTCTGCCCGTCGCCGACAATCTTCAGCACCGCCTCAATGCGCTTGATATCCTCGGCCAGAGAGGCACCGCCGATCTTCATCTTGACCACACGGTAGCCACGGTCGCGGTAACTTTTCATCTCGTCTTGAAGCGCCTCCAGGCCCTTGCCCGGATAATAATAGCCACCGGCGGCATAGACCCAGACCTTGTCGTCTGCCACTCCGCCGCGATAGCGGTCGGCCAGCAGGCACCACAGCGGCACGCCGGCAATCTTCGCCACGGCATCCCATACCGCCATATCCAGGGTGCCCACCGCCACCGAACGCTCGCCATGGCCGCCGGGTTTCTCATTCATCATCAGGGTGGACCAGATCTTGAACGGATCAAGATTGCCGTGCTGGCTGTCGATCAGGCCATCGGGATCGGCCTCCATCAGGCGCGGCAGGAAGCGTTCGCGCATCAGTGACCCCTGGCCATAGCGGCCATTGGAATTGAAGCCGAAACCCACCACGGGCTTGCCATCGCGCACCTGATCGGTAACCACCGCCACCACCGAGCAGGTCATCTTGGAGAAGTCGATATAGGCATTGGCGATAGGCGAGGCGATGGAAACGGTCTTCTCGCGGACGTCGACGATACGCATGGTTGATTCCTCTGGGCTGATTCCCTGGGGGCTATGACTTGCGCAGCATAGGCCCGGCATGGCTCACTCCGCCAATGCCGGATCGGCATGGCATCATGCCGCTTGCAAGCTGGGGAACCGCCATGGAATTTGCCTGGCTCGAAGATTTCATCGCCCTTGCGGAAAGCGGCAATTTCTCCCGCGCCGCCGAACGCCGCCACATGACCCAGCCAGCCTTCAGCCGACGCATCCGGCTGCTGGAGGATTGGGCCGGCGCGCCACTTTTTGACCGCACCAGCCAGCCGATCGGCCTCACCGATGCCGGGCTGCGGCTGCGCCCGACCGTGGAAGAAGTGCTGCGCCGCCTGGCCCAGGCGCGCGAGGAATTGCGCCAGACGGCGGCAGAGGGCGCCAGTGCATTGCGCTTCGCCGCAACCCATTCCCTGTCGCTGACCTTCTTTCCAGCCTGGGTCCAGCGCCTGGGTGGCGATCTGGCTTTAGGGCCGATTCACCTGATTTCTGAAAGTATGCAGGCCTGCGAACAGGCGATGCTGGAAGGCAATGCCCAATTCATGCTCTGCCACGGCCATGATGCCGTGGCGCAGCGGTTGGACGCGACACAGTTCACCAGCCGGGTGATTGGCGAGGATCGGCTGCTGCCGCTTTCGGCCCCTGATGCCCAGGGTGGTCAGCAGTCAGGCCAGCCGCGCCACCGCATCGGCCAGGACGAGGCTATGCCCTTCCTGGCCTATAGCGACGAATCAGGGCTCGGCCGCATCATCGCGGCGGCACAGGCCTCCGCCCCCTGGCAGGCCGGCCTCAAGACGGTATTCACATCGCATTCCGCTGCCGTGCTGCGCATGATGGCCCGTGATGGCCGCGGCCTTGCCTGGCTGCCCCGCAGCCTGGTGGCCGAGGATATGGCCGCCGGCCATCTGGTTGCTGCCGGCAATGCGGCTGAGGCAATCCCGCTGCGTATCCTGCTGCTGCGCCCGCGCGCAAGACAGAGCCAGATAGCGGAAAGCCTGTGGCAGTTTTCACAGAGAATCAATAACCAACCCATGAAATAGCTTGATGTTCACATCATGAACATGGCATTGTTCATGATATGAACATCAACTCCAGGTCTAATATTGTAGCGATGATACAAGAGCCCTATCGGCGGGAAACCTTGGCGTTGCTTGAGGCTATTGACAGCGGCGAGGCCAACAACCAGCGGCGCCTTGCAGGACGCGTCGGCATCGCCATCGGATTACTGAATGCCTTGCTGCGCCGCGCGGTGCAGAAAGGCCTTGTGAAGGTGCGCGAGGCGCCGGCACGGCGCTATGCCTATTACCTGACACCCCACGGCTTCAGCGAAAAATCCCGTCTTGTCTCCGAATATCTCACCGACTCCCTGCATTTCTTCCGCCGTGCACGCGCTGAATACACCGATTGCCTGCAACATATGGCAGCACTATTGCCGCCAGGCGGCCGCCTATTTCTCGTCGGCAGTGGCGAATTGGCAGAAATAGCTGTGCTGAGTGCCAATGAAACCGGCATCGCCTTGGCAGGCCTGCTCGATGCCAGAACCAATCGTCAGCATTTTTGCGGATTGCCGGTGCTGCGCGACTCCGACGATCTGACACCACATGACTTTATCCTGCTCAGCGATGCGGAGCAGCCCCAGGTCAGCTTCGATCATTGGGCCGAGCGGCTAGGGCGTCAGCGCATTTTCGCGCCCCCCTTGTTGCGCATTGCCCAGGCAATGCCAGTCAGTGAATCGCCTGAGGCCGAGCCATGACACTGGCTGCCATGCTGCGGCAATGGCTACAGATTCTCGGTTTCCAGGGAGCCGCATTCATTGTTGCCGCCGCCACTGTAACGCTGGCGGCGAAAGCAATGCCTCCCGCCATGTATGGTGAATACAGCCTGCTGCTCAGCATCACGCAGGTAATCGGCGGCATCGCTCTGTCGTGGCTGAACCAAACCATCTTGCGGTTTGCCCGCGAGCACTTCAATCAGGGCGGCTCGGTATGGACCGTGGCAGGGACAGCTCTTGTAGCCGAAGCGGCAATTGCAATATTGCTTGCAGTGGCACTCATGCTATGCGCTTGGCTATTTCATGGCCGCTTCACATTCGCCTTGGCGCATTGGCCGTTGCTGGCACTGGCATTGCTGACCATGACCCTGTCGGAAGCAGCCAGCTATACTGGCCAGGCCGCCAACCGATTCACCGGATACGGGCTGGGGCAATTTCTGGCAAAACTTGGCCCGCTCGCCTGCATGCTTGGTTTTCTCAGCCTGTTGCCTGCCAGCGCCGATGGCCTCCTGCTCGGCACGGCCTTGGGTTGGGCGCTGGCCACCGCCGTGACAGTCTCCCGCCTGCCGGTGCGAGGGGCAGCACCTTTGTTCGATGCAATGTTGCTGCGTCGCATGCTGAGCTACGGCTGGCGGCTGCCTTTCGGCTCCACCGCCGGCATTCTCGCCACCTGGATGGGCCTGTGGTTCGTGCAGTTGATGATCGATACCGTCCATGCCGGCCTTTATGGCTGGGCCAGCAGCGTCTACGCCCTGATCGGTGGCATTCTAATCCCTTTCTCTGCCGTACTGGCCCCGCGCCTCACGGACATGCATTTGTCTCGGTCGCGCGATGAGATTTATCGCGTCTTGCGTCTGGCATTGGCCGTGGCATTACTAGCCACCGCACTGCTACCTCTCGGCCTATTGCTACTGCGCGGCTTGACGCATAGCCCGCTATGGCCCACCGCCTATACCGGCGCTGGAGCACCACTGACCGTGCTGCTGGCGACCCTGCCGGCGCAGTTACTAATCACACTGCTCAATCCGCTAATAATGGCGAATGAAACCATGATCGGCCGAGCCGTGCTGTTCAATATCGTCGCAGCCCTTGTGAATGCTGCCGGAAACCTGCTGCTGATACCTTGGCTGGGTATTGAGGGCGCAGCATTGGCGACGGTGCTGTCGGTCTGGACCTTATGCGCCCTTGCCTTCACAAATTTCTATAACAAACTCACCCCTGAGCCCGATCACTCGGGGATCCGCGGCATGGCCTTTGCTGGCTGCGTCAGCATTGCAGCATCGCTGCTCCTCGCCTTCGGCAATATTTTCATAGCCATCGCCGCGACCTTAGCCGCCACCCCCACCCTGCTGCTGATGGCTCGCCGGCTAGGCTGGCTTTGTGGCATCGATATGCTGCAAGGACATCTGCCCCGCCTGCCCGGCTTTATCCATCGCCCGGCCCGTGCCGTCATCGAGTGGTGCGTCGTTCTGCCCAGGACTCGCGAAACATGAAGCAAAAGCTGTTCGATCTGCTGAATTATCCGGCCGGCACTGGCCTGCCTCTCTGGCTAGCCAATACGCTGTTCCAACGGCTGATCCGCATTGATGCCGATTGTCCATACAACAAGCATTTCACCACGCGCGTGCTGCACCCCAAGGGGTTGAAGATCGAGAATCGCTGTCTGCGGGTAAGGCGCAGCCTTGCGGTAAGTGGCGGTTGCTACATCAATGCGGCCGATGGCTTGCACATCGGCGAAGGCACCATTTGGAGTGCCAATATCTGCATTATGTCGCAGACACATGACTTCGCCAACCTCGATGATGCCCCACCGACCAGCGGAATCAGGATCGGGCGGAATTGCTGGATTGGCTTCGGCGCCATCATCCTGCCTGGCGTAACACTGGGCGACAACACCGTGATCGGCGCCAACAGCGTGGTTCGAAGCTCTTTCCCAGAAGGCAAAGTGGTGATCGCGGGCAGCCCGGCAAGAGCCGTGCGGCAGCTTTAGGAACATCGTAGCATGTGCGGCATAGCTGGCATCATTAGCACCCGTCCGCTCGCCAATCCGGCGGTAACGCTGACACAATTATCTGTGTCGCAGCAGCATCGCGGTCCGGATGACTGGGGATTCATGCTCTGGCATCGCAACGAATCGATGTGTTTTGGCCGTGACGCGGCAACACTCGGCAATGGTCATGTGGCACTGGTCCATCGCCGCCTGTCGATTGTCGACCTCTCACCCACTGGCTGGCAGCCGATGGCCGATCCCTCTGGCCGCTATGCACTTGTCTTCAACGGTGAAATCTATAACTACAAGGCATTGCGTAGTGAACTGGAATTAGTTGGTTGCCGATTTCAGTCCAGCTCCGACAGCGAAGTATTATTCCAGTTGCTGATCCGTGAAGGATTAGCCTGCCTGGATCGCTTGGTCGGCATGTTTGCCTTCGCCTTTCTCGATACCGTCCGGCAAAAATTAATACTTGCTCGCGATCCCTTTGGCATTAAGCCGTTGCATTATGCAGTCTCACCCGAACAATTTTGTTTTGCTTCGGAAATCAGACCCCTGCTGGCTGTGAAAGCGGCTTCCAGACAAGTTGATCGTGCGGCGGCATTCCGCTACTTGCGTCATGCCATCACGAACCAGGGTGGCGCGACGCTGTTCAACGATATCCGCGAATTGCCGGCCGCACATGGGGTGGAGATTGACCTCAATCGACCAGAGCAGGTCACGCCGCAACGCTATTGGCAGGTAACGACACAACGCCGCGAAGGACTGCGCCCAGAGGTGGCGGCGGAAGAATTGCGTGCCTTGTTCATTGATAGCATACGGCTGCACATGACCGCTGACGTGCCCGTGGCCGCAACACTCTCTGGCGGCATCGACTCCAGTGGCATCGTCTGCGCCATGCGCGCCAATCTCGGAGTTGAACCGGGCTTGCCGTTATTTAGTTACATTGCCGGTAACACCGACCTCGACGAAAGTCACTGGATCAATATCGTCAACCAGCAAGTCGATGGCCAGTTGCATCGCGTCACACTAAACAGTACCGATCTAGCGATCGAGCTTGATGATTTAATCATCAGCCAGGAACAACCGTTCGGCACCAGTAGCATGTGGGCGCAGGCACATGTTTTCCGCTCCGTGCATGATGCTGGCTACAAAGTGGTTTTGGACGGACAGGGCGCAGATGAGTTGTTTGCAGGCTACACAGTATTCCGCGCCGCACGCCTGCAGGGCCTGATCGCTCGCGGTGCCTGGCGCGAAGCACTAACCCTGCTGCGGCGTATGCCTGACCACCACCGCACCACAGCGATGATGGCCCTAGCACCTTTTCTGCCCGATAGTTTGCAAGGCCAACTGCGTCGATGGCTGGGCCGCTCCATGATCCCTGATTGGCTACATGCTGACTGGTTCGGGGATACCGCCGCGCCCTGGCGGGAGAGCCGACCGCAGTCAACGCCATTGCAGGAGCAGTTGTTCGATGCCACTTATGGCTCCAGTCTGCCGATGCTGCTGCGATATGCGGATCGCAATGCAATGCGGGTGTCTGTAGAGAATCGCGTTCCTTTCCTCACTACCGGCCTGGCAGATTTCGCCGCAAGCCTTCCAGATGCTTTGCTGATTGACCAGAATGGCACCACAAAATCAGTATTGCGTCAGGCACTGCGCGGCATAGTTCCCGATGCGATTCTCGATCGCCGGGACAAGATCGGGTTTGCGACACCCGAAGCTCAGTGGTTCGCGAACGACAGCAGATTGCACCGCTTGGTGCGGGAATCGATACCGGAACGCCTCCCCCCCTGTTTCACGCCACTGGTGCGCGGCAAACTGGAGCAACTGGCAACCGGCACCAGAGGCTACGACCCTGCTTCATGGCGCTGCTTGAACTTCTTGCGGTGGGCAAACCTGTTCAACGTTGATTTCGATAATACCGGCCGGACAAGGTGATACCTTGAAGATTCTGCTTATTAGCTTTGCCTTTCCACCCTACAACGCGAGCGGCTCGGTGCGGGCCGGCCTTCTGGCAGAATATCTGCTGGCGCGCGGTCATGATGTCCGTGTGTTGACAGCACATGACCCCGGCTATCCCGCAACCATGGCCAGCAGTTTCCCGCCCGAGCGAGTGGTGGCGACCGGCTGGCTCAACGTTTTCGCACCTCATGCCCTGCTTCGGCGCGCCAGAGGAGGCACCGGCGGCTCCCAATCCACAACAAGAACCGGGTTGCGGCAAATGTTGATAAATCTGGCCAAAGGCCTGATCGGCGTGCCTGATGGCCAAATCGGCTGGTATCCTGCGGCAATCCGTGCCGGCCGCAAGATACTGCGTGGCTGGCAGCCAGATTTGATCTATTCGACCGCCCTCCCTTTCACGGATCACCTGATCGGACATCGGTTGAGCCAGCATATTGGTGCACGCTGGGTGGCAGAGTATCGCGATCTCTTCACGGAAAATCCGTACGGCAACACGCCGGACTGGCGCCAAGGTTTCGATGGCTATGTCGAGCGCCGCGTGCTGGCACCCGCAACAGCCTGCGTCACAGTTTCGGCCCTGCTGGCAGAGTCATTGGAACGCCGATATGGCAAACGCACCGCCGTGGTGATGAATGGCTACGATCCAACCGGCTATGCCAGCATCCAGCCGACACCGGAATTGGATCCGCGGAACCTGAGTATCCTCTATACCGGCATTATCTATCCTGGCCGCCGCGATCCCACCAACCTGTTTGCCGCACTCGCCTTGCTGTCTCCTGCCGAACGCGCTGCGGTCAAAGTCTATTTTTATGGCCAGGAATTGCGCGGTGTCGAAGACGCAGCCCGGCAACAAGGAGTTGCAGACTGCGTGATAATCCGCCCGCCAGTCCCTCTACGGCAGGCCCAGATGCTGCAAGCCAATGCCGATATCCTGCTCCTGCTATTGTGGAACGATCCGCGCGAGCGCGGTGTGTTCACTGGCAAGCTGTTTGAATATGCTGGCGCCGGTCGACCAATCCTTACCCTTGGCTGCGAGGACGGCGTGGCTGCGGACTTGATCCGCGAGCGCGGCCTCGGCAAAGTACTGAATGAGCCGCAGGCAATAGCGATGCAATTACGCCAATGGCTGGCTGATAAAGCGGCAGGCGGGATATCACCGCCACCAATAGAAGCCAAAATGGGCTTGTCTCGAGCAGCACAATTCGATGTGTTGATGCGATTCTTGAGCGAAATCGGGTTTAAGGATGCCTAACAAGAAAGTTCGTGTCGCGACCATTGTCGGGGCGAGGCCGCAATTCATCAAGGCCGCGGCGCTTAGTCACGCCTTCTTGCGCCATGGTGGATTTGAGGAAATCTTGGTCCATACTGGCCAGCACCACGACTTCAAAATGTCGGAGATATTCTTCCGCGAACTCGGCATCCCGGAACCGCGGCATCACCTCGGCATTCATGGAGGCGGCCATGGCGCGATGACTGGTCGCATGCTGATAGGAATTGAGCAGGTTCTGTTGGAGGAGAAACCAGACTGGCTACTGGTTTATGGCGACACCAACTCGACCTTGGCTGGCGCACTGGCCGCTGCCAAGCTGCAGATTCCCATCGCGCATGTCGAAGCTGGATTACGCTCCTTCAACCGGACAATGCCGGAAGAGACCAATCGCATACTCACCGATCATGTAAGCCGCCTGCTTTTCTGCCCAACTGAAACAGCAATCAGCAATTTGCAGCGTGAAGGCATCGAGCATGGCGTCCATATGGTTGGCGATGTGATGTATGACACTGTACTTCTGACTCGCGAACCCGCGCGTTTGCATTCCGAGATCGTATCTCGCCTCGGCCTCGTTGCCGGGAATTATGCTGTTGCCACCGTTCACCGCGCGGAGAACACTGACGATCCAGAACAACTCAATCGCATTATTTCCTATCTGCATCAGGAATCGGAACGGCAGCCCATCGTTTTACCCCTGCATCCACGTACTGCTGGTGCTGCCAGCCGCGCCGGCATCGCATTGGATGGATTGCATGTGATCGAGCCGCTGGGCTACCTTGATATGTCGCGCCTGCTAGCCGACTGCGCCTGCGTGTTCACCGATTCTGGCGGCGTGCAGAAGGAAGCATATTTTCATGGCAAACCATGCATTACGCTACGCGGCGAAACCGAATGGCTCGAGACGATCACCTGCGGCTGGAATCGTCTGTGGCATGAACCAGAATATGCACCACGCCGCCCGATTCGCGATTATGGTGATGGCCATGCCGCCGAGCGTATTGCCACGCTGATGGGAGAGTCGTTGAGATGAACGCCGGGACACCGCTGCGGTTCTTCACCACTCTGGCACCCGCCGCGAGCCTGATGGCTTTTTTTGCAGCCAAGGGCTTCGCCGCCCTTGGTGTGGTGGCCGGCTTGACCGCACTGATCCTGCTGACAATCCGGCGCGATTTATTGCCGGCTCTTTCACTGCCATCCACAAAGCTACTCGGCGCATGGATTCTGCTGGGCTGGGCCAGTGCGCTCTGGTCTATCGACCGCACGAACTCGCTGGAAACCATGCAGGGGCTCAGTGCTCTGTTGATCGCCGCAGCATGCCTACTGGCACTAGCACAGCGTTTTGATGCAACACAATATTCGGCGTGGCACCGCCACTTCGCCTACAGCCTTATCATCGGCTTTACGCTACTCGTGGCATTGCTGCTATTCGATCAACTGAGTGGCGGCAAGGTGTATGCCGTAACCATCGGATTACTTAAACGGCGCAATGACTGGATTCCCAATCTTAATATCCGAGCCGGCGTCTTCGTCACATTGTCAATGTGGCCAGCCTTGCTGGCGGCTTATTGGCTGCATCGCCGGCCGATATTGCCTCTGGCCCTTCTGCTGCTGGGGGCCATCGCGGCCTATATCTCACCGCAGGTGACCGCCAAACTGGCCTTTTGCGCCGGCCTAGGCACGGCAATACTGATCCGGCTGGGCGGACGGATTACGCTGGGCGCCATTATGCTCGTAATCGGGCTCAGTATGCTGCTACTGCCTGTACTGCTAGGCCTGTTCTTCAATGCCGAAACCCTGCTGAAAATCTATCCGAATCTGCATTATTCTGCAGTACATCGTCTGCATGTGTGGGACTTTGTAGCAGAGCGATTCCTAGAACGTCCTTGGCTCGGCTGGGGCATCGATGCCGCTCGTGCGCTACCTGGAGCCGGAGCGATGCTGCCTAGCGGCGGCGAACAGGTGCCGAGCCATCCGCACAACGGTGTTCTGCAATTCTGGCTTGAGCTAGGTATTCCCGGCGGACTTCTGCTTCTGGCCGGCCATGGTACGATCTGGCATGCTCTTTCGTCAGATAAATTGCGTAATACTATGCGGGCCGCCGGTACTGGTTGTTATGTCACCGCACTGATCTACTTCCTGGCTTCGTTCAATTCCTGGCATAGCTGGTGGATCGGATTTCTTGGCGTCAGTTTCAGCTTACTGCTCGCGGCTCTACGCAGCTTCGGCAATACTCGTAGCTAGCGCCGGGCCGTGCACCAAGCCTGAAACATCAGCACGCACCACAGCGCATGCGGCAAGCGACGTCGACCATCGCGATGTTCTTCCCATAAACGCCGGATCGGCAGCCCATCGAGCAGGCCACTGGCCCCGAGTGCCTGAGGTGTGAGAAGACTTTCCGCCCAATCGCGCAAGGGGCCACGCAGCCAGCGATCCAGCGGCACACCAAACCCCTTCTTTGGCCGCTCTATGAGATGCCCCGGCAGGTATTTATGCAGTACATCGCGCAGGATCAATTTGCCACCGCCATCGCCATATTTGAAATCGCGTGGCAGCCGCCAAGCGAATTCATAGAGCCGATGATCGAGCAGCGGCACACGCGACTCCAGGCTCACCGCCATGCTCGCGCGATCCAACTTCACCAGGATATCGTCGGGCAGGTATGTCACTGTGTCGAGCAACATCATCATCTGCCGTGCATCATCAAGCCGCAGCCAATCCTCCGGCCGCTCGCGCAGATCACCGCCGATGCCTGCCACCGATAGCGGCGATTGTCGCAACAGTCGTGCATAGATACCCGCGACATCGCCAGGCGACAGGGCATCACCCAGACGATGCAGCTTGTCGCCGATAAAAGGCGAAAGGCGATTCAGCATCGCTGCCGGCAATGCCTGCAGCAGGCCGCAGCCCAAGCTGAGCAGTGGCTTTGGCAGCATCGCCGCCACACCGGCCAGGCGCGCCGCGAGGGCGTAGCGGTCATAACCGCCAAACAATTCATCACCGGCATCACCGGACAGGCAAACCGTCACCGATTGCCGAGCCAAGCGCGACACCAGATAAGTCGGAATCTGCGAAGAATCGGCGAAGGGCTCGTCGTAGAATCGGCCCAGTTGCGGCACTACCGCCAGCGCATCCGTCTCCTCGACATACAATTCGGTATGATCGGTGCCCAGATGCTGCGCCACGGCGTGGGCATAGAGCGCTTCATCCAGCGCCGGTTCGCGGAAACCGATGCTGAAACTTTTCACCGGCGGCCCACCCAGGGCCTGCATGATGGCCACCACGGTGGAGGAATCGATGCCACCGGACAGGAAAGCGCCAATCGGGACGTCAGACACCATGCAGAGCCGTACCGCATCGCGCAGCAGGGCATCGAGCTGTTCTGCCGCTTGGGCCCGGCTGCCACGGAAAGGATCGGTAAGGCCAGCCAGTGCCGAATCAGTTGCCGACCAGTAGGCGACAGGAGTCGGCAATTGCCCCGGCTGCATATCGGTGGAGAGCCGTAACACACAGCCCGGCGGCAGCTTGTGCCAGTCGCGATGAATCGTCCATGGTGCCGGGATATTGCCGTAGCGCAGCAGCAGCGACACTGCCACTGGTTCGAGAGTGGCAGCAAAGCTGGGATGAGCCGCCAGCGCATTGAGTTCGGAGGCGAACAGGAAGGTGCCGCCCAGCCAGCCATAAAGCAGCGGCTTCTGGCCGAAACGATCGCGCGCCAGGATCAGGCTGCGCTCATCGGCATCCCACAGCGCCAGGGCGAACATGCCGTTGGCCGCACGCAGGGTCGCGTCCACCCCCCAATACTCGAAACCGGCCAGCAGCACCTCGGTATCCGACTGGCTACGGAAACGGGCGCCTTCGCTCTGCAACTGCGCACGCAGGTCGCGGTAATTATAGATTTCGCCGTTGAACACAATACTGTAGCGACCTGACGCGGACTGCATAGGCTGCGCGCCTTCACTGCTCAAATCTATAATGGCCAGGCGGCGATGCCCCAAGGCAATCCCGGCCTCGGCATCGCACCAAAAACCACAATCATCCGGGCCACGATAGGCAATGGCCGTCGTCATCTTGGCCAAATCTCGCTGCAATTTATCAAGCCGTCCGCCGCCCGGGCAAAGCAATCCGGCCAAACCGCACATTACTGCGTCACCAGAACATGTAACTGGGCCAGTGACTCGCGCAGACCGGATTCAGACCACAATTCGTCAGCCAACGCGCGAATACCTTGCGACAAGCGGATACGCAACTCAGGATCATCCATCATGCGCAATATTTGCTCCGCCATTCCACTCACATCGCGCGATGGGACCAGGAGAGCATTTTCTTCGTGGCGCAGCATGCCAACGATCCAATCGCGATTATACGCGATGATCGGCATCCCCACACATGCGGCTTCGCGCAATGACATACCAGTCAGTGGTGACAGAAATACATCTGCCGCCACCAATTGCTGCGGGATCAAGGCATTGTTGAGAGCCCCCATAAAAACAACAGAGCCTCTCACGCCAAGCTCGTCCGCAAGCGCCTCCAGCCGCGCGCGGTCCGGCCCATCGCCGATCAGCTGTAAACGGAAATGTCGCTCGGGCCGCAGGTCGATCAAACGGCGCAGCGTTCGAAGCAGATCTTCCACCAGCTTTTCCCGATTCATGCGGCCTACATATACCAGGGTCATTGGGTCCCCGAGCTGGGTCGGGTCATGTGGTGGTAGATCTGCTAAAGCATTGACAAATCCAGGAGCGGGCATTGCCTCGCCGAAACTCTTCACCACAAACAGCTTGTTGCGGGACAGCGGATACGCGCCAAAAATCGAAACATAGCCTCCAGCGGCATGGGCGGTCAGAACTCGATAGGCACATGCGTAACTGAGGCGCAGCATCAGCCGCTCCATCCAGATTGGCAAGCCGGACATGCTGACGCCATAATCGCGGTAGAGTTCCTCCGGTATGGATACCGGCATAAGTATAACGCGCTTGCGAAGCAGCAAGCGAACCAAGCTGGCGGTCCACCAGGAAAAAACCTGGTCCGGCGTGATACAGACATCGGGCGAGAGGCGCCGCGCCTCAAAATATAGCGTCACCGGCGCCAGGAGCAAATCGAGCAATGATATGCCCGTGCCAACGGTATTAAGTGTAGTGCAGCCTTGAGTGAGCGGCAGTTGCCGTCGACCCAGCAAATAAACGACATCAACTCGTTTAAAAAAGCATTCGTAAACTCGAACATACCAGACATTGCCCTTTTCCAGCATTTCCCCAACCCTGAGAACGCCGAATGTCATAAGGCTTGGATGATTGATCCTCTCATCACCGCGAATAACAGGCATTTTCATGGTGACAACAATGTTTGCCAATTAGGCACATCGGTCCCATCCAGTAATGTTTCGGATAAAGTCCGAATCACCCAACCCTTACCATAGGAAAAGCGGGGCTCCAGTCTTTCGTCACGCAGATGATGGCGCAGCAGGAGGTCCGGCTCGTTGTATCCGACCAAGGCACGCAATGAAGTGGTGCCCGAGAAACGCGGATTGATTTCAAAAATATACAAACCCTCATCAGTCATACGGCACTGAATGTTAATAGCACCACGCGCACCAAGGGCTTTGGCAATCGCTTCACAGGGCCCTGTAATTTCTGGAAACTTGTCGACAAAGCCATGGCTTACGCCAGAGCTTATCACCAGTTTCTCGCCCAGGGACTTGCGGCCTGTAATATTGGGAACTGACATGCGCACGTTCAGTCCTCCGCTCAACGCACGATGCACAGCAATAGAATTGAGAAAATTTCCATCCAAATCGTGCAATACGCCGACCGTGAATTCGGACCTAAAGTCGCCAACATATTCCTGGATGATGAATGTATTCGCAGTGGAGCGAACATACTCCGCCAGAATTTCCAGTTCACGCGGCGTCTGTGCGATAAAAGTATTCTGCGAACCACCGCTGTCACGTGATGGCTTCACCACAACGGGAAAATAATCCACCGCAGACAAATCACTGTCAGCGCCAAGTACCTGATAGCGAGGAGTCTTAAAGCCTTGCCGGGACAGGAATTCGGCAGTGCGCACCTTGTCCATGCAAATATCAATTACCGATGCTGGGTTGATCGGAAGCAGCACGCCGATATCGGCAAAACGTTGGCGTTCGCGGCTCATGGCCTGCAAATCCGGCTCACAACCATGGAACACGGCCTGCACATTATAGCGGGCGCAAAGTGCCAGCAGAGCATCAATATACTCTGGCGATGACGCTCGCGGCAGCAGAACCGGAACATCCACCATGGAAAATTGCGGACAGAGCGGCGAGATATCGCCACCAATAATGCGATAGGAGCCCGGGACGGCGGCCCGCAGTGCCTTCAGTATCTGCTCGCCATGCCCCCCCCCACCGATGGCACTTACAAGTACAGTAATTGGCTCAGGCATCGCAGACTTCTCCAACAATATCGTCTGGCGTCGGCCGCTCGAATACAGCCCGCACAGCCGGATGAATTTCACCGAGGCGCCGCAAGGCTGCATGCGTAGCATCTCGGATATCGAACCGCATCAAGCGCACCTCGCCAGAGGTATCATCAAACAATCCAACACATCCAAGGGAACCGGCATCGCGCGGCAGGCCACAGCTACCTATGTTCACATAGCGCACACCTGCCTGTTCGCGTAGGAAAGGACGATGGGTATGCCCCATGAATACTGTCGTTCCTGGTGCGAGATGAAAATCCCCGAGATCGCTATCCGGATAGACATATCCATGGGTTGGCGATGCAGGGCTGCCATGCACCAGCAGCACGGCGCCGCACGGCGCCAACCATCGACGCTGCCTAGGCCATGCCGATACCGTTTGCCTCTGCGCCTCGGTAAGAATGGCTCGTGTTTGCATCAGGCGATAAATGGCATCGCGCGACGAAGAAATCTCCCCGCCCAACAGCAGTTCCTCATGGTTGCCCATGACCGCCGGTATGCCAGCATCAATCAACGCATCCAGTACACCCAAGCCAGGCATATAACCGACAGCATCACCTAGAAAATGAAGCTGCTCCGCACCGAACCGACGCAACAACGCGATGGCCTGCTTAAAAGCCTCAACATTGCCATGGGCGTCGGACAGCAAGCCGTGGATCATTCAACCTCCGGCACCAACTCATCCAAGACCCTGATACAGCAACCGAACAACGCCGGTTCGGCATTCAAAACCCCACGCAGCCGCTCACCAAAGGTTCTGGACAGAATCCACAATTCATCTACCGGGCTGCCAATCAACCTCTCCCGCGACTCAACAGGTACCTTGAATGGCGGATAATAACGGCCGGTAAGCTCCGGGTCATCGTCAAAAAACCGATAAGCCGCATCGGGCGGCAGGAAAGACAATCCGCGCGCCGGACAGTATATGCCTAGGCTGCGACCACTTTTGGCATACCGTGATACCAATGTGGAAACACGTTCGATCAGCGCCTCACATTTTCCCCCATAGCGCATTACGGTAGATGTCTCGGCTTCTGTGGCCCCGGCTATTTCTTCGGCAACGATATTCGGATCTCGGACGGCAATGACATAGAGCGCACCACCATAACCGGCCCGCTCGACGCTCAAGGCACGGAGGCCATGATAGGCAAACAGTCGCGTCAAACTATCCGCTGTGAAGTACATGTAGTGTTCGTGCAGAAGCATGGCTGGATCGCCAGCAGCGATGAAAGGCGTGCAATCGGGCACTGAAAAGGCAACCATACCTCCAGGCCGCAGTGAATCGATAACAGCCGTCAGGAAATCCGCAGGTTCGGCAATGTGTTCCAATACCGCATAGGCGAGAACAAGATCAAAATTTCCCGATAAGCGCGGACTGGGGAAGCTGTCGGCAAGCACCGAAACACCATATCTGGCCCAATATGGCGCGTTGGCCAGGCCGGGCTCGATACCCAGACATTCTGCGCCTTTAGCCTGCAGGCATTGCAACAGAAAGCCGCGTCCCGCCCCCACTTCCAGTACACGCCGACCGGCTATACCCTGCGCAACATTGCGTTCCAGAAAAGCGACGAAATCTTCGGCATAGTGCCGCCCGAGCGGCGTATCGTCCATTGCGGTGCCAAGTAGAGAACCAACTGCATAAGCCCGCGCCAGATAGCGTGTGACGGATTCATCCGGCACTTGCCTGACAAGGCCCAGGCGATCATCAAACCCTAAAACAAATGGCAGCGTTCCGGGCAAGCCCGGACCGTTCTCGGCCGTCGTCATCGCTCCGATGGTGAAGGGAAGATGCTGTGTTTTCCAGAGTTCTACCGTCATCTCAGGCACCGAACACTTCGCCTGCAAGCATGACAATACCTTTCTCGATATTGATGGTCGGAAACCAGCCCAGATCTCGCTTCGCCTTTGCAATATCGTAGCGAGCGGTTTCGCATTCCAACGGATCGGGTTTAGCCTCGCGATTGACCACACCGCCAAGGATTTGCGTTACCAAGCTTGCCAACTGCATCATCGTGACCGGCTGCCCCGATGCGATATTGTATATACCCTTCGCGGCCGCATCGAGGGCCGCCAGAATGAAGTTGGCGGCATCGGCGGCATGCAGGAAATCCTGTTCCCGCTGGCCACTGCCCCAAACCGATAGGGCCTGACCGGTCCGCGCCAGAGTTATAAATCGTGCCAGCACAAGATGGCGGCGCAAGCCCGGGCCATAAAGTGCCGAGAGACGCATTACTGCTGTTTGCGGCAAAGTCAGGAATAATGCCTCGCCATCCTGTTTCGCCTCAAAATAAGGAGAAGCTGATCGCAATGGCGTTTCTTCTGTCTTCCAACTAGGATCGATCCGGTCATAGAGGCCGCAACTTGAAGCATAGATAACTGGGATGCTCCAATCGGCAGCAGCGGCATAAACGCAACGATCAATCCGGCGCGTCAATTCGGCAGTTACCGCCGTATCGGGAAATTCCGCTGCATGCGGCACAGCGGCGGCCAAATGGATAATCGCATCTGGTGGTGAAGGCATTCGAGCCTGAAGCCGGATACCTTCTGCAGACAGGTCAGCTTGTACTGAAGACACAGCGCCGGCGGGCGCATTGCTTCTCACAATGGCGCACGTTTCCCATCCACGCCTTGTACATGCATCGATTACCGCGCGGCCAAGCAATCCAGCCGCACCGGTTATCGCCACTCGGCCACGATAGGCAGGAGACGGACTCGATGAACCGTGCTCCGTCGCCCCCATCACCTATCACCGGCTTGCTGTTCAGCGGCGCCACTCAAGAAGGTGCCACACCACTGCTCCAGATAAAGCAGCGACCAGATCAACAGGCGGCGATTCTGGTGGCCCTCCAGGTGCTCACTTACCATCCGCCACACCATCGAGTGATCTAGATAGTCGTAGATCCGGGCCCGCTTGTCGCCCAGGACCCGCTTGACGTAGTCAATGCTCTCGCCACGAAACCAACTGGCATCCGGAGCAGAGAAGCCCTTCTTTTCACCGTCGCTGATGATTTCAGGCACATGGCGACGCATCACTTTACGCAGCAGCAGTTTTCCGTCCCGCGTCTTCTCGAAATATTTGGCGGTTTTGGCACCAGGTTCGTTTTCGTTTAGCCGCACCACTTCGCCGAGTTGGCCGAGCTTCATACTGAGCGGCAGACGCATAGCAAAATCGACCAGATCGTTATCGAGGAACGGCACCCGGCTCTCCAATCCATGTGCCATACTGATTTTATCCTCCACCACCAGCAAACCATGCAAGAATGTCTTGGCCTCGAAATAGAGCGAGTGATTGACGTAATCTTCCGGCCGGGTGAGTTGATCGGCGTGGCGATGAAATACATCGCGGAAAATGTCCCGCGTCCATACTCCCTTCACCTCGGATGCCACCGGTGCGAACATTGGCTGCAGCAGCGAATTCGGTACCAGTCGCTGCCAGAAAGCATAATACTTGTCGACATAATGGTCGAAATCGTCATTCACCACGGCGCGATAATAGCGCCAGGGATAGCCGCCGAATAATTCGTCACCACCAGAGCCAGCTAGCACCACCTTGACAAACTTGCTGGCAAGCTGGGCAGCATAGAAATTCGGGTAGCTCTGCCCCACCCGCGGCTCCTCTAGATGCCGCACCAATCTCGGCATGCAGCGTTCCATGTCCCCGGCCTTCAATACCATCTCGTATTGTTCAGTCTTAAACAGATACGACATGTGCTCGGCCTCGCGCCGCTCATCCATGCCCAGCTCGATGCCGGAAGCGGAATTGAGGTCGAAGCCCAAAGTGAAGGTGCGTAGATTGCTGAGCTGGCCGGCCGCAACAGCCGTGATGGAGCCGGAATCAATGCCACCACTGAGATAGGAAGCGACATCCACATCGCTGATCAACTGCCTGCTCACCGCCTGACAGAACAACCGATCCAGTTCTTCGGCATATTCGGCCTCATCGGCATGAGGCGCATCAGGTTCACGGAAATCATAATCCCAGTAGCGTTCTACCTGACTGCCGCCACGCGCCAGATCGACAGCCATGTAGCAGCCAGGCTGCAGTAGACACACATCCTTGAACAAGGTGCGATCAGTGAAGAAATTCTGGAAGGTCATGTATTCCATCAGCGCCGGCAAATCCAGCGCTGCACTGCCGGCGGGATGTGCCAGCAAGGCCTTGGCTTCCGAGCCGAACAGCAGCACATTGCCATTACGACGATAGTAGAGCGGCTTGATGCCGTAACGGTCGCGCGCAAGATACAGCCGGCGTTCTTTCGCATCCCACAAGGCGAAGGCGAACATGCCATTAAAACGGCCCAGCGCGGCCGGCCCCCATGTCGCCCAGGCCTGAAGCAGCACTTCAGTATCGCTACGCGACTGGAAGCGGCACCCTTGAGCCTGCAGCTCCGCACGCAATTCCTGAAAATTATAGAGTTCGCCATTATAGGTGATGGCGTAACGGCCATCCTGGGTCAGCATTGGCTGGCGGCCACCCGGAGAGAGATCGATAATTGCCAGGCGGCGATGCCCAAAGCCGAGCGCGCCGTCGGTATAGATGCCGTCACCATCCGGGCCGCGGTGAGCCAGTGCGTCCGTCATGGCCCGCACTAGCACCGGCGAGGCCGGTTGCTGATCGAGATTGAGCAGGCCCGCTATGCCACACATGGCCTTACCGCTTCATCGTCGCAATGGTTATCGCCACTTCCTTGATCGACTGGGGTAGCGTGCTGCACAAATCGTACCGATGGCAACCGTATATCTGCTCGATCCGTTCATGTGCCGCGGAAACTAAGGCACGGTTGCTCGGCACGTCATGCTGTGCGGCGCCAAGATAGCGCCACAACCAGTCGGGCAAGGCCACGTCAGAGACTGAGGAGGGCATCGGCGACATAGGCATAGTCTTCGGCGGTCATCCGGTTATGTAGCGGAATCGCCATGGTGTGGGCGTCGCAATCACGCGCGCCGGGCAGGTCATCAACCTGGCAGCCGAAACGTTCGCGGTAATAGCCAAGCATATGGATGGCATGAGTACCCGGTCGGGTCGAAATACCCCTGGATTGCAGACGCTCCATGATGTCGTTACGCGGCATCGGCGCGCGCTCGGGATCGACATAGGTGACATAGGCCTGCCAGGCATGGGCGCCATCAACCGGAACTTCCGGCAGCCGCAACCAGTTCAGCCGTGACAGCTTCTCGCGGTAATACTCGGCATATTTCTGCCGCTCGGTGATATAGGTGTCGAGTTTGCCAAGCTGCACCAGGCCGACCGCGCCCTGCAGGTCGGTCATGCGATAGTTGAAACCGAGCAGGTTGAATTCCGGCAGCAGATACGGACGCGGCCCCTTGTGGCGCTGCTCTTCCGAAATCGAGGCGCCATGGTTGCGCAGCATATTGGCGATATCGGCAAGGCGGTCGTCATTGCTGGTCAGCATGCCGCCTTCGCCGGTGGTGATCGACTTGCGTGGATGGAACGAGAAGGCAGCCATCTCACCAAGCCCACCGGCCGCACGCCCCTTGTAGCTGGCGCCAGCGGCGCAGGCGGCATCCTCGATAATCGGCAGGCCAGCCGGCAGCACGGCGCGCAAGGCATCGATATCGGCGCAAAGGCCGAACAGATGCACCGCGATCACCGCCTTGGTACGCGGCGTCAGCTTGCGTGCCACATCGGCAGCATCGATATTGAACGTGGTACGGTCTACGTCCGCCAGCACCGGCGTGGCGCCGCAATACAGCACCACATTGGCGGTGGCAATCCAGGTGAAGGACGGCACGATCACTTCGTCGCCCGGGCCGATGCCAAGCGCCGCCAGCGCCAGATGCAAAGCCGTGGTGCAGGAGGTGGTGGCCAGCGCATGTTTCACATCATGGCGGGCCGCGAAATTCTTCTCGAAAGCCGCAACCTTCGGCCCCTGGGTGAGCCAGCCCGACATGATCGGTTCGCGAGCGGCCTGCCACTCTTCTTCGCCAGTGGCAGGCAGCGAAATGGCGATGGAACGCCTCTCTGACATCACAGACCCACCTTGCGGCGGCGTGCCGCCACCTGTTCGATATGATTGCGGCGCCACTCGATCAGCCGGCGCAGGCCGTCGCGCAAGTCGATCTCGGCATCGAAGCCGATATCCCGGCTCGCCAGTTTGGGGCTGCCGATACGGTTGCGCACCAGGGTGGCCTGGCTGCGGGGCGCATACTGGATCGGCTGATTGCAGCCGGTAAGCTGCAGCAGCATCTCGGCCAGTTCCTTCAGCGAGGTACGCTTGCCGGTGCCGACATTGTAGAAGCGGTCCACGGCATCAGACTTCATGGCGCAGAGATTGGCGCGGCCGCAATCTTCCACGGCCACGAAGTCGAACGCCTCGCTGCCATCGCCAAGGATGGTGGGGCCTTCGCCACGATCGATGGCATCCAGCATCTTCATGATCACGGCGATATAGGCACCATGATAATCCTGGCGCGGGCCATAGACATTCATGTAACGCAGGCCAGCGACATTGAGGCCATAGCGGTGATGGAAGGCGCGCGCCATCGCCTCGCCGGCGATCTTGGTGGCGCCGTAGAAATTCTTGTTGTTGAACGGATGATCCTCGGTCATCGGTTCCTCCACGGCATCGCCGTAGACCGAGGCCGAGGAAGAATAAACCAGCCGCTTCACGCCCTGAGCGACGCAGGCTTCCAGCACATTGAAGGTGCCGCGAATATTCACATCAAAGGCGGCGCGCGGGAAATCATGGCATTGCAGCAGCCACAGCGCGGCGAAATGGAACACGCCATCAACGCCCTTCAGCGCCGCGTTGAGAATATCGGTCTGGCAAATATCGCCACCGACATCATAGATCTTCACGCGCGGGTCTTTCAGCGCAGCGGAGAGGTTCTCTTGCGTGCCGCGCACGAAGTTGTCGTAAATCACAACTTCGCCCACATCCTCGCAAACCAAATGGTCCACGGCATGCGAACCGATCAGGCCGGCGCCGCCGATGACGACGAATTTCTTACCGCGAATATCCATGACTGCTCTTTTCAGGATTCCTTGGGGATTTCGAAGCTGCTGCTAGGCAGAGTTTGTTCGCCATGCTGCAAGGTGATTCGCAGCAGAGCGGGCGCTTGGATGGCCAGCGATGGATTAGCCGCCCGCAACGCTTCATACAAGCGTTGCGGCTCTTTCGAGGCGGTCAGGATCACCGCGTCCGGTGCGGTTTCCAGCAGATCCAGGCTTTTCAGGATCGGCACACCGTGGCGCCGCTCCTGGTTGCTGGCAGGATCGATGATGGCCCACACCCGCAGCCCCTCGGCATTGGCCGACAGCAGGGCTATCTCGGCCAGTTCGCCATCCCCCGCCAGCACCAGGTTTTCCAGCCGGGAGCCTCGGGCGCGCTGGAATATCTCGCTGTATTCGAGCCGTGCGAGGCGAAAGAATTGCAGTGACGATTCAAGGTATTCGCCCACCAACCGGCTTTTTTCGGCAAAGCCCTTGGCGGTGAGGTAATAGGCATAGCGTTTGTAGGGCGCTTGGCGCACCTTCACATAGCCCTTGCCCACCGCCCGCTTCAGCAGGGCATTGATCAGGCCGACAGCAATGCCTAGCCGCTGGGCCAGTGTGCTCTGGCTCACCACCTCGCCGCGTTCAACAGCACTGAGGAAGTTCAGATCGGTATCGGTCTTGGGCTTCATCGCAGGATTTTTGTTTATATTCTAGCGACTTATATCATTCACCGCGTGAACGTCAAGCCCTGTCATTCACGATGTGAATAATGACTACCGCCTCTCGGGTCCGGGGCCAACAGCCTCGCGCCCTGCGGCTAAGTCTTTGTAAAAATTATCATAACCATCAATCATCGCCGACATCGAGAACCGCGCGGCAGCCCGGGCCGCTGCTCCCTGTCCCAAGGCGGCCCGGCGGGCCGGATCGGCCAGGATGACCAGCGCCTCGGCCAGCGCCGCCGGTTCGCGGGCCGGCACCACCAGGCCACATTCCCCCACCGCCTCGGCATTGCCCCCCACATCGGTGACCAGCATCGGCAGCCCCGCAGCCATGCCTTCGAGCACCGAGTTTGAAAAACCTTCCTCGTGAGAGACCAGCAATCCGGCATCGGCGGCGGCCAGCAGGCTCGCCACCTGGCCATGGTCGGCAAGCTGCCCAAGCCACAGAAAACGGTCGGCAACGCCCTGCATCTTGGCCAGCAGCCGCAATGCCGTGCCATGGCCCTGATCGCGGCCGACACAGACAAAGCGGCAACCGGCCGGCAACCGCGTGCCGGCCTTGGCCACCGCCTCGATCAGGTCGGCATGACCCTTGTAGGGAATCAGGTTGGCCACCAGAACGAAAACCAATGTCTCCGGCGCCAGGCCAAAGGCCTGCCGCACCTCGGCACGACCATGCTTCACGGCCGGCAAGGCAACGCCGTTATAGATCAAGCCGATCCGCTCCGCCGGCATGCCCTCGGCGGCCAACTGCGCCACAACAGCTTGGGAATTACCAAGCAGCGCGGTCATATGCCGGTGCAGCCGGCGTTCCAGCCAGCCGGCCAGAAGATGCTTGCGCTGATAGTCATTCAGGCTGCGGCGGCTCATCACCCGCACGGGTACGCCAAGCAGCGCAGCCGCAGTGCCACCCATCAGATAGGCCTCAGGCAGGAAGCAATGCACGATATCCGGCTGCCATTGCCGGATCAGCCGTACCGCATGCCAGAAACCGAGCAGCGGCCGCAGTGGAAAACCGCGTAACGGACCGCCATGGATCAGGATGCCCTGTGCCGCCATCTCGGCTTCCAAGGCGCCGCCGCGGCGCAGCAGCAGCAGCCGCACATCATAGCCGCGCCGTTTAAGCATCGGCAGGATTTGCAGCAGGTGGCGTTCGGTGCCGCCGACATCGAGCCCATTGGCAACCGCCAGCAGCTTGGATGGCCGCGGCGCCGCGCCGTTCATGGCGCTGCCGCACCCAGTGCCGCACGCACCACAGCAATGATGCGCTGCTGCACATCATCTTCAAGATAGGGATGCATCGGCAGGCTGATCACTTGCGCCGCCAGTCTTTCCGAAACCGGCAGACCGCCAGGCACCACCGGATAATGGCCGTAGCCCGCCTGGCGGTTAAGCGGAATCGGATAATAAACCGCCGTGGGGATGCCCGCCGCCTGGCAGGCTTTCGCCACCACCGCGCGATCCGGCACCACCAGCGTGTATTGCGCCCAAACCGAGGTCGCCCCTGCATCCAGCAGCGGCAGCTGCGCCAGTCCTTCGAAAGCTGCGTTGTAACTGTCGGCAATCCGCTGCCGCGCCACGATCTCATCCTCGAAGATGCTCAGCTTCTGGATCAGGATGGCTGCCTGCAACGTATCCAGCCGGCTGTTCATGCCGATGCGCACGTTATTGTACTTGTCGTCACCCTTGCCGTGGAAACGCAACGAGCGCAGCAGATCAGCCTTGGCGTCATCATCGGTGAAGATCGCACCGCCATCGCCATAGCAGCCCAGCGGCTTGGCCGGGAAAAAGCTGGTGGCGGTATAGGCGCCTAGCGTGCCGACGCGGCGGTTGTCGCGCCGGGCGCCAAAACTCTGCGCTGCATCGGCCAGCAGCAGCAGATCATGCTCGGCAGTGATGGCGCCAATGGCGCCGTAATCGGCCGGCTGGCCAAACAGATCCACAGGCATCACTACACGCGGCTTGAGTCCAAGGCGCTTGGCTTCATCAATACCGGCCTTGAGGCTAGCTGGATCAATATTGAAGCTGCCCGGCAGCACATCGACAAACAGCGGCGTGGCCCCCACCAGTGCCACCACCTCGGCGGAAGCAACGAAGGTGAAGCCCGGCACGAAAACCACATCACCAGGGCCGACACCTTCCGCCATCAGTACAAGCTGCAGGGCGTCGGTGCCATTAGCGCAGGTGATGGCATGGCGAACGCCGCAGAAAGTGGCTAGCTGGCGCTCAAGCTCCGCCACTTCCGGGCCAAGGATAAAGCCGCCATGCTCCAGCACGCGGGCAATGGCGCGGTCCAGGCCATCGCCGAGCCGGCGGCGCTGCGCCTGCAGGTCGACAAAGGCAATGGCGCCGCTCATGCCACTTCTTCCAGCAGGCCGGCTTCCGTCAAGCGGTAGCGCGAGCCATCCTGCGGACAGACCAGATCACGACCCAGCCGCAGGCCGGCACGGCTCATCCAGCCCGTGCGGCGGGCCGGCACGCCGGTCATCAATGCGAAATCCGGCACATCCTTGGTGATCACGGCACCGGCGCCGATGAAGGCATAACGCCCGATGGTAGCACCACAGACGATAGTGGCATTGGCGCCGATGCTGGCGCCGTGTTTCACCAGGGTGTTGCGGTATTCATCCTTGCGCGAAACTTCGGCGCGCGGATTGAACACGTTGGTGAACACCATGCTGGGGCCGCAGAATACGCCGTCCTCGATGATCACGTTGTCGTAGACCGAGACGTTGTTCTGGATCTTCACGCCATTGCCGATCTTCACCCGGTTGCCGACAAAGACATTCTGGCCCAGCGAGCAGCCGCTGCCGATCTCGGCGCCGCCGCATACATGCACCCAGTGCCAGATGCGGGTGCCTGCGCCGATGCGGGCGCCGTCATCAATGATTGCCGTGGGATGGGCGGTCCAGGAAGCGCTCATGGCCGAACTGCTTCAGCTGTCCGCCACATTGCGGCAGAAGGGATGATAGTCATTTTGCAACGGCACAATGGCGGCATGGCGGATATCATGCACTGCTTCGATGCTGGGCCGCGCCGCTTCCAGGCCGAAACCACCGCCGCCCAGGATATCCTGGTAACTGGCGGTATGCAGGTCGGTGAAGCCTTCGCTGAATTCCAGTTCCTCGCCGCCGATCAGGATCGAGCGGTAAGTGCGCTTGCCGGCGGCAACCGCTGCAGGTGGCAAATGCTCAGCATTCACCGACAGGAACCAGCGCACGCGCGCCCGTTCATAAGTCAGCAGGCCGCCTGCGACATCGGGGCGATGCAGGTGCACAACGCTGCTCTGGCGCTGGCCGAACACCCAGGACAGCATGTCGAAGAAATGCACGCCGATATTGGTGGCGATGCCACCCGCCTTGTCATTGGCGCCTTTCCAGCTGGTGAAATACCAGTGGCCGCGCGAGGTCAGGTAGGTCAGATCGACATCGAACACATGGTCGGCCGGTGCCGCCGCCACCTTCTGCCGCAGCGCCTGAATCGCCGGATGCAGCCGCAGTTGCAGGATGTTGTAGATGCGGCTGCCCGATTCCTTTTCGATCTCGGCCAGCGCATCAATATTCCACGGGTTCAGCACCAGCGGCTTTTCGCAAATCGCCTGGGCGCCATTGCGCAGCGCGAACCGGATATGGGCATCGTGCAGATAGTTCGGCGAGCAGATCGAGACATAGTCGACCGGCTTGCCGTTGCGGCGCAGTTTGTCGATATGGCGGTCGAACCGCTCGAACTCGATGAAGAAATCGGCATCCGGGAAGTAGCTGTCGATGATGCCGACGCTATCCTTCGGGTCCAGCGCCGCCACAAGCTCGTTCTTGGTGTCGCGGATAGCCTTCATATGGCGCGGCGCGATATAGCCGGCGGCACCAATCAGGGCGAAACGCTTGGAATCCGGGTTGGTCACGGGGCCCTCACGCAGGGTTCTGCTGGCAAATGCAGTAGCGGCCCCATGGACAAAGATCAAGGAGTCCGGCGGAAAACATACTCGTCGCAGGGCGAGCCGAGCAGGCCCAGGGCGGGCGCCGGCTTGAGGAATTCGCGTTCCAGGCGGAAGCCATGTTGCCCCAGGAAATCATGTACTTCCGCCGGCGCGGCGGATTCATAGGGGTGGCCGCCGAGCCAGTCATGCACGTCATGGCTCCAGTTCATGCCGCGCTTGCCGCCATAGGTCGCGATATAGGTGGCAGGGTTACGCCCGGTGGCCAGCAGACCGGCAAGATAGGCCAGCTTGAACAAGCCCCGCGCCGAGGCCTGCAACCAGGCTGGCGCGGCGGAATAGAGCCGCTTTTCCACCCGCCAGAAACCGCAGACCGGCGTCTTGCGGTAGAGCGCCAGCACCAGCAGACCACCTGGCGCCACCAGCGAAGCCGCCCGCTCGATTGCCGGCCACATGGCGCCGGTATGATGCAGCACGCCCCAGGAATGCACGATGTCGAAATGACCATCTTTCGCCGCATCGAGATCGAACACGCTGACCTGGCGGCAGGTCACGCGCGCCTCGGGCGCATAGCGACGCAGTGTCGCCGCGCTGGTCGCCACCGAATCTGGATCGAGGTCCACCGCCGTCACGGCGGCAGCGCCCAGCCGCAAAGCCGCCAGCGCCGATAGCCCGGAACCCGAGCCAATATCCAGCATATGGCGGTCTTTCAGGTCGGCTTTCGGCAACAGCCGCGCGAGATCGGCTTCAGCCTGGTCAATACGCGCCGGATCGATATGACGCGAGAAATCTGACCAGTTCTCGCCGAAGCGGAAATGATTCTGGTCGACCGAGGCTGGCGGCTGCGGCAGATTCATCACGATACCTTGCGCCCGCGAAGCAGGAATTGTTCGGCAAAAAGATCGGTCAGCGCACCGAACAGCAGCCGGTTGAGGATCCATTTCAGCTTCCAGCGCTTCAGGCCGTGCGGCTGCACGGCTTCCACGCTCATGCCGCCACCCTGCAGCAGTTCGATGGCGCTTTCGCGCACGAAGAAGCGCAGATGGGTGCGATCCAGGATACCGGCATCCTGATAACGCCACTGGCCACGGAACAGCAACGCCAGCACGATCTTGTAGTGGCGGATATTCGGCAGGCTGACCACCAGGGCGCCGCCGGGTTTGAGCAATGCAGCGAGCCGGGCCACCATCGCCCAGGGGTCGCGTAGATGCTCCAGCACATCGAGGCAGAGGATCACATCCAGCGTGCCCGGCTCTAGCGGCAGCGTCATGGTCTCGACATCGCCTTGCAGCAGCAGATCGAAACCCTTCTCCGCCGCCCGCTTGGCGGCTTCGGGGCTGAATTCAATCCCACCTGCCCAGGTCGCCAGGCCGCGTTCACGGATATGCGCCAGCGTCGCACCGGCGCCGCAGCCGATTTCGAGATAACGGCCGGGCGCGGCGGGCAGCAGCGGCAGAATTTCCTGCCGCACCCGATTGAAATAGACCGCCTCGCCGCCGAACGACATCTCTACCCCTTGCCAAAACTGGCCGGACTGTAGCCGCTCGGCTAGATCGGGTAAATGAGCGAGTTCAGGATCATTTCGCTGTCGAACACGCAGTCGCGGCGCTTAAGCAGCAGGCTGCCATCCGGCTGGCGCTGAAAGCGGTCGATATAGCGCCCGACATTGAACACCTCCGAAACGCCACCCGTCATTCCGGCACCGGGGCGGGTGCGGAACACGGCATAATTCGCCTCCGCCAGCACCACGCCCGGCGCCTCGTCCTGGGGGTCCAGGCCCAACAGCCGCGCCGCGCCAATCACATGACGCTGGTAGTAAGGCGCATGGAACAGTGTATTGCTGACGCCATAGACACGATCCCGCATCATGCCATGGCCCTCAAGCTGCATGATGCAGAGCGGCAGTCCGGCTTCATGGTTCTCACGTCCGATGACGCGGTAAAGACCATCCGCCGTGAAGAAATACGGCCAGCGGGTATAATCGGCGCTATCGAGCAAGGCGGCATAATCCGCATTGAACCGGTCGATTTCCGACCGCAGCAGCAGTTCCTCAAGCGTCACAGGCCCAGCTCCCGCCGCCAATAGGCATACATGCCGCGAATCAGCGTCTCAGTCACCATGTGATCGGCCGGCGCCACCTCGCGACCGCCCAGTTCGCACAGCGTGCTGGCATCATCGCCGCGCCGGAAGCCCTGCTGGCTGAACTCGATCACCTCGCCATCATCGGCGGAAACGAAGCCGGCAGGGCCGAACAGATTGGCCTGCCGCAGGCGGCGACGGGTCATCTCTTCCGTATCGTCGGCAAAGCCGAAATGCGTCCAGACGAAATCGAAACTGCCTGGGCCAGCCGGCAGAATATGGCGCGTGGAGAGTGAATTCACCTGCTGCTGGATGATCAGGCTGGGAAACAGCGTGATCATGGTGACGGTCGGCCCATTCCACCATGGCTCCGGCACCACATCCAGCAGGCGCGGATCGTTCAGGCTCATATCGGCCTTGAAGCTGGTGACGCCTTCGGTGACCGCGCCACCGCCGCCGGCATTGCGCTGTGAGATCATCACGGCATGGCGGCCATGCTGATCCAGCACCATGCGCGACTGCTGATCGGCGCGCCACAGGCCGAAAGTGACGAACCAGGTATGCAGCAGGCCGGGATGATAGGGGTCTTTGATATTCTCCATCATCAGTTTCCAGTTGCCTGGAATACGCTGGCGGTTGACGCCGAGCAGGGTGAGCTGCCGGCCTTTGAAGATGCGGTCGAGCCAGGGCATCACTTCCGGTCCGATATACTCCTCGAAGCCCGGCACTGCCGCATCGAAGCTGGCGAAAATCAGCCCGCCATAGCGGGCGACCTGCAATCGGGTAAGACCATTGGCCTTGAGATCGAAATCCGCCGGCATGCCGCCCTGGATCTCGTCACCTTTCTTCACACCCTGGCGGAACGGCAGCCCGGCAAGATCGCCGTTCAGCTTGTAAGTCCATTGGTGATAGGGGCAGACGAAACTGCGGGCATTGCCGCGCGGCTGCTGGCAGAAGCGCACGCCGCGATGGGCGCAGCGGTTCTCCACCACATGCACGGCGCCATCGCGGTCGCGCACCACGATCACGCTGCGCTCGCCGATGCGGCTGAGCCGGTAATCACCGGCCTTGGGGATTTCCGCCTCCAGGCCGACATAGCACCAATGCGGCCCATAGAAGAAATGCTGCAATTCACGCTGATAGATCGCCGGGTCGGTATAGGCCCAATAGGGAATCCGGCTGGAGCCTGGACCAAGCCAAAGACGGTCCGGGTTGGCGGAAGCGGCCTTGAACGACTCCGGCGGCGGCATCTGCTGGTTCATGCCTGCGGCTCCTCCCAATTTATTTGAATTCACAAATACCGAATCCGCAGCCGTTGTCAATTCAAATACTTAACCGCCAGGCCATGGAACTCAGCCGCGATATTGCCCAATTGCCGACCAACTTTCGCAGGATTTCCCGGCTGAAATCCTTCTCACCCGCCGGGGCAGCCCGGCACGGCAAGAGCCGCCGGGATAGCCCGGTAAGAAAAGAGAGAAGAAGGAGATCAGAAATGATTGCGTCTTCCCGCGTTACCAAAATTTCGGCCCTGGCGCTGCTCGCCCTGGTCGCCACCGGCTGTGAAAACATGAACAGCCAGCAGCAGCGTACCCTGAGCGGCGGCGCCATCGGTGCCGCGGCCGGTACCGCCATCGGCCTGATGACCGGCCATACCCTGGCCGGTGCCCTGATCGGTGGTGCTGGCGGTGCGGCCGTCGGCGCGATGTCGAAGTAACCGCCGCCTACTCTCCGGGTTTCATCCCCCGGGCCCGGCTGGGCTCGCTCCCCCCAGTCGCAGCCGGGCCGTCGCCCCCGCCCGGGCTTAATTGCCCCGGCGGGGGCGGTTTAATTTAACCGTCAAAAATCATTGACGCTCGGCTCCCCCTCGCATACCGCTTGGGCTGCGCATGTTGCAGCGCGAAATACGCGGGGCCGGATGAGCGAGTTGTTCTGGGAGTGGGTCAATCTGACGATCCGCTGGATGCACCTGATCTTCGGCATTGCCTGGATCGGTTCGTCCTTCTTTTTCGTCTGGCTCGATAATTCGCTGCGCCCGAACAAGAAGTCGGGCGTGCTCGGCGAAACCTGGATGGTGCATGGCGGCGGCTTCTATTTCGTCGAGAAATACGCCGTGGCGCCACCCAACATGCCGGCGGAACTGCACTGGTTCAAATACGAGAGCTACGCCACCTTCCTCTCCGGCTTCCTGCTGCTGGCGGTGCTTTACTATCTCGGCGCCGATCTCTACCTGATCGACGAACGCGTCGCCAAGCTTACCCAGGCCGAGGCGGTTGGTTTCAGTATCGTTTCCCTGATCGTGGGCTGGCTGGTCTATGACCTGCTGTGCAAATCCCCCTTCGGCAAGAATGACGCCGTGCTGGCGGTCATCGGCTTCGTGCTGCTGGTACTGGCCGCCTACGGCTATGCCAAACTGTTCTCCGGCCGCGCTGCCTATATCCATGTCGGCGCGCTGATCGGCGCGATCATGACCGCCAACGTGTTCCACATCATCATCCCGAATCAGAAACTGACGGTGGCGGCACTGATGGCCGGCCAGGCGCCGAATCCGATCTGGGGCAAGGAAGCCAAGCAGCGGTCGCTGCATAACAACTACCTCACCCTGCCGGTGCTGTTCGCCATGATCAGCAACCATTACCCGGTCACCTACGGCCATCCCTATGCCTGGGTGATCCTTGCCGGCGTGTTCATCGTCGGCGGCCTGGTGCGGCATTTCTTCAACCTGAAGAACCAGGGCCGCGGCGCCCGCTATGAATATCTGGTGGTCGCCTTCCTGGTCACCACCGCGCTGTTCTTCTTCACCAAATGGGACCCGCACAAGGCGGCACGCGATGCCCTGGCCGGTGACGCCAGCATCGAGTCGGTGCAGAAGATCGTTGCCGCGCGCTGCACGTCCTGCCACGCCGCCAAACCGACCTTCGACGGCATCACGGAAGCGCCCAAGGGCGTGATGCTGGAAACACCGCAGCAGATCCGCCGCTTCGCCGCCCAGATCAATCAGCAGGCGGTGCGCGCCGAAGCCATGCCGCCCGGCAATGTTACTGAGATCACGCCGGAGGAACGCGCCACACTCGGCGCCTGGATCGATGGCGGTGCCAAGCTTCAGTAAAAGCGGGCTTCAGTAAGGCACTTTATCCGGCTTGTCGCGCCATTCGTTGAACACGATGAGCGCCTCATCACGCAGCAGCGGCGCGCAGGGCAGCGTGCGCTGCGCCATCGGCAGCGCCAGTTCGCGATAGAGAAACGCATCGTCGAAATCGATCGCCGCCGCGTCATCCTGGGTGTTGGCATAGTAGAGGCCGTCGATCCGCGCCCAATAGGCGGCAGACAGGCACATCGGGCAGGGCTCGCAACTGGTATAGAGCGTGGCGCCACGCAGATCGAAGCGGCCCAAAGCCTTGCAGGCTTCGCGGATCGCCACCACCTCGGCATGGGCGGTGGGATCATTGGTGCCGGTCACCCGGTTCCAGCCCTCGCCGATAATGCGGCCATCCATCACCACCACGGCACCGAACGGCCCGCCATGGCCGGCCTGCATATGCTCGCGGCTTAAGTCTATGGCGCGGCGCATGAAGGCAGCATGGTCAGCCATTCTCAGCTCCCGCGATAGGTCGAATAGCTCCAGGGCGTCGCCAGCAGCGGCACATGATAATGGCCGTTCGGCTCGGCGATGCCGAAACGGATCGGTACAGTATCGAGGAAGGCCGGTGCCACTGCTGCCACGCCAATCGTGCGGAAATAGCTGCCGATATGGAACACCAGTTCGTAGACACCGGTGCGGAAGGCATCGCCGGCCAGTACCGGCTCGTCGGTGCGGCCATCGCTGTTGGTGGTGGTGGTTTTCACCAGGGCACGCGCCTCGCCTTCCAGGCGGAACAGTTCCACCACCACGCCGGCGGCCGGCTTGCCGTTCATGGTATCCAGCACATGGGTACTCAGGCGGGCCATCGCGCTCTCCTCCGGCTTACGGTTGCAGCAATGCTTCCAGGCGCATGCGGGCGATCTTGCTCACTTCCATCAGCGCCACGGCCAGTTCGACATCGCTGTCATTCGCCAGCCGGCGCTCGAAATTGGCCAGTATCTGCGCCTTGCTGCGCAGCTTCACGGCGATGATGAAGGGAAAGCCGTGCTTCTCGCGATAGGCCTGGTTCAGCTCGGTGATGCGGGCCTTTTCCCACGGACTCAAGGAGGTCAACCCGACACTGTCCTGCTCATTGGTGGAATGGCTGGTCAGCGTGCCGGCATCGGCTTCCTTGCCGGCCAGTTCCGGGTGGGCATTGAGCAACGTGATCTGCGCATCGCGGCCACGCCGCCACACCGCGCCCAGCATGGCGGAATGGAGACTTTCGAGATCGCCGAACGGACGGTAGGCGGCAATGCTTTCCGCCGCCCAGGGCGAATGTTCGATGATGCCGCCGAGCCGGGCGGTGAACTCCGCCGCCGGCAACCCATTCAACTCGGCCATCAACGCAACAACGCCAGCCATGCCATCCTCCGGAATTGCGCCGTTATGGTAGCACCAGCACGGCGCGGAAATCATTCACATTGGTGAGTGTCGGCCCGGTCATCAGCAGGCCATCTGCTGCCTGGAAGAAGCCATAGCCATCATTATTCGCCAGCGCCGCCTTGGCCGAGACACCGGCGGCAGCCGCACGCGCGATGCTGTCCGGATGCAGCAGCGCGCCGGCATTATCCTCGCTGCCATCGATGCCATCGGTATCGGCGGCGAGCGCATGCACACCTGCCAGCCCATCCAGCGCCACGGCCAGGCCGAGCAGGAATTCCGCATTGCGCCCGCCGCGCCCGTTGCCGCGCACAGTCACCGTGGTTTCGCCGCCTGAAAGCAGCACGCAGGGCGGATTGAGCGGCTGGCCATGGCGGCGCACCTGGCGCGAGATACCGGCCATCACGATCGCCACTTCGCGCGCCTCGCCTTCCAGTGCATCGCCCAGGATCAGCGGCGTGACGCCGAAATCCCGTGCCCGCTGGGCGGCGGCTTCCAGCGCCATCTGCGGCGCCGCCACCATGATATTGCGCACGTCCGCCAGGCGCGGATCGCCCGGCTTGGCGGTCTCGCCCTTTTCGGCGGCCAGATGCGCCACCACCGCCGGCGGCGGCTTGATGCCGTATTTCGCCAGCACGGCGCGGGCATCGGCAAAGCTGGTGGGATCGGGCACCGTGGGACCCGAAGCAATCACCGCCGGATCATCGCCCGGCACATCGGAAATCAGCAAAGCCACCACCGGCGCCGGCGCGGCAGCCAGAGCCAGCCGCCCGCCCTTGATGCCGGAAAGATGCTTCCGCACGCAATTCATCTCGGCGATATTGGCGCCCGACCGCAGCAGAGCCTGGTTCACCGCCTGCTTGTCGGCCAGCGTCAAACCCTCAGCCGGCAAGGCCAGCAGGGCGGAACCGCCACCGGAAACCAGGCACAGCACCAGATCATCCGGGGTCAGGCCCTGCACCAGTTCCAGCATGTGGGCAGCGCCGCGCATGCCCGGTTCGTCGGGCACCGGGTGCGAGGCTTCCACCACCTCGATACGCTGGCAGGGCACGGCATGGCCGTAGCGCGTCACCACCAGGCCAGAAAGCGGCGCATCCTGGGGCCAGGCCTGCTCCACGGCACGGGCCATGGTGGCCGCCGCCTTGCCGCCGCCCACCACCACGGTGCGTCCTTTCGGTGGTTTGGGCAGGAACGGGGCCAGGCAGCGCGCAGGATCGGCAGCGGCCAGGGCCGCATCGAACAGGGCGCGCAGGAAAGCGTCGGCATCAAGTGTTGTCGAGGTCATGGTTTTTGCTAACCCAAGCCCGATGGCTTTGCCAGGGCCGGGCGGGCGGCTATAGTCGGAAAAACCCGACTTCGAGGCTGAAAATGTCCGCTGCCGCCCCCCGTTTCGCGCCCAAGATGATGGCCCGCCTGGATGAGCTGGGCCGCGTCAGCGACAATCCGGAAAATCTCACCCGCACCACCTTCACCCCCGCCCACAAGCAGGGCAATGCCCTGGCGCTGGGCTGGATGCAGGAAGCCGGCATGCAGACCTCGGCTGATGCCGCCGGCAACATCACCGGCATCTATGCCGGCAGCGATCCCAGCCTGCCACGCCTGATGCTCGGCTCGCACCTCGATACCGTGCGCAATGCCGGCAAGTATGACGGCATGCTGGGCGTGATCGCCGCCATTGCCTGCGTCGAGGAACTGCACAAGCAGGGCCGCCGCCTGCCCTTCGGCATCGAGGTGGTGGGCTTCTCCAACGAGGAAGGCACCCGCTTCGGCGCCACCATGACCGGCAGCCGCGCCATCATCGGCGCTTTCGACGATGCCGTGTTCGAGGCCAAGGACCGCGATGGCGTCAGCTTCCGCGACGCACTGGTGGGCTTCGGCCTGGATCCCGCCGAGATACCGGCCGCCGCACGCAAGCCCGGCGAGATCGCCGCCTTCATGGAACTGCATATCGAGCAGGGACCCGTGCTGGAGCGCAACGGCCTGGCGCTTGGCGTCGTCACCGCGATTTCCGGCGCGCGGCGCTACCGGGTCGAGATCAAGGGCCTGGCCGGCCATGCCGGCACGGTGCCGATGGGCGGGCGCCAGGACGCCCTGCTCGCCGCCGCCGAGATCGCGCTGTTCATCGAACAACGCTGCACCGGCACGCCCACCCTGGTCGGCACCGTCGGCCAGATGGAGGCCTTCCCCGGCGCGGTGAACGTGATCCCCGGCATGGCACGCTTCTCCATCGATATCCGCGCCGCGCAGGACCCGGTGCGCGATACCGCCGCCGATGATGTGCTGGCCGAGATCAAGGCCATCGCGGCGCGGCGCAAGGTGGAAGCCATCATCACGCCGCTGCACCACAGCGCCGCCACGCCCTGCGATCCCCGCCTGATGGATGCGGTGGAGCGCGCCATCCTGGCGCAAAAGGTGCCGACCATGCGGCTGCCATCCGGCGCCGGCCATGACGCCATGACCATCGCCGCGATCTGCCCGGTCGGCATGATCTTCATGCGCTGCACCCGTGGCATCAGCCACAACCCGCTGGAAGCCGTGCTGCCCGAGGACGTGGAGCTGGCGACGGCGGCGCTGTATCACTTCGTTGAAAACTTTACTTTGGAGTCCCTGCAATGAGTCTCGACGCCGCCACCGCCTCGGCGCTGTACAGCTTCCTTACCGCCAACCAGGAGGCCATGCGCGCCATGCTGGCCGAACTGGTGAAGGTGCCGTCCGACAACCCGCCAGGCGATTGCGCGCCCCATGCGATGCGCGCCGCCGAACTGCTGGAAGGACTGGGCCTTACCGTCGAGCGCCATCCGGTGCCCGCCGACCTGGTGCAGCAGAACGGCATGATCAGCTGCACGAATCTGATCGTGCGGCAGAAATTCAGCGACGGCGGCCCCGTGGTGGCTCTGAATGCCCATGGCGACGTGGTGGCGCCGGGCGAAGGCTGGAGCGTCGATCCCTATGCCGCCGTGGTCAAGGACGGCGTGATGTATGGCCGTGGCGTCGCGGTGTCGAAATCCGACTTCGTCACCTATGCCTTCGCGCTGCTGGCCCTGAAGGCATCTGGCGCGAAACTCAAGGGCGCAATCGAACTGCACCTGACCTATGACGAGGAAGCCGGCGGTGCCATCGGCCCGCAATGGATCCTGGAACAGGGCTTGAGCAAGCCCGACTATGCCTTCTCCGCCGGCTTCTCCTATGCCGTGACCACGGCGCATAACGGCTGCCTGCATCTGGAAGTGACCGTGAGCGGCCTTTCCGCCCATGCCGCGCGGCCCGATACCGGGCATGACGCGCTGGAGGCCGCCAACCGGGTGCTGACCGCGCTCTATGCCTATCGCAACGGTCTCGGCGCGCTGAAATCCAAGGTCGCCGGCATCGTTTCGCCGAGCATGGTGGTGGGCCTGATCAAGGGCGGCATCAACACCAACGTGGTGCCCGACAAGGTGAGCTTCCGGCTCGACCGCCGCATGATCCCGGAGGAGAATCCGGCCGAGGTGGAAGCCGCCTTGCGCGAAGTGATCGCCACCGCCGCCAGCGGCCTCAAGGGCATCACGGTGGAAACCCGCCGCATCATGCTGGCCAAGCCATTCGGCGCCGTGCCGGGCGTGGAAAAGCTGATCGAGATCCTGTGCCGCCAGGCGACGCAAATCATGGGCAAGCCGGTCGAGACCGAAGGCATCCCTCTCTACACCGACGCGCGGCATTATTCCGCCGCCGGCATCAAGACCGTGCTCTACGGCGCCGGGCCGCGCAATCTGCTGGAAGCCAACGGCCACCGCGCCGACGAGAAGCTGGTGCTGACCGACCTGTACAAGGCGACCGAGGTGGTGGCGCGCACGCTGGCCGAACTGATGGGTTGACGTGATGGCCCAAAAGAAGGCAGCGAAGCGCATCGACATCGTCAAGAAAGCCTTAGGCAGCAAGCCCTATCCGCGCGACCTCAAGGGCTATGGCGCGCATCCGCCCGATCCGCGCTGGCCGGGCCAGGCCAATGTGGCGGTGTCCTTCGTGCTGAATTTCGAGGAAGGCGGCGAGCGCAACCTGCTGCATGGCGACAAGGAATCCGAGACATTCCTGCATGAAGTGCCCGGCGGCATGCCGCGCCAGGGTATGCGCGATGAGCAGGTCGAGTCGGTTTATGATTACGGCACGCGCGCCGGTTTCTGGCGCCTGATGCGGCTGTTCCAGCAACGCCGCCTCTCCTTCACCTCCTATGCCGTGGGCATGGCGGTGGCGCGCTACCCGGAAGCCGTGAAAGCCATGCACGAGCAGGGCCATGAAATCGCTTCCCATGGCTGGCGCTGGTATGACTATAGCCGCGTGCCGATTGCCACCGAACGCGCCCATATGCAGCTTGCCATCGAGGCGATCCGGCAGGCCACCGGCGAGCGGCCGGTCGGCTGGTATACCGGGCGGCTTTCCGGCAACACGCGCCGCCTGGTGATCGAGGACGGCAGCTTCCTCTATGACTCGGATGCCTATGACGATGACCTGCCCTATTGGACAAAGGGCAAGAGCGCCAAAAAGCCGCATCTGGTGATCCCCTACACGTTTGACAACAACGACATGAAATTCTCGGTGCTGAACGGCATGGGTACCGGCACGGATTTCTACGATTACCTCAAGGATGCCTTCGACTGCCTGTATGAAGAAGGCCGGCTCGGCGCACCAAAGATGATGTCGATCGGCCTGCATTGCCGGCTGGCTGGCCGGCCCGGCCGCGCCCAGGCGCTGGCGCGGTTCCTGGATTACATCCAGGGCAAGGACAAGGTGTGGATCTGCCGCCGCCGCGACATCGCCGAGCATTGGCACAAGCATCACAAACCGAAGGACTGATCCTAAGTGTCGCAACAGCCGCCGCTGGATTTCTATTTCGACTTCATCTCGCCGTTTGGTTACTTCGCCTCGCTGCGCATCGACGAACTGGCGGTGAAGCATGGCCGCAGCACCACCTGGCACCCGATGCTGCTGGGCGTCAGCGTGCTCAAGGTGATGGGGCTGAAGCCACTGCTCGATACGCCGCTGAAAGGCCCCTATATCGAGCGCAGCGTGGAGCGCTATCGCAGCCTGCATGGCATCACCATGAAGCGCCAGCCGCGCGATGAATTCATGAACCCGCTGCCGCCGGCGCGGGCTTACTACTGGCTGTTCGACCAGGACGCCGCTTTGGCCAAGCGCGCCGCGCGCGCGATCTACCGCGCCTATTGGCGCGATGGCCGCGACATGGGCCAGCCTGACCAGCTCTGCGCCGTGCTGGCGCCGCTCGGCATCGATAGCGATGCCTTGCGCGAGGCGCTGGCCGATCCGCGCGTCGCCCAGCGCCTGCGCGACGAAGTGGAGGCCTCGATGCAGCGCGGCGTATTCGGCTCGCCCTTCGTCATCGCCGATGGCGAACCCTTCTGGGGCAATGACAGCCTCGACCTGCTCGACCTCTGGCTGACCAAGGGCGGCTGGTAGGGGCTTTTCCGCCACATCCGTTTTTCGTTGTCACTCTCGCGTAAGCGAGAGCCCCGTTGATTGATCTGAATGGGATGCCGGTCGAAGCCTGTACTCGGGTTGGCCTTCGGCCAAGCCCGGGTGCCGGCATGACAATACCGACCAAAATGGGGTGTTGGGGTCATCGTCATGCCCGTTGTGCTGCGCTGAAACCGCAAGTGAAGGCTGGGGGTTCATAATTTCCTCCAGACGCTTCCCAGCTCTTCCGTTTGCTTCCGCGCGCTTCCCGGACACTCCGGCGTTTTTGTCACAGGCGCTGCTGCCGCACCCTCATACGGGCCATAGATCAGCAACTCATCCTTGAACGGATCATATGCCTTGGGCATGGCAGGCTCCTGCGGTCAGGGAGCCGGAAGTGTAGATCATAATAAGAACATTGCAAGATCATAAATTATACATGTTTTGGCCATATTCACGCCTGTCGCAACTGCCGCCCGTATTCCAGATAGGCGGCGATTTCCTCCGCCGTGTAGCCGAGCAGGCGGCCGATCTGGCGCTCCTGTTCGTCGCTGCGCGGCAGGGCCTGCAACGAGCGCAGGGCATCTACCCGCCAGCCCTCGCCGGCCAGGGCGAAGCAGATCGTGACCATGGGGGTGCCGGTGGCCTTGTGGTTGCTGGTGAATTCGCGCCGCAGAAAACGCCCGGTGGCAACATGCGGGGCAAAGCTGGCATCCGGCAGGCTGTCGCGCGCCACCGCCGGTGCAGCGAACACGGCGAATTTCTTCGTGCCGCGCAGCATCAGTTCCAGCTCGCGGCCATCATGCGGATTGATCCCCGGCGGCATCGCCATGCTGCTTATTGCTGCCCGCTCAGCACCCGCCGCACCGCTGCCTGCCAACCGGCATAGAGATGCTGGCGCTGCTGCTCGCCCATGCGCGGCTCGAAGCGGCGCTCGCATTGCCAGGCATAGGAAATCGCATCGAGGCCCGGATAGACACCAACCGCGAGGCCGGCGAGATAGGCCGCACCCAGCGCCGTGGTCTCGATGACGCGCGGGCGCTCGACGGCGACGCCGAGCATGTCGGCCAGGAACTGGCAGAGCCAGTCATTCGCCACCATGCCGCCATCAACACGCAACGCGGTGGTTGACGTGGCGCCATCGGCAATCATCGCCCCGGTGAGGTCGCGGGTCTGGTAGGCGACGGCTTCCAGCATGGCGCGCGCGATATGGGCCGCGGACGAGTCCAGCGTCAGGCCGAGAATGGCGCCGCGCGCGCTTGAATCCCAATAGGGCGCGCCAAGGCCGACAAAGGCCGGCACGGCATAGACGCCATGACCATCCGGCACTTGGGCCGCCAATGCAGCGGTTTCGGCGGCATCCTTGACGATCTTCAGCTTGTCGCGCAGCCATTTCACCCCGGCACCGGCCACGAAGATCGAGCCTTCGAGCGCATAGGTCGGTTTGCCATTGAGGCGATAGGCAACGGTGGTGAGCAGGCGGTTATTCGAGATCACCGGCTTATCGCCGATATTCACCAGCGCGAAACAGCCGGTGCCATAGGTGGATTTCATCATGCCGGGGGCGAAACAGGCCTGGCCGAAAGTGGCCGCCTGCTGATCGCCTGCTATGCCGGTGATCGGAATAGCCACACCGAGCAGATCGGTGGTGGTGGCGCCGAACAGGCCGGAGCAATCCCGCACCTCCGGCAGCAAGGCGCGCGGCACCCGGAACAGCGCGCAGAGTTCATCATCCCATTGCTGCCGCACGATATCGAACAGCATGGTGCGGGCGGCGTTGGTGGCGTCCGTCGCGTGGCTTCTTCCACCCGTGAGGCGCCAGAGCAGGAAGCAATCAATGGTGCCGAAGCAGAGTTCGCCGCGCTCGGCCCGCGCCCGCGCACCCGGCACATGATCGAGCAGCCAGGCGATCTTGGTGGCCGAGAAGTAGCTGTCGATCAGCAGGCCGGTCCTGGCCTGCACCATGGCCGTGGCGCCGCCATCGCGCAGCGACTTGCAGATATCCGCGGTGCGGCGATCCTGCCACACGATGGCGCGATGAATCGGCTGCCCCGTCGCGCGGTCCCAGATCACGGTGGTTTCACGCTGATTGGTGATACCCAGCGCGGCGATATCCTGGGCGCGGAGGCCGGCCCGTGCCAGCGCCTCGCGCAGCACGATCTGGGTGTCGCGCCAGATATCCTCGGCATCATGCTCTACCCAGCCATCGGCGGGGTAATGCTGCGGGAATTCGCGCTGTGCTGTGCCGCGCACGCCGCCTTGGGCATCGAACACGATGGCGCGGGTCGATGTCGTGCCCTGATCCAGCGCGATGACGTATTGCTGCTGGCTCATGCCGCCTTGCAGCCTTCCGGCTTCACCTTGCGGATGGTGCTGGCCGGGAACTTGGCCAGTTTCTCGGCCGGGCGGATCGGGCGGCGCAGCAATTCACCGCCGCAATTCGGGCAGCGGCCCGAAAGCGTGCCGGTGGTGCAATCGGCGCAGAAGGTGCATTCGAAGGAGCAGATGCGGGCATCCGCCGAGTCCGGGGCCAAGTCACGGCCGCAACATTCGCAATTCGGGCGCAGTTCGAGCATGGCATCCTCCCTCTCGTTTGGCCGGATGCTAGCAAATCCCATCTCTATCGTCATCCTCGCGAAGGCGAGGATCCCATTGCGCGATGGCGGGGTGTAATGGGACCCCGGGTCAAGCCCGGGGTGACAGGTCTCGGGTAACGGGTCAGGCGGTGGCTGGCCCGGGTGGCCCCAGCGGATCAGGCCCATATTCGTTCGGGCCAGCCTCCCCAGGTATCAGCATCAACACAAATATAAGAAAGAAGCCTAGCGGCAACAAAAGCAGCAACCCAAAAATCACCCGGCCGGACCAACCAATATCCTTCAGGCGCTGATTTGTCCCTATAACTAAAAACCACAGCCACAGCAGCAGGATCAGAAGTGCGATGATACTGCCGACATCCGTTTTGGTGAACGTGGCGACGGCAATGACAAGCATCAGAAGCGGGAATAATGCCAGCAGCAGCAACAGCGCATAGGATTTTCGATTGCGCCGGCCGGAAAAGGTGAACAGATCAGAGAAAACCGGTTTGGACATTGCTTTCCCAGGGATCGGCTGCCGCTTATCGGCTTATCCTAGTGAATAAGCCCGCCGCTTTTCAGGATGAACTGGGCGATTTCCGGCACGCCTTTCAGCTCTTTCAGGTTCGAGAACACGAAAGGCCGGGTGCCGCGCATCTTCTTCGCATCCCGGTCCATCACCTCCAGCGAGGCGCCGACCAGCGGGGCAAGGTCGGTCTTGTTGATCACCAGCAGGTCTGAGCGCGTGATGCCGGGGCCGCCCTTGCGCGGGATCTTGTCACCCGCCGAGACATCGATGACATAGATGGTGATATCGGCCAGTTCCGGGCTGAACGTGGCGGCCAGGTTGTCGCCGCCGCTTTCAACGAAGATCACATCGAGGCCGGGGAAACGCTGCTGCATGTCGGCCACGGCGGCGAGATTGATCGAGGCATCCTCGCGGATCGCGGTGTGCGGGCAGCCGCCGGTTTCAACGCCGGCAATGCGTTCCGGCTCCAGCGCGCCGGCACGGGTGAGGAATTCGGCATCTTCCTTGGTGTAGATGTCGTTGGTCACCACGGCGATGTTCCAGTCCTGGCGCAGATGGCGGCAGAGCCGCTCGACCAGGGCGGTCTTGCCGGAGCCGACGGGGCCGCCGATGCCGACGCGGAGAGGGTTCTTATTATCAGTCATGAGCGGAACAGCCTTGTGTATTGCGTTTCGTGACTCATCGACGCCCAGTCTACCATGGGCGCGGCACTGGCCAATCGCTCCAGCGGCTGCACCAGCGCGGCAACGGAAACTTCAGCCACCACCGGCGCCAAGGCAGCCAGCGCCTTCTGGCCATCGGTCTGGCCCAGCGGGATGATGCGCACGGCGGCGGAAACCAGATTGGCGGCGAAGCCATGCAGATAGCCATGCAGCAAAGCCGCCACCGGCACGCCCTGCACCGCGCCGGCCAGGCCAAGCGCAACCGGCAGGGCAATGGCGCGCTGGCCGCGCCGCACGGCGAAGGCCTCCAGCGCCGGATGCGGCCAGGCGGCGCGGGTGATGGTGAGAAACGAGCCGCCCTGCTGCGCGCTTTCCAGGGCGGTTTCCGCCGTGCCGCGCCAGGCGGCGGCAAGATCGGCGAGTTCATCCAGCCTGTCGGCATCATCGGCTCGCGCATGGGCCTCGCGCAGCAGCACGGCATCGATCCAGGCCGCACCATGGCGCAGCACATGGGCAAGCCAGGGCGTCAGCGTGGCGCGATCCCGCACCAGGTCGGCCTCGATGGCATATTCCAGGCCATGGCTGTAGCTGAAAGCGCCAATCGGATAACTGGGGCTGAGCCAGGCCAGCAGGCGATACAGCGCCGCGCCGTCGAGCGGTGACCCTTCCGCATCAATCATGCCAGAGTCTCAATCATGCGCGTGCCAGGTGCCATCGCCATGCTGGTGGTATTTCGAGCCATGGCCGAAGGGATGTTTCGGATCATGGTTATGCTGGCCATAGGCGCCGCCTTCCGGCTCGAACGGCGCTTCCACGGCGCGCACGGCGGCGCCCAGGCCCTTCAGCATATCGACGATGACATGATCGTCGCGGATCAGGATGCGGTCGGCCTGTATTTCGGCGGGCAGATGGCGGTTGCCGAGATGCCAGGCCAGCCGGGCGATGGAGACATGTGGCCCGGCGGTGATCTCGATCAGCGGCTCGCGCGCCGCGATCACCTCGACATAACCGCCACCCGAAAGTTTCAGGCCCTCGCCGTGATGCAGCACGCGGGCTTCCGGCAGATCGAGCAGGAAATCCAGGCCATTGTCGCCGGCCAGACGGATGCGGCGGCGGAAGCGGTCATGATGCGGCAGCGTCACGCTGTCGCGGCGCTCACTCAGCGGCCAGGCACCGGCAGCGGCGATTTCGGTGGCTCGATCCATTGGGCTGTTACTCCTCCCGCGTCATACCGGCGAAAGCCGGTATCCCATTTCAAATGGGACCCTCGCCTGCGCGAGGGTGACGGCAAAAAAATCAAAACAGGAAATAACGCTGCGCCATGGCCAGTTCCTTGGCCGGCTCGCAGGTGAGCAGCTGGCCATCGGCGCGCACTTCGTAGGTCTCGGTATCGACCTCGATATGGGGCTGGTAATTGTTCAGCACCATATCCTGCTTCTTCACGCTGCGGGTGTCCTTGACGCCGAGCAGCGGGCGCGACAGGCCGAAATCCTTGGCAATGCCGGCATCCAGGCTGGCCTGGGAAACGAACAGCACGCTGGAATTGATCAGGTTGCGGCCGAAGCTGGCGAACATCGGGCGGTAATGCACCGGCTGCGGCGTCGGGATCGAGGCATTGGGATCGCCCATCGGCGCCGCCGCGATGGAGCCGGATTTCAGCACCATGTCGGGCTTCACGCCGAAGAAGGCCGGCGACCAGATCACCAGATCGGCGAGCTTGCCGACGGCGATGGAGCCGACATGGGCCGCGATGCCCTGGGCCAGCGCGACATTGATGGTGTATTTCGCGATATAGCGCTTGGCGCGGAAATTGTCGTTGTCGCCAGTTTCTTCCGGCAGCCGGCCACGCTGGCGCTTCATCTTGTCGGCGCATTGCCAGGTGCGGATCACCACTTCACCGACGCGGCCCATCGCCTGGCTGTCGGACGACATCATCGAGAAGGCGCCAAGATCATGCAGGATGTCTTCCGCCGCGATGGTCTCGCGCCGGATGCGGCTATCGGCGAAAGCGACGTCTTCCGGGATGCGGGAATCGAGATGATGGCAGACCATCAGCATGTCGAGATGCTCATCCACGGTATTCACCGTGTAGGGCATGGTCGGGTTGGTCGAACTCGGCAGCACATTCGGCATGCCGGCGACGCGGATGATATCCGGGGCATGGCCGCCGCCGGCGCCTTCGGTGTGGAAGGCATGGATGGTGCGGCCCTTGAAGGCGGCGATGGTATCCTCGACGAAGCCGGATTCATTCAGCGTGTCGCTGTGGATCGCCACCTGCAGGTCATACTTCTCGGCGACGTTCAGGCAATTGTCGATGGCGGCGGGCGTGGTGCCCCAGTCTTCATGCAGCTTCATGCCGCAGGCACCGGCGAGAATCTGTTCTTCCAGCGCACGGGGCAGCGAAGCATTGCCCTTGCCGAAGAAACCGAGATTCATCGGGAAGGCTTCGGCTGCCTGCAGCATGCGCATCAGATGCCACGGGCCGGGCGTGCAGGTGGTGGCCGAGGTGCCCGCCGCCGGGCCGGTACCGCCGCCCATCATGGTGGTAACGCCGGAGAACAGCGCCTCCTCGATCTGCTGCGGGCAGATGAAATGGATATGCGCGTCGATGCCGCCGGCGGTGATGATCTTGCCCTCGCCGGCAATGGCTTCTGTGCCGGGGCCGATGATGATGTCCACACCCGGCTGGATATCCGGGTTGCCGGCTTTGCCGATGCCGACGATGCGGCCATTCTTCAAGCCGATATCGGCCTTCACGATGCCCCAGTGATCCAGGATCAGCGCGTTGGTGATCACGGTATCGACGGCACCCTCGGCCTGGGCGCGCTGGCTCTGGCCCATGCCGTCGCGGATCACCTTGCCGCCGCCGAATTTCACTTCCTCGCCATACAGCGGCACATTGGCCGAATAGCCGTCCGTGCGCTTCTGATCGCCGGCGACCGGCGGCTGGGCGGTGAAATCCTTTTCCACCTCGATGAACAATTCGGTATCGGCAAGGCGCACCTTGTCGCCCACCGTGGGGCCATACATGCCGGCATAGGCGGCGCGGGAGATGCGGTTTGCCATGGTCTCTCTCCCCGGATTACTTCAGGCTGCCCTGCACATCGCCACGGAAACCGTAGACGACGCGGGCGCCGGCAAAGGCCACCAGTTGCACGGAACGGGTCTGGCCCGGCTCGAAGCGCACCGCCGTGCCGGCGGGAATATCGAGGCGGCAGCCATAGGCTTTCTCGCGGTCGAATTTCAGCGCCAGATTGGTCTCGAAGAAATGGTAGTGGCTGCCGACCTGGATCGGGCGGTCGCCGCTATTGGCGACATCGATGGTGACCGTGGGGCGGCCGACATTCAGCTCGATCTCGCCGGCCTGGGGGATCACTTCGCCTGGGATCATGCTGCATCTCCATGCGCTGCCGTCACCCTCGCGCAGGCGAGGGTCCCATTACCTGTCCACGACGAAATGGGACCCCGGGTCAGGCCCGGGGTGACAAAGGAAGGGGAAAGCGCCACCGCCATTGCCATCAGCGGATCGGCTGGTGCACGGTGACCAGCTTGGTGCCATCCGGGAAGGTGGCCTCCACCTGGATATCGTGGATCATCTCCGGGATGCCGGGCATCACCTGCTCGCGGGTCAGCACCTTGGCGCCATCGCGCATCAGTTCGGCGACGCTGCGGCCATCGCGGGCGCCTTCAACCACATAATCAGTGATCAGGGCCACGGTTTCCGGGTGGTTGAGCTTGATGCCGCGCTCCAGCCGGCGCCGCGCCACGATGGCGGCCATTGCCACCAGCAGCTTGTCCTTTTCGCGGGGCGTGAGGTTCATGCCGCCCGGCCTCCCTGCCGAATAAGCTAATGTCTAGACGGTAAGATAGCCGCGAACGTCGTCGCCATCCATAGCCTCGGGGCCGCCCGAAACCATCACCTCGCCGCGTTGCAGCAGCAGGAAGCGGTCGGCCAGCGCCCGGGCGAAGTCGAAATACTGCTCCACCAGCACGATGGCCATGGTGCCGCGCGAAGCCAATTCCTGGATCACCCGGCCGATATCCTTGATGATCGAGGGCTGGATGCCTTCGGTGGGTTCGTCCAGCAGCAGCAGCCGCGGCCGCGTGACCAAGGCCCGCCCGATCGCGAGCTGCTGCTGCTGGCCCCCCGAAAGATCGCCCCCCCGGCGATTTCGCATATCGTGAAGGATGGGAAACAGGGCGTAGATCTCGTCATCGATCTTGCGCTGGCCGCGCGGCAGCGGCGCCATCCCGGTTTCCAGATTCTCCTGCACCGTCAGGCGCGGGAAGATTTCGCGGCCCTGCGGCACCATGGCGATGCCGCGCCGCGCCCGCTCATGCGGCTTCAGCTTGGTGATATCCTCGCCTTCCCACAGGATGGAGCCGGATTTCACCGGCTGGCGTCCGACCAGGGCGCGCATCAGCGAGGTCTTGCCGACGCCATTGCGGCCCAGCACGCAGGTGATCTTACCCGGCTCTGCCGTGATCGACACATCGCGCAAGGCGTGGGAGGCGCCGTAATAGAGGTTCAGTCCTTCGGCCTGCAACATCGTTCTCAGCGCCCCAAATAGACTTCAATGACCCGCTGGTCGTTCTGCACCATATCCAGGCTGCCCTCGGCCAGCACGCTGCCCTCATGCAGCACGGTGACGCGGGCGCCGAGATCGCGCACGAATTCCATGTCATGCTCAACCACGATCAGGGTGCGCTGACCAACCAGTTGCAGGATCAGTTCGGCGGTCTGCTTGGTCTCTGAGTCAGTCATGCCGGCCACCGGCTCGTCCAGCAGGATCAACTGCGTGTCCTGCACCAGCAGCATACCGATTTCGAGCCATTGCTTCTGGCCGTGGCTCAAGTCGCCGCCGAGATCGGTAACGCGGCCCATCAAACCGACGGTATTGAGCGCCCAGGCGATGCGGTCGACGGCTTCTGAATCAAGCCGCGACACCATGCTGCGCAGCGCGCCGCGCGGCGCCTTCAGCGCCAGCTCGAAATTCTCGAACACGGTGAGATGCTCGAACACGGTCGGCTTCTGGAATTTGCGGCCGATGCCGAGATTGGCAATCGCGGTTTCGTCCAGCTTGGTCAGGTCGACGCGGCCGGCAAACAGCACCTCGCCGGCATCGGGCTTGGTCTTGCCGGTGATGATATCCATCATCGTGGTCTTGCCGGCGCCGTTCGGGCCGATCACCGTGCGCAATTCGCCCGGTGCCACGATCAGCGACAGATTGTTGATCGCCTTGAAGCCATCGAAGGCGACCGAAACGCCATCGAGATAAAGCTGGCTGTCGGAAACGCGCGGACGTTCGGTAACGCCTTCGCCCAGGCCGGCCTTCGGCTCGACATCCACTTTCGGCAGCGGCGGCGGTGTGTGCAGGGGTGCGGACATGGTCATCATTCTCCGCCTCCTGCTTTGCTACTAGCGGCTTGATAGGCCGCACGCTGCGCCCGCCAGGCCTTGAACTGGCCGGCGAGGCCGACCACGCCCTTGGGGAACAGCAAGGTCGAGACGATGAACAGGGCGCCGAGCACGAACAGCCAGAGATCCGGCGCCGCGCCGGTGAGCCAGGTTTTCACCAGATTGATCAGCACGCCGCCGAGCGCCGCGCCATAAAGCGTGCCGCGCCCGCCGACCGCCACCCAGATGGCGATTTCGATCGAGTTGGCCGGCGAGAATTCACCCGGATTGATGATGCCGACCTGCGGCACATAGAGCGCACCGGCAATGCCGGCCAGCACCGCCGACATGACGAAAGCGACCAGCTTGGCATTGGTGACGGAATAGCCGAAGAAACGCACCCGGCTTTCGGCATCGCGCACCGCCAGCAGCACGCGGCCGAGCTTGGAGCCGGTGACATAGCGGCAGGCCAGGAAGCAGATGCCGAGCAGCACCACGGACGCGATATAGAGCGCGATGCGGGTGCTGGGTGCCTGGATCGGGAAGCCGAGAATATCCTTGAAATCGGTGAGGCCGTTATTGCCGCCGAAGCCCATGTCGTTGCGGAAGAAGGCGAGCAGCAGGGCGAAGGTCATCGCCTGGGTGACGATGGAGATATAGACGCCGGTGACACGGCTGCGGAAGGCGAACCAGCCCAGCACCAGCGCCAGCAGGCCCGGCACCACCACCACCATCAGCATGGCGAAGGGAAAACTGTCGAAACCCTGCCAGTACCAGGGCAGTTCCTTCCAGTTCAGGAACACCATGAAATCCGGCAGTTCGGCATTGCCATAGACACCACGGGTGCCGATCTGGCGCATCAGGTACATGCCCATGCAATAGCCGCCGAGCGCGAAGAAGGCGCCATGGCCAAGCGACAGGATGCCGGCATAGCCCCAGACCAGATCGAGGCTTAAAGCCAGGATGGCATAGCAGGCATATTTGCCGAGCAGCGGCACCAGGTAATCGGGCAGATGCAGCGCCGAATTGCCCGCCGGCAGCATGTTGAGCAGCGGCACCACGACGATGAGAATGAAGCCGAGGCCGAGGAACATCGCCCAGCCCCTGGTATCGAGCAGCGGCCGCGGCTTGGCGAGTTGCAGCAATTCGTCTTTAGGCATCAGACCAAACCCTTACGCATCTGCCGAGCGCCCCTTGGCCGCGAACAGGCCGCGCGGCCGCTTCTGGATGAACAGGATGATCGCCACCAGCACCACCACCTTGCCCAGCACCGCGCCGGCCACCGGCTCCAGCAGCTTGTTGACGATACCGAGCGTCATGGCGCCGACCAGCGTGCCCATCAGGTTGCCGACGCCGCCGAACACCACGACGAGGAAGCTGTCGACGATGTAGATGGTGCCGAGATTGGGCGACACATTGCCGATCTGGCTCAAGGCCACGCCGGCCATGCCGGCGATGCCGGAGCCGAGCGCGAAGGTGAGCGCATCAACCTTCGCGGTGGGAATCCCCATCACGCTGGCCATGCCGCGATTCTGCGTGACTGCGCGCATATGCAGGCCGAAGCTGGTGCGGCGCAGGATCAGCGCGATCAGGCCCAGCACCAGGAAGCAGAAAATGATGATGATGACGCGGTTCCAGGTGACATCGAAGCCGCCGATCACCTCGTAGGAACCCGTCATCCAGCTCGGATTCGACACTTCCTTGTTCGGCGCGCCGAAGATCGAGCGGACCAGCTGCTGCAGGATCAGGCTGATGCCCCAGGTGGCAAGCATGGTTTCCAGCGGCCGGCCATAGAGAAAGCGGATCACGCCGCGCTCGATGGCGATGCCGAACAGGCCCGCGACCACGAAGGCGACCGGCAGCGCGGCCACCAGATAGCCACCGAACCAGGCCGGCGGCAGATAGGCGCGGAAGATTTCCTGCACCACATAGGTGGCATAGGCGCCGATCATGATCATTTCGCCATGGGCCATGTTGATCACGCCCATGACGCCGAAGGTGATGGCGAGGCCGACGGCGGCCAGCAGCAGCACGGAGCCGAGGCTGATACCCTGGAAGATATTGGCGAACCAGCCGATCACGGTGAGCTTGCGCTGCACCGAGGTGAAGGCGCTTTGCAGCGCCGCCTTCACATCAACGTCGGTTTCGGCGGCAAGGCGCCCCTGCAGCAGCGAGCGCACGCGCAGATCGGTGGCACCCGACAGCGTCGCCACGGCGGCGAGCTTGCGCTGCTTGTCGGCGGCCGGATCAGCAATATCAGCGGCAGCCAGAGACAGCGCCATGACTTCCCTGGCCTTGGCGTTGGTCTCCTTCGGCATCACCTCGCGCAGCAGGGCAACAGCATCGGGCGTGGCATTCTCAAGCAGCGCGGCGGCGGCAAGGCGGCGCTGGGCCGGATCGGGATTGAGCAGGCCGAGGCGGCCCACGGCTTCACGCAGCGCGCCGCGCAGATTGTTGTTCACCACCACCGGATCAAGCTCGGCATTGGTGGCCATGCCGGCGGATTCCAGCGTGGTGGCAAGCGTCAGGCTCTGCTGGTTGCCGGCGCGGTCGGCGATCACCACGGCGCCATCGCTCTTGCGCGTGAACAGGCGGCCATCGGTCATGGCGCGCAGCACCGGCACGGCACGGGCATCGCCCAATTGGGTCAGCACCTCGATGGCCTTGCCCTTGGCGGCAAAGTCCTCTGCATTGAGCGCGATCACCGCGCTGGCGAAATCCTTCGGCGTTTCCGCTTCGGCGCCGCCAACGCCGGCAGCGGCGAGATCGGCCTTGGCATCATCGGAAAGCTGGATCAGTTCGAGATCGGCGGGCGCCGCCATGTCTTCCATGTCGCCGGTGGCGGCATTGGTGACCACGATCATGTTGCCATCGGGTTCGCCGATGATCACGGCGCCATCGGCTATGCGGCGGTAGAGCTTGCTGGCGGCGAGCGCGGCAAGCGCGGCTTTCGCCTGCGGGCTGTCCGACGCCATCAATTGTTCAAGCGCCGGCTTGGGATCGGATTCGGTGAGACCGGCGAGCAGATCGGGCAGGGCCTGGGCCTGAACTTGAGACGGCACCGCCCCGGCGAAAATCGACAGCACCAGGGCCAGGATCAGGAGGCAGCGACGCAGAGCCACGATTCGCACTCACCTTGCTGGGTTTTGTTTTTTGATGACGAGACAGGTACGCACTGAAACAGGCCCGGCGGAGCACGGGCCGGCAGCTTGCGCCGCCGGCCCGATCCGTCAGGAGAGACTTAGAACTTCGGCTTTTCGCAGTTGCCGCAGACCCACGGATAGGTCCAGTCGGCAGTCAGCTTGGCGCTTTCCGGGATGAACTTCGACCAGGCATCGGCCTTCACCGGGCCACGGGTCTTCCACACGATGTTGAACTGGCCATCGGGGCGGATTTCGCCGATATAGACCGGCTTCGACAGGTGGTGGTTGGTGTTCATGGTCGAGACGAAGCCGCCCGGTGCCTGCACCTTCTGGCCATACATCGCCTGGCGCACCGCGTTCACGTCCGTGGTGCCAGCCTGCAGTACGGCCTGCGACCACATCTTGAAGCCGATATAGGTGGCTTCCATCGGATCGTTGGTGACGCGCTTGTCGCTCTTGATGTAGCTCTTCCACTGCTTGATGAACGCGTCGTTCACCGGCGCCTTCACGGACTGGAAGTAGTTCCAGGCGGCGAGATGGCCGACCAGGTTCTTGGTGTCGATGCCGGCGAGTTCTTCTTCACCGACCGAGAAGGCGACGACCGGGATGTCGGAAGCCTTGATGCCGGCGTTGGCCAGTTCCTTGTAGAACGGCACGTTGGCATCGCCGTTGATGGTGGAGACCACGGCGGTCTTCTTGCCGGCCGAGGCGAACTTCTTGATGTCCGCCACGATCGTCTGCCAGTCGGAATGGCCGAACGGCGTGTAGTTGATCATGATGTCGTCGGCGGCAACGCCCTTCGACTTCAGGAAGGATTCAAGGATCTTGTTGGTGGTGCGCGGATAGACGTAGTCGGTGCCGGCCAGCACCCAGCGCTTCACTTCGCCGCCTTCCTTGCCCATCAGGTATTCCACCGCCGGGATCGCCTGCTGGTTCGGCGCGGCGCCGGTGTAGAACACGTTGCGGGAGGATTCTTCACCTTCGTACTGCACCGGATAGAACAGCAGGCCGTTCAGTTCCTCGAACACCGGCAGCACGGACTTGCGCGACACCGAGGTCCAGCAGCCGAACACCACCGAGACCTTTTCCTTGGCCAGCAGTTCGCGCGCCTTTTCGGCGAAGAGCGGCCAGTTGGAGGCGGGATCGACAACCACGGCTTCCAGCTTCTTGCCGAGCAGACCGCCCTTCTTGTTCACGTCGTCAACCATCATCAGGACCGTGTCCTTCAGGGTGGTCTCCGAAATCGCCATGGTGCCGCTCAGCGAATGCAGCACGCCGACCTTGATCGTCTCCTGGGCTTGCGCCGTGGCGGCGAAGCTGATGCTGGCCGCCAGGCCCAGCGCTGCCGCCGTGTTGAGGATGCGTCCCATAAATCCCTCTCCGTGTTGGTTTGCCGGCCCCCCCGGGACCGGCGACGGAGGACTCAAAGGCAAGAGCCGTGCCAAATGCCCAGAGTGGCGTCGGCAGGGTCCGCAATCATGCCTAGAGTCTTGATTCCGCAGTGCAACACGGATTCTGGCAACAGGTAGAAACAGGCCAGCGCCAGTCAACGAGGCCGGGCTTTCTGCGCACCGGACGAACAGGTGTTTCTTTAATAAGCATAAAACCTAGTCATGCACAAATTTTGAACAGACAAATACGGCTGTATGGAATTCGGGCAAAAGCTGACTGAAGTTGAGTCAGTTCTCGGCAGTCATCCAAGCTGGTTGGGGTAGGCAGTGTCAGCGCAGCCACAACCGGGGCATGGCATCGGCCCAGCCGGCCTCGGCCCGGCAGCGGCGCCACAGGGCGGCAAAGGCGCGGCGCAGGGCCAGCGGGTCCGGCGACAGCAGCCGGGCGAGGATGAAACCATCCAGCCTGGTGGCCCCGCCGCGCACGTCGGGATGAGCTTCCAGTGCTGCGCGCAAGGCGCCGAGCATTGGCGCGGCACCGCTATCACTGGCGAAGCCCGGCCGCACGAAAAGCAGGCTGGCCTGGGCCAGCGCGCCATCGAAACCGGCCGGCGCCGCCAGCAAGGCCGGAATGTCGGCATCCAAGGCCTGGCGCTCGGTCCAGATCAGCCGGCCGGCGCGGCGCAGCTCCCAGCGGTCAAACAATTCGCCCCGGCTGAAACGCTCGCCATGGGCCAGGCGGCCATAGACCAGCATGTCGCCGATCAGGGCTTCCGCCGCCGGATCGAGGTCGATCAGGGTGTGGCGCTCCAGCCGGGCGCCGTCGAACAAGATGGTTTCCTGCGGCAGCCATTCCAGCCAGGCCCCGGCACCGGCGCGCAGATCCTGGGTCAGCAGGGTCGGGCGATCAGAGGCCGTCGAGCGGTAGAGCTTCTCGGCCGCCTGGGCCATGGCGGTGACCCGGGCACCCGGCTCCAGCGCCAGTTCCAGGGCCAGGCGGTCGCCGCCGGTGAGGCCGCCCGAAGTGGTGACCATGACCAGCGAACCGGGTTCGCCGGGCTCGGGATCGGGCAGCAGCGCGCGGCCGGGATCGGACTGATAGAGATCGAGCAGCCGGGCGCCGCCCCGGCCCATCCCATCCCGGCCGGGCAAAGCCGGGCCAAAACGGGCAGTAACGCCGCCATTCCCGCGTTCCAGAACCGGCTTGGCTTCGAGACCGGGAGACTTAAGGCCCTGTTCAGACATCATGGGGCAGAATTACAGGGCCAGACTCTGCCCCGCAACCATCCCCCTCCTGCTACAAATACTAGGAACAGGGGCAATTGCCCGCTATACCTCGCCCGGAATGACCCAAAGCGCCACCCTGCCCACTTCGGCCCAGCCGCTGACTGCCCAGGTCCCCGGCCTGCTGGCCAGCCTGCGCTTCGCGCTGTTCATGGCCGGGCTGGACATCGCCAGTTCGTTCCGGCGCACCGGGCTTGGCACGCTGTGGGTGACGCTCGGCCTCGCCCTGGCGATCGGCGCGCTCGGCCTGCTGTTCGGCACCGTGCTGCAGCAGCTGGTGCCGCATTACAATATCTATGTCCCCTATCTTGCCGCCGGCATGATCGCCTGGAGCCTGCTGGCCAGCATCCTGCATCAGGCAGCCGGGCAGACCTGGCTGTTCATGGCGCAGCTGCGCCACACCATGCTGCCGCTGCCCGCCACCATGCTGCGCCTGATCCTGCGGCAAGTGCTGATCCTGGCGCAGAACATCCTGCTGGCGGTGACGCTGCAGGCCATCCTGCTGCAAACCGTGACGCTGGCGCCGCTGAGCCTGCTGGCCGGCATCATCCTGCTCACCGCCAATGCCACCTGGATGGCGGTGCTGATCGGCATGCTCTGCGCCCGCTTCCGCGACATGCCGCAGCTTGTCGGCTGGGCCGTGCATCTCGGCTTCTTCCTGACGCCGGTGCTTTGGCCGGTCGAGTTCCTCGCCCGCTTCGGCTGGCTGGCGCAGATCAATCCGCTGTTCCACCTGGTGGAGCTGGTGCGCCAGCCCCTGCTCGGCCAGCCGGTGGCGTTGCTGACCTGGCTGCTCAGCCTGCTGGCGCTGCTGGTCGGCGGCAGCCTGACCTTCCTGCTGTATCAGCGCCTGCGCTGGCGCCTGCCCTATTGGACCTGACCATGTCGGCGGCGCTGCATCTCGAAAACGTATCGGTGGAGTTTCCGGTCTTCTATGCGCCGGAACGCTCGCTCAAGCGCAACCTGCTGGGCGGCAGCGGCCATGGCCTGCGCATCAACGCGCTGCAGGATATCAACCTGTCGCTCGGGCGCGGCTCGCGCACGGCTTTGCTGGGCGGCAACGCTTCGGGCAAGACCACTTTGCTGCGCGCCGCCGCCGGCCTGCTGCAACCCAGCAAGGGCAGCGTGGTACGTCAGGGCCGCGCCTTCGCGGTGCTGAATGTCGGCCTCGGCGTCGATCCCGATCTCTCGGCCTACAACACCGCCATCGGCCATGGCCTGCTGGCCGGCCATGATGTCAAGGAAAGTCGCCGCCGCGCCGAAATGGCGATGGAATTCGGCGAGCTTGACGACAAGGCCGCCGACACGCCGATCAAGCTGCTCGGCCCCGGCCAGCGGCTGCGGCTGGGTACCGGCATCGCCACCGCGCTTGAAGCCAATATCCTGCTGTTCGACGAAGTGCTGGAACATGCCGGGCCAGAATTCCTCGACCGCCTGATGGGCTATATCCGCCAGGGGCCGCCGAGCCAGGGCGCCGTGCTGATGGTGGAACGCGCCGCCGGCCTGCTGCTGCGCTTCTGCGACCGCGCCATCGTGCTGGAGAATGGCCAGGTGACCGACCAGGGCGAACTGGCCAGCGTGGTGCAGCGCCATGCCGGGCGCTACGTCATCTAAAGCAGCGGCAGCCAGAGCAGGCCCAGGCTCTAGAGCAAGTCTGGCTGCTCGGCGAGCATCAGTTCCTCGATATCGCGCACCGCCAGCACCGCCTGGCCCGCCGGCACCGGCCATTTGATGCCAAGCGCCGGATCGCGCCAGTTGATGCCGCGCTCAGCTTCCCGGTCATAGAACACATCGACGCGGCAGAGCAGTTCGGTCTGCGGTTCGAGCGTCAGGAAGCCATCGGCGAAACCCGCCGGAAGATAAAGCTGCTCACCGCCCATGCCGGAGATTTCCTGCGCCACATGCTGGCCGAAGCTGGGGCTGTCGCGGCGGATATCCAGCGCCACGACATAGGCCCGGCCGCGCAGCACGCGCACCAGCTTGGCCTGTGCCGCCGGACGCGCCTGGTAATGCAGGCCGCGCAGGGTGAAACGCTTCTCGGAATAGATCTGGGTGTCCTGGACAAACACCACATCCACACCGGCAGCGGCGAAGCGGCTGGTCTGGAAGACCTCGCCGACATAGCCGCGCTCATCCATGAAAAAGGCCGGGCGGAGCAGCTTGACCTCAGGCAGGGCAAGCGAGGCGACATCAAGCAGGACGGTCATATTCTATGCCCGATTGTTATGGTTAACGCCGGCGCATTCTGCTGCCGTCACCCGCTGTGGTCAATCCTTCGCGCCGGTGTATGCCCGCAGAACCTAAACGACCGTGGCGTGCCGCTCGACACAGGTGCGCAGCACCTCGTCGGCCGGCTTCTTCCACCAGTTGTTGGCCGACATGATCTCGACCTCGCAATAGCCGGCATAGCCTTGCGCCTCGACCTGCGCCCGGATGCCCGGAATATCGATCACGCCATCGCCCATCATGCCGCGATCCAGCAGCAGATCGGTGGTCGGCACCAGCCAGTCGCAGACATGGAAAGCCAGGATGCGCTTGCCGGCACGCTTGATCTGCTGGCTCAACTGCGGGTCCCACCAGACATGGTAGACATCGACGGCAACGCCGACGCCGTCACCCAGTTCATCGCAGAGATCGAGCGCATGGCCGAGCGTGTTGATGCAGGCACGGTCGGCGGCGAACATCGGATGCAGCGGCTCGATCGCCAGCGGCACCTTGGCGGCCAAAGCATATTCGCGTATCGCGGCGATGCCATCGCGCACCTGGGCCTGCGCACCGGCCATATCCTTCGAGCCTGCCGGCATGCCGCCCACCACCAGCACCAGGCATTGCGCATTGAGTGCCGCCGCCTCGTCGATGGCGCGCTTGTTCTCGGCGATATTGGCCTGGCGCCCGGCAGCATCCGCCGCCGGGAACATGCCGCCACGGCACAGGCCGGTCACCGTCAGGCCGGTATCACGGATATGCTTGGCCGCCTGCTGCACGCCATAGTCAGCCAGCTTGTCGCGCCAGGGCGAAATGCCGGTGATGCCATGGCGGGCACAGCCCTCGATACACTCCTTCAGCGACCATTGGTCGCGGACGGTAATGGTATTCAGCGACAGGGGGCCCGGCTTGCTGCTCATGCGGCAATGCCTTGCGCCGCCAAAACGGCCTTCATGCGCGCGGCGGCGCGCTCGGGATCGCTGAGCAGCCCGGCGGCATCGGCAAGGCGGAACAATTCCGCCAGATGCAGCGCCGAGCGCGTGCTCTGCTGTCCGCCGACCATGACGAAATGATCCTGATGGCCGTTGAGATAGGCCATGAAGACCACGCCGGTCTTGTAGAAGCGGGTCGGCGCCTTGAAGATATGACGCGACAGCGGCACGGTCGGCGCGAAGATTTCGTGGAAAGTCTTCTCGTCGCCGCGCGTCAGCGCGCCCAAAGCCGCTGAGGCGGCCGGCGCGATGGCATCGAAAATGCCGAGCAGCGCATCGGAATAGCCCTGGGCATCGCCGGCAATCAGTTCGGCATAATTGAAGTCGTCGCCGGTATACATGCGCACGCCTTGCGGCAGCTTGCGCCGCATGGTGATTTCCTTGTCCTTGTCGAGCAGGGAAATCTTGATGCCATCGACCTTGGCGGCATTGGCCTTGATCACATCGAGGCAGGTATCCATGGCCCGCATGTGATCGGCATTGCCCCAATAACCGGCGAGCGCCGGATCGAACATCTCGCCCAGCCAATGCAGCACCACCGGCTGCTTCACGCCGCCGAGAATCCGGCCATAGACCCTAGCATAATCATCCGGCGACCGGGCGGCAGCGGCCAGCGCGCGGCTGGCCATCAGGATGATGCGGCCACCGAGCTTCTCGATGGCTTCGATCTGCTCTTCATAGGCACGGATCACCGTATCGATGGTGACATCCGGACCCGGCGCCAGATGATCGGTGCCGGCACCGGAAGCGACCACGGCGCCCGGCACATCTTTCGCTGCATCGAGCGAGCGGCGCACCAGTTCCAGCGCATCCTTCCAGTCCAGCCCCATGCCGCGCTGCGCCGTGTCCATCGCTTCGGCAACACCGAAGCCGAGCGACCACAGATGCTTGCGGAAGGCGATGGTGCGCTCCCAGTCCACGGCGGGCGTGAGCCAGGGATCGTGATCGGCCAGCGGATCGGCCACCACATGGGCGGCGGCGAAGGCGATGCGGCTGAACGGCGGCTTCGCAGTTGGAAACGCTTTCGGCGTTTTCAGCGTATAAGGCGCCAGCGTGCCGGCACTGATCGGCAGGGTAAGCGTCGGCATCTCAGACCTTCAATTCCGGCAGATCGACCCAGCGGCGCTCCTTCCAGCTTTTCAGGCCGGCTTCGGCGAGCTGCACGCCCTTGGCGCCTTCCAGCAGGGTCCACTTGAACGGCGCATCTTCCATCAGGTGGCGGATGAACATTTCCCACTGGGCGCGGAAGCCGTTCACATTCGCCTGGTTGTCCGGCACTTCCTGCCAGCCGCCGAAGAAATCGATGGTCTGCGGCACATCGGGATTCCATACCGGCTTCGGCGTGTTGACGCGCGACTGGGTGCGGCACTTGGTGAGGCCTGCCACCGCCGAACCGAGCGTGCCATCGACATGGAAGGTGACCAGATCATCGCGGCGCACGCGCGTCACCCAGGAGGAATTGATCTGCGCGATCACGCCACCCTTGAGCTGGAAGGTGGCATAGGCGGCATCGTCAGCATCGGCCTTGTAGGCCTTGCCGTTCTCATCCCAGCGCTTCTTGATATGGGTGGCGCCAAGGCAGGACACGCTCTCGACTTCGCCGAACAGGTTGTCCAGCACATAGCGCCAGTGGCACAGCATATCCAGGATGATGCCGCCGCCATCCTTGTAGCGGTAATTCCAGCTCGGGCGCTGCGCCGGCTGCCAGTCACCCTCGAACACCCAATAGCCGAACTCGCCACGCACCGAGAGGATATCGCCGAAGAAGCCGCTGTCGATCAGCATCTTGATCTTCTGCAGGCCGGGCAGGAACAGCTTGTCCTGCACCACGCCATGCTTCACGCCGGCCTTCTTCGCCGCTTTCACCAGATCCAGCGCCACCGCCAGTGTCTCGGCGGTCGGCTTCTCGCAATACACATCCTTGCCCGCCGCCATGGCTTTCTTGAGCAGGCCGGCACGAGCCTGGGTGGTGGCGGCATCGAAGAACAGCGTGTCGTCCTTGTTCTTCAGTGCGGCATCGAGATCATCGGTGAAGCGTTCGATGCCATAGGTCTTGGCCAGACGGCCGACCTTGTCCTTGTTGCGGCCGACCAGGATCGGATCGGGCATCACGCGGCGGCCATCCTTCAGCACCACGCCGCCATCCTGGCGGATCGCGACAATCGACCGGATCAAATGCTGGTTCATGCCCATGCGGCCGGTGACGCCGTTCATGATGATGCCGAGGCGGACTTCCTTGCTCATGCGTTGTTCCCTTCAAGGACTGGTGAGGCGGTAAAATTCATGGCGGCCAGGCTGGCCCAGTCGGGCGCTGCGTTGCTGGCGAAATTCGGCGCATCCAGCAGACTGCCGAGCGCGATATCGCCCTGGGCGATGCGCAGGCGCGGCTTGCCGGAGGAAGCGTCGTATAGATCGGGATGGGCGGTGGCGAAAGCGGCCTGCTCGGATGCGGGTGCTGTGCCGAAGCCATCGACATAGTGATGCCCGTTGCGCTCGACATGGTAGAGGCCGAGGGCGGCGACCAGTGCCAGATCCTGCTGCAAGGCAAGGCCGGCCTGGCAGGTCAGGTCCTCGCCGGTGATGAAGCAGCCCTCGCCCCAATGCAGAGCGCGAGCCGCGTTGAGAATCGCGCGGTAGACGCCCTTGCAGGTCTTGGACGAGATGCCGCCATAGCCCAAGGCACGGGCGCGCGGAAACACATCGTAATCGGCATCCGATTCATCGACGATCAGCGGGATTTCGCCTGCCAGCGAAGCCACCGGCTTGTCCAGCGCGGCGGCGCGCTTGATCGGCTGCTCGATATACTGGATCGAGGCGCAGAGCCGGCGCAGATCGGGTTCCGCCCGCATGGCACGCCAGAGCGCGGCGATGCCATCGGCGTCGTCATACTGCTCATTGCCATCCAGGCTGGCGCGGTAGGGTTCGGGCGCCGCATCCAGCACGGCGGCGATGGCCTTGAGGCGGGCGAGATCGGCGGCAATATCGCCGCCGACTTTCAGCTTGAACCAGCGCAGGCCATAGCGGGCAATAGCGCCTTGCAGCGTTTCCGGCAGGCCGTCATTCAGCCGCTCGGCCGCCGGCAGGCCGGATTCAGTGAGCGGATCGAGCATGCCGACAGTGTGGCGCGCGGCAATGCGCCGGGCCGGCGACACTTCAGCAAGATAGGCCGCGATATCGAAGCCGGCGAGATCAGGCGTCAGCGTGGCGGCCTCGATGCCGAACAGGTTGCCGCGCAGGGCCTGGGCGAAAGGCTGTTGCGTCAGGCGGCAGAGTGCATCGATCACCGCGCGGTCGAGCAAAGCCGGGCCGTAGCTCGCCACCAGCGGATTGAGGCCATGGCGGCTGCCAAGATCGACCAGGGCGCGATGATGCGCGGCGGAATGGCCGAAGGCGCTGCGCTGCGCATTATCGGCATAAGCCTCGGCGGCATGGCGCAAGGACAGGCGAAGCTGGGCGAAATTCTGCTCGTTGCTCAAGGCCGGATTCTTGTCGAACCATTTCGGCACCATCAGTTCGGCGGCCTGCCCTTCGGCGGACCTGCCATCCGGCATCTCGATGCGCAGCCGCAGGAAAGCCTGCGGTGCGGCACGCAACGTGACAACACCGAAGCGGAACGGCAGGCGCAAGGTAACTGGCCGCTCATAGAGCTGGATATCGCGCAGGTGGAAGCTCGGCGCACTCATTGCGGCATCATCCGGCGCAGATAATCGATGGCGAATTTGGCCGAACCCGGGCCATCAGGCTGGTAGATGAACGGCTCGACGGCGATATCGCCCTCATAGCCACCGGCTTTCAGGGCCTTGAGGATCGGCGCGAAATCCATCTCGCCCTGGCCCGGCGCCTTGCGGTTCGGATCATTCACCTGCACATGGGCGATCATGCCGGTGGGCAGCCATTTCTGCAGCAGGCTCGGCACGCTCACCGCTTCGGTGAGGCCCGCCGCACTGCAATCCACCATGGTGCGGAAATTCGGATTGCCGATCTCGCGCACGATCTCCACGGCTTCCGCCACGGTGTTGACGAAGTTGGTTTCATGCCGCGACAGCGGCTCCAGGCAATAGACCACGCCATTGCGCTTGGCCGCATCGGCGGCGGCGGCGAAGGCTTCCATCGCCCAGGCGCGCGCGGTGGCCGGCTTGTCCTCGGGCAGCTTGCGCTGCGCCGGCGAGCCATGCACCAGATAGCGGCCGCCAAGCTCGGCGCAGAGGCCGCAAAGCTGCTGCATCGCCGATTGCGTGCGCCGCCGCACGGTTTCGCTCGGATCGGTAAGCGACAGGCCCTTGGGCGCCACCAGCAGCCAATGCAGCCCGGTCACCACCAGACCGGAAGCCTCGACGATGCGGCGCACATTGCGGCGCTCGGTGCCGGAAAGCGCCAGCGGATCATCGCCCAGCGTGAATGGCGCGATTTCCAGCCCGGCATAGCCAAGCTCGGCAGCCATGCGGCATTGCTCCGCCAGGGGCAGCGGCGCCAGCACTTCGTTGCACAGGCTCAATCGCATCATCAGCCTCAAGTAACTATCTGGTTACTTATAGCCGCAAGCCGCCTTGGGCGTCAACCCGGCAAACATTCAGGCGCTGCGGCCGAAGGGTTTAAGCAGCAGGCCGAAGCCCTTGCCCATGGCGCGGCGCGCCGGCGGAATATTCATCAGCACGGTGAGCAGCACCAGCAGGAACATCACCAGCGAGATCGGACGGCTGAAGAAGGGCGTCAGGTCGCCATCCGACAGGTTGAGGCCGCGGCGCAGGCTCTTGTCGAGCAAGTCGCCCAGCACAATGCCGAGCACCAGCGGCGCCATCGGATAATTCAGGCCGCGCAGGATGAGGCCGAGGACGCCGAAGCACAGCATCACCAGGATATCGAACGGACGCGAGGCGATGGCATAGGAGCCGACGGCGCAGAGCACGAAGATCACCGGCATGATCAGCGGGCGCGGCACCAGCAGCACCTTGACCAGCAGCTTGGTCAGCACCAGGCCATAGATCAGGATGCCGATGGAGGCGAACAGCATCATCGCCACCACGTCGTAAACGAATTGCGGATTCTCCACCATGATCAGCGGCCCGGGGCGCACGCCATGGATCAGCATGGCGGCGAGCAGCACGGCGGCCGGCGCCGAACCGGGCACCGCGAGCGTGAGCACCGGAATCACCGCGCCCGGCACGCAGGCATTGTCGCCGGTTTCAGCAGCCATCAGGCCTTCCACCGAGCCCTTGCCGAACTTTTCCTTTTCCTTGCTGGCGCGGCGCGCGGCGGCATAGGACGACCAGGCGGCAACGTCTTCGCCGACGCCCGGCACAATGCCGATGAAGGTGCCGATCAGGCCGGACCGGATCACGGTGCGCCAGTATTGCAGCACATCGCGGATGCGCGGGATCACCGTATCATAAGCATTGATGATGAATTTCTGCGGCTTGTCCTTCATCACGCTGAGCACTTCAGCGAAGCCGAACACGCCAACCAGGGCCGGGATCAGCGAGATGCCGCCGGAAAGATCGTGCACGCCGAAGGTGAAGCGGTCATAGGCATACATGCCTTCCTGGCCGATGGCGGCAATGAACAGGCCGATGAAGCCGGCGATCCAGCCTTTCAGCGGATCGGTGCCGGTGAGGTTGCCCGAGATCACCACGCCGAACACCGCCAGCCAGAAGAATTCATAGGCGCCGAATTTCAGCGCCATCTCGCCCAGGATCGGCGTGAACAGGGCCAGGAAGAACATGCCGATCCAGGTGCCGAGGATCGAACCCGAGGTGGCGATGCCCATGGCACGGCCGGCCAGGCCCTGCTTGGCCAGTGCATAGCCATCGAGGCAGGAAGCGGCGGAGGCCGGCGTGCCGGGAATGTTGAGCAGGATGGCGCTGCGGCTACCGCCATAGATGGCGCCAACGTAAGTGCAGATCAGGATCAGCAAAGCCTCATCGGGCGGCAGCTTGAGCGTCAGCGTGGTCATCAATGCCACGCCCATGGTGGCGGTGAGGCCGGGCAGTGCACCGATGATCAGGCCGACCAACGAAGCGCCAAGCGCGTAGAGAATCGTCTGCGGGCTGGTGAAATGGCCGATAGCGGTGGCGAAGCCGATGAGACCGTCGAACATGCTCACTTCCTCACGGCAGACGCACGAGGAACAATTCCTCGAACACATACTGGATCAGGGCACCGGAGATCAGCCCGTGCACGATGGCGACCATGATGCCGCGCGGCAGCTGGCCCTTGGCCTGGCGCTCCGCGTACTGGAACGCCACCACGAAAACCGCGACATAGACGGCGGTGACGAGCCAGAAAGGCAAAGCACTGGCAACGATCACCAGGGCATAGACCAGGGACCAGAGCAGCGAGAAGATCAGGCGCCAATGTTCGGCCAGCACCAGTGGCTGACGCTGCTGCACCGGCTTCAAGCCACCCGCCTTGGCGGCGCGCAGCACCAGCAGGCCACCCATCAAGGCGATGCAGAGGCCGAGCAGGCCAGGCACCAGGCCGGGTGCGGTGTAAATACTGGCCTGGAAACGCTCTAGGCGATCCATGTTCCAGGAGATCACCGCGATGGCGAGGCCAAACGCGATCCAGAGCAGACCGGACCAGAAATCGGCGCGCGGCGTGAGCTGCTCGGCGGCAGTCTCTTCCTGCGGTGTCGGCGCGGCATCAGCCATGGTTTGCCCTCCTGAAAGCCCCGCAGGCTTTAACCCCCCCCGTAGGCTGTAAAACAATGGGCCGCCCGGCTTCGACTGAAAGCCGGACGGCCCGTTACGCGTGATCGCTTACGGCTTCGGGATGCCCAGCGTATCGGGCGAGACCTTGGCCTTGCCGCCTTCCTGCAGGATCCAGGCAGCGCCCTGGATCGCCGGGAAGGCCGCCTTCTTCGCCGCATCGCCATAGGACGGATCGAACAGCGCGCCCTTGTCGGTGGAATACTTCTTCAGCGCCGCCGAATTGGCGATCTTTTCCTTCCACACCTTGTCCAGCGTGGCGGTGACTTCAGCCGGCACGCCCTTCGGCACGAAAATGCCGAAATAGTTGGTCTCGGTACGGAAATTCGGCAGCGTCTTGGTCACCGGCTCGATCGCCGGGATGCCATCGACTTCCAGCGGCTTGGAGGCCAGCACGGCCAACGGGCGCAGGCGCTTGGCGCGGATCATTTCCACCTGCTCGACGCCGAGCTGGGTGGTGACTTCGGTTTCACCGGAAACGGTGGAGATCACCGCCGGATTGCCGCCATCATAGGACACATGCTTGTAGGTGACGCCGGCACCACGGGCGAGAGCTTCCGAGCCGAAATGGCCCGAGGAATTCACACCCGCCGTAGCAATGGTGATCGAATTCGGCTTCGCCTTCATCGCCGCCAGCAGGTCGGCGAGGGTCTTGTAGGGCGAATTGGCGTTGACCGAGACCACCGACTGATTCGCCACCGTCAGGTAGAAGCTCCAGTCGTCCATCTTGGTGTCGAGCAGGCCGGAAACGGCATAGGTGCCGATATCCTTGGCCGCGCCCGAGGTCCAGGTATAGCCATCCTTCGGCGCTTCCCAGGCGGTCTTGGAACCGATCGAGCCTGAGGCACCCGGCTGGTTCACCACCACCACTTTCTGGCCCAGGGCGGCTTCGAGTTCGGAGGCGGTGACGCGGATCACCTGGTCAGTGGAGCCGCCGGCGGCCCAGGGCACGATCACGGTGATCGGCTTGGTCGGCTTCCAATCCTGCGCCTGCGCCGAAACGGCGATCAGGGCCGTGGTGCCAAGCACCAGGCCAGCCAAAGCGGCCCTCAAAGTAAGAGTGGTCATCGTGCGCTCCTCCGTTTATCGGGCCCCGGACGGGACCTCGTTCGTTGTGGCGCACAGCATTCCGTTCCGCAGAGCGGTTGTCAACGGCTAAGTAACTGACCGGTTACGAATTTGTGGCGCCACCGCACCGCGTCAACGGATCGCGGCTCACGCCCGCAGATAGCCGAGCAGCACGTTGACGCAATGCTCGGTGCGGGTCTTGATTTCGGCGGCTGAGCCAAGATCGCGGTCGAAAATGGTGGAAAGCGTGTGGATATTGGAAAAGTAGCAGGTGCCGAGCGAGGCGATGGTGAGATAGACATGCACCGGATCGACGCCCTTGCGGAACACGCCGTCGCGCTGGCCACGGTCGAGCAGGTCGCGGATCACCGCCAGAAGCGGCGAATAGAGCTGCTGGATCTTTTCCGAGCCGCGCAGGTAGCTGGATTTATTCAGGTTTTCCGCGCTCAACAGGGCGATGAATTCAGGATTGCGGGCGCAGAAGCGGAAATTGAACTCCATCAGGTAGCGCATGCCATCCACCGGCTTCATGCGCGCCACGTCGATGGTGTGCTCCTCCTCGCGCATGCGGGCATAGGCGCCTTCCAGCACGGTGAGCCAGAGGCCCTCCTTGTTGCCGAAATACTCATAGATCATGCGCTTGTTGGAACCCGAGCGGGCCGCGATCTCATCGACACGGGCGCCGGCCAGACCATGGGCGGCGAATTCGACCAAGGCCGCATCCAGGATATTGCGCCGCGTTACATCCGGCTGGCGCGGACGTTTCGGCGTGGTAGCCGCCGCCTTCTTGCGCGCGGCCATGGTCAGGCCAGCATCTCGGGCAGTGTCACCAGCCGCACCTGGGATGCTTCCAGGCCGGCGCGGATATGTCGCGCCATCGCCACGGCGCCATCGCTGTCGCCATGCACGCAGATGCTGTCGACACGCGCCGGGATGCGCTTGCCGGTGACCGAAACGATCACCTGCTCGCGCACCATGCGCAGCACATTCTGCAAGGCTTCCTCAGGATCATGCACCATGGCATTGGCCTGGCCGCGCGGCACCAGGTTGCCGTCGTCATCGTAATTGCGATCAGCAAACACTTCCTCGGCCACCGGGATGCCTGCCGCCTTGCCCGCCGCCACCAGCGCGGAACCCGCCGGCGCCAGGAAGATCAGGTCGCGGCCCGCGCCCGCCGAGCCGCGCGCCAGGGCATCGGCCAGGGCGCGATCAACGCAGGCCTTGTTGTTGATCGCGCCATGCGGCTTCACATGCGTCACCTTATGGCCGGCCAAAGCCGCGATGCCCTGCAGGGCGCCGATCTGGTAGGCCATCAGCGCCTCAGCTTCCACGCCGGTGATATTCATGGCGCGGCGGCCAAAGCCCTGGATATCGGGATAGCTCGGATGCGCGCCGATCGAGACGTTGTTCTTCTTCGCCTCCAGCACGGTGTTGCGCATCACCAGCCAGTCGCCGCCATGAAAGCCGCAGGCGACATTGGCCGAGCCGACCACGCCGAGCATCGCCGGATCATCGCCCATGGTCCAGGCGCCATAGCTTTCGCCGAGATCGCTGTTGAGGTTCACTTTCATGCGTCTGCTCCTGTTGCGGCATCCACCATACCGCTGATCAGATTGGCCGTGTAGAGCGCATCGAGATCCAGCCCGCCCTCGGGCCGCGCCGTGCGCATGCCGCCAAGCAGGCTTTTCAATGCCGCCTCCTGGGCACGGCGCAGATTCTCGGCTTCCGCCACGCTGACCGCCTGGAAGCGCAATTTCGCGCCAGGCTTGAGCCGGCCGACGCGGGGCAGATCGGCCGAGATGATGGTGGCGATCTTGGTATAGCCGCCGGTGGTCTGATGATCCGCCAGCAGCAGGATCGGCTGGCCGTTGCCCGGCACCTGGATGGCGCCGGTGACAATGCCTTCCGAGGCGATATCGGCGCCGCGCAGATGCTCGATCACCGGGCCTTCAAGCCGCAGACCCATGCGGTCGGCTTCCTTGCTCACCGTATATTCGCCAGCAAGAAACGCTGCCGTACCCGCTGCCGTGAAGCGATCCGCCTGCGGGCCCAGGGTGACGCGCACCGGTCCTTCGCCATAGAGCGAAGCCGCTTCGCTGCTGAGTTCCTGGTCCGGGCCAAGCCCGGCGGCTTTCAGCGGCAGCAGGTCATTCTCGCGCAATTGCCTGCCCTCGAAGCCACCGAGGCCGGCGCGGGTATAGGTGGAAAGGCTGCCCAGCAAGGGCGGCAAATCGAAACCACCAGCCACGGCAACATAGGTATAGGCTTCGCCCAGCACACCGATGCGCAAGGCTTCGCCGCGCTTGAGCGTGACACTGCGCCAGGAGGTGAGCTTTTTCGCATTGCCGCCATCGGCGGGCAGCAATTCCACGCTCATGTTGCCAGCGAGGCCGAACTGCACCGCATCGGCCTCGACGACCAATGTCGGCCCCATATAGCTGAGTTCCAGCGCCGCCACGCCAGCCGCATTGCCGCAAAGCGCGTTGGCGATGCGCAGACCGAGCGTATCCATCGCGCCGGCCACAGGCATGCCCTGCGACTGGGCGCCATAGCGGCCAAGATCCTGCAAGGTGGTGAACAGGCCCGGCGCCTTGACGCGGATCATGACGCCACCCGCAGCGTGCCATGATCGAAGCGACCGGCCGCCACTTCCGCTGCAATCCTGTCGAACTCGGCCCGCGACACCGGACGGAAAGTCACTTCATCGCCGGCAGCCAGCAATATCGGCTCCGGCCTGTGCTGCTCAAACAGCCTTACCGGCGTGCGGCCGATCAGATGCCAGCCACCCGGACTTTCCCAGGGGTAGATCGTGGTCATGGCTTCGGCGATGGCCACCGAGCCTTGCGGCACTTTCAGGCGCGGCGCCGAGCGGCGCGGCAGCTGCAAGCCTTCCGCCAGACCGCCCATATAGGCCAGCCCCGGCATGAAGCCGAGCATGTAGATGAAATAGCGCCCCCCGGCATGGCCCTGGATCACATCGGCGGGCGTAAGGCCTCGGCGCTCGGCGACTTCGGCCAGGTCAGGCGCGAACTCGGCTTCATAGCAGCAGGGGATCGACCACAGCCGGCCGGCAGCCGCTTCCGGCTTGAGTGCAGGCAGCATCGCCTCGACGGCGGCCTGCAACTCGGCGCGGCTGGCGTTGAGCGGATCATACTGGATCACCAGGGCGCCAAAGGACGGGATCGCCTCGATCACCCCGGGCAGAGCAGCCTGGGCCACGGCGCGGTGCAAGGCCATGACGCGGGCATTGGCGGCGCGGTCCACCTTGGTGGCGAATTCGACGCTGAAAGCCGTATCACCCATCGTTTGAAAGACCACAGGGGTCTGAAAAACGACTGGCGTCTGGAGGTCGACGGCACCGGTATCCGCTTGCTTCACGCGCTGCTCCTGCTGGCTGCCGAATTCTACTCATGCCCCCGCCCGGCGCAAGAATAATTACACTTTATCGATAAATCATCATCGTTTCGGAGCATATGTTTCATCCACAGGCATAATGAAACATATGTTGCAGAATCGGAAAAACCATGGTCTGCTGCGCGGCCATGGAGCATGCCCCGCTCGGCCCGCAGATCGTCGACCAGTTCGACAGCCTCACGCCCCAGGCGCAGGCCGCGGCGCGCTTCGTGCTCGACCATCCCCAGGATGTCGCCCTGCTCTCCATGCGCGAACAGGCCCGCCGCGCCGGTGTGCCGCCGGTGACCATGCTGCGCCTGGCGCGCCAGTTGGGCTTTGCCGATTACCAGGCCTTCCGCCAGGTGCATGCCCAGGCTTTGCGCCCCGGCGGCAAGACAGCACCATTTTCCGAGCGCGTGCCGGGGCTGCAGAAGCGCGCCCGCCAGGGCGGCGGCGCACCTCTGGCGGAACAGATGGAGCGGCATCTTTCGCAGCAGGTGGGTGGCCTCACCGAACGCAACGGCACTCAGGCCCTGCTCGATGCGGCCGAAGCCATCGAAAGCGCCCGGCGGGTCTATGTGCTCGGCCTGCGCTCCTGCTTCGCTGTCGCCTACCATTTCGCCTATGTTTACGGCCTGCTGCGGGATAACGGCCAATTGCTGGATGGCCCCGGCGATACCGGCCGTGATCCCCTGCGCCATGCCGGGCAGCAGGATGTGCTGCTGGCGATCAGCCTGGCGCCCTATACGCGCGGCGCCGTGGAACAGGCGGATTTCGCTACTGCCCGCCGGGTGAAGCTCATCGCCATCACCGACAGCCCGCTCTCGCCGCTGGCGCGTAACGCCGCCGCCACCCTGCTGGTACCAACCGATGGCCCTTCCTTCTTCCACGGCGTGACACCGGCCTTCGCCGCCTGCGAAACACTGCTGGCTTTGTTGGCCGCCCGTGCCGGCGACAAGGCAGTTACCGCCATCCGCAACGCCGAGGCCCAGCTCGGCGCGTTCGACACCTACTGGGCTGCGCGTAAGACGAGGAAACCATGAGCCGCATCCTGCATCGCCAGATGCAATTCCCCCTGCCCGTCGCCGTTTCCGGCGAAGGCGTCTATCTCACCGACAAGGACGGCAAGCGCTATATCGACGCCTCCGGCGGCGCTGCCGTGAGCTGCCTCGGGCATGGCCATAAGGACGTGACCCGCGCCTTGCAGGAACAGGCCGGCAAACTGGCTTTCGCCCATACCGGCTTTTTCACCACCGAGGTGGCCGAAACGCTCGCCGACATGCTGATCGAGGATGCCCCGGCCGGCATGAGCCATGTCTATTACATCTCCGGCGGCTCGGAAGGCATCGAGACGGCGCTGAAACTGGCGCGGCAATACTGGGTCGAGAAGGGCCAGCCGAACAAGCGCCACTTCATCGCCCGGCGCCAGAGCTATCACGGCAACACGCTCGGCGCGCTGGCGGTCGGCGGCAATGCCTGGCGGCGGCAGCAATTCGCGCCACTCTTGATCGAGGCACATCACATCGCGCCGTGCTTCGAATACCGCGAGCGCCATGAGGGCGAGAGCCTGGAAGCCTATGGCCTGCGCGCCGCCAACGAGCTGGAAGCCAAGATCCTGGAACTCGGCGCGGAGAATGTGATCGGCTTCATCGCCGAGCCGGTGGTGGGCGCCACGCTGGGCGCGGTGACGGCCGCGCCGGGCTATTTCAAGCGCATCCGCGAAATCTGCGACAAATACGATGTGCTGCTGATCCTGGATGAAGTGATGTGCGGCATGGGCCGCACCGGCACGCTGCATGCCAGCGAGCAGGAAGGCATCGCGCCCGATATCGAAGTGATCGCCAAGGGCCTGGGCGGCGGCTATCAGCCGATCGGCGCCGTGCTGATCCATGAGAAGATCATTCAGGCGATCCAGCAAGGCAGCGGCTTCTTCCAGCATGGGCACACTTATCTGGGCCATCCCGTGGCCTGTGCCGCCGCGCTGGAAGTGCAGCGCGTGATCAAGCGCGACAAGCTGCTGGATAACGTGGTGGCGATGGGCCAGCACCTCACCGCGCGGCTGCAGGCGCGCTTCGGCAATCACCATCATGTCGGCGATATCCGTGGCCGCGGCTTGTTCCAGGCTATCGAGCTGGTGCGCGACCGCGCCGACAAATCCACCTTCGATCCGGCATTGAAGCTGCACGCGCGGGTGAAGCGCGAGGCGATGGCGCGCGGCCTGATGTGCTATCCGATGGGCGGCACCATCGATGGCCTGCATGGCGACCATGTGCTGCTGGCACCGCCTTTCATCGCCACCGCTGCCGAGATCGATGCCATTGTCGAGCGCCTGGGCGATGCCGTGGATGCCGCGCTGACCGGAGTTGCCGCATGACCTTGCCAGCCCTTATTGCCGTTGCCCCGAACGGCGCGCGCAAGCTGAAAGCCGATCACGCCGCCGTGCCGCTCACTGTGCCGGAACTGGTGGAGTGCGCGGTTTCCTGCCTGGAAGCGGGCGCGGCCATGATCCACCTGCATGTGCGCGAGCCGAATGGGCGCCACTCCATCGCGCCGGAGCTTTACCGCCCGGCGATTGCCGGCATCCGCGCAGCACTCGGCGACAAAATCATCATCCAATGCACCAGCGAAGCCGCCGGGATTTATTCAGCGCCGGAGCAGATCACGGCAATGCGCGAACTGATGCCGGAAGCCTGCAGCCTGGGGATTCGCGAGATCGTGCCCGATGCCACGCATGAAGCGGCGGCGGCGGATTTCCTGGCGCATATGCACAAGGCCGGCACGCTGTTGCAATACATCCTGTATTCGGCAGAGGATTTGCAGAAATTCCGCGACCTGGTGGCGCGCGGCATCGTGCCGACTGACAAGCATTTCGTGCTGTTCGTGCTTGGCCGCTATACGGCGGGGCAGCAATCGCAGCCCGCCGACCTGCTGCCCTTCATGCAGCTATGGCAGCCAGCCTGGGGCGAATTCGCCGTCTGTGCCTTCGGCAAGCTGGAAGGCGCCTGTGCCATCACGGCACTGGGCCTGGGCGGCCATGCCCGCGTCGGCTTCGAGAACAACACCCTGCTGGCCGATGGCTCATCGGCGCCGGACAACGCAGCCCTGGTACGCCAGATCAGCGTGGGCGCGCCCTATGCCGGGCGGGAGCCGGCCAATGCCGATGCCGCCCGCGCCTGGATGCGGGCGCTGGGCTGACGGAACCGCAGGAGGCGTCAGGCTTGCAGCGAAAAATCGGCCAGCGATACCGGAGCCTCCTTGCCGCCGATCACGGCGGCAAGCGTGGCGGCCGAGCCGAAAGCCAGCGTGAGGCCGAGCGCGCCATGGCCGACATTCAGCCACAGGCCGTCGATGCCGCTGCCGCCCAGGATCGGCCGGCCGCTGGGCGTCGCCGGGCGCAGGCCGCACCAGGGCTGCTGCTGCGGCGCCTCGGGCGCCACGGGGAAGGTTTCCGCCGCCTGGCGGCTGAGCTGCGCCACCCGGTCCGGCTCCAGGCTGAGATCACTGCCGACGATATCGGCCATGCCAGCAACGCGCAGTTTCCGGCCCAGCCGGGCATAGACCACCTTATGGCCGTAATCGGTGACGCTGACGCGCGGCGCGGCGTTTTCGTTGGCGACATCGAGGGTCAGGCTGTAGCCCTTGATCGGGTAGAGCGGCAGATCGAGGCCGATGCCGCGCGCCAGCTCGACGCTGCTGATGCCGCCGGCCAGCACATAGGCATCGGCGCGGAACACGCCATTGGCGGTTTCAGCACCCACCAGCCTGCCCTGCTCGCGCAGCAGCCGGATCACCGGCGTGTTGAAATGGAACTGCACGCCGCTGTTATGGCCTTCCAGCAGCTTGAGCAGGCCGAAGCAGAGCTTGCGCGGATCAGCCGCCGCGTCATCGGGCGTGAAGATGCCGCCGACCAGGCGGTGCGCGATGGCCTGCAAGGCCGGTTCCAGCGCCAGGCAGGCGGCAGCATCGAGCACTTCCTGCTTGCAGCCGAGGGTGTTCTGGAACGCGGTCTGCGCCTTGGCGGCGGCAAAGCTGTCGGCTGTGGAATAGACCACCAGCTTGCCGGCCTGCACATGATCGAAATCGACCTCCTGCAAGTCCTTGGCATTGCCGAGCACTTCGCGGCTGAGGAAGGCCAGCTTGAGCAAGGCCTGCGTGGTGCCGCGCGCCCGCTTGCCGGTGCAGGCGGCGAGGAATTTCAGGCCCCAGCGGTATTGCCGCAGATCGAAGCCGGCGCGGAAGCGCACAGGCGCGTCGCGGCCCCAGAGCAGCTTGGGCAGATCCTTCCAGATCGAGGGGCCGGCGAGCGGCGCGACATAGGAATAGCTGAGCTGCGCCCCATTGGCATGGCTGGCGCCGCTGGCCGGCTCCGGCCCGCCATCCAGCACCGTCACCTGATGACCATCGCGGGCCAGCGCCCAGGCCGTGGTCATGCCGATCACACCGGCACCGATCACCAGAACATGCATGGCAGGCTTCCTTTTTGCTTCGCGCCGCCCTCGTTGACGCCGGGGAGCGCAAGAACCAGCATGCCCCCGGCAGGCGGCGCCAGCCACTGCGTTTACTCCAGCCATCCATACCTTTATGTTATGGCTGACCTTGGGGGTGCCGGCGATGCAATTGCGCCATCTGGAAATCTTTCATGCCGTGATGCTGACCGGCACAATCACGGCGGCGGCGCGGCTGATGAACATCTCGCAGCCGGCGGCGACACGGCTGCTGCTGCGCGCCGAGGACCAGTTGCGCTACAAGCTGTTCAACCGGGTACGCGGCCGGCTGCTGCCGACCAAGGAAGCCCTAGTATTGCAGGCGGAAAGCGAGAAGCTGCTCGCCGGCCTGGAGAATCTGCGCAAGCTGGCGCGCAATCTCGGCACCGCGTCCAGCGGCCATCTGCGCATCGCGGCAGCCCCGGCGCTCTGCCTGGAACTTGTGCCGCTGGCGATCACCCGCTTCCGCCAGAAGCACAAGGATGTGACCTTCGAGGTCGAGACCCGGCAATATGCCGATCTGGTGCGCACCGTGCTGACCCAGGAAGTGGATATCGGCATCGGCTTCGATATTCCGCCGCATCCCGGCCTGGATCTCTCGCCGCTGGCGCAGGGGCATTTCTACGGCGCGTTTCCGGCGGCACAGGAAAAGAGCCTGCCGAATCTGGTGAAGCTGAATTACTTCACGCGCCAGCCCTTCATCGGCCTGCGCAGCGACGACCCGCTGGGTTCCGCCTTTTCCGCCACGCTCAATCTGGCCGGGGTGAAACTGGATCCCATCGTGGAAGTGAAAACCAATCAGGTCGCCCTGGCCCTGGTGGAAAAAGGCGCTGGCGCGGCCATTGTCGATCAGTATACGGCGGCGGCGCGCAATCCGGCCAAGGTGGCGATCCGCCGCCTGCAGCCTTCGCTGCCCTTCGCCGTGCAGGTGATGCGGCCCAAGCATGGCCCGCCGGGCCTGCTGGCCGGGCAATTCGGCTCGGCGCTGGACTGGGCGGAGAAAAGTATCGCTACAATGTTGTCTGCCCCGGCGGCTTGACGGAAGCAGCAGCAATCGGCCCCATACCGTCAGGGTATGGGGCTGGCACCGATACGCATGGCGGGGGCAATGCGCTTTCCGCTATCACAGAAACGGTAAGCGGCCTCGCGACTCTTCACCGTTTTGCGTGCCTTTCGCGATCTCAACAAGGAGGAACAACACTATGACCGCGTTCTCGATCAAGCATCTGGCCGGCGGCGCCTTGGCCGCTGCCCTGCTGGCCGCCCTGCCGGGCACCGGCATCGCCCAGCAGAAATTCGTCACCATCGGCACCGGCGGCGTTACCGGCGTGTATTACGCCGCCGGCGGCGCGATCTGCCGCCTGCTGAACAAGGACCGCAAGGCCCATGGCATCCGCTGCTCGGTGGAATCCACCGGCGGCTCGGCCTACAACGTCAACACCATCCGCGCCGGCGAACTCGATTTCGGCATGGCGCAGTCCGATGTGCATTATTACGGCCTGAAGGGCGAAGGCGCGTTCAAGGATGCCGGTGCCTTCACCGACCTGCGCTCGGTCTACTCGATCCATCCCGAGCCGTTCACCGTGCTGGCGCGCAAGGAAGCCGGCATCACCAAGTTCGAGGACTTCAAGGGCAAGCGCTTCAACATCGGCAACCCGGGCTCGGGCACCCGCGCCTCGTTTGAGCAGCTCATGGGTGCCATGGGCTGGAAGCTCACCGACTTCGCGCTGGCTTCCGAGCTGAAGGCCGACGAGCATGGCCCGGCGGTCTGCGACAACAAGATCGACGGCTTCTTCTACGGCGTCGGTCATCCGTCCGCCAACATCCAGGATCCGACCACGAGCTGCGGCGCCAAGCTGGTCTCGCTGACCGGTCCGGCGGTGGACAAGCTGGTCGCCGACAACTCGTTCTTCGCCAAGGCGACGATCCCGGGCGGCCTGTACAACAACAACCCGCAGCCGACCACCACCTATGGCGTGCTCGCCACCGTGGTTTCCTCGGCCAAGGTGTCGGATGAGACCGTCTACCAGATGGTGAAGGCTACCTTCGACAACTTCGACGAGTTCAAGAAGCTGCACCCGGCGCTGGCCGTGCTGGAGCCGAAGAACATGATCAAGGACGGCCTCTCGGCGCCGCTGCATCCGGGCGCCATCAAGTACTACAAGGAAAAGGGCTGGATGTAAGTCTGGCCTGAACGGCCGGCCCGGCAACGGGCCGGCCGTTTTCTATGCGTATATTGCAATGATTCGGGGGCAGTGATGAGCAACGACAGCAAGCGCCGGCCGGCCAGTGAGGCCGAATTGCAGGAACTGGTGGCGGAAGCCGATACCGGTGCGCGCGAGGCCACGGGCCTGGCGGGCCGCATCCTGCTCATCGTTGCCGTGGCCTGGTCGGCCTTCCAGGTCTGGTATGCCTCGCCGCTGCCTTTCATCTTCGGCGTATTCATCCTCAACGACACCGAGGCGCGCGCGATCCATCTCGGCTTCGCGGTGTTCCTCGCCTTCACCGCCTATCCGGCACTGAAATCCTCGCCCCGCGACCGCGTGCCGCTGAGCGACTGGATCTTCGCCCTGCTCGGCGCTGCCGCCTCCAGCTATCTCTACCACCATTATGTGGCGCTCTCGACCCGCCCCGGCACGCCGATCACCCAGGACCTGGTGACCGCTGGCATCGGCATGCTGTTGCTGCTGGAAGCGACACGGCGCGCGCTCGGCCCGCCCATGGTGGTAGTGGCTTTGTTCTTCATCGCCTTCACCTTCGCTGGCCCGTTCATGCCGGAAGTGATCCAGCACAAGGGCTCGTCGCTGACCAAGTTCCTGCAGCATCAATGGCTGACCACGGAAGGCGTGTTCGGTGTCGCACTTGGCGTTTCCACCAGTTTCGTATTCCTGTTCGTGCTGTTCGGCTCGCTGCTGGAGAAGGCCGGCGGCGGCAATTACATGATGCAGATTTCCGTCGCCCTGCTCGGCCATCTGCGCGGCGGGCCGGCCAAGGTCGCCGTGGTATCCTCGGCACTGAACGGCGTCGTCTCCGGCTCCTCGGTGTCGAACGTGGTCTCGGGCGGCATCTTCACCATTCCGATGATGAAGCGTACCGGGCTCTCCGGCATCAAGGCCGGCGCCATCGAGACCGCGTCGTCGGTGAACGGCCAGATCATGCCGCCGGTGATGGGCGCTGCCGCCTTCCTGATGACCGAGTATGTCGGCCTGCCCTATTCCGAAATCGTCAAGCATGCCGCGCTGCCGGCGATCATCTCGTATATCGCGCTGTTCTACATTGTCGACCTGGAAGCGGTGAAAATCGGCTCCAAGCCACTGATGCGCTCAGCCGCCCATACACGGGCGCAACGCTGGCTGCGGCTGGCGCTGGGCTGGAGCGGCTCCATCGCCGTCATCTGCGCGATCTATTACGGCATCCTCGGCATCCAGGCAGTGTTCGGCGCCGCCGCGCCATGGCTGATCACCATCGCCAGCCTCGGCCTCTACCTGGTGACGCTGTGGTACGGCTCGCGCTATCCCGACCTGAAACTGGATGATCCCAACGCGCCGATCACTGAACTGCCAGAAGCCTGGGCGGTGGCGCGCACCGGACTGCATTTCATCCTGCCGATCATCGTGCTGCTGTGGTGCCTGATGGTGGAGGAAATGTCGCCAGGGCTTTCCGCCTTCTGGGCCACCGCCTCGATCATGGCCATCGTGGTAACGCAGCGGCCGCTTGTGGCGCTGTTCCGTCGCCAGGACATCACTGCTGCCTGCCGTACCGGCATCGCCGACCTGGTGGATGGCTTCAATCTCGGCGCCCGCAACATGGTGGGCATCGGCATCGCCACCGCCACCGCCGGCATCATCGTCGGCACCGTGACCCTGACCGGGATGGGCCTGATGATGACCGACTTCGTCGAGTTCGTCTCCGGCGGCAACCTGATCCTGATGCTGCTGCTCACCGCCTTCATCTGCCTGATCCTCGGCATGGGCATCCCCACCACGGCGAACTACATCCTGGTGGCTACCCTGATGGCGCCGGTGATCGTGGAACTTGGCGCGCAATCCGGCCTGGCGATCCCGCTGATCGCGGTGCATCTGTTCGTGTTCTATTTCGGCATCATGGCCGACGTGACGCCCCCGGTCGGCCTTGCCTCCTTCGCGGCGGCGGCGATTTCCGGCGAAGACCCGATCAAGACCGGCCTGCAAGGCACGGTCTATTCGATGCGCACGGCAATCCTGCCCTTCGTGTTCATCTTCAATCCGCAGATGCTGATGATTGATGTGGATCACTGGCTGGAAGCCTGCCTGGTGATCGGCATTTCCACCATCGCCATCCTGGTCTTTTCCGCCGGCACCATGGGCTGGTTCATCACCCGCAGCCGCTGGTGGGAAAACATCGCCCTGCTGCTGGTCTGCTTCGCGCTGTTCCGCCCCGGCTATTTCTGGGATCAGCTTTATGATCCCTATATCCACCGCCCGGGCACCGAGCTGTTCCGCATCGCCGGCGAATTGCCCGCCGACAGCCGCCTGCTGATGATCGTGGAAGGCACCAATATCGAAGGCGACGATGTGCGCAAGACGGTGTCGCTGCCGCTCACCGCCACTGGCGATGGCCGCATGCGCCTGAACGCTGCAGGTGCCACAGTGACGCAACTCGGCGACCGCATGCAGATTGCCGGCATCAAGTTCGGCTCGGCGGCAAAGCGCGTCGGCCTGGAAAACGGCTATGTCATCACCGAAGTGCTGCTGCCCTCCGACCGCCCGACCAAGCATTGGGTCTATGTACCGGCCCTCGCCCTGCTCGGCCTGATCGCCCTGAACCAACAGCGCCGCCGCAAGCTGGAAACCCAATCAGCATGAATGGGGGGGCCGGCATGAGCGCCAGAACCGTCATCCTCTGCTCCGGCGGCATCGATTCAGTCACGCTGGCCTACAAGGTGGCGGCAGAGCGCGAACTGGTGCGCCTCCTGACGTTTGATTACGGCCAGCGCCATGCTAAGGAAGTGGAATTCGCCGCCCGCACCGCCCAGCGCCTCGGCGCCCGGCATGATGTGGTGGATATCCGCGCGCTGGCGCAGTTCCTGTCGTCATCCTCGCTGATCGCGGGTGCTGCCGATGCCATCCCTGATGGGCATTACGCTGAAGCAACGATGAAATCCACCATCGTGCCGAACCGCAACGCCATCATGCTGACCATTGCCTTCGGCATCGCCAGCGGCATGCAGGCCGATGCGGTGGGCATCGCCGTGCATAGCGGCGACCATTTCATCTATCCCGATTGTCGCCCGGCCTTTGTCGATGCCTTCCGCGTCATGCAGGAAAAGGCGCTGGAAGGCATGGGTGAGGTGGAACTCTTCGCGCCCTTCGTGCAGACCACCAAGGCCGGCATCGTGGCGGAAGCGGCCAGGCTCGGCGTGCCGTTTGCCGAAACCTGGAGCTGCTACAAGGGCGGCACGCATCATTGCGGCCGCTGCGGCACCTGTGTGGAACGCGCCGAGGCCTTCCACCTTGCCGGCATCCCGGACCCGACAGTGTATGAAGATGCGAATTACTGGAAAGACGCGGTGAAGGGGCGGGGCTGATAGGGGTCGTCATGATCCGCGAAGGCGGACCATCCACGAGTTACTTTTAAAAAAGGGACTCGTGGATGCCCTGCCTACGCAGGGCATGACGAATTATGAGACCCGCACGCCCGTAAGATCGTAGGCATCGGCCTTTTCGATCTTCACCTTGATCATGTCGCCGACCTTCACGCCGGCGGCGCCCTTGATCTTCACCAGGCCATCAATTTCCGGCGCATCGGCATAAGAGCGGCCCTGTGCCGTGGTGCGCTTCACGTCATCCACCAGCACATCCAACACGCGGCCGATCTTGGCTTTCAGCTTGGCAGCCGAAATCTTCTGCTGCGCCGCCATGAAACGCTCCCAGCGTTCCTGCTTCACATCATCGGGCACCTGATCCGGCAGGTCGCGGGCGGCGGCGCCTTCCACATTCTCGTATTTGAAGCAGCCGACGCGGTCGAGCTGGGCTTCCTGCATCCAGTCGAGCAGGAATTCGAAATCGGCTTCGGTTTCGCCCGGGAAGCCGACAATGAAGGTGGAGCGCACGGAAATATCCGGGCAGATTTCGCGCCAGGATTTCAGCCGCTGCAGCAGCTTCACCTGGTTGCCCGGGCGGCGCATGGATTTCAGCACGCGCGGCTCGGCATGCTGGAACGGGATGTCGAGATAGGGCAGCAGCTTGCCTTCGGCCATCAGCGGGATGACCTCATCGACATGCGGATAGGGATAGACGTAATGCAGCCGCACCCAGGCGCCGAGCGAGCCCATGGCATCGCAAAGCTCTGTCATGCGCGCCTTCACGCTCTGGCCGCGCCACACGCTTTCGGCATGCTTGAGATCGACGCCGTAGGCCGAGGTATCCTGCGAGATCACCAGCAGTTCCTTGACCCCGGCTTTCACCAGCCGCTCGGCTTCGTAGAGCACATCGTTCGAGGCCCGGCTTTTCAGCTTGCCGCGCATCGAGGGGATGATGCAGAAGCTGCAGGAATGGTTGCAGCCTTCGGAAATCTTCAGATAGGCGTAATGGCGCGGGGTGAGCTTGATGCCCTGCGGCGGCACCAGATCAAGGAACGGATCATGCGCCGGCGGCGCCGCTTCATGCACGGCATTGACCACGGCCTCGTATTGCTGCGGACCGGTGACGGCGAGCACATCGGGGAACAGGCCACGGATCTTCTCCTGCTCCACGCCCATGCAGCCGGTGACGATGACGCGGCCATTCTCGCGCATCGCCTCGCCGATGGCTTCCAGGCTTTCCTGCTTGGCGCTATCGAGGAAGCCACAGGTATTCACCAGCACCACATCGGCATCATCATAGGCGCCGGAAATGGCATAGCCTTCCGAGCGCAGCTTGGTGATGATGCGTTCGGAATCGACAAGCGCCTTGGGACAACCGAGGCTGACGATACCCACTTTCGCGGGTTGCTGGGCGGGGCGGGACTGGCTCATGGCCGGGGGTTATAGGGCCGAAACCCGGCTTTGGCTAGACCAGCCTTCAGATTAGCGCCGCTTCCACCGAAAGTGCCATGCGGAACAGGCGCTTATCCTGGCCGTTGCGCGCCGCCAGCATGAGGCCGGCGGGCAGATTGCCCTGGCCCACCGGCAGCGGCAGCGAAATGGCGCAGAGATTGAAGAAATTCATCGCCGAGGGGTTGCGCAGCAGCAGCAGGTTGTCGCGCGTGAAGGCGGCTTCGTCATTGGCCAGATCGGCGATTTTCGGCGCCAGCAGCGGCACGGTGGGCAGCACCAGCGCATCGATATCGGCCAACCGCTGGTCCATGGCATGGATCAAAGCCGCGCGGCCCTGCTGGATGGCGACATAATCCGCGCCGGAGACAGCCAGGCCCCGGCGCACGCGGCCGAGCACCATGGGATCGAATTCGGCTGCCTTGCTCTCCAGCCAGCCTGAATGAATATGCGCGGCTTCCGGCGCCGCCAGGCCGCCGCGCGCATTCAGCACGCCGGCCTGGCCGAGCAGATCGGCAATCGGCCATTCAACAATCCGCGCGCCGGCCTTTTCCAGCACCACCTTGGCGGCATCGAAAGCCTTGGCGACCTCGGGCATCATGTTATCGAGCAGCGGCCCGGTGGGGATGCCGAAGCGCAGGCCAGCCAGGGGCGCGGCATCGGGCGGCAGCACCGGCTCGCCCGCCATGGCGGCATCGGCCAGAGCGCATTCGGCGACGCTGCCGGCCAGCGGCCCGATGGAATCGAGCGAGAAGGAAAGCGGGAAAGCGCCCTCGCGCGGCACGCGCTGCTGGCTCGGCTTCCAGCCGGTGATGCCGCACAGGGCTGCCGGAATCCGGGTCGAGCCGCCGGTATCGGTGCCGATGGCGATTTCCGCCATGCCGTCAGCGACACTCACCGCCGCACCGGAGGACGAACCGCCGGGAATCCGCGTGCGATCCGCCGGATTGCCCGGCGTGCCGTAATGCGGATTGATGCCGACGCCGGAAAAGGCGAACTCGGTCATGTTGGTCTTGCCGATGATAACCGCACCGGCGGCACGCAGCCGCGCAATCGCCGGCGCTTCGGCCAGGGCGGGTGCCGCATCATGCAGCAGCTTCGAGCCGGCCAGCGTTACTTCGCCGGGCTGATCGAACAGGTCCTTGATCGAGACGATGGCACCATCGAGCGGGCTGAGCGGCCGGCCGCGTGCCATGCGGGCATCGGCGGCAGCGGCAGCTTCATGGGCCGCCGCCGCGTAAACCTTGGTGAAAACGCGCTTGCCCTCACCAGCCGGATCGTTGATGCGGGCCAGGCAGGCTTCGAGGCGATCACGGCTGGACACGGGCATAGGAAAACCTCAAGCGATAACGGGCAATGCCTCGACAGTGTAGCCAGCCTTGAGACTGCGGCCTAGCACCGGGTCGTGCAATTCCATCTCGAAGCGCGCGGTGGGACGCACGCCACCGATAGCGCCAAGCGTGCCGCAGAACATCAGACTGCCGGGCGGCAGAGTGGCAGTATCGGAGCCGAGATAGCGCGCCATCAGATCGCGCGGATCGCGGATCGCGGCAATGCTGCCTTCCTGATACAGCAGCCGCTGGCCATCGATGGTGGCATGGCTGCGCAGGATCAGCTTGTCCCAATGGGGTGCCACGTCATCGAAGCGCCAAAGCTCTTCACCCACCACCTTGCCGCACATCTGCTTGGACAATGCGACGCCGGCGGCTTCCGCCTTGCGGTCGGTATGATCCGAGCCGAGCGTGACCCAGAGGCCATCGGCCAGCGCCACGATCACCGGCTCGACCTCGCCCGAGCTATCCGGCCCCAGCACCTGCAGATTGCCGGTCTGGATCAGTTGCCCGACGCCGAGGCGATAGAATAGCGGCGTGGCGGAGGGACGCGGCACGCCGATGGCGGCCAGTTCCTCGATATGATGCTCGATGGCGTGCTGGTCGCGGCCGGTCCAGCCGGCAACGATCAGCGTGGTGATTTCAGCCGCGATGCGATCCTGGCGGCCGGCCCAATAACGGGTGAACTGAAGCATCGTCTACTCCTCAACCAAATGTCTGCGGCAGCCACAGGGCCAGGCCGGGGAAGATCGCCAGCAGGACGATCAGCAGGATCATCACCAGCACGAAAGGCACCGAACCGATGATCACATCATTCAGCGTGCCATGGCTGCGCAGCGACTGCACCACGAACAGGTTCAGGCCGACCGGCGGAGTGATCAGGGCCATCTCAATCAGCACGATGATCACGATGCCGAACCAGATCGGATCGAAGCCGAGGCCGATCATCACCGGTGCGATGATCGGAATGGTGGTGATCATCATCGACAGGGTTTCCATGAAGCAGCCGAGGATCAGGTAGAAGATCACCACGGCGATCAGCATGGAGAACTTGGACAGGCCCAGCCCGGAGATAAAGTCGGTGAGCATGGTGGTGAGGCCGATGGCCGAGATGACGAAATTGAGGAAATAGGCCGCAACGATGATCAGCATCACCATGGCGGTGGTGCGCATGGTGTTTTCCAACACTTCCCGCATCATGGCAAACGACAGCTTGCGGTACCAGGCGGCCAGGCCGAGCGCCGCCACCACGCCGAGCGAGGCAGCTTCCGTGGGCGTGGCAATACCGGCATAGATCGAGCCGACCACCACCAGGAAGATGCCGAGCGGCGGCACCAGATCGACCAGGCTGGCGGCGCGCTCGCTCCAGCTATAGCTGAGGCTGCCGCCGCCCCAGGCCGGACGGAAGAAACAGGCCACCGCCACCAGCACCATGAACAGGCCGGCAAGGCCAAGGCCCGGGATGATGCCGGCGAGATAGAGCTTCGGGATCGAGGTATCGGTGAGCACCGCGTAGATGATCATGTTGATCGAGGGCGGAATCAGGATGCCGAGCGTGCCACCGGCGGCCAGCGTGCCGAGGAACAGGCGCTCGTTATAGCCGTGCTTCTTCACCAGCGGCAAAGCCACGGTGCCGACCGTGGCGGCGGTGGCCACCGAGGAACCCGACGTAGCGGCGAAGATGGCGCAGGCCCCGATATTGGAATGCATCAGGCCGCCGGGAATCCAGCTCAGCCATTTCACCATGGCGCCATACATGCGCTCGGCGACACCGGCCCGCAGCAGGATCTCGCCGAGCAGAATGAACATCGGGATCGAGACCAGCAGGAAGTCCTTCGACGACGACCAGGCGACCTCGCCGAGCGCCAGGCTCAGCGGCATCTTGGAATAGATCTTGTCGAGCAACAGGCCGAGGGTGCCGAGCGCGCCGGCCACCGGCAGGGCGGCGGCAAGCAGGGCCAGCAGGAGGATCAGGGTGGTGCCGAGCATGGGCGTTACTCCTTCGCGCGCAAGGCGGCGGTATGGGCGGATTCGTCGGCGGCGTCTTCCTCGATGGTGCGCGCGCCGGCCAGGCGGCGCACCGTGGCGAGATCGCCGCCGAGCAGAGCCAGCAGGCTGCGCAGGAACAGCGGCACCAGCGTGAACAGGAACAGGCCGAGGCCGATCACCCACAGGCTTTGCGGAATCCAAAGCGGCGTCTGCAGCGGCGTGGTGGCGCGGGCCTGGAAGCTGATCGAAGTATCCAGCACGTCCCAGGCCTGTATGGCCAGCAACCCGATGAACAGGCCGAGGCTGGCCAGGGCGATGAGATCAAGCACGGCACAGACCGGCGCCGGCAGCTTGGTATAGAGGGCATCGACGCGGACATTGGCGCGGCGCAGCAGGGTGAAGCCGAGCGCCCAGGTAGTGCCGATGGCGAAGGCATAGCCCGAGAGTTCATCGGCGCCACCGAGCGACACCAGGGCAATCTTGCGCAGCAGCACGTCCACCGACACGAGGATCGCGGAAGCCAGCACCAGGGTGCCGCCGAACCAGACGGCATAGCTGGAGATACGGTCGGCGAACGCCAACCAGCGATCGAGCAAGGTCATTGCCTGCCCTCCGATCAGATTTTGAGAAAGTGCGGGAGAAGAAAGGGGCCGGATTACTCCGGCCCCTTGTCGCCTTAGTTGGCCTTGGCGGTGATGCCGACGATCTTGCCGATCGAGTCGTTCCAGGCCGGCACGCAATCGCCAGCGCAGCGCGCGGCCCATTTCGGCACCACGGTTTCCGCCATAACCTTCTTGAGCAGCGCCTTGTCGGCATCCGACACCGGCACCACGGTCATCTTGGCCTTGGTACCCATGGTGCAATTATCCTTGCCGGCATTGCAGTCATAGCCCTGGTCGGTTTCCTCGGCGGCGGCCTTCCAGATGCGGTCTTCCAGGCTGGCGATTTCCGCCTGCAGGAAGCTCTTCACCGGCGCCGGCAGCTTGTCCCAGGTCTTCACGTTCACGGCGTGCATGACATGGCTCCAGCCGAGCGGCAGGGCATAGATATGGGTGGCGACTTCGTACCACTTGGCCGAATTGCCCGACAGCGTGCCGGTGATGGCGCAATCCACCACCTTGTTCTGCAGCGCCGGCACCACTTCGTTGAAGGCCAGCGTCACGCCGGTGCCGCCGAAGGCTTCGACGAATTCCGCCAGCGTACGGTTGCCGGTGCGTACCTTCTTGCCCTTGAGGTCGGCCAGGCCCTTGATCTCGCCGTTGCAGAACAGCACCTGGGCCGAATACGGCCAGATGCCCAGCACCTGCACGCCGAAACGCTCGCGGTAGAACTTGTCGTAGACCGGCTTGTAGGCATCCGAGACCTTGCGCGCGGTGGCGATATCCGGCGACAGGCCGGCGAGGTCGACGGCTTCGTTGCGGGCGTCGTCGGCGGCGACATAGCCAAGCACGGTGGAGCCGAAATCGATCACGCCGAGGCGCATCAGGCGGAAAATTTCCGCGCCCTTCAGGCCCATTTCATTGAACGGGGTGATTTCAGCCGTGATCGCGCCCTTGGATTTCTCGTTGATTTCCTTGGTCCAGAACGGCTGCTCGAAACTCTTATACTGAGTCAGGTTGCCCCAGGCACCGACGACCTTCAGCGCGGTCTTCGGCATCTCCTGCGCAACGGCATTGCCGGCCAGACCGGCAAGCACCACACCGGCCAAAGCCAGTGACTTCATCATGGAACGCATATTCCCCTCCTGTGGTTGGTATCGCGAAAAACAAAATTCAGAGAATCGCCAGGCGGCTGTTCTTCAAATCAGTGACCAGCATGTAGCCCGGCGCATGGGTGATGCAGAAATCCGGCTTGGCGGCGGCAATCACCGCCTGGGGCGTGACGCCGCAGGCCCAGAAGACCGGCAGTTCATCATCCTTCACTTCCACCGCATCGCCGTAATCGGGCTTGGCGAGATCCTTGATGCCGATCAGCTCCGGCTTGCCGATATGCACCGGCGCGCCATGCACGTTGGGGAAACGCGAGGTGATCTGCACCGCGCGGATCGCATCGGCGGGCTTGAACGAGCGCATCGACACCACCAGCGGGCCATGGAAGGCGCCCGACGGCTGATTCTGGATATTGGTGCGGTACATCGGCACATTGGTGCCGCAGGCGATATGGCGCAGGGGGATATCATCCTCCAGCAGCGCCTCTTCAAACGAGAATGAGCAGCCGATCAGGAAAGCCACCAGATCATCACGCCACAAAGCCTTGAGGTCCGGCACCTCCTCGACCAGTTCGCCATTGCGCCAGACGCGGTAGAGCGGCAGGTCGGTCCGCACATCGATATCGGCGCCCAGCGTCGGCAGGCGCGGATCGCCAGGTTCGGTGGAAGCAAGCAAGGGACAGGGCTTCGGGTTCAGCGCGCAGAAGCGCTGAAAATCGGCCGCCAGTGCCTTGGGCAGGATCGCCAGGTTGGCCTGCACATAGCCCGGCGCCAGACCGGCGGTGGGGCCGCGATGATCGCCGCTGCGCACACGCAGCCGCGCCGCCTCGCCGCTTTCGCCACGAAAATCCGCATGCCGTACTACAGCGTTCATGGTCCCCTCCATGTCTCACCGTCACGGTGAGTCTCACCACTGTCACAATGGCAACACAGAGCGGGGTGATATGTCCAATCGTGAGTTGGGATGGAGTTCGATAAGAAATACTTATCGCTTTGGCTTGCGCCCTGCCGCATTGCCGGGCAGCCGGCCCGGTTCTGAGGCAGCTATCTCGCGCGCCAGTTCGGCCACGGCTTCCGCCATGTAGCTATCGGGCTTCACCGGATAGGTGGCGGTGAAGGTGAGGTCCGGCAGCCCGGCCTCGGCGCGCAGCAGTCGCAGGCGGCCTTCCGCCAGTTCGCGCTGGATCACCACAGGGGGAATCGCGCTGATGCCGATATTGTCCAGGGTCATGCGCACGATGGTGGAAAGCGAGGCATTGCCGTAGATGCGCCGATTCGGCACATCGGCACGAATCAGCATTTCATTCACTGCGATATAGGGCCGCGTATTGCGCGGATAGGTGATGATCGGCCAACGGCCCAAGGTGCTGACGCGCACCGGCTCCGGCCCCAGATCCAGGCTGGGACTGGCCACCCAGGCCATCGGATAGGCGCTGAGCATCACGTTTTTCATGCGCGGCTCACTCATCGGCCCGAGCACGAAGGCGATATCGAGCTGATGGCTGAGCAGCGACTGGCGCAGGATCGGCGTGGTATCCACCTCGATTTCCAGCGTGATCGCCGGATAGACCGCATGCATGCGCTCGATCAGCCGCGAGAGCCAGGTATGCACGATGGTTTCGGCAACACCCAGACGCACCACGCCGCGCATCGCCTTCTTCTCGCGCAGGGCCTGCAGCATGTCGGCACGCAAGGCCAGCATGCGCTCGGCATAACCCAGCAGTTCGAAGCCCTTCACCGTCAGCTTGGCGCCGCGTGCCTCGCGCTGAAACAGCTTCACCGCCAGTTCATCCTCAAGCTGGGCGATGCGCTGCGACACGGCGGGCTGAGTGGTGTTCAGCTTCTCGGCGGCGGCGCGGAAGCCGCCAAGATGCGCTACCCAGACGAAGGTTTCGAGATTGCGCAGATCAACCATTTATCGATTTCCAATTCAGCGATAAATTTTCCTTATGCTAGGCCGATGGCGACAGGGTAGCAAGCCCGAAAGCCAGCGATGCTTGCCTAAGCCCCAGCGACGCTTGCCTAAGCCTCTGCGCGGCGCTACATCCGGGGCAGCCTCACTGGAGAACGCCATGCCATCCCTGTTCGAGCCGCTTGCGCTCCGCTCCGTTACGCTCCGCAACCGCGTCGTGCTGTCGCCGATGTGCCAGTACAGCGCGAAGGATGGCTCGGCGAATGACTGGCATCAGGTGCATCTCGGCCGCTATGCCAGCGCCGGGCTCGGCCTGATCATCACCGAAGCAACCCATGTCTCCGCCCGCGGCCGCATTTCGCCCTATTGCCTGGGGCTTTACAGCGATGCCAACGAACAGGCGCTGGGCCGCGTGGTCGCAACGATCAAGACGCTGAACGGCGCCCCGGTGGGCGTGCAGCTCGCCCATGCCGGGCGCAAGGGCTCCAGCAATGCACCATGGCTGGGCGGCAAGCCGCTGAGCGGCAGCGATGCCTGGATCACCGAGGCACCGAGCGACCTGCCGCATGATACCGACTGGCCGGCACCGGAAGCCTTGGATGAGGCCGGCCTGGTCCGGGTGCGCGATGAATTCGTGCAGGCCGCCCGGCGCGCCGACCGCATCGGTGTCGATCTGATCGAACTGCATGGCACCCATGGCTATCTGCTGCACCAGTTCCTTTCGCCGGTGAGCAACCGCCGCACCGACCGCTATGGCGGCAGCCGCGAAAACCGCATGCGCTTCCCGCTGGAAGTATTCGATGCCGTGCGCGCAGCCTGGCCCGCGCATAAGCCGCTGGGCATGCGCATCGGTGGCAGCGACTGGATCGGCGTTGCCGGCCTGGGCATCGAGGATGCGGTGGCCCTGGCCAGCGAACTCAAGGCGCGCGGCTGCGATTTTGTCGATGTTTCTTCAGGCGGCGTTTCGGCACAGCAGAAGATCACCACCGGCCCGGGCTATCAGGTGCCGTTCGCCGATGCGGTGCGCAAGGCCACCGGTCTTGTCACCATGGCCGTGGGCATGATCACCGAAGCCGAACAGGCACAGGCGATCCTCGATCACGGCCAGGCCGACCTGATCGCCATGGCGCGCGGCCTGCTGCATGATCCGTTCTGGGCCTGGCGCGCGGCGGACAAGCTCGGCGGCCAGATCACCGTGCCGCCGCAATATCTGCGCGGCCGCGTCGTCGGCGTCGATACGCCGCGCACGGTGATGGCAAAGAGTTAAGCGCGGCGCCGCGTCAGCAAAGCCACCGCCGTGGCCGTGGCGGCCGAGGCTGTACTCGCCAGCAGGAAGCGCCAACCCAGCGTGACAGCCGGCAGGCCGGCCTCCAGCCCGAGCAGGCTTAAGAAAAACACCACATGGCAGACCAGGCCGCGCTGGGTCGAGGCCAGTGCGGCGCGTGCCGCCTGGCGGCTATAGCGCCGGAGCAGGAACAGGCAGATCACGCTCAAGGCCACTGGGAAGGAAGCCAGCAGGCCTGAGCCAAGCGGGCCGAGGCGATTGGCCAGCAAGGTCACCAGCACCACCAGCAGGCCGGCGCTGGCGGCACGCAGCAACACGTCATAGGCCGGTGCCGGCTGGCGCGCGCCGTCGCTGAAACCAAGCTCTACCACGCGGCGGTTCACCAGCCAGGCCAGCAGGCCGGCGGCAGCGGTGAAAGCCAGCATCACCGGCCAAAGCAGCGGCAGATGCCGCACCGTAACGGCAGCCACCACCCAGGCGGTAAGCGCGCCAAACAGGGAGAGCGGCGCGCTGACATGGCCGATCAGGCGGATATACACGGTGAGGAAACAGAGCACGGCGCCGATCATGCCGAGCGCGATCAGGCTGGCCTGATGCAGGAAAGCGGCATCCTGCTGCAATCCGAGGAAGAAATAGCTCGGCCCCACCACCATCGGCAGGGCCAGGACGATACCGCCGATGAAAGGCGGGGCCCGGTCCATGACATAGACCACCGCACCGACAAACAACGCCACCGACAGGCCACGCCACAGCGCGCCGAGCAATTCTGGAGACAGTTCCATGATGGGGCAGGCTCTAGCATGGCGGGCCACGATTGGCGATAATCGGGCCATGGAATTCATGCGCGTCTATGGCCGGGTGCTGGCCCTGCTCGGCCCGGAGAAGAAGCTGGGCTGGCTGCTCGCCATCGCCAATGTCGGCCTGGCCGGCATCAGCTTCATCGAGCCGGTGCTGTTCGGCCGCATCATCGATGTGCTCTCGGCATCCGACAAGAATCCCGCCGATGTCACCTGGGCGGAGACATTGCGCCTGCTCGGCCTGTGGTGTGCCGCCGGCCTGGTCGGCATCACCGCCGGGATTCTCGTGGCCCTGCATGCCGACCGCCTGGCGCATCGCCGCCGGCTGGCCGCCATGTCGCTCTATTTCGAGCATGTGCTGAGCCTGCCCGCCGCCTTCCATGGCGCCACCCATTCCGGCCGCCTGCTCAAGATCATGCTCGGCGGTGCCGACAATCTGTTCGGCCTCTGGCTCGCCTTCTTCCGCGAGCATCTCTCCACGCTCGTCGCCGTGCTGGCTTTGCTGCCGCTGGCCTTGTGGATGAACTGGCGGCTCGGCCTGCTGCTGATCCTGCTGATCGTGGTCTTCGCCGCGCTCTCGGCCTTCGTGGTGCACAAGACCGAGACGGCGCAGTCGCAGGTCGAGGATTATCATTCCGAACTGGCGGCACGCGCCGGCGACGCGCTCGGCAACGTGACCCTGGTGCAGAGCTTCGTGCGCCTGGCGCTGGAAGCGCGCGAGCTGGGCGCGGTGATGCAGAAGCTGCTGGCGGCGCAATTCCCGGTGCTGAATCTGTGGGCGCTGATGACGGTGTTGAGCCGCATGGCTTCCACCATCACCGTGATCGCGATTTTCGTGCTGGGTAGCTGGCTGCATCTGCAAGGCCAGGCCAGCGTCGGCGAGATCGTCAGCTTCATGGGCTTCGCCACCATGCTGATCGGCCGGCTGGAACATGCCATGGGCTTCGTCAGCCGGCTGTTCTTCCAGATGCACAGCCTGATCGAATTCTTCGGCGTGCTGGATGCCAAGTCCGGCGTTGCCGACAAGCCCGGCGCCAGGCCACTGGAAAAGCCGCGCGGCGAAGTCGCCTTCGAGCATGTCAGCTTAAGCTATGACGGCGGCCGCCCGGCGGTGAGTGATCTGAGTTTCAGCGTGCCGGCAGGTGCCTCGGTGGCCCTGGTCGGCGCTACCGGTTCAGGCAAAAGCACCACCATGGCGCTGCTGTCACGCCTGTGGGATCCGCAACAGGGCCGCATCACCATCGACGGCATCGATATCCGCGACGTGACGCTGGAAAGCCTGCGCCGCCAGATCGGCGTGGTGTTCCAGGATTCTGCCGTGTTCCACCGCTCGATCGCCGACAATATCCGCATCGGCTCGCCGGGCGCGACCTTGGAGCAGGTGCAGCGCGCCGCCGAACTGGCCGAAGCGCATGACTTCATCCTGCGACAGCCGCAGGGCTACGACACCATTGTCGGCGAGCGCGGCGTGAATCTCTCCGGCGGCGAACGCCAGCGCCTGGCGATTGCCCGTGCGCTGCTGAAGAACCCGCCGGTGCTGATCCTGGACGAAGCCACCTCGGCACTGGACACCGCCACGGAGGCCCGCATCCAGAAGGCGCTGGAGCAATTGATGCACGGCCGCACCACGTTCCTCATCGCGCACCGCCTCTCGACTATCCGCAAGGCCGACATGATCCTGGTGCTGCAACAGGGCCGCATCATCGAACGCGGCAGCTTCGATGATCTGGTGGCGCAAGGCGGCGTCTTCGCCGACCTCGCCCGGCGTCAGTTCTCAGACTTGAGCTAGCCGCTAAAGAGTATCGTCATACCCGCGCCACCCTTCGGGTCTGTGCGCCCACGAACGCCGATAGGCGTTCGCGCGATTACAGGGCATCCCATTTTATCTCCAAATGGGACCCTCACCTTCGCGAGGGTGACATGGTGAAAGTATTTCGCGAGCGTTATCTAACCCGCACTGGCTCCCGCCCAGGGTTGGCCGATCTCGGTCATCGCCACCTGGCTGCCGTCATCGTTGAACATCACGGCAGAGGGGCAGGCGAAGGCCAGCGGGAAGGGATCGAGGCGGCGTTCCGCAGCCTTGGGGAAACGCGCCTTCACGGCGGCGATAACATCCGCCGGCAGACGCGGGTTATAGGCCGGCATGCCGACCACGCTGGCATCGATGCGGGGTTGATGGAAGGCGGTTTCCAGGTCCATGCCGAAATCGACCGCGAAGGAAATCAGCTGCATCACGGCGGGCAGGATGCGCCGGCCACCCGAGGCGCCGACCGCCAGCCAGGGCTTGCCATCCTTCAACACCTGGCTCGGCACCATGTTGGACAATGGCCGCTTGGCCGCGCCGATGGAATTCGGCCGGCCGGGGCGCGGATCGAACCACATGATGCCATTATTCATCGGCACGCCGGATTGCGGCAGCATGACGCGGCTGCCGAACAGCGACAGCAGGGTTTGGGTCAGCGTCACCATGTTGCCGTGCCTGTCGACAATGGCGAAATTGGTGGTGCAGCCGCCGTTATTCTCTGTGTCGCCCATGGTGGCGAGGCGATGCTCATAGGCGGCATCCAGCGCCTCGGCATAGGCGACGAAGCTTTTAGCACCCGGCCCCCTGGCACCCAGTTCGATGCCAGGACGGCAGCGTGCCCAGGCATCGGCCAGCGTGGGGCCTGCCGTAAGACCCGGCGGCAGCACCAGGGTATAGCCGTCCTGCTGCACCAGCAGCGGCGCCACTTCGCGCGCCTGATAGGCGGCAAGATCATCGGCGGCAATGGTGCTGCCACCCGCCTGCAGGTCGGCGATGAGGCTTCTCGCCAGCGCCCCTTCATAGAAATCGCGCGCACCGGCTGATTGCAGGCGCTTCAAGGTCGCCAGCAGGGCGGTATTCTTCAGCTTGGCTGGCGCCCCAACCCATTCCGCCGGCGGCGGCAGGCCATCGGGCAGGAAATAGGCGGCGGAAGCCGGGAAGCGCGCCAGATCCTTGGCTGCCGAGGCCACCACCAGGCTGAGGAACCAATCGACCTCAAGCCCTTCTTCCGCGACGGCAATCGCCGGGGCGAGCGATTCGGCCCAGCTTCGCGTACCGAAGCGTTCCAGCGCCAGCCGCATGCCATCGGGCTGGCCCGGCAGGGCGATGGAATGATAGCCGACGATATTGCGGTCCTCGACCACGGCCGGCCAGCCGAACAGGTCGCCCGCCGTGCCGCCGGCCAGCGGATAGGTCGCCGGATCCAGCCGTTTCGGGCTGATCATGCCGAAATCGATGCAATGCGACTTGTTGTTGCGCGCATCGTAAACCTGCATGAAACCGCCACCGCCCAGGCCGCTCATCCATGGCTCCAGCACGGAGAGGGCGAAAGCCGTGGCCACCGCCGCATCCACCGCATTGCCGCCCTCGCCGAGCACGCGGGCGCCGATATCGGCCGCCGCCTGATTCTGCGCCGCCACCACGCCATTGCGGCCCACCACGGCATCCTTGGCATAGCGCAAGCTGCGGCTGAGATTCTGCACCATTACGATTGTCTCCCCTTTAGGCAGAAAGCCTAGGCAACCTGCCGCCGGATCGGGCAAGCCGCTTTTTACGGCACCGTCCGCATGACTCCGCTTGACCGGACGGTTTCAATAGGGTCAGAATTTCATAAGTCGTCAAACGATCCAACAGGGATAAACAACAATGGGGAACAACACCATGCCGATTCGTGCTTCGAAGCCCTCGCGGGCTCTTACCCTGGTATCCTTGCTGGCCTTGGCGACCGGCCTCGGTATTGCCGACGCCCAGGCCCAGGCCAAGAAGGAACTGGTGATGGTGCCGCATGCCTCCCTGCGCATCACCGACCCGATCATCACCACCGCCTTCATGAGCCGCAACCACGGCTACATGATCTACGACACGCTGTTCGGCGTGAACGACAAGATGGAAGTGCAGCCGCAGATGGTCGAGAAATACGACATCTCGGCCGACAAGCTGACCTACAGCTTCACTTTGCGCGATGGCCTCAAGTTCCATGATGGCGCGCCGGTGACCACGGATGACGTGATCGCCTCGCTGCAGCGCTGGGGCAAGGCCGATGGCATGGGCCTCAAGCTCATGAGCTATACCAAGGAAATGAAGAAGGTCGACGACAAGACCTTCCAGCTGATCCTCAAGGAACCCTACGGCCTGGTGCTCGATTCGCTCGGCAAGCCCAGCTCGAACGTGCCCTTCATCATGACCAAGCGCATGGCGGAAACGCCGCATACGCAGAACGTGGCCGAGGAAATCGGCTCCGGCCCGTTCCGCTTCGTGAAGGCTGAATTCCAGCCTGGCGTGAAGGTGGTGTACGAAAAGAACCCGGATTATGTGCCGCGCAAGGAAGCGCCGGCCTTCATGAGCGGCGCCAAGCTGGCCAAGGTGGACCGCGTGGTGTGGAATTCCATCGCCGATCCGCAGACCGCGATGAATGCCCTGGTGAAGGGCGAAATCGATATCTGGGAACAGGTTTCCTACGATCTGCTGCCGGAAGTGAAGAAGGCCAAGGACGTGGTGGTGGCCGATTACGGCCCGCTTGGCATGAATTACATGATGCGCATGAACTGGCTGCAGCCGCCGCTGGATAACGTGAAGGTGCGCCAGGCCATCCTGCATGCCGTCTACCAGGGCGATTACCTGGATGCCCAGATCGGCGATCCGTCGCTGTACAAGATCTGCGGCGCCATGTTCGGCTGCTCCACGCCGTTGATCTCCGAGGAAGGCGCCGTCGGCACCAAGAAGCCGGATATCGCCAAGGCGAAGAAGCTGCTGGCGGAAAGCGGCTACAAGGGCGAGAAGATCGTCATCATGGCGCCGACCGACCTGCAGTCGATCTCGCAACTGCCGCTGGTCACCGCGCCGGCTCTGCGCGCCATCGGCATGAATATCGATGTGCAGTCGATGGACTGGCAGACCCTGGTGGGCCGCCGCGCCAAGATGGATCCGGTGGATCAGGGCGGCTGGCATATCTTCCACACCGCCTGGGGCACTGCCGACATGATGAACCCGATTGCCAATGCCGGCGTGCGCGGCCTGGGCAAGACCGGCGGCTTCTTCGGCTGGACCGAGGATGCCGAGATCGAGAAGCTGCGCGATCAGTATGCGCGTGAAACCGATCCGGCGAAGCAGAAGGCCCTGGCCGTGGCGGTGCAGAAGCGCGCCTACGAAATGGTGCTCTACATCCCGCTCGGCGAATACTTCCAACCCTCGGCCCACCGCAGCAACATCAAGGGCATCCTCAAGAGCCCGGCCTTCCTGCTGTGGAACGTGGAAAAGAACTGAAGCAGAGCAGCATATAATATCCCCAGCAAAACATGCTGCGTCTGGTTCTGTCGCGTCTGGCTGCCGCCATCCCCGTCATGGGGGTGGTGGCGGTCTTCGTCTTTCTCATGCTGCGTCTCAGCCCCGGCGATCCGGCGGCGATCCTGGCCGGTGATTCCGCCACGCCGGAAACCATCGCGGCAATCCGCGCCAATCTCGGCCTCGATAAACCCATCCCCGAGCAATTCGTCACCTGGCTCGGGCAATTGCTGCAGGGCGACCTCGGCAACTCGGTGATTTCGCGCCAGCCGGTCACCATGATGATCAGCCAGCGCCTGGAGCCGACCTTGAGCCTGGCCTTCACCACGCTGCTGTTCGCCATCCTGGTCGCCGTGCCGCTCGGCATCCTGGCCGCCTGGAAGCATGGCGGCTGGCTCGACCGCGGCATCATGGCACTCTCGGTCACCGGTTTCTCGGTGCCGGTTTTCGTGCTCGGCTATGTGCTGATCTTCGTATTCTCGATCAAGCTCGACCTGTTCCCGGTGCAGGGCTTCGCGCCGCTGAAACAGGGCCTCGGCGCCTTCCTGGAGCGCATCGCGCTGCCCACCATCACGCTCAGCTTCATCTATATCGCGCTGTTTGCCCGCATCACCCGCGCCGCCATGCTGGAAGTACTGGGCGAGGATTATATCCGCACCGCCCATGCCAAGGGCCTGCCCGAGCGCGTCGTGCTGACCCGCCATGCGCTGCGCAACGCCGCCATCCCCATCGTGTCGGTGATCGGCATCGGCTTCGCGCTGCTGATCGGCGGCGTGGTGATCACCGAGACGGTATACAACATCCCCGGCATCGGCCGCCTGGTGGTGGAAGCCGTGCTCGCGCGCGACTATCCGATCATCCAGGGCGTGATCCTGCTGTTCTCCGGCATCTATGTGCTGATCAACCTGGCGATCGATATCGCCTATGTGCTGCTCGATCCGCGGATCCGCTACTGATGCGCGCCCTGTTCAAGCATCCCGCCTTCCGCAATCCATCGGTGCTGATCGGTGGTGGCCTGCTGCTGGTATTGCTGCTGCTCGCCATTGCCGCGCCGCTGCTGGCCAGCGCCGATCCGGCTGCCATCGCGCCGCGCTTCCGGCTGCGCGCGCCGTCTGAACAATTCTTCATGGGCACTGACGGCCTGGGCCGCGATGTGTTCAGCCGCGCCATGTATGGCGCCCGCGTCTCGCTGCTGGTGGCCGCCTGTGTTGCCGCCATTGCACTGTCGGTCGGCCTGGTGATCGGCCTGCTGGCGGGTTATCTGCGCTGGCTCGACGGCATCGTGATGCGCGCCATGGATGGCCTGATGGCGATCCCCGGCATCCTGCTCGCCATCGCCCTGGTATCGCTGTCGGGTGCCTCGCTGATCACCGTGATCGTGGCGATCATGGTGCCGGAAATACCGCGCGTCGCCCGTCTGGTGCGCTCCGTAGTGCTGAGCATCCGCGAAGAACCCTATGTCGAGGCCGCCATCGGCCTTGGCACGCCGCTGCGCAAGATCCTGGTGCAGCATGTGCTGCCCAACACCATCGCGCCGCTGATCGTGCAAGGCACCTATATCTGCGCTTCGGCCATGCTGACCGAAGCCATCCTCAGTTTCCTCGGCGCCGGCCTGTCGTCGGAAGTGCCGACCTGGGGCAACATCATCTCGGAAGGCCGCGCCGTATTCCAGCGCGCGCCCTGGATCATCTTCTTCCCCGGTGGCCTGCTGGCCGTCACTGTGCTGGCGATCAACATCCTGGGCGACGGCCTGCGCGATACGCTTGATCCGCGCCTGCAGAAGCGGCTGGGAGGCGTGCGATGACGGCCCCCAAGGCATCAGGCCCCGTTCTCAGCATCCGCAATCTTGCCGTGGCCTTGCCGAAAGGCGGAGACCGCGCCCATGCGGTGAAGGGCATCAGCCTGGATGTGCCCCCGGGCGAAATCGTCTGCCTGGTCGGCGAAAGCGGTTCGGGCAAATCCGTCACCGCCTTCTCGGTGATGGGCTTGGGCGCGCTGCCGGTGGTGGGCGGCGAAATCCTGCTCGAAGGCGAAAATCTGCTGGCGGCTTCCAAGACCCGGCTGCGCGAATTGCGTGGCAGCCGCATGGCGATGATCTTCCAGGAGCCGATGACGGCGCTGAACCCGGTGCATCGGGTGGGCGAACAGGTGGCCGAGATGCTGCGCCAGCATGGCTGGAAGCAAAGCGGCGTTTCCATCGAGGAGCGCGTGCAGCAGTTGTTCCAGGATGTGCATCTGCCCGATCCCGAGCGGCTGGCCCAGGCATTTCCGCATCAGCTTTCCGGCGGCCAGCGCCAGCGCGTGATGATCGCCATGGCGCTCGCCCTGGAGCCGGCGCTGCTGATCGCCGATGAGCCGACCACGGCGCTGGATGTGACGACCCAGGCGCAGATCCTCTCGCTGCTGAAGGAATTGCAGCGCAAGCGTGGCACCGGCGTGCTGTTCATCACCCATGATTTCGGCGTTGTGGCCGATATCGCCGACCGCGTGGTGGTGATGCGCCATGGCGAGATCGTGGAAACCGGCCCGACCAAACAGATTCTGCATCAGCCGCAGCATGACTACACCAAGCTGCTGATTGATGCCGTGCCGCGCCTCACCCCGCGCGCGGCGCAACCGTTAAGCGGCGCGCCGGTGTTGCGCGCCGAGAAGCTGGAAAAAATCTACAGCGATGGCGGCCTGTTCAAGGCCGGCCGCGTGGTGCATGCGGTGAACGATGTGGAACTGGCGCTGTATCGCGGCCAGACGCTCGGCATCGTCGGTGAATCCGGTTCCGGCAAATCCACCGCCGCGCGCTGCATCGCCCGCCTGATCAAGCCCAGCGGCGGCAGTGTGACGCTCGACGGCGCCAATATCGCCCAGCTTTCGGAAGGCGCGCTGCGCCCGTTCCGCCGTCGTATCCAGGTGATTTTCCAGGATCCGTATCGTTCGCTCAATCCGCGCCGCACAGTTGGCGATTCGATCATCGAAGGCCCGCTGAATTATGGCGTGCCGCGCGCCCAGGCCATGGAAAAGGCGCGCGAACTGATGCGCCTGGTCGGCCTGGACGCGGAAGCCCTCAGCCGCTATCCGCACCAATTTTCCGGCGGCCAGCGCCAGCGCCTCTGCATCGCCCGCGCCCTGGCGATGGAACCGGAAATCCTGGTGGCCGACGAAGCGGTTTCGGCGCTGGATGTTTCCGTGCAGGCCCAGGTGCTGGAATTGCTGGAATCGATCCGGGATCGGTTTAAGCTGGCGATCCTGTTCATCACCCATGATCTGCGCGTGGCCGCAAGGCTCTGCGACCGTATCGCGGTGATGCAGCGCGGGCGCATCGTCGAACTGGCGGATACCGCCACCTTGTTCGCCGATCCGCAGCATGAGTATACGCGGCAGCTTTTCGCCGCCCTGCCTGGCCGCGACTGGCTGGAGGCCGGCGAGTAGACAAGAACGAGTAGACATTCCCGGGAGGACAAGATGGCCGAGCTGCATGACCTGACGGCACACGAGCTTTCACTCGCCTTCCGCACGCGCAGGCTCTCGCCGGTCGAAGCGACCAAGGCGGCGCTGCATCGCATCGAATCCTGGGAACGCCACATCAACGCCATGTATCTGGTGGATATGGCCGGCGCCATGAAGCAGGCGCGCGAAGCCGAGAAGCGCTGGCGCGATGGCAAGCCGCTCTCGCTGCTGGATGGCGTGCCGATCACCATCAAGGAGAATATCGCCACCAAGGGCGTGCCGACGCCGATCGGCACCGCCGCCACGCCGATGACGCCTGCGGCAGCCGATGCGCCGCCGGCGGCGCGGGTGCGGGAAGCCGGCTGCGTCATCCTGGGCAAAACCACGATGCCGGATTTCGGCATGCTGGCATCCGGCGTTTCCAGCCTGCATGGCATCAGCCGCAATCCCTGGAATCTGGCCCGCAACACCGCCGGTTCTTCTTCCGGCGCTGGCGCGGCACTCGCCGCCGGCTATGGCCCGCTGGCGCTCGGCACCGATATCGGCGGCTCGGTACGCCTGCCTGCCGCTTATACCGGCACCTTTGCGCTGAAGCCGTCGCTGGGCCGCGTGCCGATCCACCCGCCTTATCTGGGCCGCGTCACCGGCCCGATGACGCGTACCGTGCAGGATGCCGCCCTGCTGTTGAATTGCTTAAGCCAGCCCGATCCGCGCGACTACATGGCGCTGCCTTATGAGGACCGCGACTGGGCGCGCAGCCTGGATGGCGAGGCCAAGGGGCTGCGCATCGGCCTGATGCTGGATATCGGCTATGGCAGTGCACCGCAGCCGGCGGTGCGTGCCGCTGTGATCGCGGCGGCGCGGCTGCTGGAAAAACACGGCGCCACCATCGTGCCGATAGAGCCTTTCCTGACCGAAGCGATGATGCAGGGGCTCAACACCTTCTTCCAGGCCCGCGCCCTGGCGGATTTCGAGCTGATGACACCGGAGCAGCAGGGCAAGCTGCTGCATTTCATCGCCGATTGGTGCCGCGACGGCAAGAAGATCACCGGCGCCCAGGCGATGCGTGCGCTGGGCCAGGTGATGGCGATGCGGGAAGCCGCCTGCGCCGCCTGCCAGCCTTATGATCTGGTGCTGTCGCCGACTTCGCCGATCACGGCTTATGCAGCGGAAGAAGCAGCCCCGGGCAACGATGTGTCGAAGCCGTTCCACCACATCTGCTTTACCGCGCCGTTCAACATGTCGGAACAGCCGGCGGCCTCGATCTGCTGCGGCCAGGACGAAGACGGCCTGCCCATCGGCCTGCAGATCATCGGCCATCGTTTCGACGATCTCGGCGTGCTGCGGCTGGCGGCGATCTACGAGCAGCTGCGCCCCGCCCTGCCGGCCTGGCCGCAGCCGCCGGCGTAATCCTCCGGCGCCATAAAAGCCGTCTATATCGCGGCTTAAAAGCCGTATGGACTTGTATATACAATTGACCCTATACTGCCCGGCATGAGCAGTGCTGGGCCGACCCCGCGCTATCGCCGGGTCAAGGAATTCATCGTCCGCCATATCGAGAGCGGCACCTACAAGCCGGGCGACCAGGTGCCATCCGAAAGCGCCCTGGTGGCGACGCTGAAGGTCAGCCGTATGACGGTGAACCGCGCGTTGCGCGAACTCACCCATGAGGGCCTGCTGCTGCGCGTGCAGGGCGCCGGCACGTTCGTCGCCGAAAGCCGCCCGCTGGCCAATCTGGTGGAACTGCGCAACATCGCCGATGAAATAGCCGAACGCGGCCAGCGCCATGCCGCCAAGGTTGAGCTGCTGCGCGCCGAGAAGGCCAGTGCCGATGTGGCGCGCGATCTCGGCCTCAGGACCGGCGCTAAGGTGTTTCACTCTATCATCCTGCATGCCGCCGATGGCATCCCGATGCAGTTGGAGGACCGCTGGGTCAATCCGGCTACGGCGCCGGATTACCTCGATGCCGATTTCAGCCGCGTGACTCCAAATGAGCATCTCAGCCTGGTGGCACCGCTCACCGAGGTTGAGCACGTGGTGGAAGCCGCCATGCCCGATGCCCGCACCCGCCGCCTGCTGCGGCTGGCCGACAACGAGCCTTGCCTGCGGCTGCGCCGCCGCACCTGGTCCGGCGGCGTCGTGGTATCCAGCGCCACGCTGCTGTATCCCGGCCACAGCCACCGTTTCGCCACCCGCTTCGCCTACCGCTCCGACGGCACGTCGAAGCGTTCCAATCTTTAAGCATGAGGCCTCCCATGTCTGCTCCTTCGCGCCGCGACAACAGCCGCGTCATCCGTTCGCCCCAGGGCGATGCGCTGCATACCCAGAACTGGCAGATCGAAGCGGCCTACCGCATGCTGCGCAACAACCTGGATCCCGATGTGGCCGAGAAGCCGGAGGAACTGGTGGTCTATGGCGGCATCGGCCGCGCCGCACGCAACTGGCAGAGCTTCGATCAGATCGAGCAGGCGCTGAAAGCACTGAAGCCGGATGAGACCCTGCTGGTGCAATCGGGCAAGCCGGTCGGCGTGTTCCGCACCCATGAAGATGCGCCGCGCGTGCTGATCGCCAATTCCAACCTGGTGCCGCATTGGGCCAACTGGGAGAAGTTCCACGAACTCGATCGCGCCGGCCTGATGATGTATGGCCAGATGACCGCCGGCTCCTGGATCTATATCGGCAGCCAGGGCATCGTGCAGGGCACCTACGAAACCTTCGTCGAAATGGGCCGCCAGCATTACGGCGGCAACCTCAAGGGGCGCTGGATTCTCACCGCCGGGCTCGGCGGCATGGGCGGCGCCCAGGCGCTCGCCGCCACCATGGCCGGTGCCAGTATTCTTGCCATCGAGTGTCAGCCCTCGCGCATCGAGATGCGGCTGCGCACGCGCTATCTCGACAAGCAGGCGCGCAATCTGGACGAAGCCATGGCGATGCTGGAAGAGGCCAAGCGCGACGGCAAGGCGATCTCCATCGGCCTGCTCGGCAATGCCGCCGAGATTCTGCCGGAGATGCTGAAGCGCGGCATCCGCCCCGATGCGGTGACCGACCAGACCAGCGCCCATGATCCGGTGAACGGCTACCTGCCGGCGGGCTGGAGCCTGGCCAAATGGGAGGAAGCCAAGCAGAGCGATCCGGAAGCCGTGGCCCGTGCGGCAAAGCAATCCATGGCCGCCCATGTGCGCGCCATGCTGGCCTTCAAGGCGCAAGGCATCCCGACCTTCGATTACGGCAACAATATCCGCCAGATGGCGAAGGAAGTCGGCGTGGCGGAAGCCTTCGATTTCCCCGGCTTCGTGCCGGCCTATATCCGGCCGCTATTCTGCCGCGGCATCGGCCCGTTCCGCTGGGTGGCGCTTTCGGGCGACCCGGAGGATATCTACAAGACCGATGCCAAGGTGAAGGAACTGATCCCCGACGATCCGCACCTGCATAACTGGCTCGACATGGCGCGCGAGCGCATCAGCTTCCAGGGCCTGCCGGCACGCATCTGCTGGGTCGGCCTGGGCCAGCGCCACCGCCTCGGCCTCGCCTTCAATGAGATGGTAGCGAAGGGCGAAGTGAAAGGCCCGATCGTGATCGGCCGTGATCATCTCGATAGCGGCTCGGTGGCAAGCCCGAACCGCGAGACCGAAGCGATGAAGGACGGCTCCGATGCGGTTTCCGACTGGCCGCTGCTGAACGCCCTGCTCAACACCGCCTCGGGCGCCACCTGGGTGTCGCTGCATCATGGCGGCGGCGTCGGCATCGGCTATTCGCAGCATGCCGGCGTGGTGATCGTGGCCGATGGCACACCGGGAGCGGCACGGCGGCTGGAGCGCGTGCTGTGGAACGACCCGGCCACCGGCGTGATGCGCCATGCCGATGCCGGCTACGACATCGCCGTGCAATGCGCCGAGGAAAAGGGCCTCAAGCTGCCGTTTTTGGGTCGGTGAATTTTTCACCCCCAATCGTCATGCGCGGACTGGATCCGCGCATCTTTAGCCTTGTGCATGAGATGCCCGGCTCAAGGCCGGGCATGACGATGTTTTACTACGACAGCAGTTTCGCCGGATCGCAGTCGGGCCAGTCGAAATCCGACGCGGCCCGGCGCGAGCGGAAGATGATGCCACTGGGGAAATGCTGGTAGACGATCTGGTCGCTGGCCACATCCAGCAGGCGGTATTGCCTCGGCGTGTTGACGCGCTGGCCATCGATCATCGTGATCGTGGTGATGAAGTATCCATCCCGCACCAGCCAGCGGCCAGCCTCCAGCGAGCGATGCGTCACCTTGCATTCGCTGTATTGCCGGAATTCGACACTGAAAACCCCATCGGCATGCATTTCCGCCAGCCAATGCTGATAGCCACGGCCCTGATAGCTTTCGCCATACCAGCGGCCGGTCAGTTCAGCCTGCTGTGCCCGGGCCGAGAAGATGGCAGGCAGAACGGCGAGCAGGATCAGTACCAGCCATCCGAAAAACCTTAAACGCACCGCCAATCCCTTTCGTAAACCATATTGGCCAAAGTAGCGCAGTTTCCCACCACGAGGGAAAAGGCAAATGACCACTTCCCGCTAGGAAATCAGCTTTGAGGGATCGCAGACCGGCCAGTCGAAATCCGCACCCACCTTGCGGGCGCGGAACATCGTGCCGTTGGTAATATGCTGGTAGGTCATCTCGTCATTGCCCAGGCCGAGCAGCAAGTAACGGTCAGCGTAATTGACGCGCTGGCCATCAATCATGATGGTGCTGGTGGTATAGACATTCCCCTGCAGCGACCAACGCCCAGCCTCCAGCGAGCGATGCACGATCTTGCATTCCTCATAGCGGCGAAACTCGACGGCAAAGCCGCCATCCGGGCGGCGTTCGGACAGCCAATGCAGGTAGACGCGGCCCTGATAGCCTTCGCCATACCAGCGGCCGGAAAGATCGGCCTGCTGTGCCCAAGCCGGGAAGACAGCGAGCAGCATCAGCAGCAATAATCCAAACACCTGCGGTCGCATGCCGGCACCCACCCCATGGTCCATGATGGGGAGTATAGCGAAGACCTAGGCTTGGCTGAATACTAAAGCCATGGCGGCGTCACTGCTCTTTTTGTCATGCCTGCGAAAGCGGGCATCCCATTGCAGACGGTAGAATGGGACCCTCTATAAGCGCGCGAACGCTGAAGGCGTTTGTGGGCGCACAGGCCCGAAGGGCTGGCGCGAGGGTGACGGCGAGGTCAAGCCCGCCCGAAAATCAGCGCCGCGTTCACGCCGCCAAAACCGAAGGCATTCGACATGGCATGACTGAAACGCCGTGGCTGGGCGGTGAGTGGCACTAGGTCCGGGCCGGCACAAGCCGGATCGACATTTTCCAGATTGAGCGTCGGTGGCGCCACCTGATCGCGCAAAGCCAGGATCGAGTAGATCGCCTCCACCGCGCCGGCGGCACCGAGCAGATGACCGATGGCCGATTTGGTGGAGGACATGGCCAACTCGGCGATGCCGTTGCCGAAGACACGGCGCACGGCTGCCACTTCAGCCGCATCGCCCACCGGCGTCGAGGTCGAATGGGCGTTGATATAGCCTATTGAGTCCGGCGACAGCTTCGCCTCGGCCAGTGCCTTCCGCATCGCCAGCATAGCGCCACGGCCATCTTCCGGCGGCGCCGTGATGTGATGCGCGTCGGCGCTGGTGCCATAGCCGCCGAAGCGGGCCAGGATTTCAGCGCCGCGCGCGCGGGCATGGTCTTCCGCTTCCAGCACCAGGATGCCGGCGCCCTCGCCCATCACGAAACCGTCGCGCGCCGCATCGAAGGGCCGCGAGGCCTGCTCGGGCGCATCGTTATGCGCCGTGGACAGCGCCCGCGCCGCACCGAAACCGGCCAGGCTGACGCGGTCGATGCAGGCTTCGGCGCCACCGGCGATCATCACATCGGTTTCACCGCGCTGGATGCTGCGCGCGGCATCGCCAATCGCCTGGGCGCCGGCGGCGCAAGCCGTGACCGGGCAGCCTATCGGCCCTTCCAGGCCCCAGCGGATCGAGATATGGCCGGCGGCGAGATTGCCGAGAAAACTCGGGATCACGAAAGGCGAAAGCTTGCGCGGGCCATCCTGCGCCACAATGCGGGTGGCCTGGGCAATGGCCGGAAAGCCGCCGATTCCGGTGGCAACGATGCAGCCGGCGCGTTCGCGCGCGCGCTCGTCCTTGGGCGCCCAGCCGGCCTGCTGCATCGCCTCGGCGGCAGCGGCCAGCGCGTAGTGGATGAAGCTGTCCATCTTGCGGCGGTCTTTCGCCGGCGCCGCGCTGTCAGGATCGAACCCAAACTCGGCATCTTCCTCCCGCCCCGGCACCATGCCGGCGATGCGGGCGCCGAGATCATCCACCGGAAACCGCGCAATGCGGCGGATGCCGGAAAGCCCCGCCAGCAGGCGGCGCCAGTTGCCGGCCACGCCCTGACCCAGCGGCGTCACCAGGCCCATGCCGGTTATCACGACCTCGCGCATCACTCTCTCTCCTGCATATGCAATAGATGTATATGCAGATATATGATCAAGCCGGCTGTTTGACAAGATGGGCTGCCGCTTGGCAAGGGCAGTGAAACCTCATAAACCCGAGGACATGGCCCGCCGCGCAAACCCTGCCACCGATGCCGCCTGGACTACCGCCTGGCAGGAGCTGGATGGTGTCGGCTGCATCGGCATGCGCCTGCGCCAGGCGATGCGGCTGGCCACCCAACGGCTGGATCAAGCCTTGAAGCCCGCCGGTATCGCCATCACGCAATTCGCCCCCATGGCCTATCTCTACCGCGATGGCAGCTTGAGCATGGGAGAATTGGCGGAGCAGGTCGGAGTTGATCCGACAACCCTGACCCGAATCCTGCGGCCCCTGGAAAAACGCGGGTTTTTGCGGCAGGAAACCGCCAAGGATGACCGCCGCCGCCGGGTGATCGAACTCACCGCCCAGGGCCGCTCCGCCTTCCAGCGCGCGCTGCCGCTGTGGCATCAGGCCCAGGGCGAAATCGGCGCCCTGCTGGGAACCGGCGAAACCCGGGCCTTGCGACGCCAGCTCGATCACGCCATCGCCCGGCTGCAGGGCTGAAACTGCGCTTGCGGCCTTGACGTCTTCGCCGTATACCCGGCTGAAACAGCCTCCCCCTATAAGAGAACAAACATGAACCGGTTGCGTATCGAGGGCTATCTGTACCTGGTCGCTTTCATCGCCTGCGTACCGGCGGCGAATTGGCTGATCGGCAATATCGGCACCACCTGCATCCCCAAAGGCCCCTGCCTGGTGCCGGTAGCGCCGGGCCTGAACGGACCGATCACCGCGCCGAGCGGCGTGCTGATGATCGGTGCTGCCCTGGTGCTGCGCGACCTGCTGCAGCGCCGCCTGGGCAAGGCCTGGGCCGTCGGCGCCATCGTGGTTGGCGCCCTGCTTTCCGCTTTCGTGGCGCCGCCGGCCCTGGTGATCGCCTCGATGATCGCCTTCCTGCTTTCCGAACTTGCCGATTTCGCCGTCTACACGCCACTGCAACAGCGCGGCCTGGTGCGCGCCGTGCTGCTTTCCAGCCTGGTCGGCCTGGTGGTGGATTCGGTGGTGTTTCTCTATCTTGCCTTCGGCAGCCTGAACTACCTTGGCGGCCAGGTGATCGGCAAGCTGTGGATGGTGCTGCTGGCGCTGCCGCTGGTGCATTGGCTGCGCCGCCGCGACGAGCGCCTAGGCATCAGCCCCGCCTGAAGCGCACCATTCACGCCAGAGCTGCCTGAAGCCGGCCTCGATGGCGCGGGCCAACCCCGCTCCATCGCGCATCGGCGAGGCTTCGAAGCGCGCCCGCAGCCCGGCACGCAACTCAGCCAGCGCAGCAATATCCGCAGCCTTCGCGGCGCCGGTGGCAACCAACTGTTCCGCGCTATCCGCCACCCAGTCGCTCATGCCGAGCGCCCCCAGGATCGACGCGCCGAAGCGGCCGACGGAGGGCCGGTCGGTCTTGCTCAGCACCGGCACCCCCATCCACAGCGCCTCGATCGTGGTGGTGCCGGCATTATGCGGGAAAGGGTCCAGCGCAATATCGATTTCGTTGTAGCAGGCCCAGGTCTTGATCTGCGGCGTGGTGAAGATCAGATCGAGCCGCTCCGGCGCGATGCCATGGGCTGCAAAGCGATCAAGGAAATATTTCTGCGTCGCGGCATCGGCAAAGGGACGGTTGTTGAGCACCAGCCGCGAGCCCGGCACCTGCTGCATCAGCCGCGCCCATAGCGCGATGACGCCATCGTTGATCCGCACCGCGCGGCTGAAACAGCCGAAGGTGACATGGCCATTGCGCAAAGCCGGCAGCGGCCCGATATCCGGCACCGCGACCGGCTGCCGCCCAGGCGGTGTTTCGAAATCCGGCGGCATATAGGCCAGCGGCGAGCGGCCCAGCCGCACCAACCGCTCCGAGAACAGATGCTCGAAGCCCGGCGGCACCATGTAGTCATCGGTGAAGAAGCCGTCGATGGCCGAAAGGCCGGTGGTATAGCCCGCACCGATCAGATAGCTGAACTGCACCGGCGCCGGCTTGCGGGCGAAAATACCCAGCCGGTTGCCTGCCGTGTGGCCGGAAAGATCGACCAGGATATCGATGCCATCGCGGCGGATCATCGCCGCCGCGGAATCATCGCTCTTGCCGATGATACTGCGCCAGTGATCCGCCTGGGATTTCAGCCGCTCGGTCACCGCATCGGGCACCGGCACTTCGGCATAGAGATAAATCTCGACCTGCCGGCGGTCATGGCCGCGCAGCACCGGCTCGAAGAACATCGGCACCACATGCTGGCGGAAATCGCCCGAGACATAGCCGACCTTCAGCCGGCGCGCTGCATCGCGGCTGTTGCCATGCTGCAATGGCTGCGGCAGATATGGCCGGCCATGGCGTTCGTCGAAACGTCGGTATTCATCGAACAGCTGTTCCGGCGTCAGCGTCTGGTCGTAGTTGAGGCAGAACAGCAGATTGGTGTGCGGCAGCATGAGATGCGGATGGCTCTCGACGATGCGGCGCAAGGCGACCCGCGCTTCATCCAGGCGGCCTTCGCGCACCAGGATGATCGCCAGCGCGGTATCGAAATCCGGCAAATCCGGGAAGAGCTGCTGCGCCTCTTCGGCATAGCGGCGCATCACGCCGGTGCGATTGACCAGGAGCAGGCCGTTGACGACGCGCTGCCACAATTGCGGCCCGGGCGGCGATATTGCTAGCACGGCGCGGAATACCTGCTCCAGTTCCGCATCATCGCCCTCATTCACCAGCGCGGTCAGCAACTGCCGCAGCATCTCGGTATCATCCGGGTAATGCCGCACATATTGCCGCAGGTAACGGGCCGCGATCGGCCAGTTGCGGCGCTCGGTGGCGGCCATGCCGGCCAGCCGCAAGGCATCACGATGCTGCGGATCGAGCTTCAGTACCTGCTTGGCGAAAGCGAAACAGCGGTCGAGATCGCCAGCCCGTGCCGCCGCAAGCGACGCCTGCAGCAGCGCACCGACCGCCGCTGCCGGCTCGCTCATCCCCCGCACCACTCGCGCCAGAGCGTGCGGTAGCCGGCTTCGATGGCTTTCGCCAGGCCGGGTCCGTCACGCATTGGCGAGGCTTCGAAACGCGGCCGCAGGCCGGCACGAAGCTGTGCCAGGGCTTCGAGATTGCCGGCCCAGCGGGCACCGATCTCGATATAGGCGGCTTCATCCTCGGTGACCCAGTCCTGCATTTCCAGCGCACCGAGGATCGAGGCACCGAAGCGGCCGACCGAGGGCCGGTCTGCCTTGCTCAACACCGGCACGCCCATCCAGAGCGCCTCGATCGTGGTGGTGCCGGCATTATGCGGGAACGGATCCAGCGCAATGTCGATTTCGTTGTAATGCGCCCAGGTCTTGGGCTGCGGGAAGGTGTAGATCAGGTCCAGCCGCTCCGGCGCGATGCCATGGGCATCGAAACGCTGCTGGAACAGATCCTGCGTTGCGGCTTCGGCGAAGGGCTTGGAATTCAGCACCAGGCGTGAATCCGGCACGCGTTTCAGCAGCCGCGACCACAGGGCAATCACCTTCTCGTTCAGGCGCACGGTGCGACTGAAGCTGCCGAAGGTGACATGGCCATTGCGCAGGGCCGGCAGCGGCCCCACTTCCGGCATGGCTTCCGGCGGGCGGTAGACCAGTGGCGAACGGCCCAGCCGCACGATCTTTTCCGAGAACAGATGCTCGAAGCCCGGCGGCACCATGTAATCATCGGAGAAGAAGCCATCCACCGCCGAAAGCCCGGTGGTGTAGCCCTGGCCGATCAGATAGCTGAACTGCACCGGCGCCGGCTTGCGCGCGAAAACGCCGAGCCTATTGCCGGCGGTATGGCCGGCGAGATCGACCAGGATATCGATGCCATCGGCGCGGATCATCGCCGCCACATCGTCATCGCCCTTGCCCACCGTGCCGCGCCAGTGATCGGCCTGGGATTTCAGCCGCTCGGTGATGGCATCGGGTGTCGGCACTTCGCCATAGAGATAGACTTCGAAGGCCGCCTTGTCGCGCGAGGCCAGCAGCGGCTCGAAGAACATCGCCACCGCGTGGTTGCGGAAATCCGGCGACACATAGCCAACCTTCAGGCGCCGCTCCGGCTCGCGCGCATTGGCATGCTGCAACGGACTGGGCAGCTTCGGCTTGCCGAAACGTTCATCCCAGCGCCGGTATTCGGCATAGATTTCCTCCGCCGACAGATCGGCGCGGTAATTCGAGCAGAACAGCAGGTTGGAATGGCTGAGGACATAATCCGGGTTGATCGCCAGGGCGGCCCTGAAAGAATCGGCCGCCTCGTCCAGCCGTTCCTGGCCGAGCAGGGCATTGCCGAGATTGTTATGTGCATCGGGGTTGCGCGCTTCCAGCGCCACGGATTTGCGGCAGGCATCCTCGGCTTCGACGAAGCGGCCCATGGCGAACAGCGTGTTGCCGAGATTGGCCCAGCCATGCGGGTAATTCGGCCGCAGCCGCACGGCTTCGCGGAATTCCTTCTCAGACTCATCAAGCTTGCCGAGGTCCTTCAGCGTGTTGGCAAGGTTGTTGCGCGCCTCCGCCGAGTCCGGCTTCAGCGCCACGGCCTTGCGGCATTCGGCTTCGGCTTCCGGCAGGCGTCCGAGCTGGCGCAGCGCACCGGCACGGTTCCAGCGCAATTCGGCCATATCCGGCAGTTGCTTCACGGCCTCGCCGATCAGATCGGCGGCCTGCTGCCAGTCGCGGCGGCGATAGGCGATCAGGCCCAGGATATGCAGCGCATCGGCATTCTTCGGCGCCATCGCCAGCAAAGCCTGCGCTGCCTGCTCGGCCTGCGGCAATTGCCCGGTCTGGAAAGAACGGATCGCCGCATCCAGCAGGGCTTGCGCCTTGGCCGCCGCTGTCTGCGCCGGTGTCGGCTTGGCCTCAACGGCAGGCTGGGCTTCAGCGGCAGGCTTGGCACCCTGGCGCGCACACCAGTCATGCCAGAATTGTATGTAAGCCTGCTCGATGGCGCGGGCCAGCGTGACGCCATCGCGCATCGGTGACTTCTCGAAGGTGCTACGCAATGTACGCCGCACTTCCGCCAGGGCCGGCAAGTCGTTGGCCCATTTCTTGGCGATCTCGACATACTCGTCGTGATTCTGCGCCACCCAGTCATCCATGCCGAGCGCGCCGAGAATCGAGGCGCCGAAGCGGCCGACCGAGGGCCGGCCGGCCAGACTCAACACCGGCACGCCCATCCAGAGCGCCTCGATGGTGGTGGTGCCGGCATTATGCGGGAACGGATCCAGCGCGATATCGATATTGCCGTAATATTCCCAGGTGCGCGGCTGCGGGTTGGTGAAGATCAGATCCAGCCGCTCCGGCGCCACACCATGGGCGGCGAAGCGATCCAGGAACAGCTGGCGCGTCGGCTCGTCGGTGAAGGGCTTGGAATTCAGCACCAGGCGCGCATTCGGAATCTCGTTCAGCATCCGCGCCCAGACTTCGATCACCTCATCGTTCATGCGCACAGTACGGCTGAAACAGCCGAAGGTGACGACGGGCTTTTTCTTCTTGCCCTTCTTCAAGGCTGGCAGCGGCGCCACCAGCGGCATCGCCGGCGGTGCCATGTAGCAGAGCGGCGAGCGCGGCAGGCGCACCACCTTCTCGGCGAACAGATGATCATAGCCTTCCGGCACCATGGCGGCATCGGCAAGGAAGCCGTCGATGGCTGAAAGACCCGTGGTGGTGCCATGGCCGATCAGGTAGCTGAACTGCACCGGCGCCGGCTTGCGCGCGAACATGGTGAGGCGGTTGCCCGCCGTATGGCCGGCCAGATCGATCAGGATATCGATATGATCATCCCGGATCATCCTGGCGACGTCATCGTCGCTCTTGCCCACCGTGCTGCGCCAGTGATCCGCCATCTTCTGGAAGCGCGTGGTCATCGCATCCGGGTTCGGCACTTCGCCATAGAGATAGATTTCGAACTTGTTGCGGTCATGCGCCGACAGCACCGGCTCGAAGAACAGCGACACCACATGCTGGCGTAGATCAGGCGAGACATAGCCGATCTTCAGCTTGCGGTTCGGGTTGACCTCGTTGTCATGGCGCAGCGGGTGCGGCAGATGCGGCTTGCCATGGCGGTCATCCCACCGCTTGTACTCGTCGAAGATTTCCTCCGCCGTCGCACCCGGGCGGTAATTCTGGCAGAACAGCAGACTGGACGACACGGCGAGGTCGCCGGGCGCGATGGTGACGGCGCGGCGCAGGGCGGCGAGCGCCTCTTCATGGCGCGCCTGATCCTCCAGCACGATACCCAGAGTGCCGAGCGTGGCCGGATGATCGGGCCGCAGCCTGAGCGACGAACGGGCGAATTCCTCGGCCTCCGAAAGCCGGCCGCGGCGCATCAGCATGATCGCCAGGGCATCGTGGATATCCGGGCGCTCCGGCTTCAACGCCAGCACCTTGCGCAGCACCACTTCGGCTTCATCGAAGCGCTCGCGGGCGAGCAATACCAGGCCAAGATTGACCATGGCATCCTCGAAATCCGGCTTCTGCTCGATAGCCTTGCGCAGAACCTCGTCGGCTTCCGACAGCTTGCCCTGATCGCGCAGCGCATTGCCGAGGTTGTTGTAGGCCTCGGGGAAAACCGGGCGCAGCGCGATGGCCTTGCGATAGAAATTCTCCGCATCGCCATGCAGCTTCATGGCGCGGGCGACGACGCCGAGCGAGGACCAGTATTCCGGCAGATTGGGGTTGATCGCCACGGCGCGCGACAGCCACTTCATCGCCGCCGGATAATCCTTCACCTCGCAGCACAGTACGCCCATGGCCTGCAGCGCATCGGCATTATCGGGCTGCTGCTCCAGCAATGCGGCGCAGATGCGGCGGGCCTGTTCGCGGTCACCGGCATTGAAGGCGGCCACCACATCGGTATAAGCCAGCGGCCGCTCGGCTTCCGGCGGCTCGGTGCCGGCCAATGCCCGGCTGTCGCACCAATCGCTCCAGAGCTGGCGGTAGGCAGATTCCATTGCCCGCGCCAGACCAGGCGCATCACGCATCGCCGAAGCCTCGAAACGGGCGCGCAAACCGCTGCGCAGTTTGGCCAGGCCCTTGAGATCTCCGGCCCAGCGTTCAGCGATTTCGAGATACTCATCCGGGTCAGCCGCCACCCAGTCACTCATGCCGAGTGCCCCGAGAATCGAGGCGCCGAAGCGGCCGACCGAAGGCCTGGCCGCCAGGCTCAGCACCGGCACGCCCATCCACAGCGCCTCGATCGTGGTGGTGCCGGCATTATGCGGGAACGGATCCAGCGCAATGTCGATTTCGTTGTAATGCGCCCAGGTCTTGGGCTGTGGCTGGGTGTAGATCAGCTCCAGCCGCTCCGGCCCGATGCCATGAGTGGCGAAGCGTTCCTCGAACATCTGGCGTGTGAATTTTTCCGCGAACGGCTTTGAATTCAGCACCAGGGTGGCATCCGGGAGGCGGTTCAGCAGCTCGGCCCACAGCGCGATGACATCCTCGTTGATGCGCACGGTGCGGCTGAAACAGCCGAAGCGCAGCTTGCCGCGCTTCTTCGCCGGCAGCGGCCCGACATCGGGCATGGTTTCCGGCGGACGGTAGACCAGCGGCGAGCGCGGAATCCGGATTATCTTTTCCGAGAACAGATGCTCGAAGCCTTCCGGCACCATGAATTCATCGGAGATGAAGCCATCGATGGCCGAAAGCCCGGTAGTGGTGCCATGGCCGATCAGGTAGCTGAACTGCACCGGCGCCGGCTTGCGCGCGAAAACCAGCAGGCGGTTGCCCGCCGTGTGGCCGGCCAGGTCGATCAGCACATCGATGCCATCCTGGCGGATCAGCGCCGCCATGCGGTCATCGGTCAGGCCCACGGTGCTGCGCCAGTGATCGGCCTTGGATTTCAGCCGCTGTGTCACCGCATCTGGATTGGTGATCTCGCCATAGAGATAGATTTCCACCTGCTCGCGGTCATGCGCCTCAAGCACCGGCTCGAAGAACAGAGCAACCGCGTGCTGGCGGAAATCGGGCGAGACATAGCCGATCTTCAGCTTGCGCTGGGCTTCCGGATTATTGGCATGGCGCAGCGGACGCGGCAGCAAAGGCTTCGCATGGGTTTTATCCCAGGTGCGGTATTCCTCGGCGATTTCCTCGGCCGCCAGATCATGGCGGTAGTTGAGGCAGAACAGCAGGCTGCTATGGCCGGAAGCATAATCCGGCTTCAGTTTCAGCACCTGGCGGAACACGCCCGAAGCCTCATCCAGCCGGCCCTGGTCTTCCAGCGCGATGGCCAGGTTGTTGAAGCCCTGATGCAGATCCGGTTTCAGCGCGAGCGCGCGGCGGGCGAAGATTTCAGCATCATTCGGGCGCCCGGCACGCAGCAACAGGGCCGCCAGGTTGACCGAAGCCTCATGGCTGTTCGGCTTCAGCGCCAGGGCCTGGCGGAAAGCCGCCTCGGCTTCCGACAGGCGATCCAGCCCCATCAGCGAATTGCCGAGATCACTGTGCACATCGGCGAAATCCGGCTTCAGCTCGATCACCTTGCGGAATGCCACTTCCGAATCAGTGAGGCGGCCGACCAGTTGCAGCAGACGGCCCAGGCTGAGCCAGGCATCGGAGAAGTTCGGCTTCAGCTCGACCGCGCGGCGGAACGACACTTCCGCTTCGGCATGGCGGCCGAGATCGCGCAATGTGTTGCCGAGATTCTGATGCCCTTCGGGAAAATCCTCTTTCAGCGCCACGGCGCGGCGGTTCGCCGCCTCGGCATCCTTTAGCCGGCCCAGCGCGCGTAGCACGGCGGCATGGTTGGCCTGGATTTCCGGGGATTGCGCCGCCTTGGCGGCAGCCTTGGCAAGAATGGCTTCGGCATCGATAAGCTGGCCGCGGCGATAGGCGGCAAGGCCGAGCAATTGCAGCGCGGCAGGATCATCGGGGGCAGCGCGCAGCAGCACGCGGCAGAGCTTGTCGGTTTCCTCATAGGCCCCGCGCTGGAAGGCAGCCACCGCCGCCTCGATCACCGCCTGTGCCGTCAACGCCTCGCCTGCCGCCGCCTTGGCCATGCCCCGCCCTGTCCTGCCACCAAATCCATCATGCCATCCCGCCGGAAAAAGCGGAATCACCCACGGTCAATCCCGCCCCAGGCCCAGCCGGGCCCGGCGTACCGCCGAAGTTGTGCAGCGAGTATTCCGGTTCGATCTTACCCAACCGTTACCAGGGCGCCGATTGCGACAAAATGCACTTCCGCACCCCGCTGCCGCCGGCTGGAAAGCAAACGGGGCGGCCCTAAGGCCGCCCCGCTGATACTGAACCGGTCTGGACCAGAAGCCCGGGCGATTACACCGCCTGGAACTTGGTGAAGTCGTAGGTCCAAGGCGTGGTCGAGTTGGTGGTGATGGTGCCGATGAGCACCGCACCGCTGCTGAAATCGCCATCCGCCTTGTAGTACAGCTCGCCGGTATCGGACTGGTAGGCAAAGCCGGCCTGGGACAGGTTGGTACCGCCCAGAGCCGTGGCATCCGCCACCGCCTTGATGTTGACGTTGTTGCTGAGCGAGGAGACCGCCGCGAAGGCATCGGTACCGAAGGTGCCGCCCGCGATATCCAGGCCGATCTTGTCGGTCGCCGACATGTCACGCACGAAGGTGGTGGAGCCACCAGCCGCCGCGAAGACGAAGGTATCGATACCCGCGCCGCCGGTGACCGTGTTGCTGCCCGCACCGCCGATGATCGTGTCAGCCGAGGAACCGCCGATGATCTCGTCGTCGCCATCGTTGCCGAACACCATGGTCGCCTGGGTGCCGGAGATGGTGATGACATCCATGTCGGAGCCGCCATTCACGGTCTCGATATTCGCCACGGTAACGATGTTCACCGTGTCGTCGAGGTTCAGAATGTCGGTGCCGGCACCGAGATCATAGACACCATTGTTGACCGCGCCGTCGATGGTGACGGTGTCAGCGCCGGTGCCGCCGGTGATGCTCTCGATGTTGGTGACCGTGAGCGTGTTGGTACCCGAGAACAGGATCAGCTTGTCGCCGCCCGCGCCGAGATCGATGTTGATACCGTTCACCGCGTTGCCGAGCGTGACAGTGTCAGCGCCGGTGCCGCCGGTGATGGTCTCGACATTGGTGATCACCAGCGAGTTGGTGCCGCCAAGCAGGGTAACCGAGTCGCTGCCGCCACCGCCATCGATCGAGCCCTTGGTGATGCCGCCGCTGACCGTGATGTCGTCATTCTGAGTGCCGCCCATGACGGTTTCGACACCAGAGACAGTCAGGTTGTTGACGAGATCGGCCAGGATCAGCTTGTCGTTGCCGAGGCTGAGGTTGATCGAGGAAACGGTGGTGGTCAGGGTCACCGTGTCATTGTTGGTGCCGCCGACGATGGTCTCGACATTGGTGATGGTGACAGTGTTGACGCCGTTGAAGAGCGTAACCTTGTCGTTGCCGTCGCCGAGGTCGATCGTGCTGTTGAGCGCCGCCGCCGCGAAGGTGACGGTGTCGTTGCCGGTGCCACCGATGACAGTCTCGATGCCGTTCACCGCCACGCTGTTGGTGGCATCGGCCAGGACCAGCTTATCGTTGCCGGCGCCGAGCGCGATGCTGCCGCCGGTGATGCCGGCCGTCAGCGTGATGATGTCAGCACCAGTGCCGCCGGTGATGGTCTCGACATTAGCCACCGACAGGTTGTTGGCGCCATTGGCCAGTGTCAGCTTGTCGAGGCCGGTGCCGAGATCCAGTTCGATACCCGACACGGTCGCACCGAGCGTGATGGTATCAGCGCCAGTACCGCCATGCAGGGTCTCGACATTCGACACCGTGATGTTGTTGGTGCCGTTGGCCAGCGTCAGGCTGTCGCCGGTGCCAGCGCCGAGGTCGAACTTGCCCGAGGTCAGAGCACCGCTGAGGGTGATGACATCGTCGCCCGTACCGCCGTTGACGGTCTCGACATTGGTCAGGGTCAGCGTGTTGCCATCGTTCGACAGGTTCAGGGTGTCGTTGCCGGCACCAAGGTCGATCACGGCACTCGAAGCCAGGGAAGCACCCAGGGTCACGATATCCGCGCCGGTGCCACCCATGATGGTCTCGACGTTGGTCAGCGTGATGTTGTTGGCGCCGTTGGCCAGCGTCACCTTGTCGTTGCCGTCGCCGAGATCGGCGGAGGCGCCGGTGATGAACGCACCGTAGACGATGGTGTCGTCACCCGTGCCGCCGATGATGCTCTCGACCGCGGTCGCCGTCAGCGTGTTGCCGCCATCCAGCAGCACCAGCTTGTCGCTGCCGGTGCCGAGGTTGATCTGCAGCGTGCTGGTGGTGGCCGCGAGGCGGACCTCATCAGCACCGGTGCCGCCGGTGATGGTTTCGACATTGGACACCGACACGACGTTGGTGCCGTTGGCGAGCGTCAGCTTGTCGTTGCCGGCACCCAGATCGATCACGGTCGAGGAGTCGACGGTGGTGAGCAGGGTGATGCTGTCGGCACCGGTGTTGCCGGTGACCGTCTCGACGTTGGAGACGCTGATGGTGTTGGTGCCAGCGGCCAGGGTCAGCGTATCGAGGCCTGCGCCCAGATCGATGCGACCGTTGGTCAGAGCCAGGCTGAGGGTCAGCAGGTCGGCACCAGTGCCGCCGGTGACCGTTTCAACATTGCTCACCGCCAGTTCGTTGCCGCCATCGGCGAGCGTCAGCTTATCGGCGCCGCCGCCCAGATCGATGGTGGTCGAGCTGTCAGCCGTGGCCGACAGGGTGATGTTATCGGCACCCGCGCCGCCCTGGATGGTTTCGACATTGGCCACCGTGACGGTGCCGCCAGCCGAGGACATGACCAGCTTGTCGCTGCCATCGCCCAGGTCGAGCTTGCCGTTGGTGATCAGGGCACCATAGGTCACCGTGTCGTTGCCGGTGCCGCCAGTGACGGTCTCGGTGTTGGTCACGGTGATGCTGTTGGTGCCATCGGCGAGCTGCAGGCTGTCGCTGCCGGTGCCCAGGTTCACGAAGACGTTGGTCGCCGCGTTGCCCAGGGTGACGGCATCGACGCCGGTGCCGCCGACAATGCTCTCAACGTTGGTCAGGGTCAGGGTGTTGCCACCGGCCGCCAGCGTGACGGTGTCGGTGCCATCGCCCAGATCCACCACAGCGGAGCTGTCGAGCGAAGCCGAGAAGGTGATGATGTCGTTGCCGGTACCGCCGGTGAGGGTTTCGACGCCCGCCGCGGTGATGGTGTTGCCACCATTCGCCAGGGTCAGGCTGTCATTGCCGCCCGCCAGATCGACGGTGACACCGTTCACGGTGGTGGCCAGGGTGACGAGATCGTCGCCCGAACCGCCGACCACGATTTCGACATTGGTCAGGTTGGCGGTGTTGCCGCCATCGGCCAGGATCAGCTTGTCCTTGCCGGCGCCGAGGTCGATCACCGTCGAGCTGTCGATGGTGCTGCCGAGCGTGATGGTATCCACGCCGGTGCCGCCAAGGATGGTCTCAACGTTGCTCACCGTCAGCGTGGTGGCCGCATTAGCCAGGACCAGCTTGTCGCTGCCATCGCCCAGATCGAAGTCGCCAGAGGTCTGGCCGGCACCCAGGGTGACGGTGTCGTTGCCGGTGCCGCCGATCAGGGTTTCGATGCTGGTGGCGGTGAGGCTGTTGGTGCCATCGGCCAGGGTCAGGCTGTCGCTGCCCACACCCAGGTCGAACTTGGCGCCAGTCACGGCCTCGGAGAGCACCACGGTATCGTTGTTGGTGCCGCCGACCACGTTCTCGACGTTGGTGATGGTGAAGTTGTTCTGACCGTTGAACAGCACCAGGGTGTCGACGCCATCGCCAAGATCGATCAGCGAGGTGGCCGGCAGGGTGCTGGTCAGGGTCACGGTGTCGTTGCCGGTACCGCCGATCACGGTTTCGGCGTTGGCCACCGTCAGGCTGTTGTTGCCATTGGCCAGACGCAGGATGTCGTTGCCGGCACCCAGGTTGACCGAGGCACCCGAGATGGTGGCGCCGAGCGTGACGTCATCGTCGCCGGTACCGCCGTTGATGACTTCAACATTGGTCAGGATAGCGGTGTTGCCGCCATCGGCCAGGTTGACAACGTCCTTGCCGCCGCCGAGGTCGATCACCGCGCTGCTGTCCAGGGTGGTCTGCAGCGTGATGGTGTCGATGCCGACATTACCGATCAGTGTTTCGACGTTGGACACCGACAGGGTGTTGGTGCCCGAGGCCAGGGTCAGCTTGTCGTTGCCATCGCCGAGGTCGTAGTGACCGTTGGTGATGTTGGCGCTCAGCGTGACGGTATCGGCATCGGCGCCGCCGGTCAGGGTCTCGACATTGTTGACCGTGAGGGTGTTGGCACCTGCCGACAGGGTCAGGGAGTCATTGCCGGCGCCGAGGCTGACGGAAGCACCCGCCACATTGGTGCCGAAGGTGATGACATCCGCGCCGCTGTTGCCGATGACGGTTTCAACATTGGTCAGCGTGCCGGTGTTGCCGCCCGCCGCCAGCGTGATGCTGTCGTTGCCGGCATCCAGGTCAACCACATTGCTGGTGGTCAGCGCGGTGGCCAGGGTCACTGTGTCGGCACCAGACGAACCCTGCAGGGTCTCGACATTGGTAACCGTCCAGCTCAGGGCCGCGGTGCCAAGCGTCAGCTTGTCGTTGCCGTCGCCAAGGTCGACCTTGGTGGCGCTGTTGCTGAGGGCGGTGACATCGTCGTCATCCGCACCGCCAGTGATGTTCTCGGCCAGGCTGATGCTTGCGGTATTGCCGCCATCGGCCAGCTTGATGGTATCGATGCCCGCACCGAGGTTGATCACCGCCGAGCTGTCGACAGTGGTCTCCAGGGTGATGTTGTCGACACCGGTGCCGCCGAGGATGGTCTCGACGTTGCTGATCGACACCGTGTTGCTGGCGCCGCCCAGGGTCAGGCTGTCATTGCCATCGCCCAGATCGATCTTGGCCTGCGTGGCCGAAGCGCTCAGGGTGACCAGATCGGCATCGGCGCCGCCGGTGATGGTTTCGACGTTCGACACCGTGACGGTGTTGCCGCCGGCAGCCAGGGTCAGGCTATCAGCGCCCGCGCCCAGGTTGATGGTGGCACCAGCCGTGTTGGTACCCAGCGTGATGGCATCCGCCGCCGTGCCGCCGACCAGGCTTTCAACGTTGCTCACCGTACCGGTGTTGGCGACGTTGGCCAGGGTCAGGGTGTCGGAACCGCTATCAAGGTCGATCGAGGAATTGGTGGTCAGCGCGCTGCCGAGGGTGATGACATCAGCATTGGCGCCGCCAACAATGGTCTCGACGTTGGTGACCGTGGCGCTGTTGCCGCCAGCAGACAGCGTCAGCTTGTCGCCAGTGCCGGCACCAAGGTCGATGGTCGCGCCGGCAACATTGGTCGAGAACGACACATCGTCGTCGCCCGAGCCACCGATCACGGTCTCGACATTGGTCAGCAGAGCGGTGTTGCCGCCATCGGCCAGGGTCAGCTTGTCCTTGCCGGCGCCCAGATCGATCGAGGAACTCGAGTCGATGGTGGTGCCCAGCGTGATGGTATCGGTCTGGGTGCCACCCTGCAGGGTCTCGACGTTGGAGACGGTCAGCGTGTTGGCTGCGTTGAACAGCGACAGCTTGTCGGCGCCGTCACCCAGGTCGATGGTGCCCGAGGTCTGGCCCGCGCCCAGGGTCACGACATCAGCATCGGCACCGCCGGTGATGGTCTCGACATTGGTCGCGGTCAGTTCGTTGCCGCCATCGGCGAGCTGCAGGCTGTCATTGCCCGCACCGAGCTGGAACAGCACGCCGGTCACAGTCTGGCCCAGCGTGATCTGGTCATCGCCAGTGCCGCCGATCACGGTCTCGACGTTGGTGATCGAGAAGTTGTTGCCGCCAGCCGCCAGGGTCAGGGTATCGGCACCATCGCCGAGGTCGATCAGGCCGTTGGTCGGCAAGGTCGAACCCAGGGTCACGGTGTCAGCACCGGTGCCGCCGATCACGCTTTCAACGTTCGTGACGGTAACCGAGTTGGTGCCATTCGCCAGGGTCAGCTTGTCGCCGGTACCGGCATGCAGGTCCACCGAAGCGCCGGTAATGGCCGCCGAGAAGGTGACATCATCGTCGCCCGTGCCGCCGACCACACTTTCCACATTGGCCAGCAGGGCGGTGTTGCCGCCATCGGCCAGGGTCAGCTTGTCCTTGCCGGCGCCCAGATCGATCGAGGCGCTCGAGTCGATGGTGGTGCCGAGCGTGATGGTGTCGTTGTTGGTGCCGCCCGTCAGGGTCTCGACGTTCGAGATCGTCGCCGAGTTGACCGCATTGGCGAGCTGCAGGCTGTCGGCGCCATCCTTGAGGTCGATCTGCGCACCGGTGACGCCGGCGCCCAGGGTGACCACGTCGGCATCAGCGCCGCCAGTGATGGTTTCGACATTCGAGATGGTGGCGGTGTTGCCGCCATCGGCCAGGGTCAGGCTGTCGTTGCCGGTGCCCAGGTTGATCGAGCCGTTAGCAACGGTCGAACCCAGGGTGATCAGGTCAGCGCCGGTGCCGCCGGTGACGTTCTCAACGTTGGTCAGCGTGCCGGTATTGCCGCCATTCGCCAGCGTCAGGGTGTCGGTGCCGTCGCCCAGGTCGATCGAGGAATTGCTGTCGATCGTGGTGCCCAGGGTGATGGTGTCGGCACCCGTGCCGCCAACAATGCTTTCGACATTGGTGACCGTGGCCGAGTTGGTGCCGTTGGCAAGGGTCAGCTTGTCGCCGGTGCCGCCATCCAGATCCACCGAGCCGCCGGTCACGGCCGTGGAGAGCGTGACATCGTCATCGCCCGAGCCGCCGATCACGCTTTCGATGTTGGTCAGCACGGCGGTGTTGCCGCCGGCAGCCAGCGTGATCTTGTCCTTGCCATCGCCCAGGTCGATCACCGCCGAGCTATCGATGGTGGTGGTGAGCGTGATGTTGTCGATGCCGGTGCCGCCCGTCAGGGTCTCGACATTGCCGACATTCAGCGTGTTGTTGCCGTTGGCGAGCAGCAGCTTGTCGCTGCCGTCCTTCAGGTCGAAGGTACCCGAGGTCTGCGCCGCGCCGAGCGTGACGGTGTCATCGCCCGAGCCGCCGGTGACGGTCTCGACATTGGTCGCGGTCAGGCTGTTACCGCCATCGGCGAGCGTCAGGCTGTCATTGCCCGCGCCGAGCTGGAACAGCACACCGGTCACGGTCTGGCCAAGCGTGATCTGGTCATCGCCAGTGCCGCCGATCACGGTCTCGACGTTGGTGATCGAGAAGTTGTTGCCGCCAGCCGCCAGGGTCAGGGTATCGGCACCATCGCCGAGGTCGATCAGGCCGTTGGTCGGCAAGGTCGAACCCAGAGTGACGGAGTCGTTGCCGGTGCCGCCGGTGATGCTCTCGGCATTGCTCACGGTGACGGTGTTGCCGCCATCGGCGAGCGTCAGCTTGTCGCCGGTGCCGCCGGCCAGGTCGACCGAAGCGCCGGTGATGGCCGCCGAGAAGGTGACATCATCGTCGCCCGAACCGCCGACCACGCTTTCCACATTGGCCAGCACAGCGGTGTTGCCGCCATCGGCCAGGGTCAGCTTGTCCTTGCCGGCGCCCAGATCGATCGAGGCGCTCGAGTCGATGGTGGTGCCCAGCGTGATGGTGTCGCTGTTGGTGCCGCCCGTCAGGGTCTCGACGTTGGAAATCGTCGCCGAGTTGACCGCATTGGCGAGCTGCAGGCTGTCGGCGCCATCCTTGAGGTCGATCTGCGCACCGGTGACGCCGGCGCCCAGGGTGACCACGTCGGCATCAGCGCCGCCAGTGATGGTTTCGACATTCGAGATGGTGGCGGTGTTGCCACCATCGGCCAGCGTCAGGCTGTCGTTGCCGGTGCCCAGGTTGATCGAGCCGTTAGCAACGGTCGAACCCAGGGTGATCAGGTCAGCGCCGGTGCCGCCGGTGACGTTCTCAACGTTGGTCAGCGTGCCGGTATTGCCGCCATTCGCCAGCGTCAGGGTGTCGGTGCCGTCGCCCAGGTCGATCGAGGCGCTCGAGTCGATGGTGGTGCCGAGCGTGACAACATCCGCGCCGGTGCCGCCGACCAGGGTCTCGACATTGGTCGCGGTCAGGCTGTTGCCGCCATCAGCCAGGGTCAGGCTGTCGCCGCCGCCGGCCAGATCCACCGTGCCGCCGGAAACCGTGGTGGACAGGGTGACATCGTCAGCACCCGAGCCACCGATCACACTTTCGATATTGGCCAGTACGGCGGTGTTGCCACCGGCAGCCAGGGTGATCTTGTCCTTGCCATCGCCCAGGTCAATCACCGCCGAGGAGTCGATGGTGGTGGTGAGCGTGATGTTGTCGATGCCGGTGCCGCCCGTCAGGGTCTCGACATTGCCAACATTCAGCGTGTTGGCACCATTCGCCAGCACCAGCTTGTCGCTGCCGTCGTTCAGGTCGAAGGTACCCGAGGTCTGCGCCGCACCGAGCGTGACGGTGTCGTCGCCCGAGCCGCCAGTGACGGTCTCGACATTGGTCGCGGTCAGGCTGTTGCCGCCATCGGCGAGCGTCAGGCTGTCATTGCCCGCGCCGAGCTGGAACAGCACGCCGGTCACGGTCTGCGACAGGGTGAGCTGGTCGTCGCCCGAACCGCCGATCACGGTTTCGACGTTGGTGATCGAGAAGTTGTTGCCGCCAGCCGCCAGGTACAGCGTGTCGCTGCCGTCGCCGAGATCAACCAGGCCGTTGGTCGGCAGGGTCGAACCCAGGGTGACAACGTCGCTGCCAACACCGCCGGTGATGCTCTCAACGTTGGTGACGGTGACGGTGTTACCGCCATCGGCCAGCGTCAGCTTGTCGCCAGTGCCACCATGCAGATCAATCGAACCGCCCGAAACCGTGGTGGACAGGGTGACATCGTCATCACCCGAGCCGCCGACCACGGATTCCACATTGGCCAGCACGGCGGTGTTGCCGCCATCGGCCAGGGTCAGCTTATCCTTGCCATCGCCGAGATCGATCTGGGCGCTGGAGTCGATGGTGGTGCCCAGCGTGATGGTGTCGGCGCCAGTGCCGCCGGTCAGAGTCTCGACGTTGGAAACGTTCAGGGTGTTGGCGCCATTGGCCAGCACCAGCTTGTCGTTGCCATCCTTGAGGTCGATGCTGCCTGCGGTCTGCGCCGCGCCCAGCGTGACGGTGTCGTCGCCCGAACCGCCGGTGATGGTTTCAACGTTCGAAACCGTGGCGGCATTGCCGCCATCGGCCAGCGTCAGGCTGTCGCTGCCGGCACCCAGGTTGATGGCACCGTTGGTGACGGTGGAACCCAGAGTGATCAGGTCAGCGCCAGTGCCGCCGGTGACGTTCTCAACGTTGGTCAGCGTGCCGGTGTTGCCGCCATTCGCCAGCACAATGGTGTCGGTGCCGTCGCCCAGGTCGATCGAGGCGCTCGAGTCGATGGTGGTGCCGAGCGTGACAACGTCCGCGCCGGTGCCGCCGACCAGGGTCTCGACATTGGTCGCGGTCAGGCTGTTGCCGCCATCGGCCAGCGTCAGGCTGTCGCCGCCGCCATGCAGATCGACGGTGCCGCCGGAAACCGTGGTGGAAAGGGTGACATCGTCAGCGCCCGAGCCGCCGATGACGCTTTCGATGTTGGCCAGCACGGCGGTGTTGCCACCGGCAGCCAGCGTGATCTTGTCCTTGCCATCGCCCAGGTCGATCACCGCCGAGCTATCGACGGTGGTGGTCAGCGTGATGGTGTCGTTGCCGGTGCCGCCCGTCAGGGTCTCGACATTGCCGACATTCAGCGTGTTGACGCCATTCGCCAGCACCAGCTTGTCGCTGCCGTCCTTCAGGTCGAAGGTGCCGGAAGTCTGCGCCGCGCCCAGCGTGATGGTGTCGTCGCCCGAGCCGCCATTGACGGTCTCGGCGCCCGAAACCGTGGCGGCGTTGCCGCCATCGGCCAGGGTCAGGGTGTCGTTGCCAGTGCCGAGGCTGATGGAGCCGGCCGAAACGGTGGAACCCAGGGTGACGGTATCGGCACCGGTGCCGCCGGTGACGGTCTCGGCATTGGTGACGGTGAGGCTGTTGGCGCCATTGGCGAGCGTCAGGCTGTTGTTGCCAGCCGCCAGGTCAACGGAACCCGAAGCAATGGTTGCGCCGAGCGTGACGGCGTCGTTGCCGCTGCCGCCGGTCAGGGTCTCGACGTTGGAAACGGTGATGGTGTTGCCGCCATCGGCCAGGGTCAGCTTGTCGCTGCCCGCGGCGAGATCAACAGTGCCGCTGGTGATGGTGGTGGCGAGCGTGACTTCGTCCGCGCCCGAGCCGCCGATCACGGTTTCGACATTCGCCAGCACGGCGGTGTTGCCGCCATCGGCCAGGGTGATCTTGTCCTTGCCGGCACCCAGATCAATCTGGGCGCTCGAATCGATGGTGGTGGTCAGCGTGATGGTGTCGTTGTTGCTGCCGCCGATCAGGGTTTCGACATTGCCGACATTTGCCGAATTCACGGCATTGGCAAGCGAGACCTTGTCGCTGCCATCGCCCAGGTCGATGGTGGCATTGGTGACGCCGGCACCATAGGTGACGGTGTCGTCGCCCGTACCGCCGAGCACGGTCTCGACATTGGTGGCGGTCAGTTCGTTGCCGCCATCGGCGAGCTGCAGCTTGTCAGCGCCGGCGCCGAGCTGGAACAGCACGCCGGTCACGGTCTGCGACATGGTGAGATCGTCGGCGTTCGAGCCGCCGATCACCGTCTCGACATTGGTGATGGTGAGGTGGTTCGGGCCGTTGAACAGATTCAGGGTGTCGGCGCCATCGCCGAGATCCACGGAAGCCGTGGACGGCAGGGTGGAACCCAGGGTGACGGTGTCGTCGCCAGTGCCGCCGGTGATGCTCTCGACATTCGAGACCGTCAGGCTGTTGCCGCCATCGGCCAGCGTCAGGGTGTCGTTGCCGCCGCGCAGATCGACATTGCCGCCGGAAATGGTGCCGGTCAGGATCACGTCATCAGCGCCAGAACCGCCGATGATCGACTCAATGTTGGTCAGGTTGGCGGTGTTGCCGCCATCGGCCAGGGTGATCTTGTCCTTGCCGTCGCCGAGATCGATCGAGGAGCTCGAGTCGATGGTGCTGCCGAGCGTGATGGTGTCGGCGCCGGTATTGCCGGTCAGGGTCTCGACATTGGTAACCGTCGCGGTGTTCGTGCCGGTCGAAAGCGCCAGGCTGTCGGAACCATCGCCCAGATCAATGACGCCGTTGACAATCGCCGCGCCGAGGGTGACCACGTCGGCATCGGTGCCGCCGGTGATGTTCTCGACATTGGTGGCGGTCAGGGTGTTGCCGCCATTGGCCAGGGTCAGGCTGTCAGTGCCGGTGCCAAGGTTGATGACGCCGTTGGTGACGGTGGTTTCGAGCGTGATGGTGTCGGCGCCGGTGGAGCCGGTGATGGTCTCGACGTTGGAGACCGAGGCGCTGTTGGTGCCGGCGAACAGGGTCAGGCTGTCGCTGCCATCGCCCAGATCGATCTTCATGCCGGTGGCTGCGGCGCCCAGCGTGATGGCATCGTTGCCGGTGCCGCCGATGATGGTTTCAACACCGCTGGCGGTGGCCGAGTTGCCACCATCCGCGAAGGTCAGCTGGTCATTGCCGGTGCCGAGCAGGAAGCTGCCGCCGGAAACCGTGGTGGAGAGGCCGATGATATCGGCGCCAGTGCCGCCGACCACGCTCTCGACGTTGGCTACCGTCAGGCTGTAGCCGCCATTGCCGAGCGTCAGCTTGTCCTTGCCATCGCCAAGGTCGATCGAGGCCGAGCTGTCCAGCGTGCCGCTGATCGTCACCGTGTCCGCAGCGGAGCCACCGATAAGGGTCTCGACGTTGCTGACGGTGAGGGAGTTGGCGGCGTTGCCAAGGGTGAGGCTGTCGCTGCCATCCCCGAGGTTTACAACGGCATTGGTGAGACCGCCGGTGACGACGATCGTATCCGTACCGGTGCCCGTTGTGAGGGTGCCGAAGCCACTGAGGGTGGCAGAATTGTCGGAATTGCCAAGGGTAATGCTATCAGCCATGACGCGACCTCTCCTTCTGAGATGCCCCCATCCAGGCTTCGCCTGGCATTAACGGAGCGTCAAATTCCGGTTTTTTCCCCGGTTACGCTTAACTCATCTACTGCTGGCCGGATGCTCCGGCCGGATACTGTCTCAGAGGATGGAACCCGCGAATTTTTGGCGTAATCCACGCGGACCTGCCAAACGAGAAGGCGGGTACTCTTCCCCTAATGATGCCTAACCACTACTCCTGGTTCACAGCGGAGTAAATCAGAGTTTTATTACCGAAGCGTTTACGGCAATTGACGAGGGCAAGAAACGCCGCACTAGCAGCGGTTTTCCGCCCGCAACTGCTGGAACCGGGTCGGATACTGAAAGTTGCACAGTGCATTTCTGTCAGAATCCTACTTTTCTTTGAACGACTTACGGCTGGCCAGCACCAGCGGTTGGATGAGGTATTCCAGCGCTGTGCGGGAACCGGTGGGCACGATCACCTCGGCCGGCATGCCCGGCGCCAGCTTCACCTCGGGCAGCGCGGCCAGTTCCTTGGCATCCGGAACCACCTGGATGGTGAAGAAACCTTCGCCAGTGCGCGGATCGGTAAAGCGGTCGGCCGAGCGAGTCTTGATCGTGCCATGGATGATCGGGATACCCTTCTGCTTGTAGGCCAGCAGATGAATCTCGGTGCGCATGCCTTCATGCACATCCTTGGCGTCTTCCGGCTTGATGCGGGACTCGATCACCATCGGCTCGCCTTCCGGCACAATCTCCAGGATGCGCTCACCCCTGTTGATCACGCCGCCGACGGTAAAAGCCGTGAGACCAACGACAAAGCCGGTATCGGTGGCGCGGATATCGGTGCGCTCCAGCACATCGCGCGCCGCATTCAGGCGCTCGCCGGTATCAGCCAGGCGCGCCTGCACGGAATTCAATTCAGTACTGACTTGCGACAGACGATCGCGCTTCAGCTGCTCCATCTGCGCTTCTGCCTGCGCCACGGTGAAGCGCACGCGGCCAACCGAGCCACGATACTCCGCGATCTGGCCACTGATCGCCGCCATGGCGCGTTCCAGCGCCAAGACGCGGGTTTTCGGCGCATAGCCCTTCTCATACAGATCACGCGTGCCGGTAAGTTCCTCGACAATCAGCGCCATCTGCCGTTCCAGCGCCGCCACTTGCTGCGTCAGGCCGCGGCTCTGCTCACCGAATTGCAGTATCTGCTGCCGCAGCACATTGAACTGGGCTTCCTGCGCCACGCGCCGCGAGGTGAAAAGCTGTGCCTCGCCGCGGATCGCTTCGCCAACGGCAGCATTGCCGGCGCGTGCCAGCAGATCAGGCGGGAATTCCACCACCAGCGCACCGTCACGTTCGGCCCGCAGTCGCACATCCTGGGCGCGCAGGATATCGTATTGATTGGAGAGAATCTCGACCGCTGCCTGCGCCTGCACGCTGTCGAGCTGGATCATCACCTTGCCCTTCTGCACCAGATCGCCTTCGCGCACGCTGATGCTGCGCACGATGCCGCCATCGAGATGCTGCACCGCCTTGCGATTGCCTTCCACGCGCACCACGCCGGGCGCGATGGCGGCGCTGTCGAGCGGCGCGGTGTAGAGCCACAGGCCGGAAAGGCCAAGGAAAACGAAGATCACCAGGAAGCCGAACAGCATCGAGCCCTTGGCGCCGTCTTTCAGTGGCGGCTCCACGGCGGCACGGCCACCCGGCCCCTTGCCGCCGGCCAGCACCAGCGCACGCGGACGGCGCTGCACGTTATCGGGCAGATTCTCCGGGCGCGGGGCGACGGCCTGATTCATGCCTGCCTCGCATCAATCTGTTTCGGCGCGGCACCCGGCCCAGAACCAGTACCGGGACCAGGCACCGCCTGCTGCGCACCGCCCTGCACCACGCGCAGCTGCGGCGCATTCGGCGCGAACTGCGCCATGATCGCGGCGGTCGGCCCCATGCGGTCGACCAGGCCGTTGCGCAGCACCACGATCTTGTCCACCGTCACCAGCATGCTGGGGCGATGCGCGATGATCACCACGGTGCAGCGCGTCTGCTTGAGATGCAGCAGCACCTGGCGCAAGGCTTCCTCGCCCTGGCCATCGAGATTGGAATTAGGTTCATCCAGCACCACCAGGCGCGGATTGCCATAGATGGCACGGGCCAGGCCGATACGCTGGCGCTGGCCGCCGGAAAGCACCGCACCGCCATCGCCAATATCGGTGTCGTAGCCTTTCGGCAGGCGCAGGATCATTTCATGGATGCCGACACGGCGCGCAGCTTCCACCACCGCATCGGCATCGACATCACCGAAACGCGCGATGTTGTCACGCACCGAGCCGGCGAAGAGTTCGATATCCTGCGGCAGATAGCCGACATGGCGGCCAAAATCCTCGCGGTCCCAGCTGAAGGCATCGGCGCCATCCAGGCGCACCACGCCGGAATAAGGCTTCCACACGCCGACCAGGATGCGCGCCAGCGTCGACTTGCCGGCCGCCGTCGGACCGATCACGCCAAGGCTTTCACCGGCCTGCAAGGCAAAGCTGACACCGCGCAGGATGGCGAGTTCGGAACCCGGGGCTGCGAAGGTGACGCCTTCAACCGAGAGATGGCCTTCCGGATCGGGCAACTGCATCTGCTGTTCGCGCATCGGCTGCGACAGCACTTCGTCAACGCGCTTGGCCGCTGCCATGGCATTGACGATCTGGCTCCACACGCTGACCACCTGATCAACCGGCTGCACACCACGGCCGGCCAGCAGCATGGCGGCATACATGGCGCCGGGCGTGATCAGCTGATCAACCGCCAGCCAGGCGCCGACGGCGAGAATGGCGATCTGCAGGCCGACACGCAGCATGCGGATGGCGGCCATGAAACCGGAGGAACGGCGGCTGGCCGTAGCCTGGCGCAGCATGAAGGCGTTGCGTTCGCGGCGCCAGTTGCGCATCAGGCCGGGCAGCATGCCCATGGCCTGCACGGCTTCGGCATTGCGCAAGGAGCCTTCGGTGAGGCGATAGCTTTTCTGCGCATGCTGCGAGGCTTCCGCCATCGGCTTGGTAACGAAAATCTGGTTGGCAATAGCAAGCAGCAGCAGCAGGCCGGCGCCAGACAGCGCGGTGATGCCAAGCAGCGGATGCAGGATGAAGCAGATGCCGAGATAGACCGGCGTCCAGATCAGATCGAGGAAGGCCAGGCTGCCGCTGCCGGTGATGACCTGGCGCACCAGGTCGAGATCGCGCAAGGCCTGGCCCTGCGAGGAGCCGGAGCGCTGCGAGGCGCGCTCGATTTCCACGGCAAAGACCTTGGCGGAAAGCATGTTGTCGATGCGGATGCCCCAGCCGATCAGGATGCGGCTGCGCACGTCATCGATCAGCGACATCACGATCAGGGCCACGAACACCGCCAATGTCAGCATCGCCAGGGTGGCGAGGCTGCCGGAAGACAGCACGCGGTCGAACACCTGCATCATGTAGAGCGGCTGCGCCAGGCCCATCAGGTTGATGACCAGGCTGAACACGCCGGCCGCGGCAAAATATCCCGCGCAAAGCAGGAAAGCCGTTTTCATGGCGGAAGGCGGGCGTGGTGGTGTCATGTGGCTAACGCAGGTTTCTCCAACTTCGCAATCGTCATTTTGACGACCGGCTACATTTCGGCCGGAGACTTCATCTCCGGCGCGGCACAGGCCGACCGCACTACTCCCACGTCCTTGAGACTAGCGCGACGGCGGCATTATCAGCATGGTGAATCTTAAGGGCGGGTTAAACTCGCATTATTTCTACGAAAACGGCAAAATCGTGGTCAGGGGTATAGTAACTGGATCGCCGCCTGGCGTTTTTCCAGGGCCGCCAGCACGGCCGGATCGAAGCAATCCGGGGTGGTGCGGTCATCGCCCTGGGTGATAATCCGCATCGCCTGCTCATGGCTCAAGCCCGGCTTGTAGCTGCGTACGGCGCGCAGCGCGTCATACACATCGGCCACCGCCACGACACGCGCCGGCAGCGCGATCTGCTCACCCGCCAGGCCGCGCGGATAGCCGCTGCCATTGTAGTTTTCGTGATGCGACAGAGCGATATCGGCAGCGGCGTCCAGCATCGGATGCTGCGCCTGGCGCAACATGTCGTGGCCCTGCTGCGGGTGCTGCGCCATGACACGGCGTTCCTCCGGATCCAGCCGGCCATGCTTGAACAGCACCGTGTCCGGGACAGCGTTCTTGCCGATATCGTGCAGCAGGGCGCCGAGCCGGATGGCTTCAACCGCCGGCGCCGGCAGCGCCATGCTTTCGGCCAGCAGGCTGCCGACATCGATCATGCGGGTGGAATGTTCCAGCGTCTGGCCATCATGGGCATGTGCCACCTGGGCGATCAGCCGGGCCAATCTGTCGTCGTTCATAATCAATATTGTACGTTACAAAGGTTGAGTTGATGCAATGGGGTTTGCACGCTTCAAGAATTGTGACACTAGCGCGCACTAGCGCCCAATTTTCTGATCCAGATCAAATCTGGGCCTAATTCGGCCCTGAAAAACCAGTGATCTAATTGAAAAATATAGATATTTAACCCGACAAACAATTGCTGCGTGTGCGGAGCATATATATCCCACAGGCCTAGAAGCGGAAAGAAACGCTGAAAGCGCCGAAACGGTCCGGGGTTTCCTGAGTCTCGAATTCCCGGCTGCGCAGCACATGGGTGTAGGCGAAGCGCACACCCTGCCAGATCACCGCCACGCCACCCTGCAGGTCGCCGACGAAATGGCGCTTATCGACACTGCGGCTGTCGGCGAACAGGTTGCCATCCAGGAACATGTTGCGGGCCACGGCGCGGCCCTCGCCACCGACGAAGAAATAGAAGCCGAAATCGCCGACAGGCTCGAAATAGCCCGAACCCGGCAGGCTCGGCTGCACCCGCGGCGGGCCGTAATCCTTGGGGATATTGTAGCCCAGCCGCAGCATCAGGCCGGTATTGGCATAGGTGAAGGCATTGCCGAGCGCCACGCCGGCATGGGGCGTCGCCTCCAGCTTGAGGCCGAAGAATTCCGGCTCCGCCACCCGGCGCCAGGCGCGCTGGTAATTCAGCTGCAGGGTCGGCTCGGTCTTGAGCTGGCTGTCCCAGCCCATCGGCCTGCGTGAATTGATCGCCTCATGCACTGCCTTCTGCGACTGTTCGGCGAATGAGGCCGGGCCGACAATGCCGATGCCGACCTGGAACTGATCGAGATGGCTCTTGGTTTCCGAGATCACGCCGGCATTGAGATAGAGCCAGCCGGCATAGGGCCGGTCGGTCGGCGGCGGGTTGACCAGGCTTATGTCGCGCGGGGTGTACATCGACTGGCCAAGCGCCAGTTCGAAGCGCAGATCCTTGGTATCGAAGAACAGCGGAATTTCGCGAAAAGCATTGCCAAGCCATTCCGGTTCGGCGCCCGGCGCGGTGAGCCAGGACATGTGGACGCCATTGGTGTAATGCCGGTCGGCATTGGCGAACAGCATGTCGTTTTCCAGCACGAAGCTGAGTGTGCCGGCCTTCTGCGGCGGCGGCGGCTCCGGTACCGGCTTGGCATCCTGAGCAAAAGCGGTGGCGGCAAAGAAAACCGGCGCGGCGATCAGACTGAGAAAAGCGGCGGTGCGGAAAATGGCTGAGCTGGGCATGGCGTCTGTTTTATCCCTTTTCCGCCTTATAGACCCGGCTTTATGGCGAAAAAAGGACCAGGATCCGGAGCCATTGGGGCTGGGCTCACGCCGCCAGGGCCTGATGGCGCTGCAGGATGGTTAAAAACAGCGGCCCGTAGCGTTCCAGCTTGGCGGCGCCGATACCGTGGATTTCCGCCATCCGGCCCAGGCTGTCGGGCCGTTTGGTCGCCAATTCCAGCAGGGTGCGGTCGGAGAATACCACATAGGCTGGCTGGTTCTGCTCGGTGGCTAGCTGGCGGCGCTGGGCCTTCAGTTCAGCCAGCAAGGTGGCATCGGCGGCATTGAGCGCATCTTCCGCCAGGCCGGCGCTGGTGGCCTTGCCCTTGGCACCACGCTTGGCCGCGCCGCCTTCCACGGCATCGCGGCGCAGTTCCACCCGCGCCTTGCCGCGCAGCACCTGCAGCCCGGCATCGGTGAGCATCCAGCGGCCATGGCCGACAATATCCAGGCCGATCAGCCCGGCGGCATAGATCTGGCGGAAAATCGAGCGCCAGGCATCGGCCGGGCGGTCCTTGCCGACGCCAAAGGTCGGCAGCCGGTCATGCTCATAGCGGATGATCGCATCGGTGGCATTGCCGACCAGCAGGTTGACCAGATGCTCGGTGCCGAAGCGCTCGCCGGTGCGCGCCATGGCCGACATCGCCTTCTGTGCCTCGATGGTGCCATCGAATACCGCGACGCCTTCCTGGCAGAGATCGCAATGGCCGCAAGGCTCGGCCTGCTCGCCGAAATAGGCCAGCAGGGTCTGGCGCCGGCAACGCGGCGATTCCGCCAGCGCCACCAGGGCATTGAAGCGCTGGCGCTCAATGCGCTTGCGTTCCTCCGGCGCCTCGCCCTGCTCGATCTGCAGGCGTCGCAGCCGCATGTCATCCAGGCCATAGAGCGTGAAGGTTTCCGCCGGCAGGCCATCGCGGCCGGCGCGGCCGATCTCCTGGTAATAGGCTTCCACATTGGCCGGGAGGTCGGCATGGCAGACAAAGCGCACATCGGGCTTGTCGATGCCCATGCCGAAAGCCACCGTGGCTACCATCACCACGCCATCCTCGCGCAGGAAGGTATCCTGGTTCTCATCGCGCAGGCGCTGCTCCATGCCGGCATGGTAGGGCAGCGTGCGATGCCCGGCGGCGGCCAGCGAGGCGGCCAGTTCCTCGGTGCGCTTGCGTGAGGAGCAATAGACGATGCCGGACGCGCCGCGCCGCGCCCCGATGAATTCCGCGATCTGCTTCGGCGCACTGTTCTTCGGCCGCATCAGCAGATGCAGGTTCGGGCGGTCGAAGGAACGCACGAAGCTCTGCGGCTCGCGCGGGAATAGCTTGCTGACAATATCGTCGCGCGTCGGTGCATCGGCGGTGGCGGTGAGCGCGATGGCCGGCACGCGGCCAAGCTCGGCCCGCAGAGTGCCGAGCGCCAGGTATTCCGGGCGGAAATCGTGGCCCCATTGCGAGACGCAATGGGCTTCATCGATCGCCAGCAGGGTGACGTTGCTGTTGGCGAGCAAGGCCAGAGTATCGGGTCGCGCCAGGCGTTCGGGCGCGATATAGAGCAATTTGAGCCGGCCCTCGCGCAAAGCCTGGTGCACGCGGCGGTTCTCGTCCGGGTCGTTGGCGGAATTGAGGCTGCCGGCCTCGATGCCGAAGGCGGCAAGCTGGCGCACCTGATCCCGCATCAGGGCGATCAGCGGCGACACTACCAACGTGAGGCCGGGGCGGACGATGGCGGGCAGCTGATAGCACAGCGACTTGCCGCTGCCGGTCGGCATCACCGCCAGCACATCGCGGCCTTCGAGCACGGCACCAATCACCTCGGCCTGGCCGGGGCGGAAATCGGCGAAGCCGAACACGCTTTTCAGGGTGGCGCGGGCCTGATCCAAGGACACGTCTGGGGACTCCGAATCGGTCCGCGCAGGGTAGCAGAGACGAGACAATTCCTAAACCGCGCCAGCAACAGCTATGCTGAGGGCAAAAGGAGTTCCCCTGACCATGACGCAGCCGCTCCGCATCTTCATCGCCGGCCTTGCCACCGAGACCAATACCTTTTCGCCGCTGCCGACCGGCGCGGACGCCTTCGCCCAAGGGACATTCCGGGGCGATGCCACCCGCCATCCGGCGCATTTCTTCTCCGGTCCGCTGCATGAATGGCGCAGGCTGGCGGAAGCCGAGGGGCATGAGGTGGTGGAGGGCCTGATGGCGGCGGCGCAGCCGGCCGGCACCACGGTGCGCAAGGTCTACGAAGCATTGCGCGACGAGCTGATCGCCGGGCTGAAGGCCGCCCTGCCGGTCGACATGGTGCTGCTGAACCTGCACGGCGCCATGGTGGCCGATGGCTATGACGATTGCGAAGGTGACCTGCTGGCCCATGTCCGCGCCCTGGTCGGGCCGGAACTGGTGGTTGGTGCCGAACTGGACCTGCATTGCCACACCACCCAGGCGATGATCGACAATGCCACCGCGCTGATCACCTACAAGGAATATCCCCATGCCGACACGCTGCTGCGCGCCGGCGAACTCTATGCGCTGTGCCGCGACGCGGCACTCGGCAAGACCAGGCCGGTGATGCGCCTGGCCGATTGCCGGCTGATCGGCGTGTTCCACACCACGCGCGAGCCGGCCAAGAGTTTCATGGCGCGGATGCAGAGTTTTGAAGGCCGTGACGGCGTGCTCAGCGTCAATTTCGGCCATGGCTTCGGCCTTGGCGATGTGCCCGATGTCGGCGCACGCACCTGGGTGATCACCGACAACGACGCCGCCAAGGCCGCCATGCTGGCCGAACAGATGGCGCGCGAGGTGTTCGCCATGCGCGAGGCAGCATTGCCGATCAGCGTGTCAGTGGAGCAAGCCTTGGATAGTGCGCTGGCGGCACCTTCGGGGAAACCAATCGTGCTGGCCGACAGCGCCGATAATCCCGGCGGCGGTGCCGGCGGCGATTCCACCTTCATCCTCAAGCAGCTGCTGGCGCGCGGCATCCGCGATGCCGCCAGCGGCGTCTACTGGGATCCGCAGGCGGTGGCGATCTGCCGCGAAGTCGGCATCGGCGCCCGCCTGCCGTTGCGCATCGGCGGCAAGCTGGGACCGACTTCCGGCGATCCGGTGGATGTGCATGGCCTGGTGCGCAACATCATCGAGGACCATTCCCAGACTGATATGTCCGGCCAGCGCAGCCCGCTGGGCACCGCCGTGCATCTGGAAGTGAACGGCCTGCATCTGGTGCTGGCCAGCACGCGCAGCCAGACCTTCCATCCCGATGCCTTCACTGCACTGGGCATCGACTTGGCGGCGATGCGTATCATCGTGGTTAAATCCAGCCAGCATTTCTATCGTGGCTTCACACCTATCGCGCAAGACGTCATCTATGTGCAGACGCCCGGCGCCGTGTTCGGCGAAGGCGATACGCTGGTCTACACCAAGCGCAAGCCGGATTACTGGCCGCTGGTGGAGAATCCGTGGCTCTAAGCGCGCAGCGCCGAAAGCGATGCGGGCGCTTACAGAGGGTCCCATTTCAGAACAGAAAAATGGGATGCCGGCTTCCGCCGGCATGACGGGGCAGTATTTCCCTACCCGATGGTCACGCCGCCATCGGCGACGATAACCTGGCCAGTGATGAAGGAGGCTGCATTGGAGGCCAGGAAGGCAACGATGCCGCCGATCTCGTCCGGCTCACCGATGCGGCGCAAGGGCGTGGTGGCGGTGCGCTGCTTCAGCATCGCTTCATCCTCCCACAGCGCGCGGGCGAAGTCGGTCTTGATCAGGCCGGGCGCGACGCAATTGATGCGGATATTCTTCTGGCCCCATTCGACGGCGAGATTGCGCGCCAGGGCGAAATCGGCGGCCTTGGAGATGCCATAGCCGCCGATCACCGGCGTACCCCGGATGCCGGCGATGGACGACACGATGATCATGCTGCCGCCGCCGCGCTCGGCCATGCCCGGCAGCACCAGATTGGCGAGCCAGAGATTGCTCTTCACATTGGCATGCATGATCTTGTCGAAGGCTTCATCGCTCAAGCTGCCGAGCGGGCCATAGACCGGATTGACCGCGGCGTTGCTGACCAGAATATCGACCTTGCCCCAGGCTGCGAGCGTGCCGGCGACCAGCGCCTCGACTTCCGGCTTGCGCGAGATATTGCACGGGATCACCAGGGCCTCGCCGCCCATCTTGCGGATCTCGGCGGCGACTTCCTCGCAGGGCTCGGCCTTGCGCGCCGAAATCACCACCTTGGCGCCGCAAGCGGCCAATGCGTGCGCAGCCGCACGGCCGATGCCTCGGCTGGAGCCGGTGATGATCGCGGTCTTGCCGGAAAGATCAAACGGGTGCGTCATGATGCGGCTTTCTCCTGCATAGCCGGTTTCTCCTGAGCAGCTTGGGCGCGCGCTTCGTCGCGCAATTCCTTCTTGGACAACTTGCCGACCGGCGTGCGTGGCAGGGCCGCGCGGAATTCCAGCAAGGCGGGCATTTCGTGGCGGCCAACTTTATCGGCCAAGAAGATGCGCAATTCATCCAGCGTGAATTCCACCTGGCCCGGCTTCACCGTGACATAGGCTTTCGCCGCCTCGCCGCGATAGCCATCCGGCACGCCGATCACCAGCACTTCGGCCACGGCCGGATGTTCGTAGATCGCCTGCTCGATCAGTTGCGGATAGACATTGAAACCACCGGAAATGATCATGTCCTTCTTGCGGTCGACCAGATAGAAATAGCCATCCTCATCGTAATGTCCGATATCGCCGGTGAGGAAATAGCCATCCACAAAGGATGCCGCGGTTTCCTCCGGGCGATTCCAGTAGCCGGGCGTGACATTCAGGCCCTTGATGCGGATTTCGCCGGTCTGGTTAGGGCCGAGCTTTCTGCGCGGATCATCCAGCGCCACCACGTCCATTTCGATACCCGGCATCGGCAGGCCGACCGAGCCGGGCTTGTGCAGGCCGTGGCGCAACTGCGCCGTGCCGGCAGGTGAAGTCTCGGTCATGCCCCAGCCGCCGCCCAGCCGCAGGCCGGTAAGCTTCTCGAACCGCGCTGCCACCTCGACCGGCAAGGGCGCGCCACCGGAGCCGCAATGCTGCAACGAGGAAAAATCCCGCGTCTCGATGCCGGGATGATTGGCCAGGGCGATCCACATGGTCGGCACACCGGGAAACGCCGTGGCGCGTTTCTGCTCGATATCGCGCAACGTGGTTTCGACATCGAAGCGCATGCGCAGCAGGATTTCGCCGCCGGCCGCCACCTGACGCAGCAGAATCGTGGTGAGCGCATAGATATGAAACAGCGGCAGCACGCCGATGACGCGCTGACGCATGCTCACATCATCGGCCTGCCGGTTATACCATTCGTCATACATCGACAAGGCCGCCGTGAGATTGCCATGGGTGAGCATGGCCCCTTTGGCGCGGCCGGTGGTGCCGCCGGTATATTGCAGCAAGACAATGTCATCCGGCCCGACTTCCGGCCAGGCGGCAGGCGGCACGGCACCCTCGATGAAACCTGCGAAACCCTGCACGCCGGGCTGCATCGGAATCGGCATCAACGCCGAGGCCGGCAAGCCGAAAACCGCTTCCTCGCCGACAATGACATGATCCACCAGGCCGGACGCCTTGAGCTTCAGCGCCATGCCAAGCATGGCCGGATAATCCACTGTCACCAGCAGCCGTGCGCCGGAATCGGTGAGCTTATGCGCCAGTTCGCGCTCGGCATCGAGCGGTGAAAGATGCGTCACCCTTGCCCCGGCGATGCCGGCACCGAAAAAGCAGAAGGGGTGATAGGGCGTGTTGGGCAGATAGAGCGCCACGGTATCGCCCTTGCCGATGCCGGCGCCTATCAATGCCGCCGCGAAGGCCTCCGCCTTCTGCCCCAGTTCCGTGAAACTGATCGCGGTGTCGCGGTAGTCCAGGATGGTGCCGGAACCGAACTCGGCCACAGCGCGGCGCAGCATGGCGGGCAGGCTGGAACGCGTGATCGGCGCATCCCAGCACATACCGGGCGGATAGGATTTCTCCCAGGGAAAAGGCCGCGATGCCGCCATTGCTGTTTCCTCACCCGGTACTTTTATGGTTATGGCAACGGTAGGCGCGGCCCCGTATGATTGTCAACGAAACAGGGAGGAAAGCATGCCACGCCTGGCAGGAAAAACCGCCATCATCACCGGCGCCGCCAGCGGCATCGGCCGCGCCACTGCCCGTCTCTTCGCCAGCGAAGGCGCCAGACTGCTGATCGCCGACCGTCAGCGTGACGCCGTGGAGGCGGTCGCCACCCGCCTGCGCGATGAAGGCCATAACGTGCTTGCCACCACCGCCGATGCCGGTTCGGAAACCGATGTACAGGCGATGATCGAGCTGGCCGAGCGCGATCTCGGACCGCTGGATGTGCTGTATGCCAATGCCGGCATCAGCGGCGGCCTGGTGCCGCTGTTCGAGCAAACGGTAGAGCAGTGGGAGGAAATCCTGCGCATCAACCTGATCGGGCCGTTCCTCGCCATCAGGCATGCGGCACAGGGCATGGTGGCGCGCGGCAAGGGCTCGATCATCTGCACGGCTTCCGTGGCCGGACTGCGCGCGAATGCCGCCGGCTCGCCCTATTCCGCCAGCAAGGCCGGCGTGATCAGTCTGGTGCAGACCACGGCCAATGCGCTGACCGGCACCGGCGTGCGCATCAATGCGATCTGCCCCGGCCTGATCGAAACCGGCATGACGCAGCCGATCTTCGAGGCCGCCCGCGCCAAGGGCAAGGGCGACCGCATCGGACAATTGAATCCGCTGGAGCGTGCCGGCCAGCCGGAGGAAATCGCCGCCATGGCCCTGTTCCTGGCCAGCGACGAGGCGAGCTATGTGAACGGCCAGGCCATTGCCGTGGATGGTGGCCTCTCAAGCACGCTGCCCTTCACGCGCCAGCGGCGCTAGAACCAGACGCCAGGCAGAAAACGTAAATTCCGATGGAGATAATAGTTGACTAGGAAATCAATTCCTATAGTTTCCTAGTCAACATGAATTCACCTTCCGACCTCACCGATCATCTAGGCTATTGGCTGCGCCTGGTATCGAACCAGGTGTCGCAGAATTTTGCCACCCGCCTTGCCGCCGAGGACGTGACCGTGGCGGAATGGGTTATGCTGCGCGCCCTGCACGGCCAGCCGCCCATGGCACCGAGCCGGCTGGCAGAGATGATGGGCATGACACGGGGCGCCATCACCAAGCTGGCCGACCGCCTGATCGCGAAGGATATGCTGTTGCGCCAATCTGATCCGGCAGATGGCCGCGCCCAGACCTTGCACCTGACGCCGCGCGGCAGCCGGCTGGTGCCGAAGCTGGCCACCCATGCCGACCGCAACGATAGCGATTTCTTCCGCGCACTTTCAGCAGCGGAACAGAAAGTCCTGCGCCGGCTGCTGCAACAACTTGCCACACACCACCGCATCAGCGGCATGGCAACTGAATGAGGAATTGAGTCATGAATGGTGCGTCCCACGAAGCCCTGGCCTCGGCTTGCATGAAAGGCGCCGAGAGCGGCAGCATGAGTTTTCCTGAAATCATCGGCGCGCTGATGCAGGCCGGCTTCGATGGCTATGCGGTGGATTTCCGCCGTGGCCAGGCGACCTATTACCCGCCTGATGCGCCCGCCCTGGATATCGCCCTGCATCCGCTGAGCAGCGCCATCGCCCTGTGTTTCGATGCGGAAGCGATCCGCACCGCGATCCGGGAAGCCCAGAATAATATTCCGGGCTACACATATCTGGGTTTCTGCGACAAGGCGGCACGCGGCGGCTGCGCCGGCTATCTGGTGTCACTGCCGGGCCGCCGCGTGGTCTACTATGGCCGCGACGGCGAAACCCATATCGAGCATTTCCCGCGCTGATCAGTCGCGCTCGCCGTATTTCTTGTCGAAATCCCACACTTCAGCAAAGCCCATCTGGCGGCTGAAATTCTGGAAATCGGCCATCGGGATCGGGCTGCCCGCCGTGGAGCCCTTTTCCTTCAGCGTGGTATAGACCTGCTGGAACACCGCGCCGGCGGAAAGGAAAGCAGCCGTGGGGAAAATGGCCAGCGCATAGCCGAGCTGCTCCAGTCGCTCGCGACTCAGTACCGGCGTGCGGCCTGATTCGACCATGTTGGCCAGCAGTGGTACATCGAAATGGCGGCAGATGCGTGCCATCTCCTCCTCGCTTTCCGGCGATTCCACGAACAGCACATCGGCGCCCGCCTTCACATAGGCTTCGCCGCGCCGCAGCGCTTCATCCAGCCCCAGCGTGGTGCGCGCATCGGTGCGGGCGACGATGAGGAAATTCGGATCCTCGCGCGTATCCACCGCAACACGCAGCTTGAGCACCATGTCTTCCATCGGCAGTACGCGGCGGCCCAATGTGTGGCCACAGCGCTTGGGGAATTCCTGATCCTCGATCTGGATCGCAGCCGCACCGGCGCGTTCATAACCGCGAATGGTGTGCATCACGTTCAGCGCCCCGCCATAGCCGGTATCGGCATCAGCGATCAGCGGCGTGGCCACCACGCCGCTGATCGTGCGCACACGGTTTTCCATATCGGTGTAGGTGGCAAAGCCCGCATCCGGCACGCCGAGATAGGAAGCCGAAACGCCATAGCCGGTCATGTAGAGCGCGTCGAAGCCGAATGTATCGGCGATACGCGCCGTGATCAGGTCGTAGACGCCAGGCGCCACCAGCAGGCCCTTATCCTTCTGGTTGAGACGCTGGCGCAAGGCAGCGCGGCGCTCTGCGAAACTTGGATTGCCCATGGCGTTTTCTCCCGCATTTGCTGGCCTTCTTCCTAGCGAAGCGGCCCGCGTTTTTGAAGGGATTTCCCTTGCCCTTCGACACTATTTCACGTATTGAAATGAGCGTTCAAGGGTTTCCGGGAGGAGACAGGAAATGCCATCCTTCAAGCCGGTGATCGCGCTGACGCGCGGCCTGGAAATCCTGCGGGTGCTGAACGAACAGCAGCAGACCAGTGTCGGCGCCCTGCACAAGGCCACCGGCCTCGATAAAGCCACCATCGTGCGCATGCTGGAAACCCTGGAGCATGAGGGCTATGTGATGCGCGATGCCGAGCGCGCGCTCTATGCCCCCACCGGCCGTGTGCTGGTGCTGAGCCAGGGCTATGACCAGCATCTCTGGATCGGCAGTGTCGCCGATCCCTTCCTGCAGGATTTCCGCAAGCAGATCGGCTGGCCTTCCGACGTCGCCTTGTTCGATCGCGATGCCATGATCGTGGTACAGACCACGCGCGAGCCGGGCTCGATGCTGCTCAGCCGCAAACCCGGTTTCCGCTTCCCGCTGCTGGCCACGTCGCTGGGCCGCGCCTATCTGGCTTTCCTGCCGGAAGAACAGCGCGAAGCCGTGATCGGCCAGCTGGCGAAGAACCCGGAGCATTGGAACGATCTGGCGCGCAACCGCAAGAAGCTGAACCGCCTGCTGAGCGATACGCGCAGCCGCGGCTTCGCCTTCACCGACGATGCCTATAGCCGCGAAGTGTTCAACGATGCCATGTGGGCCATCGGCGCGCCGATCATGCAGGGCGAGCAGGTTTTTGCCAGCATCAACATAATGATGCTGCGCCGAGCCGTGGCGGTGGAGGACGGCATCAAGCAATTCGCCGAGCCCTTGCGCCAGACCGCCGCCCGCATCGCCAAGGCGCTGGTGACGATGAAAGGCGGCAAGGCCTGAGCCGGATTGGCTTCTAGGCCGCCTTGCGCTTGAACAGCCGCTCGATCAGCGGCAGCAGGCCGCGCGGCGACGCCAGGATCACTGCGATCACTACCGCGCCATAGATGAAGTAATGCATGCCCGGCAGCACGCCGCCGAGCTTGCCGCGCAATACCTCACCCAGCGGCACCAGCAGCAGCGCGCCGAGCGCAGGGCCGAAGGCACGGCCCAGCCCGCCCACGGTGGCGAACAGCACGATTTCGATGGTGATCACCGGCGAGACGAGCTGATAGGGATCGGCGAAGGTGAGATAGCGGGCATAGACCGTGCCGACCAGCGAGGTGAGCACGGCGGAAATCACCATGGCCAGGGTCTTGTTGCGCAGCAGGGCAACGCCGATGGCCTGGGCGGCATTCTCGTTGTCGCGCACCGTGCGCAGGTAATAGCCAAGCGGTGAATTCAGGATCGCCAGATTGACCAGGATGCAGATGACGGCCAGGGCCAGCATCATCCAGAAGGCACCCTTGCCGCCGCCGAATTCGAAATTGAGGAAGTTTCCGGTATCCTTGGGCAGGAATAGGCCCGAGGCAGCGCCGAGGAAATCGCTGCCGATCACCACGATCTCCGCCATTTCGGCAAAGGCCAGCGTGATCAACGCGAAAGACAGATGCCCAAGGCGGAAGCGGAAATCGACCCAGGCGATGGCCGCCGCCAGCACGGCCGCCACGGCCGCCGAGATCAGCATGCCAAACCACATGTTGATGCCGAGCTTGAGCAGCAAGGCACTCGCCAGCATGGCGCCGCAGCCGACGAACAAGCTATGGGCGAGCGAAATCTGCCCGGCGATGCCGCCGACGATATTCCACGCCGAAGCCAGCGCCATGTAGACCAGCGTCAGGGTCAGGATATGCAGGTAATAGCTAGGCAGCATGGTGGGCAACGTGGCGGTCGCCGCCAGTGCCAGCCAGAGCCAGGGATTCTTGATCGTGGCGAAGAATTCCGGTCGCATCGTCGCCTCTCCTAGCGGGTTTTCCAGGTGAGGCCTTGCGGCCGGAACAGCATGATCAGCACGAAAATGATATAGGGCAGCAGCATGCCGAGGGTGTGCGACAGGTAGATCGTGCCCATGGCTTCCGCCGTGCCGATGACGATGCCGCCAAGCATGATGCCGACGAAGTTGGTCATGCCGCCGAGTACCACGGCCAGCAGGGTGATCACCGTGTAGCGCAGGCCCTGGTTCGGATGAATCGGCGTGCCGGGAATCAGCAGGGCTGCGGCAATGGCCAGGATGCCGATGCCGAGCGCGAAGGTGAACAGCCGCACGCGCGGCACATCGATGCCCATCAGCGCGGCGGCACGCGGATTCTGGTGCACAGCGCGGATCGAGCGGCCGATATCGGTGGCGCGCAGCATGATGTAGAGCAGGATGGCAAGCGCGAAGGAGGATATGCAGGCGATGATATGCGGCAGGCGCATGATCACATCACCGGCGATCACCAGCTTGGATTCCACCATCGACGGCACCCGCACCGGCTGGCCGCCAAAGCCCATCAGCAGGCCATTCTGCAACAGCAGCGACAGGCCGAGGGTGAGCTGGATCACCATCAGCAGGTGATGGCCCGCCACCGGCCGGATCAGGAAATGGTAGGCAAGGCCGCCGAGTGCTGTGAGCACCGGTACGCCGATCAGCATGGCGAGATAAGGGTCCATGCCGGTGAGCGAATAGACCGCCAGGCAGAGGAACATGCCGAGCGAGACGAAATCGCCATGGGAGAAATTGACGATGCCGCTGACGCCATAGACCAGGCCCATGCCGAGCGCCAGCAGTCCGTAGGTGGAACCGATCAGCAGGCCTTGGCTGAGGGCTTGCAGCAATTCTTCCATATCCGCCCCCTAGAGTCCGAGATAGGCGCGCCGGGTGCGTGGATCGTCGCGCACCGCATCGGCCACACCCTCAACCGCGATGCGGCCGCGCTCCAGCACATAGCAGCGGTCGGCATGCTTCAATGTCAGATTGAGATTCTGTTCCACCAGCAGGATCGTCATGCCGGCGGCCTTCAATTGATCGATGATCTCGAAAATATACTGCACGAAGAGCGGCGCGAGGCCGAGCGAGGGCTCATCCAGCATCAGCAGCCGCCCGCGCGCCATCAGGCCGCGCCCGATCGCCAGCATCTGCTGCTCGCCGCCGGAAAGCGTGCCGGCATCCTGGGAGAGGCGTTCCTTCAGGCGTGGCAGCATTTCCAGCACGCGCTCGAATTCCGCCGGGCGATGCGGCTTGGCAGTGGGATTGAGGCCGCCGAGCAGCAGGTTCTCGCGCACACTCATTTCCGGAAAGACCAGGCGGCCTTCCGGCACCTGCACGATGCCGGCAGCCACACGCTGCTTCGCCGGCATGGCGGTGATATCGCGGCCTTCGAACAGAATCTGGCCCGCGCTTGCCGGCACGATGCCGGAAACGCAGTTGATCAGGGTCGACTTGCCGGCATTGTTGGCGCCAAGCAGGCCGACGATCTCGCCCGGCTGCACGGTGACCGACACATCATGCAGCACGGCGACGCCGTCATAGCCGGCGGTGATGTTGCGCAGTTCAAGCATCGAGATGCTCGCCGAAATAGGCGTCCTTGACGCGTTGATCCTCGATGATTTCCGCCGGCGTGCCTTCGGCGATCTTCTCGCCGAAATTGATCACCACCATCTTGGTGGCCAGCCGCATGATCACCGGCATGACATGCTCCACCATGACAATGGTGGCACCCTGGGCATGCAAATCGCGGATGGCAGCAATCGGCGCTTCGGTCTCGGCCATGGTGAGGCCGGCCATCACTTCGTCCAGCAGAATGAAACGCGGCTCGGTGGCGACGCATTTCGCCACTTCCAGCAGCTTCTTGTCCTGCAGCGAGAGCGAGGCCGGGGTGAGCAGTTCCTTGCCGCCAAGGCCGACGCGCTTGAGCGTGTGAGCGGCGAAATCGATCGCCTCGCGCAAAGGCCGCCGCACCAGGGCGGCGGTGGCCACAACGTCCAGCGTCGACATATCGGCGAAGGTCTGCACGATCTGGAAGCTGCGCACCAGACCGCGCCGCACCAGATGATGCGGCGGCACGCCGTTGATGCGCTGGCCCTCGAAGCGGACTTCGCCGCTATCGATGGGCAGGAAACCGGAGATCAGCGCGAACAGCGTGGTCTTGCCGGCACCATTCGGCCCGATGATGCCGAGGATGTCTCCGGTATCGACCTTGAAGCTGACCGAATTCACCGCCACCAGGCCGCCGAAGCGCTTGGTGACGGCATCGACTTCGAGCAATGCCATGATTTAGGTGCGGGCCCGCGGCTTCACTTGCGCGAATTCACTCGGGAACACCACTTCCTGGCCCTGATTCTCCAGCCACTGGATGAACATCGCCGAACCATCCGCCGGCAGGCGGTCTTCCGCGAAGGCCAGGCCCTGCGGCTTGGCGACATAGAGGTCCGGGTCGCCGCTGGGGAACTTCACCGCCGCCAGCGCCTTGTGGATTGCCGCCGGATCGGTGGAACCGGCGCCTTCCAATGTGCGCTGCACGACACGGGCTGCCTGCGCCGCCTGGATCGCGCCCTGGCCAATGATGCTGAGCTTGGCGGTATCGCGCAGCTCGGCAATGATCTTCTGCATCGATTCCATCTTGGCGCCGGCGGAGAAGCCGGTCATGCCGAACAGATTGCGCGTCAGCACCGACTTGCCGATTTCCGGCCCCAGATCGCGCCACAGCGACAGATCGGTGTAGCCGCCGGTGCCGCCGACGAACAGGCTACCGTGGTAGTTCACGTTGAAGCGCGCCTGATGCATCAGGATGCCGTCGCGCGGTGTCACCAGGCCGGTGACGAGATCGGGCTTCAGCGAGCGGATGCGGATCATCGCCGCGGTCTGGTCCTGCGCCTTGGTGTCCAGCGGCGCCTCGCCGATGATCTCGAAGCCGCTTTTCTTCAGCTTGTCGACCAGGAAATTGTTCACCTGCTGGCCGGCTTCATAATTGGAATAGGCCGGCGCCACGGTCTTGAGCTTGTAGCCCTGCTTGTCGCGCAGCCAGACGACGAAATCATGCATCGACTGGGCGTAACCGCGATCATAGGGATAGCCCAGCGAATACATGTAGGGCGACTTGGAGCCGCCGGCCCAGACCGAAAGGGTGGGCATCTTCAATTCATCCAGCACCGGCGTGATCGCCAGCATCTGCGCCGAAAGAATCGTGCCGGTGAGGAAGGCAACCTTCTCTTCCGTGATCAGGCGGCGGGCCTCGGCGGCGGTGCGTGCCGGCTGGCTGGTATCATCGGCGACCACCAGTTCAATCTTGGCGCCGCCCATGCTCTTGATGCCGCCCGAGGCATTGATCTTGTTGATGACGTAGAGGAAAGCCGGATGGCCTTCCTGGGCATAGGCGGCCAGATTGCCGCTCATCGAATTGATGACGCCGACGCGGACCGTGGCGGCTTGAGCATAGCTCGGGCGGATGGCGGGCAGGGCAAAGCCGAGTGCCGCCGCACCAAGGCCGAATTGCCGACGATTAATGACAGCCTTGCTGCCCGCGATGCTGCGCTGACCCATCGTTATCCTCCCAATATGGCCCAAATCAGGGCTCGGCCGCTTTTGCGGTCTCTGGAGAAACGATAACAGCCGCCGCCCGTGGCGACAACACCTATTTCGCGAGATGAAATTTCATTTCGACGCGCTAGGGGTTAAACAAAGCTGGCTTTGCCGTTGTTCAACACCACAAGGTCGCGTTCCACCACGCGGGCGCGGAATGACACGCCTTCAGCCTCACGCCAGATTTCAGTGCGGATGGTTTCGCCGGGATAGACCGGCGCGGTGAAGCGCAGCTGCATGGTCTTGAGCCGCGCCGGATCGTTGCCGCAGCAGGCGCGCAACAGGGCACGAGTGGCCACACCATAGCTGCACAGGCCATGCAGGATCGGCTTCGGGAAGCCGGCGCCCTGTGCCACGCGTGGATCGGCATGCAGCGGATTGTAATCGCCGGATAGACGATAGATCAGCGCCGCGCGCGGCAAGGTTGGGATATCCAGCGTCTGATCCGGCACACGCTCTGGAATCGGATGCGGTGCTGGCACCGGGCCGCCATTCAGACCGGGCGGACCGCCGAAACCGCCTTCGCCACGGATGAAGGTGGTGGAGGTGAGCGTGCAGAGCAGGTCGCCGCTGGCCTTGTCGATCACGTCGCGCTCGGAAAACAGCAGCGCGCCCTTGCCCGGCCCCTTGTCGACGATTTCGGTGACGCGGCTCTTGCCGACCACCGTGCCGGCGCTGGGCAAGGGCTTGTGCAGGATCATGCCCTGCTCGCCATGCAGCACCATGCGCCAGTCAACGCCGGTATTGGGGTCCTTGAGCCAGAAGCCGGGATAGCCCAGCACCACCGCCATGCTCGGCAGCGCCAGCAGGCCATCGCCTTCTTCATAGACGAAGCGCAGTTCTTCGAGATCCAGCGGATCGGCGCCACAGCCCAGGCCCAGCGCATAGAGGATCGTGTCGCGGCTGGTATAGGTGTGCTCGATATCGGCGAAGTGCCAATTTTTGAGCTTCTGGTAGTCGATCGCCATGGCGGCGCCCTCCCCTGGTCTTCTTTTTCTGTGGCTTACAGCGAGCGGCCGATGATCTCGCGCATGATCTCGTTCGAGCCGGCATAGATGCGGTGCACGCGGGCATCGGCGAAGGCGCGGGCGATGGGATATTCCCACATATAGCCGTAGCCGCCATGAAGCTGCACGCAGGTATCGACCACACGATTCTCCAGTTCCGACAGCCACCATTTGCACATCGCGGCGGTCGGCACGTCCAGTTCGCGGCGCATATGCTTGGCGATGCAGTCGTTGAGGAAAGTGCGCGCGACATGCACTTCCGTCTTCACTTCCGCCAGGCGGAAGCGGCTGTTCTGGAAATCCGCCAGCGGCTTGCCGAAGGCTTTGCGCTCGCGGGTATAGTTCAGGGTCATTTCATAAGCGGCTTCCATCACGCCGACAGCGGTGATGCCGACCAGCAGGCGCTCCTGCGGCAATTCGGTCATCAGCAGCGCGAAGCCGCGCCCTTCCTGGCCCAGCACATTGCTTACCGGCACGCGTACATCCTGGAAGAACAGTTCCGAGGTGTCCTGCGCCTTCATGCCGACCTTTTCCAGGTTGCGGCCACGGCTGAAGCCCGGCGTGCTGGCCTCCACCAGGATCAGGCTGATGCCCTTGGCGCCAGCCGAGGCGTCGGTCTTGCAGGCAACAATGATCAGGTCGGCCAGCTGGCCATTGGTGATAAAGGTTTTCTGGCCGTTGATGACATAGTGGTCGCCATCGCGCACGGCGGTGGTGCGGATGCCCTGCAGGTCGCTGCCCGCGCCCGGCTCGGTCATGGCAATTGCCGTGATGGTCTCGGCCCGCGCCATGCGCGGCAGCCATTTCTGCTTCTGCTCTTCCGAGCCGTGATGCAGGATATAGGGTGCCACGATATCGGAATGCAGGCGGAAGCCGGGGCCGGAATAGATGCCGCGCGCCATTTCCTCCACCATGATCGCGCTGGTGAGAAAATCGGCGCCGCCGCCGCCATATTCGGTCGGGATATTGGTCAGCAGCAGGCCATATTCCGCCGCTTTCTGCCACGCGCTGCGGTCCACCACGCCCTGTTCCTCCCAGCGCGCATGATGCGGCGCCACCTCGGCGGCAATAAACTTGCGCACGGTGTTGCGGAACAGTTCATGCTCCTCGGTATAGGCAGGCAGGTCGGACAGGGCTGCGGCGGCGGCCATGGAGCGTCTCCTTGGGGTTTCCTCAAACTTTGTGGCCGGCACTCTGCCCCGGCAGCATCGTTTCGTCAAATGAAATGGGATTTCGTAATTCTTGACTCAAGCCTCCCTAGGGTGCAAATCTAACAACTGATAGACTAATCAAAACCGGAGGAAACGGGATGAGCGGGAACGGAGCTCTCGACGGCAAGGTGGTTATTGTCACTGGCGCGGGGCGCGGCATCGGGCGCGAGATCGCCCTGCTGGCAGCGGCCGAAGGCGGCCGCGTGGTGGTCAACGACCTCGGCGGCGGCGGCGACGGCAGCGGCGCCAGCCAGGAGCCGGCGCAGGAAGTGGTCGATCTGATCAAGTCCAAGGGCGGCGAGGCGATTGCCAATTTCGACAGCGTGGCCGAACCCGCCACCGCCAACAACATCATCAAGAGCGCGCTGGACAAGTATGGCCGCCTTGATGGCGTGGTGAACAATGCCGGCATCCTGCGCGACTCGATCTTCCACAAGATGAGCGTGGCGGATTTCGAGATCGTGATCAAAGTGCATCTCATGGGCAGCTTCTATATGTCCCATGCGGCGGCCCGGCTGTTCCGCGAACAGAACAGCGGCAGCTTCGTGCATTTCACCTCCACCTCCGGCCTGGTGGGCAATTTCGGCCAGGCGAACTATGCCGCCGCCAAGCTCGGCATCGTCGGCCTGTCGAAGTCGATCGCGCTGGACATGCAACGTTTCAACGTGCGTTCCAATTGCGTGTCGCCGTTTGCCTGGAGCCGCCTGATCGGCGAAATCCCCACCAACACGGAAGCCGAAAAGCTGCGTGTGGCGCGGATGAAAGCGATGGGGCCGGAAAAGATCGCGCCCTTGAGCGTCTACCTGCTCGGCGATGCCGCCAAGGACGTGACCGGCCAGATCTTCGCCGTGCGCATGAACGAAATCTTCCTGATGGGCCAGTCGCGGCCGGTGCGCTCGGTACACCGCGCAGAAGGCTGGACCTGCCAGAGCCTGGCCGAACACGGTATGCCGGCGCTGAAGGGCTCTTTCTATGCCTTGGAGCGTTCCGCCGACGTCTTCTCCTGGGACCCGATCTGATTGCGGAGATAAGCACCAATGAGTCACGGCATTCTCAGTTTCGGCGCCTATATCCCCCGGCTGCGGCTGGCGCGGAAGGCCATAGCCGACGCCAATAGCTGGTTCAACGCGGCGCTGAAATCCCAGGCCAAGGGCGAACGCGCCATCTGCAACTGGGATGAAGACCCGGTGACCATGGCGGTGGAAGCCTGCCGCGATGCCCTGGCCGGCCAGGGCCGCAGCAACGTGAAGGCGCTGCGCTTCGCCTCCACCACCTTCCCTTTCCTCGACCGCCTGAATGCCAGTCTGGTGGCCGAGGCGCTGAGCCTGGATGAGGAAATCGGCGCCCAGGACCTCACCGGTACCCAGCGCGCCGCCACCACCGGCCTGTTGCAGGCTTTGCAGGGCCGTGAAACCGCCCTGCTGGTGGCTGCCGACAAGCGCGAAGCCAAACCCGCCAGCCCGGTGGAAATGGCCGCCGGCGACGGCGCGGCGGCTATACTGGTCGGCGAAGGCGATGCCATCGCCGTGCTGCTGGGATCGGCCACCCGCTCGGCGGATTTCGTTGATCATTACCGCACGGCCGAATCCGGCGGCGATTACGGCTGGGAAGAACGCTGGATCCGCGATGCCGGCTACAGCCAGATCGTGCCGCCGGTGATCAAGCGCTGCCTGGAGAAGGCCGGCAGGAACGCGGCTGACGTGACGCATTTCTGCATGCCCGCCGTGCTGCCCAAGCTGGCCAACACCATGGCCAAGGCGGCAGGCATCAATGACGCTGCGGTACGCGACAACCTGCATGCCGTGTGCGGCGAAACCGGCACTGCGCATCCGCTGCTGATGCTGGCCGCAGCCCTTGAGGAAGCCAAGCCGGGCGACCTGATCCTGGTGGTCGGCTTCGGCCAGGGCGCCGATGCACTGCTGTTCGAGGTGACGCCGGCACTCGCCAAGCTGCCGGCACGGCTCGGCGTGAAGGGCCATCTGGCACGCCGCCAGCCGGAGGCGAATTACAACAAGTTCCTCGCCTTCAACGACAATATGGAGCTGGAGCGCGGCATGCGCTCCGAAGTCGACAAGCAGACCGCCCTGTCATCGCTGTGGCGCAACCGCGCCGCCGTCACCAGCTTCATGGGTGGCGAATGCAAGCGCTGCGGCACCCTGCAATTCCCGATCAGCCGCATCTGCGTCAATCCGAATTGCAACGCCATCGACAGCCAGCAGCCGCATCCCTTCGCCGACAAGATCGGCAAGATCAATTCCTACACCGCCGACCGCCTCACCTATTCGCCGGATCCGCCCGCCTGCTACGGCATGATCCAGTTCGATGAGGGTGGCCGCTGGATGATGGACTTCACCGACATCGATGCCGGCGCGCTTGCCGTCGGCCAGTCGATGCGGATGATGTTCCGGGTCAAGGATGTGGATCACCAACGCGGCTTCCGCCGCTATTTCTGGAAAGCTGCGCCAGCCGCGGCAGCACAGGGGAGTTAAACATGCCAAAGGGTATTCGCGACAAGGTCGCCATTCTGGGTATGGGTTGCTCGAAGTTCGGCGAGCGCTGGGACATGGAAGCCCAGGACCTCATGGTTGAGGCTTATGCCGAAGCGCTGCAGGATGCCGGCATCGAGACCAAGCAGATTGATGCCGCCTGGCTCGGCACCGCCATCGAGGAACAGCATGTCGGCAAATCCGCCGTACCGCTCGCCGTCGGCCTGCGCCTGCCGTTCATCCCGGTAACCCGCGTCGAGAATTTCTGCGCCTCGGGCACCGAAGCCTTCCGTGGCGCGGTCTATGCCGTCGCCTCCGGCGCGGCGGATATCGCCCTGGCGCTCGGCGTCGAGAAGCTGAAAGACACCGGCTATGGCGGCTTGCCGCAGCGCGGCCGCGGCACGCTGAACAACCAGACCTGGCCGAATCTTTCCGCGCCCGGCAGCTTCGCCCAGCTCGCCGCCGCCTACCGCGCCAAGCATGGTTCCTCGCCCGAGGACCTGAAGCGCGCCATGGCGCATATTTCGGTGAAGAGCCACGATAACGGCGCCAAGAATCCGAAAGCGCATCTGCGCAACAAGATCACATTGGATACGGTGCTCAACGCACCGATGATTGCCGAGCCGCTCGGCCTGTTCGACTGCTGCGGCGTGTCGGATGGCGCCGCCTGTGCCATCGTCACCACGCCGGAAATCGCCCGCTCCCTGGGCAAGAAGGACCTGGTGAGCGTCAAGGCGCTGCAGCTTTCGGTCTCCAATGGCCTGGAAGCCCAGCATAACTCCTGGGATGGCAGCTACTTCGCCACCACGCGCATCGCCGCCAAGCGCGCCTATCAGGAAGCCGGTATCGAGAACCCGCGCGAGGAAGTCAGCCTGATCGAGGTGCATGACTGCTTCTCGATCACCGAACTGGTGACCATGGAAGATCTGCATATCTCACCGGAAGGCACGGCCATCCGTGATGTGCTGGATGGCTTCTATGATGCCGATGGCAGCGTTCCCTGCCAGATCGATGGCGGCTTGAAATGCTTCGGCCACCCGATCGGCGCTTCGGGCCTGCGCATGATCTACGAGATGTATCTGCAGATGCTGGGCCGCGCCGGTGAGCGCCAGCGCAAGCAGCCGCCGCGCCTCGGCCTGACCCACAATCTGGGCGGCTTCCCGCACCAGAATGTCTGCTCGATCTCCATCGTCGGCCGCTACGAAGGCTGATCGGTAACACGCCTAAACACAAAGCCCGGGATGAAAGTCCCGGGCTTTTTTATTACCCCCTTTTATCGTCACTCTCGCGAAAGCGAGAGTCCCATTAAGTCTTAAATGGGATTCCCGCTTTCGCGGGAATGACAAGTGATTAAAATCAAATCTTCCGGCCAGCCGCTTCCCAATAGGGATCGCGCAGGCGGCGCTTGAAGATCTTGCCGGAATCCTCGCGCGGCAGGTTCGCCCCGATCTCGATACGGCGCGGCACTTTGTAATCGGCGAGATGCTTCGCCAGTTCCTGGCGCAAGGCCGGTACATCCAGGGTAACGCCGGGACGCGGCTCCACCACGGCCAGCAGGCTTTCGCCGAATTCCTCATCCGGCACGCCGAACACGGCGCAATCCTGCACGCCCTCCAGCCCCACCAGCACGGCCTCGATTTCGGCGGGATAGATATTCACGCCACCGGAAATCACCATGTCGCGCTTGCGGTCGCAGATGAACAGATAGCCATCTTCATCCAGATAGCCGACATCACCACAGGTGACGAGGCCATCGAGATCGACCTCGGCGCGCTTCTCCGGCTTGTTGTGGTAGGTGAAATTCGGATAGCCCTCAATGCGGGCATAGATTTCCCCGATGCTGCCGATGGGCAGGGCTTTGAGCTGATCATCGACGATGCGGATTTCCGCGCCCGGCGAGGCACGACCCACCGTGCCGGGCTTTTTCAGCGCATCCTCCGGCAATGCGAAACTGACCGGACCGGTTTCAGTGCCGCCATAGAATTCATGGATGATCGGCCCCCACCAATGGATCATCGCGGTTTTCACTTCCGGCGGGCAGGGTGCGGCAGCATGGATGATGAATTTCAGCGACGAGATATCGTATTTGCGCCGTACATCCTCGGGCAGCTTGAGCAGCCGCACGAACATGGTCGGCACCATGAAGGCGGTATCGATGCGTTCTTCTTGCACCAGATGCAGGAATTCTTCCGGGTCGAAGCGCGATTGCAGCACCAGGGCGCCGCCGAGCCGGCCGGCGCGCACGGCAAAAGCATTCGGCGCCGAGTGATAGAGCGGGCCGGGCAGCAGCGCGCGCACGCCGGGCTTCACGCCATAGATCAGCGCCCGCATGGCGGTGGTGGCCTTTTCCTCAGCCGGGGTCGGCGCCATGCGGCGCACACCCTTGGGTGCGCCGGTGGTGCCCGACGTGTAGATCATGCTCTGCGGCGCCGGCAGGCTGGGGCCATCATAGGCCGGCTGCGAAGTGAGCCAGGTTTCAAGATCGAGCACGCCCTCGGGCGCTGCGCAATCCGCCGCCGCCAGCTTGTAGGCAGCCACCACTTCCTCCGGCGGCGGCGCCGAGAGCAACAGGCGCCCCGACAGGATTTCAGGCGCCACATGAGCGCGCAGCCGGTTCAGCAGGTCGGCATGGCCGATCAGCGCCTTGGCGCCGCTATCCTGCAGCACATAGGCGATTTCCTCCGGCTTGAAATGCCAGTTGACCGGCACGGCATAAGCCCCCAGCCGCATGATGCCGTAAGTCACTTCCATGAAAGCGATGTCGTTGCGCATCAGGATGGCAACGCAATCGCCCTGCGCGATGCCGAGCGCCCTGAAACCGCCGGCCAGGCGCTGCACCCGCGCCTCCACCTGCGCATCGGTGCGATTCTGCCTGCCGCTGACGATGCCCTGATGCACGCCGAATACTCCTGCCTTAATTGACCGACCGCGCGCGCCCTTCCCAGAAGGGCTTGCGCAATTCGGATTTCAGAATCTTGTTCGCCGCCGAAAGCGGGAAGCTGGTGCGGAACTCGACGCTGCGCGGAATCTTGAAGCCGCCAATAAGCTGGCGGCAATGTTCGATCAGTTCCTCGGCAGAGGCTTCGGCGCCGTCTTTCAGCGACACGGCGGCATGTACCGCCTCACCCCAAAGCTCATGCGGGATGCCGAATACGGCACATTCGCGTACCGCCGGATGTTTCAGGATCGCGTTCTCGACTTCCACCGTGTAGACGTTTTCGCCGCCCGACACGATCATGTCCTTCAGGCGGTCCATCACATAGACATAGCCATCGTCATCCATGTAGCCAAGATCGCCGGTATGCATGTAGCCGTTGCGGATCGCCTGGGCGGTAAGTTCCGGCTGTTGCCAGTAGCCGAGCATCACCGTGGCGCCGGCCACGGCAATTTCGCCGATCTCGCCGCGCGGCATTTCGCGGTCCTCTGCATCGACGATGCGCACATCGAGACCGAGCGCCGCTCGTCCACCCGAAGCCAGGCGATGCGCCACGCCGGGTTCCAGCGTGTGGTCCAGCGGGTCCAGATATGTGCAGGCTGGGGAAAGCTCGGTCATGCCATAAGCCTGGCTGAAGCGCACATGCGGCAGCCGCCGCATCAGCGCCTCCAGCGTTGCCGGCGGCATCGGCGCGCCGCCATAGCCGATCAGTTCCAGGGCCGAGAGGTCGTAGCTATCCAGTGTCGGCTCGTTCAGCACCATGGTCAGCATGGTCGGCACCATCGACACCATGGTGATGCGGTGATCATGCAGCGCACGCAGCAAAGCCGGAACGGTGAAGCGCGGGATCAGTACATGGGTGCCGGCGAGGATCGAGTTGGTGAATACGCGACTGCCGGCGGCGGCATGGTAGAGCGGCCCGGCATGCAGCCCGACCACATCGCGCAGGCCGCAATGGATGATCGAGTTGTAGGAATTGATATGCATGTTGGCATGGCTGAGCATCACGCCCTTGGAACGCCCGGTGGTGCCACCGGTATAGAACAAAACCGCCAGATCATCGCCGCCGCGCCCGGCATCTTCGCAGGGGCTGGCGGCGCGCAGCAGCGCCTCGTAATCCAGCAGGCCGGCAGGAAGCGTACCTTCGCCGGTGAAGATCACATGCCGCAGGCCCGGCGCCAGCGGGCGCAACTGTGCTACCTGGGCGGAGAATTCATCATCCACCAGCAGGATTTCGGCACCGCTGTCATTCAGCAGAAAGGCGGTTTCAGGCAGGGCATAGCGGGTGGAAACCGGCACGATCACACCGCCGGCCCACATCGTGCCGTAGTAGAATTCCAGATAGCGGTCGCTGGAATGCGCCAGCATGGCAACGCGATCACCGGGCTTCACGCCAAGCTGCCGCAGCACGGCGGCAAACCGCGCCACGCGGTCGGTGAATTCGGTCCAGGTCCAGCGCCTGTCGCCGAAAATCACCGCAGGATGCGCCGGCCGGATCTGCACCGCGCGATGCAGCGAGGCGGTCAGCCGCAGCATGCCGAATCCCTCCCTAGAGGACCATTGTTCATTGCCCGACAATTTCGCATAATGAAACGTCACTTCGCAAGTTCAATATGATCCCTGGGAGGATACGGCGATGAGTGAGCCGGGAACGACTGACGCCGTGGTGCTGGAGCGCCGGGGTGCCGTGGCCATGCTGCGGCTGAACGAGCCAAAATCGATGAACGCCCTGTCACCCACCATCAAGGCCGGGCTGAGCCAGCATCTGCCTGTGCTGCTGGAAGACGACAGCGTGCGCTGCCTGCTGATCACCGGCACCGACCGCGCCTTCTGTGCCGGCGGCGATATCCGCGCCATGGACGAGCGCGGCACGCTGCGCAGCCAGGCCCGTATGCGCGGCAACTACAACTGGCTGCTGCCGCTGCTCACCGCGCGCAAGCCGGTGATCACGGCGCTGAACGGTGCTGCTGCCGGCGCCGGCTTTGCCCTGGCGCTGACCGGCGATTATGTGCTGGCCTCCACCGAGGCACGCTTCCGGTCTGGCTTCTTCGGCATCGCCGCCGTGCCTGATCTCGGCCTCGCCTATACCCTGCCGCGCGCCGTCGGCATGCTGCGGGCCAAGGAAATCCTGTTCTCGAACCGCGATGTGGATGCCGAGGAAGCTTTGCGCATCGGCCTGGTGAGCCGCGTGATCGCAGCCGACAAGCTGACGGAAGAGGCCCTCAAGCTGGCGGAGCAGCTCGCCGCCGGCCCCACCGCCAGCTATGGCCTGGCGAAAGGCCTGCTGCAACGCGCCTATAACCTGCCGCTGGAAAGCTTCCTGGAAACCGAGGCCCTCACACAGACCACGGCTTTCGGCAGCGATGATATCGGCGAAGGCATTGCCGCTTTCAAGGGCAAGCGCAAGCCGGCCTTCCAGGGCAGGTAGAGGCTACTTTTTCGACCAATCGGTGAAATGGACGGTGGCGGCGGTGGCCAGGCCATAGGCCGCCATCGACACACCGGCCAGGGCAAACAGCGTCCAGACCGGGGCGCCGATCTGGCTCAGCCACCAGCCGCCCGCCGCCACCAGCACCAGCCGCAAGGTCGCGGTGAGCACCGGCCCGACGATGCGGCCGGCTCCCTGCGAGGCGAAATAAAGGCAGAGGCCGATACCGAAAAACGGGAAGCCGAAGCCGGCCGCCGTGAGATATTGCCGCGCTGCTTCCAGCACCGCCGGATCGCGGGTGAACAGTCCCGACCAGCTTTCCGGCGCGATCACCACCACCAGGCCGATCAGGCCGAGCGCGCTGGCGGCCACCGCACCGGCGGTCCAGGCCACCTTGCGCGCCCGCGCCACCGCACCGGCGCCCACCGCCATGCCCACCATCGGCACGCAGGCGACACCGACCGAGAAGGCAATCGGCACCAGCAGGAATTCCAGCCGCGCACCGATGCCATAGCCGGCCAGCGCCTCGGTGCCGAAACGCGCCACCAGGCCGGTGAAGATCAGCACGGTGAGCACCGATTGCAGCGGCGAGAGGCAGGCAATGGCGCCAACTTTCAGAATGTCGACGAACATGGCGCGCTGAAACGGCACGCCGCGGAAACGCAGCACCAGCCGCGAGCGGCCCGAAATCAGGTACCAGAGCAGCACCAGGGCCGCCAGGCCGAAGGCCGTCACCTGCGCGATGGCCAGGCCGATGATGCCGATGCCCGCGAAACTGCCAAAGCCAAGGCCGAGGAAGCCGCCCAGCAGCACCTGGAAACCGGCCAGCAGCAGGCCGAGCAGCGAAGGCATCGCCATATTGCCGGTACCGCGCAGCACGGAAGCCAGCGTGTTGAACAGCCAGATCGCCAGGGCACCGATGAACAGCGTGTTGGAATAGATCACCGCCTGTTCCAGCGTGCCGCCGCTGCCGCCCAACAGGCGGTAGATTGCGGGTCCTAGCGTGAGAAAGAACAGCGTGAAACCGGCCGCCGCGATCACCGCGATCGCAATGGCATGCAGCGCCAGGGCATTGGCCTTGGCAATGTCGCCGCCGCCAATGGCACGGCTGACGGCGGAGGAGACGCCACCGCCCATGGCACCCGCCGACATCATCTGCATCAGCATCACCATCGGGAAAGCCAGCGCCATTGCCGCCAGCGGCTCGACGCCCAGGCGGCCGACATAGGCAGTCTCGGCCACGGCGGCGAGCGCCGTCGCCAGCATGGCAATGGTGTTCGGCACCGTCAGCCGCAGCAAGGTCGAAAGAATCGGCGCGGTGATCAACTTCTCGCCCACCAACGGCGCCTTGACCGGCTTCTGCATCGGCTGCTGCATGTTCATCACACCACCTTCTGGCGCAGTTCCTGCCGCGCTGCTTCAAGCACCGCATCCGAAAGCGCCGGATCGGCAATGGCGCGCGACAGGGCGACGGCGCCGGCCATCTGCGCGATCAAGGCCAGGGCCTGCTGGCGCTTTTTCACTTCGCTGCCTTTGAGTTTGGCCGCCACGCGCCCGGCCATGCTGGCCACACCGGCATCGAAGGCGGCGCGGGCGGCGGGTGCTGCATGGGGCATGTGATTGATCAGCGTGGTGATCGGGCAGCCGCTGCCGGGATCGTCGCGGTGGCGGCGCGAAACATAACTGTCGATCCAGGCGGTCAGCGTGTCGCTTTCCGGGTCCAGCACCGCACGCGCCTCGCGCTTGGCTCGCGCGGTAGCGAACATCCAGGCAATGGCCTCGGCGATCAGCGCATCCTTCGATTCGAAATGGGCATAGAAGCCGCCATGGGTCAGTCCGGCTTCGCGCATCACCTCCAGCACGCCGACACGGCCCGGCCCCTCGGCGCGGATGGCACGCGCGGCGGCACGCAGCACCTTCTCATGGGTTTCCTGCTTGCGCGGACTGGGCAATGGACGGGTGTTACGGGCTGAAACGGTACGCGGCATGGCGGCTCCGGGAGTGAAATATGATAAATATCATATGATGATGATCATCATATTGGCAAGCCCACACCAGAGAATCGCTGAAACCGGCAGCTTTCAGCCCTTAAGCGCCCATTTGATCAGGTAGCCGACACTGGCGACGCTGAGTACGCCGCCGGCCCAGAGTGCTGCGAACCACAGCAGGCGCCGCGCCCATGGCTTGTTGGCGCCTTGTGCTTCAGTGATATCCGGCATGCTTGTCCACCTTGCCGCGGAACACCCAATAGGCATAGCCGGTATAGGCCAGGATGACCGGCAGCAGCACCAGCGCGCCGACCAGCAGGAAGCCCAGGCTGATATCCGGCGCGGCGGCATCCCAGATGGTGATGCTGGGCGGCAGCATCAGCGGCCAGAAGCTGATGCCGAGTCCGATATAGGACAGCACGAACAGCGCCAGCGCGGCGAGGAAGGGCTGCTTCTCGCGGCCTTTATCCCGCAGGCCGCGCCACAAGGCCCAGGCGGCAACCAGCACCAGCAGAGGCATCGGCGCGGTGAGTGCGATATTGGGCCAGGTGAACCAGCGCGCCAGGAACTTGGCATCGAGGAATGGTGTCCACAGGCTGACCACGCCAATCATGCCGACCAGCACGATGGCGAGCCGGCGGGCATAGCCATAGCAGCGCGCCTGGATCTCGCCATCGGTCTTGATGATCAGCCAGCAGGCGCCGAGCAGGCAGTAGCCGGCGGCCAGCGCGAAGCCGGTGGCGAGGCTGAACGGCGACAGCCAATCCCACCAACCGCCGGCATAGGCGCGGTCCACCACCTTGATACCCTGGATCAGGCCGCCGAGCGCGACCCCTTGAGTGAAAGCCGCCAGCACCGAGCCGATGGCGAAGGCATAATCCCACACCCGCTTCCAGCTCGTGGTGCGCCAGCGGAATTCAAAGGCGACACCCCGGAAGATCAGACCGAGCAGCATCAGGGTGATCGGCGCATACAGTGCCGGCAACACGATCGAGTAGGCCAGCGGGAAAGCCGCCAGCAGCCCGCCGCCGCCCAGGATCAGCCAGGTTTCGTTGCCGTCCCACACGGGTGCTACGGAATTCATCAGTGTGTCGCGTTCATCCTCGCGCTTGAACAGCGGAAACAGCATGCCGACGCCAAGGTCGAAGCCATCGAGGATGACATAAGCGATGATGGCAACGGCGATCAGGCCGGCCCAGATCAGCGGCAGGTCGAGCGTCATGGCGTGCCTCCCCCACTCATATTGGCATTGGCCTGATTCATCGCCGGCCCCGGCATGATGCCGGCCGAGCGGATCGGCGCCTCAGCCGCCGGTGCATGCAGATCATCGGGTCCGGGCCGTTTGCCCATCATGCGCAGCAGGTAGAAAATACCGGCGCCGAAAACGATGAAGTAGACGATGACAAAGGCGACCAGCGAGGCGGCAACGCCGGGCAGGCCGATGGGCGATACCGCATCCGCCGTGCGCAGCAGGCCGTAGATCACATAGGGCTGGCGGCCGACTTCGGTGGTAACCCAGCCGGCCAGCACCGCGATGAAGCCGCTCGGCCCCATCAGCAGGGCGGCCTTGTGCAGCCAGGGCAGATCATAAAGCAGACCGCGCCAGCGCAACAGCAAGGTGACGCCGCCGAGCAAAGCCATCAGCAGGCCAAGCCCGACCATGATGCGGAAGCTCCAGAACACCACATGGGCCGGCGGCCAATCCTGGCGCGGGAAATCCTTCAGGCCCTTCACCTCGCCCTCCCAGTCATGGGTCAGGATCAGGCTGCCGAGCTTTGGAATCGCGATGGCGTATTTGGTTTCGGCGGCATCGTTGTCGGGCCAGCCGAACAGGATCAGCGGCGCGCCGCGATGGGTGTCGTAATGCCCTTCCATCGCCGCCACCTTGGCCGGCTGGTGCTTCAGCGTGTTCAGCCCATGGAAATCGCCGGCAACGATCTGGATCGGCGCCACGATGGCCGCCATCCACATCGCCATGGAGAACATCACCCGCGCGGCGGCGTTCGATTTGTCTTTCAGCAGATGCCAGGCGCCAACCGCGCCGACCACGAAGGCGGTGGTGAGATAGGCCGCCAGCACCATATGCACCAGGCGGTAGGGGAAAGAGGGGTTGAAGATCACGGCCAGCCAATCGACCGGCACGAACTGGCCGTTGGCAGCGATTTCATAGCCGGTTGGCGTCTGCATCCAGCTATTCACCGCCAGGATCCAGAAGGCCGACAGAAACGTGCCGAAGGCGACCATGGCGGTGGCGAACATGTGCAGGCCCTTGCCCACCTTGTTCATGCCGAACAGCATGACGCCAAGGAAACCGGCTTCGAGGAAAAAGGCCGAGAGCACTTCATAGCCCATCAAGGGGCCGATCACCGGGCCGGCCCGATCGGAAAACACCGACCAGTTGGTGCCGAACTGGTAACTCATCACCAGGCCGGAGACGACGCCCATGGCGAAGCTGACGGCGAAAATCTTCAGCCAGAAGCGGAAGACCTGCAGATAGACAGCGCGGCCGGTCAGCAGCCACAGGCCTTCCAGCACCGCCAGATAGCTTGCCAGCCCGATGGTGAAGGCCGGAAACACGATATGGAAGGAGACGGTGAAGGCGAATTGCGCCCGCGCCAGAAACAGCGGATCGAACAGCACGTCCATGGTTCACCCCAGGCGTTGCCGCGGCACCGGGCCGCATGGATTATTCCACCACGTTCCCCTGTTGAAATCCATGGGTCATTACCCCGGCAGATTGCCGCGCGGCGGATCGTCGCAAGCATTAAGGGTTGTTTGCTACCTGTGGTCGACAGCACCGGCGCCGGATGCTTTACTCCAGGGACCAATGTCACCTCGCCCCGCCATAGAGCCGTTCACGCCCCGCAGCGCATCCGAGCTGCTGGAAAAGGGCGCGGATTATGCTGCGCTGTTCGAGTATTGGCAGCGCCTGCGCGGCGATGATGCATTGCCCGACTGGCGCCGCTTCGATCCGATCCAGATGCCCAGGCATCTCTCCCGCCTCTGGGCCATCGAGGTGCATGAGCCTTTCCGGCTGCGCTACCGCGTGGTCGGCACGCATATCTCCGCTTCCTATGGCCGTGATCCCACCGGACGCTGGGTGGATGACGTGTGGCCGCATTTCGGCCAGGAGCAGGGCGGCCGCTACCGCGAGGCCATCCTGCGCGCCGAACCCGCCTTTCGCCGGGGCAAGCCGCGCATGATGGTGCAGCGCGAATGGGGCATGATCGAGAATCTGTTGCTGCCCTTCCGCTTCGAGGGCCTGTTCGGCCTGGTGCTCGGCTATTCGCATCTCTACGACGCCGACGGACAGCAGATTTACTGAGCCGAAGCATGAAGCCAGGAGGCCAAGGCAGGCCCGCGCGTGACTGATTGGGCTTGCCAGATCATATACAAAGCTTATCATATACAGAGCAATCTATTTTTGTTCCCACTCCTTTTCCGTCCCCGTCCAATGCCCACAGAAAATCCCCAACAGCATGTCGGCTTCCTGATGCACGACGTGGCGCGCCTGCTGCGCAAGCAGTTCGAGCAGCGCGCCCGCGCCTTCGGCATGGGCTTCACCCGCGCCCATTGGTCGGTGCTGTCGCATCTCTCGCGCCATGAAGGCATCCACCAGGCCGGCCTGGCCGAAATCCTGGAAATCGAGCCGATCAGCCTGGTGCGGCTGCTCGACCGCCTGGAAAGCGACGGGCTGGTGGAGCGGCGGCCCGATCCGCGCGACCGCCGCACCCGCCGCCTCTACCTCACGCCGGCAGCGCATCCGGTGCTGACCAATATGCGCGCCCTTGGCGCGGCGGTGCGCCAGGAGGCCCTGGCCGGCATCAACCGGGCGGATCAGGAAAAGCTGGTTGCCGCGCTGCAGGTGATGAAGGCGAACCTCCTGCAAGGCGATGCGGAGGACGCCGGCAATGGATGAGGCCATCGAAATCAACGACGCATCAACGCGGCGGACCCGGCGCGGCAATGGCAGCCTGCGCGGCCTGCTGCTGCTCGGCCTGCCGCTGCTGGCAGCCCTTGCCGCCGGCTATCTCTATCTCCAGGGCGGCCGCTACATCACTGTCGACAACGCCTATATCCGCGCCGAGAAGCTGAACCTGGCACCGGAGGTGCCCGGCATCGTCAGCGCCGTGCTGGTGCGCGATAACGAGACGGTGCAGGCCGGCCAGGTGCTGTTCCGCCTCGATCCCGAGCCCTACCGCATCGCGCTGAACGGCGCCGAGGCACAGCTTGATGCCGTGCGCAACGAAATCGCCACCCTGCGCGCGCAATACCGCCAGGCCCTGGCCGAGATCAAGCAGGCGGAAGCCGACCTTGCCTATATGGAACGCGAGTTCAACCGGCAGCGCGACCTGGCCGAACGCCGCGTGGCAACGCAGCAGAAATTCGAGGATGCGCAGCGCAATCTTGATGTTTCGCGCCAGCGCATCCTGGTGCTGCGCCAGCAGGCGCAGGCGGTGCTGGCCGGCCTGGGCGGCAATCCTGACCGCCCGGCGGACGAGCATCCGCGCGTGCGCCAGGCCATGGCCCAGGTGGCCAAGGCCGAGCGCGACCTGCGCCAGACCAGTGTGACCGCGCCGACGGCGGGTACATTGGCCAACCTCGACGCCGTGCGCCTCGGACGCTATCTCGAAATCGGCCAGCCGGCGTTGAGCATCGTCGCCACCGCCGGCGCTTGGCTGGAAGCCAATCCGAAGGAAACCGATCTCGGCGCGATCAAGCCGGGCGATGCCGTGACCGTGGAAGTGGATGCCTATCCCGGCCGTGTGTGGCGCGGCGTGGTGGAAAGCCTGAGTCCGGCATCGGGGGCGGAATTCGCGCTACTGCCGCCACAGAATTCCAGCGGCAACTGGGTCAAGGTGGTGCAGCGCGTGCCGGTGCGCATCCGGTTGCAGCCCGAGCCCGGCGCGCCGGTGCTGCGCGCCGGCATGAGCGCCACGGCCAGCATCGACAGCGGCCGGCAGCGTAGCCTGACCGATACAACGGTGGCGCTGAGGCAATGGGCGGGTCTGTAGCCGCCCGTACTTCTCCCGGCGCTTCCGCCAGCGTGGCAGCGGTCACCGCCTGTGTGCTGGCGGCAACCGTGATGCAGTCGCTGGACATGACCATCGCCAATGTGGCCCTGCCCTACATGCAGGGCTCGCTTTCCGCCAGCCTGACCCAGATCAACTGGGTGTTGACCTCCTATATCGTCGCCGCCGCGATCATGACGCCGCCGACCGGCTGGCTCTCCTCGCGCTTCGGCCGCAAGCCGGTGTTCCTTGCCGCCGTGGCCGGCTTCACCATCGCCTCGCTGCTCTGCGGCATCGCCACCTCGTTGGAGCAAATGGTGGTGTTCCGCCTGCTGCAAGGCGTGTTCGGCGCGCCACTGGTGCCGTTGTCGCAATCGGTGCTGCTGGATATCTATCCGCGCGAGCGGCATGGCTATGCCATGGCGATCTGGGGCACCGGCGCCATGCTCGGCCCGATCATGGGGCCGACCCTGGGCGGCTGGCTGACCGAGCATTTCTCCTGGCATTGGGTTTTTCTGATCAACCTGCCGATCGGCATCCTCACCTTCCTTGGTCTTTCCGCCGCCCTGCCCTCAACACCGCCGGATGCCAGCAAGCGTTTCGACTGGTTCGGCTTCACCACGCTGAGCCTGGCCATCGGCGCGCTGCAATTGCTGCTCGACCGTGGCGAACAGCTTGACTGGTTCACCTCGCCGGAAATCGTCATCGAGGCAGCCCTCAGCCTGCTCGGCGCCTATCTCTTCACCGTGCATATCCTCACCGCGCGTAATCCCTTCATCGACCCGGCCATCTTCCGCGACCGCAATCTGGTGACCGGCCTGCTGTTCATCGCCGTGGTGGCCGGCGTCATGGTGACGACGCTGGCCCTGCTGGTGCCGTTCGCTCAAGGGCTGCTCGGCTATCCCGCCACCACGGTGGGCACCGTGATGATGCCGCGCGGCATCGGCACCATGGTGTCGATGATGCTGGTGGGCCGCATCATCGACCGCATCGACATGCGCATACCGCTGCTGATCGGCCTTGGCCTCACCGCCCTGTCGCTGCATGGCATGAGCCGCTTCAACCTGGAAAGCGGCGTCTTCGACCTCTACAGCACCGGGCTGTTGCAGGGCTTCGGCCTCGGCCTGGTGTTCACGCCGCTTTCGACCTTGAGTTTCGCCACACTGCCGGCGGCATATCGGCCACAGGGCACGTCGCTTTACAGCCTGCTGCGCAATACCGGTGCCAGCATCATGATCTCCAGCACGGTGTTCCTGCTCTCCACCAACCAGCGCCTGTTGCAGGCCGATCTGGTGCAGCATGTAACGCCGTTCAGCGACGTGGTGCGCTGGCTGCCCAATATCTGGAATCCGGCCCATGAGGCCGGGCGTGCCGCACTGGCGGCGGAAGTGACGCGGCAGACCATGATGATGGCCTATACTGACTGTTTCCGCCTGCTGATGCTGATTACCCTGGCTTCAATGCCGCTGGTGCTGTTCGTCCGCCAGCCGCGCTGATGTATTGGGCCGGCCTTACTTAGACTTCCGCCGCGCCGGCTTGGCGCCGGCCTTGGGCACCGCCTTGGGGCGGCCGCCATCGCGCAGCATGCGCACCAGTTGCCGGCCGATGCGGGCCGGGGTGAATTCGCCGCCGGCACGATACCAGGTGGGGATCCAGTTCAGCGCGCCGAGGAAATGCAGGCGGAAGATCGCCGGATCGACTTCCGCCGGCAGATCGAGCGCCGCGATCAGTTCCTTGATGATCACTTCATAGCGGTCGCGCCGCACGATCAGCTCGGGCTGGATCTTGGCCATCGAAGGCGAGAAATGCGCCGTGACGATGGCACCAAGATCGGACCAGCTTACCAATGCCTCGCAATGCGCCTCCGCCGCCGCTTCCAGCCGCGCCCAGGGATCGCTGACGCCGATCAACGCCCGCTTCACCGTGGTTTCCATCAGGTCCATGCCGGTGGCATGCACGGCAACGAACAGGTCTTCCTTCGACGCGAAGTGATAATAGAGCGAGCCGGCCATGATGCCCGAGGCGGCGGCGATGTCGCGCATCGAGGTGCCGTCGAAACCCTGCTTGACGAATTGCCGGGCCGCCTCGGTGATGATCTTGCGCCGCCGCGCCATGGCGCGGCCTTCGGCCGGCGCGGCTTCCACCGTTACTAGCCCCAGCTTCGGCTTGCGCAACTCCGCTTCACGCTTGCTCATCACCCGACTCTCCTCATAGAGCCTTGATTCTACACTGCTTCGAGCGGGAAATCACTTCCCCCGCCAGACCGGGGCGCGCTTCTCTGCAAAGGCAGTGGCGCCCTCGATGGCATCAGCGGAGGCCGAAATCGGCTTGGAAATGGCGAATTGGCGCTCGAACATGCCGTCCTGCGGCCAGTCGCGCGATTCCACCACGGTACGCTTGGTGCCGGCCACTGAAAGCGGCGCATTCGGGGTGATCCTGGCGGCCAGTTCCAGCGCGGCGGCGAGCGCACCACCCGCCGGCACCAGGCGGTTGATCAGGCCATGCTGGTGCATCAGGGCGGCCTCATACATGTCTCCCGTCAGCGCCATTTCCATTGCCAGCCGGTAGGGCAGCTGGCGCGGCAGGCGCATCAGGCCGCCGGCAGCGGCGATCAGGCCGCGCTTCACTTCCGGCAGGCCGAAGCGGGCGGTTTCCGCCGCCACGATCAGGTCGCAGCTCAAGGCGACCTCGCAGCCACCGGCCAGCGCGAAGCCTTCAACCGCCGCGATCAACGGCTTTTCCGCCGGTTTTTCGGTGATACCGCCAAAGCCGCGCTTCGGCGTGTAGCTGCTTTCGCCGCGCACGAAGGCCTTCAGGTCCATACCGGCGCAGAAGGTGCCGCCAGCGCCCTGGATGATGCCGACGCGCAGGGTGGGATCGGCATCCAGCCGGGTCAGCGCCGCATCCAGGCCCTGGGCCAGTTCAGCATTGATGGCGTTGCGCGCCTCCGGCCGGTTGAGGGTGATGATAAGCAACGCGTCGCGCTGCTCGGTCAGGATCGCCGCCATGATTTCCTCCCATCTGATACGCCACGAAAGTCTTAACACAGCCGGTGGTCTTTGCTAGCTTCCCTGCCGCAATAAGCCTCCAAATCACGCATAAAAGCCGGGAAGATTTCGTGTGAACCAGACCAATATCGCCTTGCCCATCCTGGAGGCGCTGTATCGCACCATGTGCCGCATCCGCGCCTTTGAAGATGCGGCCGAGGCAGCCAGCAAGGGTGGCGTCGCGGCCTTCGGCCAGGCTGCCGCCGGCACCGCCCAGGTGCGCGGCCCGCTGCATCTTTCCACCGGCCAGGAAGCTGTGCCGGCGGGCGTCTGCGCCCATCTCAAGCCCGCCGACTACCTCACCTCGACCCATCGCGGCCATGGCCACACACTGGCCAAGGGCGCTGACCTCACCCGCATGATGCAGGAATTGTTCGGCCGCGCGCCGGGCTTCTGCGGCGGTCGGGGCGGTTCGATGCATATCGCCGATTTCTCGGTCGGCATGCTGGGCGCCAACGGCGTGGTGGCCGCTGGCATCCCGATTGCCGTGGGCGCGGCACAATCGATCAAGCTGCGTGGCGTGGATGCCATTGCCGTTACCTTTTTCGGCGATGGCGCGATCAATCGCGGCCCCTTCGCCGAGAGCCTGAACTGGGCCGCCGCCTTCAAGCTGCCGATCCTGTTCGTGTGCGAGGATAATCAATGGTCGGCAACGACCAAGACAGGCCCGGTTTCCGCCGGCGACGGCGCCGCCGCGCGGGCGCGGGCGCATGGCATCCCGGCGGAACTGGTGGATGGCAACGATGCCTGGGCGGTGCATGAAGCCGCCAAGGCATTGGTTGCCGATGTGCGCGCCGGCAACGGGCCGCGCCTGCTCCATGCCAAGACCTACCGCTTCAAGGGCCATGTCTCGGTGGACCCGGCAAGCTACCGCGACCCGAAGGAACTGGAAGCGGCTTTGCTGAACGATCCCTTCGGCGTCACCGAACGGCAATTGCGCCAGGCCGGGCTTGCCGATGCCCGCGTCGCGGCGATCATGGCTGAGGCGCGCGCCGAAGTGGCGGCCGCCGTGCAGGCCTCGGCCGATGCGCCCTGGCCGGAAACCAATGCCGCCTTCACGCAGGTTCAGGATACGGGGGCCGGGCAATGGCTGTGATGACCTATGCTGCTGCTGCTGCCGAGAGCCTTGGCGCCTTGATGCGGCAGGATGCCAGCGTGGTGGCGCTGGGCGAGGATATCGGGCGCGGCGGCATTTTCGGCCAGTATCGCGGTCTGCAGCAGGAATTCGGCCCCGACCGCGTGATCGACACGCCGATCTCGGAAGCCACCATCGTCGGCGCTGCCGTCGGCATGGCGCTGACCGGGCTCAAGCCGGTGGTCGAGATGCGCGTGGTGGATTTCGCGCTCTGTGCCATGGACGAGATCGTCAACCAGGCAGCCAAGAATCGCTTCATGTTCGGCGGCCAGGGCCGTGTGCCAACCGTGATCCGCATGCCCATCGGCATCTGGAGCGCGTCCGCCGCGCAGCATTCGCAATCGCTGGAAGCCTGGTTCGCCCATGTGCCGGGCCTGGTGGTGATCGCCCCGGCCACGCCGCAGGACAACTACTCGCTGCTGCGCGCCGCGATTCAATGCGGCGACCCGGTGACCTATTTCGAGCACAAGGAATTGTGGGGCCTGGAAGGCGAGGTGGATACCGCTGCGCCCGCCGAACTTGGCCGCGCCGCGATCCGCCGCGAAGGCAAGGATGTCACCATCGTGAGCTGGAGCCGCGCCGTGCATTGGTCCCTGGAGGCAGCCACGGCTTTGGCCCGGGATGGCATTGAGGCCGAGGTGATCGACCTGCGTACATTGTGGCCCTGGGACCGCGAAGCGGTATTCGCCTCGGCGAAAAAGACTGGCCGGGTGCTGATCGCCCATGAAGCCGTGCAGGTGGCCGGCTTCGGCGCCGAAATCGCCGCCACCCTGGCCGAGACCGGCGCCGCCAAGGTCGCCAGGTTGGGCGGGCAGCGCCTGCCGGTGGGCTATGCGCCGCTGCTGGAAGCGGAAGTGCGGGTGACGCCCGAACGCATCGCCGCCCGGGCGCGGGATTTGTGCAAGTCCTGAGTTAATGCAGCCCTGGTGGTCAATACCGCCAGGGCTGGTAATGCCGCCGCAGCTATGCGAGGCTTCGGCAAAAGTAAAACCGTAAACGGAGGAAACGGAAAATGAAGTTCAATCGTCGTACCCTGCTCAAGACTGGCGCCGCCGGTTTCGGCCTCATTGCCGCGCCGGCCCTGGTCGGCCTGCGTCCGGCCTGGGCGCAAGCCAACTACAAGCCGGAATATAAGCTCTCCACCGTGGTCGGCCTGCCCTTCCCCTGGGGCCAGGGCGGCGAAATCCTCGGCAACCTGGTGCGTGAGCGCACCGAGGGCCGCATCAATATCAAGATGTATCCGGGCGCTGCCCTGGTCAGCGGCGACCAGACCCGCGAATTCACCGCCATGCGCCAGGGCGTGATCGATCTCGCCATCGGCTCGACCATCAACTGGTCGCCGCAGATCAAGCAGCTCAACCTGTTCTCGCTGCCCTTCCTGGCGCAGGACCATGCCGGCATCGACGCCATGGTGCAGGGCCCGGTGGGCAAGGAGATCATGGGCCTGGTCGAGAAGTCCGGCGTTGTGGCGCTGGCCTGGGGCGAAAACGGCTTCCGCGAAGTGACCAACTCGAAGCGCGAAATCCGCACGCCGGCCGACATGAAGGGCCTGAAGTTCCGCGTCGTCGGCTCGCCGATCTTTAACGACACCTTCACGGCTCTCGGCGCCAACCCGACACAGATGAGCTGGGCCGATGCCCAGCCGGCGCTGGCTTCCGGCGCCGTGGAAGGCCAGGAAAACCCGCTGCACATCTTCACCGCCGCCAAGCTGCATAATCTGGCGCAGAAGTTCGTCACCCGCTGGGGCTATGTCGCCGATCCGCTGATCTTCGCCGCCAACAAGGATGTGTTCGATTCCTGGTCGGCCAAGGACCGCGACATCGTGCGCCAGGCGGCCATGGATGCCGGCAAGCAGGAAATCGCCATCGCGCGCAAGGGCCTGGTGCCGGGCGACCAGTCGCTGGTGGATGAAGTGAAGGGCTTCGGCGTCACCGTCACCGAACTGTCGGCCGCCGAGAAGGATGCCTTCAAGGCCGCCGTGAAGCCGGTATTCGAGAAGTGGACCAAGGAAATCGGCCCCGACCTGGTGAAGCGGGCCGAGGCTGCCGTGGCCGCGCGCAAGAAGGCCTAGAAGCCCGCGCGAGCAGACAACAAGACAAGGCAAAGGCCGGGCATGTCCCGGCCTTCGCTTTAGAGATACCGACGTAAATATTCCGTAGAAGGTGGCCGCCGTGACAAACCCAAGCGACCAGAATCCCTCCCCGACGAATGCGCCGCCGGCTGACAACGCCTTGCGCTGGGAGGACTGGATCGGCGCCACCTCGATGGGCCTGCTGGCACTGATCACCTTCGCCAATGTGCTGGCGCGCTATTTCACTGACCAGTCCTTCGCCTGGACCGAAGAAATCTCCACCGGCCTGATGGTGACGTTGACGCTCGCCGCCGGTGCTGCCGCCGTGGCGCGCGACCGCCATATCCGCATCGAGTTCATGCTGCTCTCCGGCTCAGCGGCGAAGCGCAAGGCGCTGGCACTGCTCTCGTCCCTCTGCACGGTCATCGCCTTCGGCCTGCTTACCGGCTTCGGCTATCGCTTCGCCTATGACGATTACCGCTTCGAAGTGACCTCGCCGGGCATCGGCTTGCCGCAATGGTGGTTCAGCGTCTGGCTGCCGCTGCTGGCCCTGGCCGTGATGCTGCGTGCCGCGCAACTCTTCATCAAGCAGTGGCGGCAGTCATGATCGGCCTCACCATATTCGTTATCTTCGCCATCCTCATGACCGTGGGCGTGCCGATCGGTGTCGCCCTGCTGCTCGGCGGTGCCATCGGCATTGGCCTCGGCAATCTCGGCTGGATGTCGATCCCCAACAACTTCTATCCGACGGTGGCGAAATACCCGCTGCTGGCGCTGCCGATGTTCGTGCTGGTCGGTGTTATCTTCGACCGCTCCGGCGTGGCGCAACGGCTTGTCACCTTCGCCCAGGCACTGATCGGGCGCGGCCCCGGCATGCTGCCGGTGGTGGCGATTACGGTGGCAATGATCTTCGGCGGCATTTCCGGCTCTGGCCCGGCCTCTGCCGCTGCTGTCGGCGGCGTGATGCTGGTGGCGATGGCACGCGCCGGCTATCCGGCGCCGTTCTCCGCCAGCGTGATCGGTGCCGCAGCGGCCACCGACATCCTGATCCCGCCTTCCATTGCCTTCATCGTCTATTCCGTGCTGGTGCCGGGCGCCTCGGTGCCGGCATTGTTCGCCGCCGGGATCATCCCGGGCGTGCTGGCCGGCCTGGCGCTGATGATTCCGGCGATCTGGCTGTCGCGCAAGCATGGCTTCGGCGCCAAGGAACGCGAACAGCCGCGCCCGCCCTTCTTCGCCTCGCTGCTGCAGGCAAGCTGGGGCCTGGCGGCACCCGTACTGATCCTCGGCGGTATGCGCGCCGGCTGGTTCACGCCGACGGAAGCCGCCGTGGTGGCGGTGTTCTATGGCCTGTTCGTCGGCATGGTGGTGCATCGCACGATCAAGGTGAAGGATATCGGCCCGATCCTGGTGGAAGCGGCGGAAACCGCCGGCATCATCCTGGTGATCCTCGGCCTTGCCTCGGTCTTCGCCTATGCGGTCTCCACGCTCGGCATCATCGACCCCATCGCCAAGGCGATCACCACCAGCGGGCTGGGCAGCACCGCCACGCTGGTGATCATCGTGGTCATCCTGCTGGCGGCCGGCATGGTGCTGGATGGGGTGTCGATCTTCCTGATCTTCATTCCGATCCTGATGCCGCTGATGCGGGCTTTCAACTGGGATCCGGTATGGTTCGGCGTGCTGCTCACCTACATGGTCGCCATCGGCCAGTTCACCCCGCCGATGGCGGTGAATCTGATGGTGGCGTCCAAGCTGGCCGGCATCTCGATTGAAAAGACCGTGCCCTGGGTGATGTGGTTCGTGCTGGCGATGATGGTGCTGCTGGTATCGTTCATCGCCTTCCCGCCATTGGTCACCTGGCTGCCGAAATATCTCGGCTACTAGGCGCTAGGACGAGAGGAAGCCGCCGTCGAGGCAGAGATTATGGCCGACCATGTAGCCGGCCGCATTGCTCGCCAGCCAGACGACGGCTTCCGCCACTTCTTCCGGCTCGCCCATGCGGCGGATCGGCAGGCCATCGGCCACCGCCTTCATATCGGCAATGCCCGACGCCAGCATCATCGGCGTCTTCACCCTGCCTGGTGACACGGCATTGATGCGAATCCCCTGCGGGCCATATTCCAGCGCCGCCGATTTGGTCAGCGACAGCAGGGCCGCCTTGGACGCCGAATAGACGCTCAAGCCCGGATTGGGATTGCGCACGCCGCTGACCGAAGCGGTGTTGATGATGACCCCGGCGCCCTGCGCGCCTTCACGCCGGGTCTGTGCCAGCATCGCCTTGATCTGTGTCTGCATCGCCAGGAACACGGCGCGCAGGTTGGTATCCAGGATATGGGTATAGACATCGAGGCCCTGTTCGGCGAGCAAGGCCCGCTTCTCCTGCGCCCCGGCATTGTTGAACGCCACATCCAGCCGGCCGAAACGCGACAGCGCCGCCTGCACCAGCACCCCAGGCGCGGCGACATCCTTCACATCATTGAGCAGGAACTGCGCCTCAGCCCCGAGCGCGGCACAGGCCGCACGCACTTCATCGCCGCGCGCGGCATCGCGGCCGCCCAAGGTGAGCCGCGCGCCACGCTTAGCGAAGGCCAGCGCGGTGGCACGGCCGATACCCGACGTGGCGCCGGAAATGAGGATGCTCTGCCCAGAAAATTCCATGCCGCCACTCTAGCCGCGGCGAGGCCGCCGGTATTGGAAAAAAATCAGGCCCGCTGGCGCTTAAGCCCGGGCGGTCGGCCGGCTGGTGACGCGGCCATACCAGGCGGTGAGGTTCTGCAACTCGGGCGGGATCGGCAGCTTGCAGCCGCGCGCCAGCAGCAGGGCGCATTGCCCGGTGATATCGGCGATGCTGTAGCGGTCGCCGACGAAATAGTCCTTGCCGGCCAGTTCCTCATCCAGCCAGGCCATGCGCGCCAGCAGGTATTGCTGGCTGAACTGGCCGTAATCGGCATATTGCGTGGCGCGGCCGACCCAGAAGGGATGGGTGTGGCGGAAGACATTGGTGGCCGGGATCGCCACTTCATGCTCCAGCCGCCGCGTCCACATCTCGACCTGGGCGCGTTCAAGCATGGTGGTGCCAAACAGCGGCGGCTCTGGCTGCATCTCCTCGAAATAGCGGCAGATGGCGAGCGATTCCGTGAGGATGGTGCCGTCATCCAGTTCCAGCAGCGGCAGGGTACCGAGCGGATTCTTGGCCAGGAATTCCGGCGTGCGGTTGTCGCCGGTATCCATGTCTAGCACGATGGTTTCTAGCTTGATGCCCTTCTCGGCCATGAAGATGCGCACCCGGCGCGGGTTCATGCCGTTCTTAAGATCGTAGAATTTCACGTTCGTTCCTCGCCCAGGAAATCCAGCAGCGCCGCCAGTGTTGCGTCTGGCGCTTCCTCCTGCAAGGTATGGCCGCAATCCAGCGGCCCGCCGCGTACATCCAGCGCCTTGTCGCGCCAGGTTGCCAGCACATCGTAAAGCGCACCGACCGTGCCCTTGCCGCCCCACAGGGCGAGCAAGGGTGCCGCAACGCGCTTGTCGGCATCGGCGGCATCATGTTCCAGGTCGATGCCGGCGGCGGCGCGGTAATCCTCGCAGATGGCGCGGATGGTCTCGGGCTTTGAATAGCAGCGCAGATACTCGGCGAAGATTTCTTCGCCGGTGGCACCGGGCGTCTTGCTCTGGCCATTGATATGGTGACGCAGGAAAAACGCCGGATCGTTCAGGATCAGGGTTTCCGGGAAAGGCGCCGGCTGGATCAGGAAGAACCACCAGAAATACCGCGTGGCGAAAGCCTTGTCGGTGCGTGCATACATCGTCGCGGTCGGCGCGATGTCGATGACGGCCAGGCGCTCCACAGCGTCGGGCCAGTCCAGTGCCAGGCGATGCGCCACGCGGGCGCCGCGATCATGGCCGACGATGGCAAAGCGGTCATGCCCCAGCAGCCGCATCAGCGCCACCTGGTCGGCGGCCATGGCGCGCTTTGAGTAATGGATCTGCTTTTCGCCGCCTTCGGGCTTGGATGAATCGCCATAGCCGCGCAGATCGGCGGCAATCACCGTGAAACGTTCGGCCAGAGTCGGGGCAATCTTGTGCCAGGTGGCATGGGTCTGCGGATGCCCGTGCAGCAGCAGCAATGGCGGGCCGGATCCCGCTATCGCGGCGCGCAGCGTGATATCGGCCGTGATGCGCGCATCAATCAGGCGGAAATTTTTAAGGAAGGGCGACGCACCATGTTCAACAATCTCGGGCAATCAGGGCCTCACCGCCGGGGTTTCCATCGCCATGCCCTTGGCGCGCTGGGCGAGATACAGCTCCAGCTCCACCAGTTCCGGCGCGCCGAAGGCATGCGGCTCGGCGCGCACGCCGATCATGCAATTGCGCAGGCGGCGCTGCAACGATCCCAGCCCCTGCCATTCCAGGCGGTAGATCGGATAGCCATTGGCATGGCCCTGGGGGATAGGGCTGCCGCCGAGCTTCTGGCCCCAATTCTGCTCATGGCATTGCGCACAGGAGAAATTGAGCTGCCCAATGCGGCGCTCGAACGCCGCCCGGCCGCGCTCGATGAACGGCTTGAGCCGCGCATCCTCGGGCGGCGCCAGCGGCAGCCCGCGCGATTGCTGGCCGATATAAGCCGTGAGACTGAGCAATGGCCGGCTTTCCGGCGCATAGGCTGCCTGGCCCTGGCGTTCGCTGCGACAGCGGTTGATCTGGCCGGAAAGGTCTATCGGCTGCTGCGTCTTTTCATCATAGGCCGGATAGCGCGCCGCCACGCCGCGCATGCTGCCATCTGTATGGCAGGAGGCGCAGCTTCTTTCGCCTTGGCGCCACAGCGCCTCGCCCTCTGCCACCCACAGCATGCCGGGATTGAGCGTATCATCGCGCTGCATCGCCTGGCTTTCGCTGCCCATGAAATCGAAGCCGGAGCGGCGTTCGGCCAATGGTATGTCGCCGGCATGCGCCGGCAGGGGTATATCGCCGGCAAGCGCCGGCAGGCTGAACAGCAGCACCAGCAGGAAAAAGCCGCGCGTCATGTCACCGTGATCGCGATGGTCTCGGTCTGGCTGAAGCCGTTATCGCCTTCCCAGGTGAAGCTGAGCATGCCGCTCTCGGTGGCAACCGTCGTGAAGGAAATGAAGGGATTGGCGGCAATGGCCTGATGCATGTCGGCCCGGAACACCACCTCGCCGCCATAATGGCAGGTGAAACGGCGGATGATATCGCGCGGCGCCACTTGGCCATCGGGGCCGGGACGGTAGCCGGTTTCCATCGGATGCGAGATCAGGGTGCGGATCTCGAATACCTCACCCCGCTTCACGCTGCGGGGAAAATTGATCAATGCGCGGGTCATGCTCTTACCCCTCCACGCAGGCGGCCAGGGTGACGATGACATTGGCGCTATCCGACCACACGCTGCCATCGCTCATCACCGCCAGCGCCGTCACCGCCTGCGAGGTCGCCAGCCGCATCCGCGTGGTGACGATGGCGCGGCCCGAACGGGGACTCAAGTGAAACACCGCCACATGCGGCTGCGGGTTGGCTTCGGTGAACAGGGCGAATTTCGCCACATGATCCGTAGCTGTCATCGGGCTTTCGGCAGTGAGCGTCACCGACACGCTGTTGCCGTTCTCGACCAGGGGCGAGATATCGAGCTTGATGCGGCCGGGCCGGATCGCGGCCTCGCCGAGCAGGGCGCGGATCGCCTCCTGCATCGCCTGCGGCGTGGCCATAGAGGGCCGCACCAGCAGCAACGAGGCCGCACCCGCAAGGATCATGCGCCGGTTTGCCTTCAGCATGGCCTACTCCCGTAATGTGGCCAGGAACACCACCACATCCTCGATCTCCTGCGCCGACAGGATCGGCTTGTCCTGCCAGGCCGCACCAACCTGGCGCAGGCCATCGCGGCGATAATAGGACGGCATCAGCGAATCCGGGTTGAGCGCCCGGCTATCGGCGATGCGCAACCGCAACTGCGCCAGATTCCAACGCGTGCCGGCGCCGGCCAGGCTCGGCGCCAGGCTGCCCTGGAAGCGCTCCTCGGCGAACGGCCCGCTATGGCAGAGCAGGCAGAGGCCTTTCTGCCGGCTGACCACGATGGCACGGCCCCGCATGGCATCGCCGACCAGCCCAGGCTCCAGCGGCTGGCGCAATTCATCGCTTTGCGCCAGCGCCGATTGGCTGAGCAGCGCCGCACAGAGAACCAGGAATCCGAACCGCCTTAGCGCCACGGCGCCTCAGGCGGATTTCAGATCGTGATTCTTCAGCGGCAGGCTGCGCACCCGCTTGCCGGTGGCGGCGAAGATGGCGTTCAGCACCGCCGGCGCAGCAACCGCGATGGTCGGCTCGCCAACACCGCCCCAGAAACCACCCGAGGGGATCAGCACGCTTTCCACCTTCGGCATCTCGTCGATCCGCATCATCGGGTAGGTATCGAAATTCTCCTGCTCGATGCGGCCCTTGGCGACGGTACATTCGCCATAGAGCGCCGCCGTGAGGCCATAGACGAAGGAGCCTTCGATCTGTGCCTCGACCTGCTGTGGATTCACCACATGGCCCGGATCGGTGGAGGCGACGATGCGATGTACCTTCACCTTGCCATCCTTCGATACCGAGACCTCGGCACAGGCCGCGACATAGGCGCCGAAGCCCATGCATTGCGCCAGGCCACGGAACACCCCGGCCGGGGCCGCCTTGCCCCAGCCCGCCTTCTCGGCCACCGCCTCCAGCACCGCGCGGTGCTTCGGATGATTGGCCATCAGCTTGCGGCGGAATTCCAGCGGATCCTTGTTCGCCGCCTTGGCCATCTCATCGATGAAGCATTCGAGGTAGATGGTGTTCTGGTTCAGGTTCACGCCGCGCCAGAAGCCCGGCGGCACATGCGGATTGCGCATGGCATGGTCGATCAGCAGGTTCGGGAAGCTGTAGCCGATCGAGGCTTCCGGCCCCGGCGGATTGAGGCCCTGGAACACCACCGGATCGACGCCGTTGCGGATATTCTGCGGGAAGATGCCGGCAACGATGGACTGGCCGGAAATGCGCATGTGCAAAGCCTGCACATCGCCATTGGCATCCAGCGCCGCTGTCATCTTGCATTGCGTGACCGGATGATAGCGGCCATGCAGCATGTCCTCCTCGCGCGACCACAGCAGCTTCACCGGCACGCCCGGCATCTCCTTGGCGACCACCACCGCCTGGCGCACCCAGTCATGCACCGCGCCGCGGCGGCCGAAACCGCCGCCGAGATGCAGCTTGTAGACCTCGCATTTCGCCGGCGGCAGCCCGGAAGCCTCCGAGGCCGCAGCCAGTGCCGCTTCGCCGTTCTGCGTCGGCGTCCACACCTCGCAGAAATCCGGCGTCCACTTGGCGGTGGCGTTCATCGGCTCCATGGTGGCGTGGTTCTGGAACGGATAGCCGTAGGTGGCGGTGACGACGCGCCCGCCCGCAGGCGCCCCTTGCGCCAGTACAGTGAGGGCCTCGCCGACCTTGTTACCAACGGCGGCTTCCTTGGCATCCAGGCCCTCGCGCAGCATGGCGGCAATGCTCTCGCTGGAAACATTGGCATGCAGGCCTTCATCCCAGACGATGGCCATGCCATCCAGCGCGGTCTTGGCCCGCCACCAGGTATCGGCAATCACCGCCACGGCGGAATCGCCCACCTGCACAACTTTCTTCACCCCGGGCTGCTTCATCGCACCGGCGGCATCGAAGCTTTTCACCTTGCCGCCGAAGACCGGGCAATCCTTGATCGCTGCATTGAGCATGCCGGGCAGTTGCAGATCGGCGCCATAGACCTGCTTGCCGGTAAGCTTTTCCACTGTGTCGAGGCGCTTCACCGGCTTGCCGGCGATCTTCCAGTCCTTCGGATCCTTCAGCGCCACATCAGTCGGCGGGGTCAGCTTGCCCGCTGCATCGGCGAGCTGGCCATAGCGCAGCGTGCGGCCCGAGGGGCGATGGGTGACGACGCTGTTGGCGGCCACACATTCCGCCACCGGTACTTTCCATTGCTCGGCAGCGGCCTGCACCAGCATCATGCGCGCGGCGGCACCGCCCTTGCGCACATAATCATGCGACTCGCGGATGCCTCTGCTGCCGCCGGTGGAGAAATTGCCCCAAGCGCGGTTGCGTGCCAGATTCTGGCCCGGCGTCGGATATTCCGTCGTCACCTTGGCCCAATTGCATTCCAGTTCCTCGGCGACCAATTGCGCCAGGCCGGTAAGCGAGCCCTGGCCCATTTCCGAGCGGGCGATGCGGATCACCACGGTATCGTCCGGCTTCACCACCACCCAGGCATTGATTTCCGGTGGGATGGCGGCCTGCGCTTTCGCATCGCCGAACGGGATGTGGAAGCCAAGCGTAAGCCCGGCAGTGGCGGCACCAGCGGTGGCAAGGAAGCCCCGGCGGGAGATCGGCTTGAGTTCAGTCATCGCGCGTCCTCCCCTTAACCGGCTGCCGCCGCCTTGATGGCGGCGCGGACGCGGTTATAGGTGCCGCAACGGCAGATATTGGTGATTTCGTTGTCGATGTCGGCATCGGTCGGCTTCGGCTTCTGCTTCAGCAGCGCGGCGGCGGCCATGATCATGCCGCACTGGCAATAGCCGCATTGCGGCACATCCAGCGCCGCCCAGGCCTTCTGCACCGGATGCGAGCCATCGGGCGACAGGCCCTCAATGGTGACGATCTTCTGTTCCTCGGTGAAGGCTGAAGCCGGCATCGAGCAGGAACGCACCGCTTCGCCGTCGATATGCACGGTGCAGGCACCGCATTGCGCCACGCCGCAGCCATACTTGGTGCCGGTGAGGCGAAGCTGTTCGCGCAGCACCCAGAGCAGGGGGGTATCTTCCTCGGCCTGGAATTCCTGCACCTTGCCGTTCACGTTCAATTTCGCCATGGCCGTTCTCCTGAGCCTTCCTTATCGGGATATTGGGGGCAAAACGGCAGGCGATAACCCGGCTGGGGCCTGCCGGCTGAATAATGCGCTGATAAATTAGCTTAACGTATTGCCCGGGGCGGCTGCCAGAGGGTTTGATGCCGTCGCCGCATTGCAACAGGGTTCCTCGCCCTGGCCTGGGATGCGTGTTTTTGCCAATATGCGGCGCCGATTCCACACCGCCGCGCATCAGGAGAGACCAAGGCATGAGCAGTAACGATCTGGTGATCATCAAGCCGGATGACTGGCATGCCCATCTGCGCGACGGCGACGTGATGCAGACCGTGCTGCCGCATACGGCGGCGCAGTTCGCCCGCGCCATCGTGATGCCGAACCTGAAGCCGCCGATAACGACAATGGCCGCCGCCGAGGCCTACCGCCAGCGCATCCTGGCGGCCCTGCCTAAAGGTGCCGGCTTCCAGCCGCTGATGACGGCCTATCTGACCGACACGATTGAGGCCGAGGAAATCCGCCGCGGCCATGAGGCCGGCGCCTGGGTGGCGGCCAAGCTCTATCCGGCGGGCGCCACCACCAATTCGGCCCATGGCGTTACCGATCTGGCCAAGATCCGGCCGGTGCTGGCGATGATGGAACGGATCGGCATGCCGCTGCTGGTGCATGGCGAAGTGACCGACCACAGCGTGGATATCTTCGACCGCGAGAAGGTATTCATCGACCGCACGCTGACCAAACTGCTGCAGGATTTCCCTGAGCTCAAAGTGGTGCTGGAACACATCACCACCGCCGAGGCCGCCGATTTCGTGAAGGACCGCGCGCCGCAGCTCGCCGCCACCATCACACCGCACCACCTGATGATCAACCGCACGGATATTTTCACCGGCGGCATAAGGCCGCATTTCTACTGCCTGCCGATCGCCAAGCGCGAGACCCACCGCCTGGCCCTGCGCCGCGCCGCTACCTCCGGTGAGGCCTGCTATTTCCTCGGCACGGATACGGCGCCGCACGCCGCCCATACCAAGGAAGCCGCCTGCGGCTGCGCCGGCATCTTCAATGCCCCCACGGCGATGCAATGCTATGCCCAGGTATTCGAGGAAGAAGGCGCGCTGGACCAGCTTGAAGCCTTCGCCTCGCTGAACGGCCCGCGCTTCTATGGCCTGCCGGTGAATGCCGAGAAAATCACCCTGCGCAAGCAGACCGCCAGCATCCCGGCGGAAATCCCCTTGGGTAGCGACCGCCTGGTGGTATTCGGCAGCGAGAATCTCGGCTGGTCGCTGGTTTAGACTCGGCGCCCCCAACTTTTTGTCACCCTCGCGAAAGCGAGGGTCCCATTTGAAATGGGATACCCGCTTTCGCGGGTATGACATGAAATGTCAAAAGCGATACCCCTCGCTTGCGCGAGGGTGACAAATTAAAAGAATCAACAAAAAGCAGTAGAGCTAAATAATATTCTTCTCGATGATCGGCTGGTTGTTGAGCAGCCGCTGCGGCCCGAGATCGCTTAAATCCAGGCTGCGATAGGCGCCGAACAGGATCAGTTCGGCGATGCCGCGCCCGGCGGCGGGCGATTGCTGCATGCCGTGGCCGGAAAAGCCATTCGCCATCAGGAAATTGTCATACCCCGGCACCGGCCCGATGATGGCATTGTGATCGAAATGGTTCATGTCGTAATGCCCCGCCCAGGCATTGCTGAACTTGATTGCCTCGAAGGCCGGCACACGATGCGCCAAGGCCGGCCATAGCACTTCTTCATAGAGGCCGTAATCGACATCCAGCGAAGCCTGCTGCTCGGGCGTGTCCCCTTCGCGCGGCGGCGGCCCGGCGATGAAGCCCGCACCTTCGGCGCGGAACCAGACGCCGCTGGTATCGATCACCAGCGGACAGGCCGGCAGGGTTTCCTTGCAGGTGAAGACGAAGACGCAATGGCGCTCCGGCGCCAGCGGGAAATCCACCCCGGCCATGCCGAGAATAGCCGCCGCATGCGGGCCGGCGCCATTCACGGCAAAGCCGCAGGCGATGTGCTCGCCGCTATCCAGCAACACCGCCTCGACCTTGCCGGCGGCAATCTCCAGGCCGGTGACGCTGGCGGTAATGTAGTCGGCGCCCAGCGCGCGGGCCTTGTTGCGGAAGGCCTGCAGCAGGCCATAGCCATCGAACCAGCCTTCATCGCGCAGGCCCAGCGAACCGAGCGCCAGGTCGCCGGTATTCAGCCAGGGAAAGCGCGTGCTCAAGGCGGCTGGTTCCAGCAGCGCGATATCGGCGCCGGCCTGGCGCTGGATCGCGTTATTCTCGCGCAGCACCGGCGCACCGGCCTCACTGGCGAGATAGAGATAGCCCGGCTCGGTGAGGCCGAGATGCGGCATCTCGCCATCGACATTGAGCAGTTCATCGGCGCGGCGCAGGAAATCGATGCCGAAGCGCGAGATGGCGATATTCACCGGCGTGGAGAATTGCTGCCGGATCGAGGAAGCAGAAAGCGCCGAGGATGCGGTGCGGTAGGTCGGATCGCGCTCGATCACCGCCACGCTGAGGCGGGGATCGAGTGTTTTCAGATGATAGGCGATGGACGAGCCGATCACCCCGCCGCCGATAATGGCGACGTCATACCGCCGCGCCATGTATCAGGCCGCGCCCAGCACATGAATGGCGCGATTGGCGATCAGGTCCTTGGCCTTGAGGCCATATTCCTTCATATGCGGCGCCGCTGCATGAGCACGCAGATGCTCGATGCTGGCCCATTTCTCGATCACCACGAAAGCATCGTCGCCAAAGCGCGCCTGGGCCGCGCCGATGGCATCGATATCCACGGCGGCGCCATATTCGATGCAGCCATCTTCCGCCAGCACGGCCGGCACATTGGCGCGGAACAGGTCGAGCAGAGCGGCGCGCTGGCCCGGCTTGGCGGTGATGACGGCGATAACGTGAATCATGAGGTTCCTCCGGTTGGTGCGCCGATGCTAACCAACCGGAGGAGACCTGACTACAGCTTGGTGACTACAGCTTGCAGCCGCTCTCGGCCACCGAGAAGAAGGCCTGGTTGCCCGGAATGGTGGCGAGCTTCTTGTAATAATCCCAGGGCTTCTTGCTCTCGGCGGGCTTCTTCACCTCGAACAGATACATGTCGTGCACCATGCGGCCATTCGACAGCACCTTGCCGCCCTGGCCGAAGAAATCATCCACCGGCAACTCCTTCAGCTTGGCCGAGACGGCCGCCGCGTCCTTGCTGTTTGCCGCCTTCACCGCCTTGAGATAGGACAGCGTGGCGGAATAGGTGCCGGCCTGGATCATGTTCGGCATCCGGCCGGTGCGCTTCATGAAGCGTTCGCCGAATTCGCGCGACTTGTCGTCATTGTCCCAGTAATAGCCCTCCGTCACCACCAGGCCCTGGCCGGATTGCAGGCCGAGGCCATGCACTTCCGCCAGCGTGGTGAGCAGACCGGCGAGTTTCTGACCGCCGGCGGTGATGCCGAATTCGGCCGCCTGCTTGATCGAGTTCACCGTATCGGCGCCGGCATTGGCCAGGCCGACCACCTTGGCCTTGGAGGATTGCGCCTGCAGCAGGAAGGAAGCGAAGTCGGTGGCGTTCAGCGGATGCTTCACGGCGCCGAACACCTTGCCGCCCGAGGCGGTGACGATCTTCGAGGTGTCTTCCTCAAGCTGATAGCCGAAAGCGTAATCGGCGGTGAGGAAAAACCAGGTATCGCCGCCGGCCTTGGTCAGCGCGCCGCCGGTGCCCACTGCGAGCGCGCGGGTGTCATAGGCCCAGTGGAAGCCGAAGGCATGGCAGGCATCGCCGGTAAGCCGCGAGGTGGCGGCGCCGACCACGATATCCACCTTGCCCTTCTGCTTCGACAATTCATGCACCGCCAGCGCCACCGAGGAGGTGGTGAGTTCGGTGATCATGTCGACGCCGTCGATATCGTACCATTGCCGCGCGATGTTGGAGCCGACATCGGGCTTGTTCTGATGGTCGGCGGCGACCAGTTCGATCTTGCCGCCGAGCACGCTGCCGCCGAAATCCTCGATCGCCATGCGCGCGGCTTCCACCGACCATTTGCCGCCGTAATCGGCATAGACGCCGGATTGATCATTGAGCACGCCGATCTTGACGCCCTGGGCGAAGGCCGGCCCTGTAAAACCCGATACAGTGAAAGCCGTGGTGGCGAGAGCGAAAGCGGCAAACAGGCCGCGCTTGAGCGCAGTCTTGGGCATGTTTTCCTCCGGGATTATCATTGCGATTGCCGTGGGGATGACTCCCGCAACTGGCGTAACATGCTGTGCGCGCAGACGTCAGGTAAAATTAGAATTACTAAAATGCGGTGCTATTTTACCGCAATAGCTCGCCATCAATGACCATCGGTATCGCGAAAGGGCGCGGCAATGGCCTACGGGCCTTGCCAATGACATGAAAATTGCCTTCCACCAACCGTGCCGCAGCAAGCAGCGCTTCCATCTGCTCCGCCACACTTGGCTGGGCGCGCCGGGCCGCCCTGCCGTTGCTGCTTCTGCTGCATAACCACAGGCCCATGCGCCGCTCTCCTCAATGCCATTCCGTTGGCTATTGAGTGCCGGCAGGCGGCAGAAAGTTCCGGGAATTCTCTAGCGCGGTGCCCAGCCGCCGCAGACCGGGAAAATCTGCCCGACGAAGCAATTCGCCGCCTCGCTGCAAAGATAGGCCGCGAAGGAAGCATCCTCGCGCGGCGACACCAGGCGGCCCAGCGGCACCTCGCGCTTCAGCCGCTCCTGGAAACGCGGATTCTGCTGCACGCTTTCGGGGAAGTAGGTCGGGTTGTCGACGAAATTCTGCGCGATGGCGTTGACCTGCACATTCTGCGCTGCCACTTCCACGCCGAGCGCCTGGATATAGGCAAGCTGCGCGCCACGCGCCGCGCTGTAGGTGGAGGCGTTGCGCATGCCGCGCAAAGCCGAAGCACTGCCCATCAGCAGGATCTTGCCCGAACGCCGCGCCAGCATCTGCGGCAGCACGGCACGGCACAGGCGCGGCAGCGGATCGACCATATGAGCGAAAGCATCGCGCCATTCTTCTTCGCCGACCTGCGCCGCCGGTGTCGAGGGCGCCGGGATCGCCAGATTGGCGACCAGCACATCGATCTCTCCCGCCGCCGCCACCAGGGCTGCTGGCAGGGCCGGATCGGCGAGCGCACGGTCATCGGCGATCACGCTGGCGCCCTGCTCAGCAAATACCTCGCAGAGCATCGGCCCCATGAAGGTATCAGCCTGGGTGATGAGGATGCGCTTGCCTGTCAGGATCATTGCCGGCCTCAATCGGCGCCGGGATCGGCAGCCAGACCCGCCGCCTGGATGCCGGCAAGGGCCGCCGCCTCGTCATTATCCGAGGTGTCGCCCGAGATGCCGACGGCGCCGAGCAATGCACCGGCCTTGTCGCGGATCAGCACGCCGCCTGGCACCGGGATCAACGCCCCGCCCACCACATGGCTGACGGCGGCGATGAAGTAATCCTGCTCCTTGGCGCGTTTGCAGATCGAGCGCGAGCCGATGCCAAGCGCCAGGGCGCCGGAAGCCTTGCCCTGCGCCACCTCGGCCCGCTTCAGGCTGGTGCCATCCTCCGCCGCGAAAGCCTTGAGCGCACCACGCGTATCCAGCACCGCCACGGCCAGCGGCTTGAGGCCGGCAGAGCGGGCATGGCTCAGCGCGGTATCGACAATGATGCGGGCGGCGGAAAGGCTCAGGTCGGTCATCTGGCTGGCTCCCTCTGGATTGGCATCCGCAGGCTAGCATGCAGCCCGGGCCATGAGGTAATTTGCATGCATTTTATCCACAGGCTTATTGTTTTTGGCCTTTATGCCCTTTGACCCAGGGTGATTTTGTATTCATAATGCATTTTAGCCGGGGCAGGACACTTCGGCCAACACCGCCGACAACGACAAAAAGAGATTCCGCCATGGCAAGCAACGCTGCCCGCAAGGCTGGCCGCCATTTTCTGCAGATTCCCGGCCCCACCCCGGTGCCAGACCGCATCCTGCGGGCCATGGACATGCCGACCATCGACCATCGCGGCCCCGACTTCCAGAAGCTCGGCAAGCGGGTGCTGGAAGGCATGAAGGGGATTTTCCGCACCGCCAGCCCGGTGATCATCTATCCGGCATCCGGCACCGGCGCCTGGGAAGCGGCTCTCGCCAATGTACTGTCGCCCGGCGACCGCGTGCTGATGTTCGAGACCGGGCATTTCGCCACGCTGTGGAAGAACATGGCCGGCAAGCTCGGCCTGGAAGCAGAGTTCATCGCTTCCGACTGGCGCACCGGCGCCGATCCGCAGGCCATCGAGGCGCGGCTGCGCGAGGACAAGGCACACGCCATCAAGGCGGTCTGCGTGGTGCATAACGAAACCTCGACCGGCTGTGTCTCGCCGATCGCCGCGATCCGCAAGGCGATGGATGCGGCGAAGCATCCCGCCCTGCTCATGGTGGATACGATTTCCTCGCTGGCCTCCATCGACTACCGCCATGATGAATGGGGCGTCGATGTCACCGTGTCCGGCTCGCAGAAGGGCCTGATGCTGCCGCCCGGCCTGTCGTTCAATGCGCTTTCCGATAAAGCCCTGGCGGCGGCCAAGGCCTCGAAGATGCCGAAGCTGTTCTGGTCCTGGGAGGATCAGTTGCCGCATAACGCGCGCGGCTTCTTCCCCTACACGCCCGGCACCAACCTGCTCTATGGCCTGGCCGAAGCCATCGACATGCTGCACGAGGAGGGCCTAGAGAACGTGTTCGCGCGCCATGACCGCCATGCCGAGGCGACGCGCCGCGCCGTCACCGCCTGGGGCCTCGAAATTCTCTGCCGCAACCCGGCGGATTATTCCCCCTCGCTTACCGCCGTGCTGCTGCCCGAGGGCCTCAATGCCGATGATTTCCGCGAGGTGGCGCTGAACAGTTTCGACATCTCGCTCGGCACCGGGCTTGGCAAGGTGACCGGCCGCGTCTTCCGCATCGGCCATCTCGGCGATACCAACGACCTCACTATCCTGGGCGCGCTGGCCGGCGTGGAAATGGCGCTGGGCCTGGCGCGTATTCCGCATAACAAGGGCGGCGTGCAGACGGCGATGGATTTCCTCAGCCGCCGCGCTGCCGCCTGAACCGGAAAGGAGCGCCATGGCAGAGATCGTCGAAATCACCCGGCTCGGCCTGCATGACCAGGTGGCGGCAAGGCTGCGCACCATGCTGGTGGAAGGCCTGATCCAGCCTGGCGCCAAGCTGAACGAGCGCGAACTCTGCGAGAAGCTGGGTGTCTCGCGCACGCCGCTGCGCGAGGCGATCAAGCTGCTGGCCGCCGAAGGCCTGGTGGACCTGCTGCCCAATCGCGGCGCCATCGCCGTGAAGCTCACCGAAGCCGATGTGCTCAACACTTTCGAGCTGCTGGCGACCTTGGAAGGCATGTCGGGCGAACTCGCCGCCGAACGCATTACCGATGCAGAACTCAGCGAAATCCAGGCACTACAATATGAGATGATGGCCTGCTACGCGCGCCGCGACCTTTCCGGCTATTACCGCATCAATGCGCGTATCCATGCCGCGATCAACAATGCCGCGCGCAACCCCGTGCTCACCAGCACCTACCGCGCCATCAATGCCCGCGTGCAGTCGCTGCGCTTCCGCACCAACCAGAACGAAGCGAAATGGGCCGAAGCCGTGCGCGAGCATGAATTGATGGTGGAGGCGCTGAGCCGCCATGACAGCCAGACGATGCGCCATCTCCTGGTGCAGCATCTGACGCGCAAGCGCGATGCAGTATTGGAATTGCTGCGTGCTGGAGAAATCTATCCCACCGCCGCCAAGGCTTGATACAGTTGTAAAAATGTCTGCTGCCCCACAAGCACACACCGATACCAGCCACCAGCTTGAACACCGCCTGCGCCGGGAAACCGAGGGCGAGGTGATGTTCGATCTTGCCTCGCGTGGCCGCTATGCCACCGATGCCTCGATCTATCAGGCTTTTCCGGTCGGCGTGCTGGTGCCGAAATCCGAGCGCGACGTTGCCACCGCCATCGATATCGCGCGCGACATGAAACTGCCGATCCTGGCGCGCGGCGGCGGCACCAGCCAATGCGGCCAGACCACCAGCGGCACCGCCCTGGTGATCGACAATTCCAAATATCTGCGCGACATCCTGGAACTGGATACCGCGCGCCGCCGCGTCACCGTTCAGCCCGGCATGGTGCTGGACCACCTCAATGCCGCGCTCAAAAAACATGGCCTGTGGTATCCGGTGGATGTCTCCACCTCGGCGCAGGCCACGCTGGGCGGCATGGCCGGCAACAATTCCTGCGGCTCGCGCTCCATCGCCTATGGCAACATGGTGCATAACGTGCACGGCATGTCGGCCTGGCTCTCCGATGGCAGCGCGGTGGATTTCGGCCCGCTGCCGAATTTGAGCGGCAAGGCGCGCGAGATCGCGATTTTCGTCGAAGCCCTGGCGCGCAGCCATGCCAGCGAGATTGCCGCCAACTTCCCGAAAGTGATGCGGCGCGTCGCCGGCTACAATCTCGACATCTTCGATTGCCAGAGCGAGCGGCCCTACACCACCGACAACAGCGTGAACCTGGCACATCTGCTGGTCGGCTCGGAAGGCACGCTGGCCTATACCCGGAGCCTGACGCTCAATCTCTCGGAATTGCCGCGCGCCAAGGTGCTGGGGGTGGTGAACTTCCCCAGCTTCCGTGGCGCCATGGAAGCGGCGCAGCATATCGTCAAGCTCGGTCCCACGGCGGTGGAACTGGTCGACCGCACCATGATCGAACTGGCGCTGGCCAATCCGGCCTTCCGCCCCACCATGCAGACGGCGCTGATCGGCCAGCCGGCGGCGATCCTGCTGGTGGAATTTTCCGGCGAGAGCGGCGGGCCGCTGCTGCCGAAGCTGCGCCAGCTGGTCGAACTGATGGGCGATCTCGGCCTGCCCGGCAGCGTTGTCGAAATGCCAGACGAGGCGCGGCAGAAGAATCTGTGGGAAGTGCGCAAGGCCGGCCTCAATATCATGATGAGCCTGAAGGGCGACGGCAAGCCGGTGAGCTTCATCGAGGATTGCGCCGTGCCGCTGGAGCATCTGGCGGATTACACCGACGCGCTCACCGAAGTATTCACCCGCCATGGCACGCGCGGCACCTGGTATGCCCATGCCTCCGTCGGCACCCTGCATGTGCGCCCGATCCTGGATATGCGCCGGGCCGGATCCGAAGGCGGTGCCGCCAAGATGCGCGCCATCGCCGAGGAAGCCGCCGCCCTGGTGCGCAAATACAAGGGCGCCTATAGCGGTGAGCATGGCGATGGCCTGTGCCGCGGCGAATGGATCGAATGGCAGTTCGGCCCGAAGCTGAACGATGCTTTCCGCGCCATCAAGCAGCAGCTTGATCCGCTGAACCTGTTCAATCCCGGCAAGATCATCGACCCGCCGAAGATGGACGATGGCGCGCTGTTCCGCTTCCCGCCGCCCGGCAGCCCGCGCCCCTATCAGCGCCAGCCGCTCAAAACCAATCTCGACTGGTCGGACTGGAATGTGCAGAACGATCCGGTGACTGAAGCCACCACGCCGCCCGGCAGCGGCGGCGATGCCACCGGCGGCTTCGCCATGGCCGTGGAGATGTGCAACAACAACGGCCATTGCCGCAAATTCGATGCCGGCACCATGTGCCCGAGCTACCGCGTCACCCGCGATGAACAGCATCTGACGCGCGGCCGCGCCAACACGCTGCGGCTGGCGCTTTCCGGCCAGCTTGGCCCCGATGCCTTCACCAGCGAGGCGATGGCGGAGAGCCTGGATCTCTGCGTCTCCTGCAAGGGCTGCAAACGCGATTGCCCCACCGGCATCGACATGGCGAAGATGAAGCTGGAATTCCAGAGCCATTACAAGGCGCGCCATGGCTTCACGCTGAAAGACCGGCTGATCGCGCATCTGCCCGATTATGCCGGCAGCTTGAGCAGCATGCCCTGGCTGGCGAATCTGCGCGACAGCCTGCCGGGTGCCGCCTGGATTTCGGAAAAGCTGCTCGGACTTTCAGCCAGGCGCAGCCTGCCGCGCTGGCGCAGCGACACCTTCTGGCAGAGCCGCGACACCGCACTCTATGCCGATGCCGCTGCAACATTGGCGGCACCCAAGGCCGCTGTTCTGTTTGTTGATACCTTCAACGGCTTCTTCGAGGCCGAGAATGCCCATGCCGCCGCCCGCGTAATGCATAAGGCCGGCTATGCCGTGCATGTGGTGGAAAAATCGGGCGGCCAGCATTGTTGCGGACGCACCTATCTGGCCGCCGGCATGATCGACAAGGCGCGCGACAAGGTCTCGGCGCTGATCGATGCGCTGCTACCGTTCGCCCAGGCCAATATCGCCATTGTCGGCCTGGAGCCTTCCTGCCTGCTCACCCTGCGCGATGAAGCCCTTTCGCTCGGCCTTGGCGACAAGGCGAAAACCGTGGCCGGCCAGGCACTGCTGTTCGAGGAATTCCTCAGCCGTGAGGCCAAGGCGGGACACTTCGCGCCGAAGCTCAAGACCGTGGAACAGCCGATCCTGCTGCATGGCCATTGCCACCAGAAGGCTTTCGGCGCGGTGCCGCCGATCCTGGAGGTGCTGAAGCTGATTCCCGGCGCCAAGCCGGAGCTGATCGAGTCATCCTGCTGCGGCATGGCCGGCAGCTTCGGCTATGAGGCGAAGCATTACGACATCTCGATGCAGATGGCGGAACTGAGCCTGCTGCCCGCCATCCGCAAGGCGCCGGAAGCAATCGTGGTGGCCGATGGCACCAGTTGCCGCCACCAGATCGCCGATGGCACGCGCGCGACTGGTCGCGCCAGGCGATCCATGTCGCCCGCCTGCTCGAAAGCCTGCTGGATTAAGGCGCCGCAGCGACCTGTTTCGCCACATCGGCAATCAGCGAGCGCAGCCAGCGATGCGCCGGATCGTGGCGGTAGCGCACATGCCAGGCCATCTCCACCGGGAAGGTGCCGAGATCGACCGGTGACGGCAGCACCTTCAGGCGCGTGTCATGGCCCAGGCGGCGGCAGATCAGGCTAGGCAGCGTGGCGCAGTAATCCGTCACCGCCACCATTTCCGGGATCGCCAGGAAATGCGTCACCGACACGGCAACCTCGCGCCGCAGGCCCTGGCGCTCCAATGCCTGGAACAGGCCGGCGCGCAAACGCCCCGGCGGCAGCATGTTGACATGCTTGAGCTGCTCGAACTGCTTCCTGGAAATCCTGTCGCCGACCTCGGGATGATCGGCGCGCACCACGCAGGCCAGGCTTTCCTGCATCAAATGCTGCACCACCAGATTATCCGGCGGATCGATGATGCGGCCCAGCACCAGGGCCGTGGTGCCTGAGATCACGCCGGTTTCGGCGATATCGGTGCCATAAGGCGTGAGGCGCAGGCTGATGCCGGGCGCCAGATCGCGCAGCCGCGCCACGATGGCCGGCACCAGCACGAATTCGACATAACTGTTCGGCGCGATGGTGATCTGCAGCCTGGCCTTGGCCGGATCGAAATCCTGCTGGCCCAGCACCACATCGTCCAGCGTCGCCAGGGCTGCCGCAATCACGGGCGCCAGTTCCACCGCCTTCTCCGTCGGCTGCATGCCATAGCGTTCGCGGATGAACAGTGGATCATGCAGCATGGCGCGCAGGCGGGTCAGCGCATTGGAAAGCGCGGGCTGCGTGATGCCCAGCCGGTCGGCGGCGCGGGTGACGCTGCGCTCCTCCATCAGCGCCAGGAAAACCGGCAGCAGGTTCAGGTCGTATTTCATCCAGTTATAATGTTTTTTGTATATCTAAAATTCAATCAATAAATTTGATGAATAACGAGATTTCAGACACACTCTTGCCATCGAACGCCGCCACTTCATATCTCTCCCCGAAAGGAACACCCCATGGCACTCAAGGATATTCTCCCCGGCACGCTCGGCTTTGGCACCGCGCCGCTCGGCAACATGTTCCGCGCTATTCCCGAAGCGGAAGCGCGCGCCACCGTGGAAGCCGCCTGGAATGACGGCATCCGCTATTTCGACAATGCCCCCTTCTATGGCGCTGGCCTGGCGGAAATCCGCATGGGCGATGCGCTGGCGGATAAACCGCGCGCCGAGTATGTGATCAGCACCAAGGTCGGCCGCGTCATCCTGGATGAAGTGGAAGACGTCAGCGCCCGCGACAACGGCGAGAAGGGCGATGTGTTCAAGCATGGCCGCCCGAACAAGGTGGTGAACGACTATTCCGCCGATGCCACGCTGCGTTCCATCGAGGACAGCCTGAAGCGGCTCAAGACCGATCATATCGAGATCGCCTGGGTGCATGACGTGGCGCAGGATTTCTACGGCGATGAGTGGCTCGGCGTGTTCGAGAGCGCGCGCAAGGGCGCCTTCAAGGCGCTGGATCGGCTGCGCGATGAAGGCGTGATCAAGGCCTGGGGCCTGGGCGTCAACCGCGTCGAGCCGATCGAATTGCTGCTGGCGCTGGAAAGCAACCGGCCCGATGGCTTCCTGCTCGCCGGCCGCTATACGCTGCTGGACCATGACCGCGCCTTGCAGCGGGTGATGCCGCTGGTGGCGGAACGCGGCTTAGGCATTGTCGTCGGCGGGCCTTACAGCTCCGGCGCCCTGGTCGGCGGCCCGAATTTCGAATACGCCCCGGCCACGCCGGCCATCCTCGCCAAGGTCGCCGGCATCAAGGCGATTGCCGACCGCCACGGCATCAGCATGAAGGCGGCAGGCCTGCAATTCGCGCTCGCCAATCCGGCGGTGGCAGCCGTCATCCCCGGCGCCAGCCAGCCCAGCCGCATCGCCGAGGATCGCGCGGCGCTGAATGAGACCGTGCCGGCGGATTTCTGGCGCGAGCTGCGCCAGGCCGGTCTGGTCAACCCGGCGGCGCCGCTGCCGATCAAGGATTGAGTAGCGCGCCGTGAAGGCCCGGGCTTAGGCCTGGGCCTTCACCTTCTGGCGGAAGGCGTGCAGCAGCGGCTCGGTATAGCCATTGGGCTGCTGCATGCCTTCGAATACCAGCGCGCGCGCGGCTTGATAGGCCAGGCTGTGCTCGGGATCGGCAGACATCGGGCGATAGGCTTCGTCGCCTGCATTCTGCGCATCCACCTTGGCCGCCATGCGCTTGAAGGATGCCTCGATCTGCTCGGCCGTGCAGATGCCATGCAGCAGCCAATTGGCCATATGCTGCGAGGAAATGCGCAACGTGGCACGGTCTTCCATCAGGCCGACATCGTGGATATCCGGCACCTTGGAACAGCCGACGCCCTGATCGACCCAGCGCACCACATAACCCAGGATGCCCTGGGCGTTGTTGTCGAGTTCGTCCTTCACATCCTGCTCGGAGAAATTCTGCCCCGTGCTGAGCGGCAGGCTGAGCAGGTCGCCGAGCGGCGGCACCGGCTGCTTAGCCACTTCGGCCTGGCGCGCGAACACATCGACGATGTGGTAATGCGTCGCATGCAGGGTCGCGGCGGTCGGACTCGGCACCCAGGCGGTGTTGGCGCCGGTGCGCGGATGGCCGATCTTCTGCTCCAGCATGTCGGCCATGCGGTCTGGCGCCGCCCACATGCCCTTGCCGATCTGCGCCTTGCCGGAAAGGCCGCAGGCGATGCCGATGGCGACATTGCGTGCTTCATAAGCGTTGATCCAACTGCTGGAGCGCATCTGCGCCTTGCGCACCATAGGGCCGGCCAGCATCGAGGTATGCATCTCGTCGCCGGTGCGGTCGAGGAAGCCGGTATTGATGAACACGATGCGGTATTGCACGGCAGCGATACAGGCAGCGAGGTTGGCCGAGGTGCGGCGCTCCTCGTCCATCACGCCGACCTTCACGGTATGACGCGCCAGCCCGAGCAGGTCCTCAATGGCATCGAACAGCCGGTTGGTGAAGGCACATTCTTCCGGCCCATGCATCTTCGGCTTGACGATATAGACCGAACCGGCGCGGCTGTTGGTAAATTTGCCCTGGCGCTTCAGGTCATGGATCGCGATCAGGCTGGTGACGATGCCGTCCAGGATACCTTCCGGCACTTCACTGCCATCGGGCAGGTGGATCGCCGGATTGGTCATCAGGTGGCCGACATTGCGCACGAATAGCAGCGAACGGCCAGCCAGGGTGAGTGGCTTGCCATCCGGCGCGCTGTAGCTGCGGTCGGCATCCAGCGCGCGGGTCATGGTCTTGCCGCCCTTCTCGAAGCTGGCTTCGAGATCGCCCTGCATCAGGCCGAGCCAGTTGGCATAGGCCGCCACCTTGTCCTCCGCATCCACAGCGGCAATCGAGTCTTCCAGATCGACGATGGTGGTGAGGGCTGCTTCCAGCACCACATCGGCCAGGCCCGCCTTGTCGCTTTTGCCAATAGGATGGGTGCGGTCGAGCACCAGTTCGATATGCAGGCCGTTATGCTTCAGCAGTACCAGGGAAGGATTGGCGGCATCGCCGCGATAGCCGGCGAAGGCCGCCGGGTTGCGCAGCGCCGGCCTGAGCTGGCCGTTGCTCACCGACCAGCCGGCAACATCGGCATGGCTGCCCTCGGCCAGCGGCACCGCCACATCCAGGAAGGCCTTGGCCTTGGCGATCACCTTGGCGCCGCGCGCCGGGTCGTAGCCCTTCTTCTCATCCGCTTCGTGCGGGATCGCATCGGTGCCGTAATAGGCATCATAGAGGCTGCCCCAGCGCGCATTGGCGGCGTTGAGCAGGAAGCGGGCATTCAGTACCGGCACCACCAGCTGCGGTCCGGCCATGGTGGCGATCTCGGGATCGACGTTTTCGGTGGCGATCCTGAATGGGGCCGGCTCCGGTACCAGGTAGCCGATCTCGCGCAGGAAGGCTTCATAAGCCGCCGCATCATGCTTCTGGCCCTGGCGTGCCTTGTGCCACTCGTCGATCTTGGCTTGCAGAACATCGCGCTTGGCCAGCAGGGCACGGTTTTCGGGCGCGAAACGCTGCAGCAATTCGGCGGTGCCGCGCCAGAAGGCGGCGGCCTCGAGCCCGGTGCCGGGCAGCGCCTGCTCTTCGATGAAGCGGGCAAGCGGGGCGGCCACCTTCAGCCCGGCGCGGTCGACGATCTGGCTCATATGCGTTTTTCCTGCAGCAAGAAGGACGAGTCGGCAGGCAGCATAGCCAGCCATGCATTATTGCAAAAGATGGCAATAATTGAATACAGTCGTTCCTATAGGGAACGACTGCCATGGACCGTGAATACCAGCTTTTCGCCGAGGTGATCGAGCGTGGCAGCCTGGCCGCCGCCGGCCGGGCGCTGAACCTATCGCCGGCCATGGTATCGAAGCGCATCGCCCGGCTGGAGGAGCGGCTCGGCGCCACGCTGCTGCACCGGACCACACGCAAACTTGCCACCACGGAAGCCGGCCAGCGTTTCTATGAGCGCGTGGTGGCGATTCTCGCAGCCTCGCGGGAAGCGGAGAATCTGGTGGCCGGCATTGCCGGCGATCCGGCCGGGCGACTGCGCATCACCGCGCCGACCTCATTCGGCCGCCTGCATGTGGCACCGCATCTCAAGCCCTTTCTCGACCGCTGGCCGAAATTGCAGGTCGAGCTTGATCTCTCGGATGCCTATGTCGATCTGGTTGCCGAGCGCACCGATCTGGCGATCCGCGTCTCGGCCCAGGTGGAAGGCGGCCTGGTCGGCCATCGCCTGGCGCCGAACCGCCGCGTGCTGTGCGCTTCACCCGGGTATCTGGCCGAATTCGGCGCCCCGGCGCGGCTCAAGGATCTGAGCCGCCACCGCCTGCTGGCCGCCGAGGGGCAATTGCCCTGGCGCCTGCAGGGCCGCCATGGCCCGGTAAGCGTCGGTGGCGTCAGCTTCCTGCGCACCAATTCCAGCGAAGTGGTGCGCGAGCTGGCGCTGGCGGGCCTCGGCATCGCATTGCGCTCGACCTGGGATATCGGTCCCGATCTGCGCGCCGGACGCTTGCAGGCAGTGTTGCCGGATTATCCCGGTGCTGCGGATGTCAGCATCTTCGCGGTACATCCGGCGGGCAGTTTCGTGCCGGCGGGCGTGGCGCAGTTCATCGCCCATCTGCGCGCGCTCTATGGGCCTGAGCCTTATTGGGACCGCAAGCTGCACAAATCGGCGGGGAGCTAAAAAGCGAAGGGCCAAAAGCTGAGGGGACCGACCCGCCCCGGCCGATCCCCTCTTTTCCCGCAGCGGCAAGCAGCAGCCGGCGCGAGTAAGCCTATAGCCTGAGTTTACAAAAGCCTGGGTTTACGAACCCGGCTTGTAGATCTGATCGAACACACCGCCATCGCCGAAATGCTCCGGCTGTGCTTTGGCCCAGCCGCCGAACTGTTCGTCGATGGTGAACAGGTTCACCTTGGCGAAAGTGGCGGCATGCTTGTCGGCCACTTCCTTCAGGCGCGGACGGTAGTAATGTTTCGCCGCGATTTCCTGGCCTTCCTTGGAATAGAGGAATTTCAGGTAGCTTTCGGCGAGTGCGCGGGAGCCGCGCTTGTCCACCACCTTGTCGACCACGGCGACCGGCGGCTCGGCCAGGATCGACACGCTGGGCGTGACGATCTCGAACTTGTCCTTGCCGAGTTCGTTGATGGCGAGATGGGCTTCATTCTCCCAGCTCAGGAACACATCGCCGAGGCCGCGCTGCACGAAGGTGATGGTGGCGCCACGCGCGCCGGTATCCAGCACCGGCACATTCTTGTACAGCGCCTGGACGAATTTGCGGGCTTCCTCCTTGCTGCCGGTTTTCTTCTCGGCATAACCCCAGGCAGCAAGGTAGTTCCAGCGCGCACCGCCCGAGGTCTTCGGGTTCGGCGTGATCACCTTCACCTCGGAGCGGATCAGGTCATCCCAATCCTTGATGTTCTTCGGGTTGCCCTTGCGCACCAGGAACACGATGGTGGAGGTGTAGGGCGAGGCATTATCGGGGAATTTCTTCGCCCAATCCTTGGCCAGCAGGCCATGCTGGGCGATGGCGTCGATATCATAGGCCAGCGCCAGGGTGACCACATCGGCATCCAGGCCATCGATCACCGACCGCGCCTGCTTGCCCGAGCCGCCATGGCTCTGGTTGATGGTCAGCTTCAGGCCCGGATTGGCCTTGATGAAGGCGGCGTTGATATCCTGGTAGATCTCACGGGTCGGATCGTAGGACACGTTCAGCAGCGTGGTCTGCGCGGAGGCCGCCAGCGGCGCCGCGGCTACCGCCAGCCCCAGGCCAACGGCCCCGAGACCAAAAGCAAGGGATTTCAGAGAGATATGCAGCATGAAGGTGATCTCCTAGACATTGGGGTCTGACCTCAAGCTAGGGCACAGCCTATATTTCACATAATGAATTAGATTTGGATCATTATTTACAAAAACTTGGTATATTTAAATTTTAAGCCCACTATATTTTCGTTAATTCAATGACGACCAGAGGGCAGGGCCATGGCTATCAGTATTCATCCGCTTGCCGGTTTCGGCGCCGAATGGCGTGGCCCCAGCCTGCGCCGGCGCCTGGACGATATCGCGCTCGCCACTCTGCTGGATGAATGGCAGCGCCACCGCCTGCTGCTGTTGCCCGACCAGGATTTAAGCGAGCGCGAGCGCCTCGCCTTCGCGGCCCAGCTTGGCGAAACCGCCAGCATCGTGGCCGGGGCCTCTGGCGGTGAGCCGGCTGCCCGCCTGCTGCATGCCGTCCATCCCGGCAGCGGCATCGAATTCATGCATCGCGGCATCACCCTGCATCATACCTGGCGCCGCAGCGATCTGGTGTTGCTGAGCCATGACGTGCAGAGCCGCAGCGCGGCAGACAATGCCTCGCTCGGCCTGCGGCGGATTTATTCCGCCTGGGAGCGGCTGGCGGCTTACGCCTGAGCAGACTCGGGCTGGGCAGGCGGCTTCACTTCGCCGCGCAGCCATTCGATGAAGGCGGTCACCTTCGGCAGCGCCACCTTGCGTTCCGGCCCGACGATGAAATAGGCGAAATCCAGCGGCGTGGCATCGCCGAACAGCCGCACCAGACGGCCGCTGGTGAGATCGCTTTCGGCCAACGTCGCCTTGGCGAGGGCCACGCCCTTGCCATGGATCGCCGCTTCCAGCACCAAGCTCGACTGCGTGAAGCGCAGGCCGCTTTTCGTGGCGCCATCGCCAAGACCGGCGGCACGGAACCACATCTGCCAGGTCGGGCAGGATTGATCGTCATCCGGGCTGTCGTCATGCAGCAGCACCTGATTCTGCAAATCCGCCGGCGTCTTGATGCTGCTCAGCAGTTCCGGGCTGCAAACCGGGAAGATCGCTTCCGGCAGCAGGCGTTCGACCACCAGGCCGGGATAGCGGCCGGAGCCATAGCGGATCGCCAGATCAACGTCATCGGTGGCGAAATCGGCGAGCTGGTTCGAGGCCGAGACGCGGATATCGATGCCCGGCTGCTGGTCCTGGAAACGATCGAGGCGCGGCACCAGCCATTTCACCGCGAAGGACGGCGCCACGCTGACGGTGAGAATCCCGGCCTGGCCGAAAGAGTCGATCTGGTTCACGGCGCTGGTCAGGCGCTCGAAGCCATCGCGGATGCCGGGCAGGCAGGCCTGGCCCGCATCGGTGAGGAAGATGTTGCGGCCCGAGCGACGGAACAGCGGCACGCCGAGATGTTCCTCCAGGGTACGGATCTGGTGGCTGACGGCGGCAGGCGTGACGCAGAGTTCATCGGCGGCCCGCGCCAGGCTCAAGTGGCGTGCCACCACCTCGAAGGTGCGCAGCGCACCCAGCGGCGGCAGGCGGCGCTTCGGCGCCGCGCGGGCAGCCGCCGAGGGCACCGGCACGCGGAGCGATTTCAACGTCTGGCCCTTTAAATTCTGGGCTGGCCGCAAAGCCAGGGCGGAGCGACTGGTGATCTGGTTCATCGCATTCTCTCGGAGAGACGGTCTTGGCAGGATAATTTCACATATAAAAATATAATTCCATTATTAAATGACAATATAACTGTTAAATATAAAATTGGACATTTTAATTTTGTTGTAAACCCCGCTCTATCCACTATCTGCCCGAAGCCGCTAGACTTTTCCCGATATCGGGGATGCCCCTATATCGGGGATGCAAGGCGCCATGAAGGAAATCCGCCTCAACGCTTTCGACATGAGCTGCGTCGGCCATATCGGCCATGGCCTGTGGACTCATCCGCGCGACCAATCCTGGCGCTACACCGACCTGGATTACTGGACCGGCCTGGCCCGCACGCTTGAGCGCGGCCTGTTCGATGGCCTGTTCCTGGCCGATGTGGTGGGTGTCTACGATGTCTATGACGCCAGCCCGGACGCAGCGCTGCGCAACGCTGCCCAGGTGCCGGTGAACGACCCGCTGCTGCTGGTGCCGGCGATGGCGCAGGCGACGCGGCATTTGAGCTTCGGCGTCACCTGCAATGTCAGCTACGAGCAGCCCTATCTGTTCGCGCGCCGCCTGTCGACGCTGGATCACCTGAGCAAGGGCCGCATCGCCTGGAACATCGTGACCGGCTATCTCGATTCCGCCGCCCGCGCCATGGGCCAGCCGGCCTTGCCGGCGCATGATTCACGCTACGACATGGCCGATGATTTCATGGCCGTGGTCTACAAGCTGTGGGAAGGCAGCTGGCAGGACGATGCCGTACGCCGCGACCGCGCCACCGGCCTCTATGCCGATCCGGCACGCGTGCATGAAATCCGCCATCAAGGGCCGCATTTCACATCGCAAGGCGTGCATCTTTCAGAGCCATCGCCGCAGCGCACGCCCGTGCTCTATCAGGCCGGTTCATCAACACGCGGGCGCGAATTCGCCGCGAAACATGCGGAATGTATCTTCGTCGCCGGCAATGCCAAGGCCAGCGTGGCTGAAACCGTGCGCGACGTGCGCGCGCGGGCTGCCGCCATTGGCCGCGACCCCGCCGATATCCTGGCCTTCATCAGCGCCTGCGTGGTGGTGGCGCCGACGGAAGCAGAGGCGCGCGAGAAAGCGGCGGAGTATGCCCGGCATAGCAGCCTGGAAGGCGGCCTGGTGCATATGGCCGGCGGCACCGGCATCGATTATGCGCGTTTCGACTGGGACGAGCCGATCACCAGCAGCCAGACCAACGCCATGCAATCTTCGCTCGATGCCCTGACCAGGAAGGGCACCGCCGCCTTCACCAAGCAGCAACTGGCCCAGCAATACGGCATCGGCGGCCGCACCCAGCCGATCATTGGCGATCCCGGCCAGGTGGCCGATGCGATGATCGCCTGGATGGTGGAAACCGATATCGACGGCTTCAATCTCTCGCGCACCGTGATGCCGGAATGCATCGAGGATTTCGTCGACCTGGTAGTGCCGGAATTGCAGGCGCGCGGCGTCTATAAAAGTGCCTACCGCGAAGGTTCCTACCGCGCCAAGCTGCGCGGCGATGGCTTGAACCGCCTGCCCGCCAGCCATCCGGCGGCACAATACCGGCGCTGAACTGGACCGACGCTGAACCGCCGCTAATCATAAACTTCATTGACGGCGCTGCCTCGGCGGGGATAGTGGAAGCCATGGCGAGGCAGGATCCTCATAACCGTGCGGAGTATTGGCGGGACCGGCGCGTGCCGGGCCTCACCCTGATGCATGCCGCCTTCACCACCCAGGAATACGCGCCCCATGCCCATGATGCGCTGGTGGTGGCGGTGACCGAGGCCGGCGGTTCGGAAGTGAAAAGCCGTGGCCAGGTGCAGCAGGCGCAGCCCAACAGCCTGTTCGTGTTCAATCCCGCCGAGCCGCATGCCGGCTGGATGGGCTGGAGTCCGCTCTGGCGCTACCGTTCGCTCTATCTCACACAATCTGCGCTCGACGTGGTGGCCGAAGGGCTGGGGCTGGAGCGGCTGCCCTATTTCACCGACAACCGCCTCGATGATCCGCAGTTGATCGATGGCTTCCTGAGCCTGCACCGCGCGCTGGAAAATTCCACCGATGCCTTGCAGGAAGAGGAATTGCTGCAGGCGAGTTTCGGCCGCCTGTTCCTGCGCCATGGCAGCGGTGCGCGCCGCCCCGATCTGCCGGGCCGCGACCGCGCTTTGCTCCGGCGCGTCACCGATCTGATGCAGCAGCGTTACGGCGAGGCGCTCAAACTCGATGAACTCGGCCAGATCGCCGGCCTGCGCAAGGCGCAGCTGATCGCGCTGTTCAACCGCTGCACCGGCATGGGCCCGCATGCCTATCTCAATCAGGTGCGGCTGCGGGCCGCCTGCCAGCATCTCAAGGCCGGCGAACCACTGGCCGAAGTGGCGGCGGCTTGTGGCTTCTACGACCAGAGCGCGCTGAACCGCAACTTCAAGCGCGCCTATGGCATCACGCCGCTGCAATACGCCCAGGCGGCGTAAGCTGGCCACTTGAGACTCAGCCTGAACTTTTTGCCAATACGGCGCCGTGATACCTGCCTAGATTCGCTGTTCAAGCCAGCGAGGACGGCATGCATCTCTATTGCCATGATCACCCCCATACCCTGACCCTCACCGCCGAGGTGGTGGCAGCTTCCCCCGGCCGCGTATTGCTGAGCGAGACCCCGTTCTATCCCGGCGGTGGCGGGCAATTGCCGGACAAGGGGGCGTTGCGCTCCAATACGGGCGGCGATATCGGCGTCACCGGCTTCGAGGTGATCGACGGTCAGCTCTGGCACCTGCTGGCCGATCCGGTGGAATTGTCAGGGGTGGTGGAAGCGGCGGTGAATCCGAATTTCCGCCAGATGATGCGCGAGATGCACACCGCCACCCATATCCTGAACGCCCTGGTGTTCCAGAGTTTCGATGGCGCGCTGGTCACCGGCGTGCAGATGAATGACGATGGCACGGCGCGGATGGATTTCGATCTGCCGGAAGCCGATAACGACCGCCTGCGCGCGCTGGAAGCACCGATCAATGATGTGATCGCGCAGAATATCCGCGTCAACTGCACCTATATTCCATTTGAGGAAGCGCGTGCCGTGCCCGGGCTGATCCGCAGCCGCTCGGTGGCACCGCCGCCGACCGAGGATGGCCGCGTGCGCATCGTCGATATCACCGGACTGGACCGCCAGGCCTGCGGCGGCACCCATCTCGACAATACCGGCGATACCCGCGCGGTGAAGCTGCTCAAGATCGACAACAAGGGCCGCCATAACCGCCGCGTGCGGCTCGGCCTGGTCGGCTTAGGGCCATTGGCTTAGAGGGCCGCTGGCGTAACCATATCAATCACGTCATACCCCGCGCAGGCGGGGTATCCACGAGTTTTTTGTTTAACTGACGGGAAGTAAAATAGCGCGTGGATGGTCGGCCCTCGCCGACCATGACGATTTTCTTCTATGTGTTAAGCCGCTGTCGCCGCCTTCTGCCTGGCGATTTCAGCGGCCAGCCCGCCGGCTTCAGCTTCCGGCACGATCTGGCGCGATGCATTGATCTGCACGCTTTCAAAAACCGGCTCGCGGAAATACGGGTCCTGCGCCAGATGCGCATCCAGCGCGGCGCGATCCGGAAAATCCAGGATCATCACGCTGCCGACCGGCTTGCCGGCATCATCCAGCAGCGGCCCGCCATAGCGGAACAGCTGCTGCTTGTCGGCGATGAATTCCAGATGCTCGGCACGGAATTTCTGCCGCAGATTGCTGCCGGGATGATCCTTGGCGATGATGACGAACAGCATGGTTGCCTCCTGATGATAGGCCGCTCAGTCTAGCGGCAGCCGGCTTCATGTATTGGAAATTTGACTCAACCTGGCCTCGGCGCGGATCACCTCCGCCGTGCGGCCGCCATCCGGGGCCCAGCCCGGCGGGCCGAAGATGTAGCCGAAACGCTCGCGCCAGCTTTTCGCCCGAGCCACATCACGGCCAATCTCGATCCATTCATGGAAGGCGACGATCAGCGGATTGAAGCGGCCGAGATTCTTCACAATGCCATAGCGGCAGGGTTCTTCGTCACGCTCTGCTGCGAAGCTGCCGAACAGCTTGTCCCAGATGATGAATATGCCGGCGTAGTTGCGATCAAGGTATTCCGGGTTGGTGGCATGGTGCACGCGGTGATGCGACGGCGTGTTGAACACAGCCTCGAACCAGGCCGGCAGTCGTCTGATCTGCTCGGTATGAATCAAGAACTGGTAGACCAGGCTGACACCCTTCTGGAACACGATCAAAGCCGGCGGAAAGCCGATCAGTGCCAGCGGCAGCCACAATATCCAGGTCAGCGCCAAGTTGCCGGTCCAGGTCTGCCGCAAGGCCGTCGAAAGATTGTAATGCTGCGAGGAATGGTGGTTCACATGCGCCGCCCACCAGATGCGATGCTCATGGCTCAGGCGATGGAACCAGTAATAGACGAAATCCTCCGCGAACAGCAAAGCCAGCCAGGTCCACAGCGTCAACGGCAGATCAAGCAGGCGGAAGCCATGCACCGCTTCCAGGCTGGCCCAGATCAGGCCGCCGAAAGCGATGCCCTGCACCAGGTTGATCAGCCCCATGGTGAGCGAGGTGGCGGTATCGCGCAGCTCATAAGCTTCTTGCTGCCGCAACCGTGCCACCAGCACTTCCAGCACCGCCAGCGCGATGAAGGCCGGGATCGCGTAGACCACCGGATCAGGCAGGCCACCCATCATGATAGCGGCCCCATCATGTGAGGCGCTCCTGCCACCGTCTTGCTTCCATCTCCGGCAGCAGCAATGCAAGACGCAATGCCGCCGGACCCTTGGTGGTGAGTTCCAGCCGCGCCATGCCGGCTTCCAGATTATCCAGGCGCTGCGCCACGATATCAGCCGGCTTGAGCAGGCGAGCGGCCAGCCTGGCGCCAACCGGCAGTACCAAGGCGAGATGGCCGGCGGCATCGGCGGCGATGGCGCCGGTGCCGTCATGGCTCAGGCCGATCTCTGCCGCATGGAACCCGGTTTCCGGCTGCGCCAGCAGGCCGCGCACGGCAGCCGCATCCTCCAGCCGCGCCTGACGTCGCCCGCCGGTGAGCCAGACCAGGGCCAGGATCAGCGCGATGCCGCCCAGCGGCAGCAGCGGATTGATGGGCAGTTCCTCCATTCCCTGATTATGGCAAAGTCGAGGCTTTTCGTATACTTGGCTGCTGCAACCAGACCGTCTACTTGGCGCGGCGGGCCAAAGCTGCTATGCCGGGCTTATGCTGCAGCAAGCCACCCGAATCGCCCCGTCGATCCTGTCCGCCGATTTCGCCAAGCTCGGCGCCGAAGTGGCCGCGATCGATGCCGCCGGTGCCGACTATATCCATATCGACGTGATGGACGGGCATTTCGTGCCCAATATCACCATTGGCCCAGCCGTGGTGAAGGCGTTGCGCCCGCATAGCAAAAAGGTATTCGACGCACATCTGATGGTGTCGCCGGTGGATACCTATGTGGCGCTGTTCGCCGAAGCCGGTGCCGATATCATCACCGTGCACCCGGAAGCCGGCCCGCATGTGCATCGCACGCTGCAGCTGATCAAGTCGCTGGGCAAGAAGGCCGGCCTGTCGCTCAATCCCGGCACGCCGGTGGAAGCAGCATTGCAGGTGCTGGACATGCTCGACCTGGTGCTGGTGATGAGCGTCAATCCCGGTTTCGGCGGCCAGGCTTTCATCCCGGGCCAGCTTGAGAAGGTGAAGCGCCTGCGCCAGGCCATCGATGCCTCGGGCCGCGCCATCGACCTTGAGATCGATGGCGGCATCAACGAGGAAACCGCGCGCCAGGCGATTGCCGCCGGCGCCGATGTGCTGGTGGCGGGCACGGCAGGCTTCAAGGGCGGTCCTGAGCATTACGCTGAGAATATCCGCCGGCTGCGCGGCGCCTGAGCCGGCAGCCCGGAACCCGGCGGCCGACCTTGTCCGAGACACCAACATCCCTCCCTAGCCGCCTCGCCGCGCTCTGGCATGGCTCGCCGCTCTATGGCCTGACCCTGCCGCGCCAGGCGCCGCTGGAATTCCTCTCGCTGCCCGCCGACCCCTGGCCCGGCCTCGCCGCCCGTGCCGACCGGCTGTTCCAGGGCCGCTTCGCTTTTGCCGGCCTCGAAGTCGTGTCGCCGCATGCCGCGCCCTGGGATGCCGGCATCGACAGCCTGAACGCCGATCCGGCCAGCATTGCCGCCTGGGCGGCTGAGCTGCATGGCTTCGTCTGGCTGCGCGATTTCGCGGCGCAAGGCGGCGAGATGGCACAGCGCATGAGCCGCAGCCTGGTGCAGCATTGGATCGAGCGGCATCATGGCTGGTCGCAGCGCGCCTGGGCCGCGCCGGTGACCGGGCGGCGGCTGACCAGCTGGCTCAACGCGGCGCATTTCCTGCTCAAAGACGCCGATGCGGCTTTCGCCCATGACCTGCTGCTGAGCGTGGCGCGCCAGGCGGCGCATCTGGGCCGCACCGCACCGCGCGAAAGCGATCCCGCCGCGCGCGCCGAAGCCCTGCTCGGTCTGGTCTATGCCGCCGAGAGCCTGCCCGGCGGCCAGGAGAAATGGCCGCAGGCATTGCCCAATCTGATTCTTGCCTGGGAAGCCTGCCTGCTCGGCGATGGCGGCCATGTGACGCGCTGCCCCAGCCGGCTGTTCGCGCAGTTCCGCGATGTGGTGGCGTTGCAGCATTACCTGAGTGCCGGACATCCGGAACGCATGAGCCTGCTGCCGCTGATGGACCGCATGGCGCCGATGCTGCGCTTCTTCCGCCATGGCGATGGCGGCCTGGCGCTGTTCCATGGCGGCGAGGAAGAACCCGGCGGCGCGCTGGAACATGCGCTGCTGCTTTCCGAAGCCCTGATCCAGGGCAAGCATGGCAAGCCGCCGGCCTCCTCGGCTGCTTCCGGCTTCGAGCGCGTGGCGGCGAAGCGCGCGCTCCTGCTGCTCGATACCGGCGCGCCGGCGGCATCCGTGGCCGGCAGGCCGCATGCGGCGCCGCTGGCGTTTGAGTTCAGCCATGGCAAGGATCGCCTGATCGTCAATTGCGGCGCGGCGCGGCGGCTGGGCGGCGACTGGGCCGAGGCCCTGGCCGGCCCCGCGGCCCATGCCACTTTGGGCATCGAACATGCCCGTCCGGCGCCGCATTTCACCGTGCGGCTGCAGCGCCATGAACAGGACGGCCATGCCTGGATCGACGCCGAGCATGATGGCTGGCAGCAGGCCTTCGGCCTGCTGCATCGCCGCCGGCTCTATCTCGGCGGCAATGGTGACGATCTGCGCGGCGAGGATATGCTGGAAGGCGGTGCGCCGGACCGGCCGCGCGCCTTCACCCTGCGCTTCCACCTGCATCCCAGCGTGCATGCCTCGCTGATCGGGGCCGGCGACACGGTGCTGCTCAAGACGCAATCCGGCACCGGCTGGCGCTGGCGCGGCCAGGGCGGCCTGGTGCGGCTGGAGGACAGCGTCTATTTCGGCCAGGGCGGCGAACTGCGCCGCACGCAGCAGATCGTCATGGGCGGTTCCGCCGCCGGGATGCCGGTGCTGCTGAAATGGGCCCTGGCGAAAATCCCAGGCTGAGCGCGATGCTGATCATCCCGGTTCCGAAACAGCGCGCCATGCCATGGAAGAACGGCAAGGGCGTGAGCTGGCATATTGCCGCTTTTCCCGATAGCGCCGGGCTGGATGATTTCGACTGGCGGGTGAGCCGTGCCGCCATCGTGCGCGACGCGCCCTTCTCCGCCTTTGCCGGTTGCGACCGCTGGATCACCCTGATCCAGGGCGAAGGTTTTTCCCTGCGGTTCCACAATGGCGAAGCGATGATGCTGCGCCGCCCGGCGATGCCGATGCAGTTCGATGGCGACCTGGAAGCCGATTGCAAACTCGCCGCCGGTCCGGCCACCGTCGTCAACGTCATCGCGCGGCGCGGCCGTTGCGAGGTGGATGTGGCGGTGATCGCCGCACCGGCGGAAATGCCCGCCGATGTCGGCGACGCGGCGCGCGATGGCAATACCATACTGGTGCGCCTCGATGCCAACCGCGTGCTGCGGGCACGATTCAGCTAGGCGCGTGCTGCGGGCGCGATTCAGTTAGCTTGCAGCTTCAAGCCTGGCGGCGGCGAATTTGAATTCGGGAATCTTGCCGTAGGGATCGAGCTGCGGATTGGTCAGCATGTTGGCCGGTGCCTCGCGGAAGGCAAACGGAATGAACAGGTTGCCCGGCGCGATATCACGGTCGGCGCGCGCCATCAGTTCGATGCTGCCGCGCCGCGTTGAAACGCGCACCTTGGCGCCAGCAGCCAGGCCCAGCCGCGCCAGGTCCTTCGGGTTCACCAGGGCCACTGCTTCCGGTTCCAGACTATCCAGCGTGGTGGCGCGGCGTGTCATGGCGCCGGTATGCCAATGTTCCAGCATGCGCCCGGTGGAAAGCACCATCGGATAGGTTTCATCGGGCAGTTCGGCCGGCGGCGTGACGGCAGCCGGCACCAGCCGGCCCCGTCCGGTCACCGTGGGAAAACCATCGCCGAACAGAATATCGGCGCCATGCGGATAGGTCATGGCGCCCCGGGCTTCCAGTTTTTCCCAGGTGATGCCATCCAGCGACGGCATCGCGGCGGCCATTTCGGCGAATATCTCGCGCGGATGCGTGTAGTGCCAGTCCAGCCCCAGGCGCCGCGCCAGTTCCTGCACCAATTCCCAATCCTGCCGCGCCTGCCCCGGCGGCGCCAGCGCCGGCTGCGCCAGTTGCACCCGCCTGTCGGTATTGGTGAAGCTGCCGGCCTTTTCGGGCAGGGCGCTGGCCGGCAGGATCACATCGGCGAACATCGCGGTTTCGGTGAGGAAGATATCCTGCACCACCAGATGCTCCAGCCGCGCCAGCGCCTCGCGGGCATGGCCGAGATCAGGATCGGACATCGCCGGATTCTCGCCCAGGATATACATGCCGCCGATGCTGCCGGCGAGGATCGCATTGACGATCTCGACTACGGTGAGGCCGCGCCTGGGATCCAGCGGCATGCCCCAGAGGCGCTCGAACTTGGCGCGCACCTGCGGGTCTTCCACCGACTGGTAATCGGGATAGACCATCGGGATCAGGCCGGCATCGGAGGCGCCCTGCACATTATTCTGCCCGCGCAGCGGATGCAGACCGGCGCCGGGCCGCCCGACCTGGCCGGTGATCAGCGCCAGGGCAATCAGGCAGCGCGCATTGTCGGTGCCATGTACATGCTGCGACACGCCCATGCCCCAGAAGATCAGCGAACCCTTCGCCGTGGCATAGAGCCGCGCCACCTGGCGCAGTTCATCCGGCGCAATGCCGCAGAGCGGCGCCATGGCTTCCGGCGTCGCCTGCGCCACCGCTTCGGCCAGATCGGGGAAGCCATCGACGAAGCGCTGGATATAAGCCGGGTTGGTGAGGTTCTCCTGCACGATGACATGCAGCAGGGCATTGAGCAGGGCCACATCGGTGCCCGGCTTGAAGCGCAGCATATGCGTAGCGAAGCGCGACAGCGCCTGGCCGCGCGGGTCCATCACCACCAGCCTGGCGCCATGCCTGCGCACCGCATTCTTGATGAACGTCGCGGCGACCGGATGATTCTGCGTCGGGTTGGCGCCGATAACGATGATCACTTCGGCCTGTTCGGCGGCATTGAACGGCGCCGTCACCGCCGCCGAGCCGATGCCTTCCATCAGGGCCGCCACTGAGGAGGCATGGCAGAGCCGCGTACAGTGATCGACATTGTTGGTGTGGAAACCGGTGCGCACCAGTTTCTGGAACAGATAGGCTTCCTCGTTCGAGCCCTTGGCCGAGCCGAAGCCAGCCAGCGCGCCGCCACCATGCTCGTCGCGGATACGCTTCAGGCCCTCGGCGGCAAGGCTGAGCGCCTCCTCCCAGCTTGCGGTGCGGAAATGCGTGAACGGGTTGGCCGGGTCGATGCTGTCATCAGCGCGCTTCGGCACGCCTGCCTTGCGGATCAGCGGCTGCGTCAGGCGCTGCGGGTGATGCGCATAGTCGAAGCCGAAACGGCCCTTGACGCAGAGCCGGCCACGATTGGCCGGGCCGTCGCGGCCGGTGACATACTGCACCCGTTCATCCTTGATATGCAGCGTCACCTGGCAGCCGACACCGCAATAGGGGCAGAGGGTATCGACATGGCGATCCGCTTTCGCCACGCCATGGCCGGCGGCATCCACCAGGCTGCTGGGCAGCAGCGCACCGGTGGGGCAGGCCTGCACGCATTCGCCGCAACCGACGCAGGTGGACTTGCCCATCGCGTCATCAAAATCGAACACCACCTTGGCGTGATGCCCGCGCAGGGCAATGCCGATCACATCATTGCCCTGCACCTCGCGGCAGGCGCGCTGGCACAGGCCGCACTGGATGCAGGCATCCAGCTGCACCGCCATCGCCGGATGGCTGTGGTCCGGCGCCACGGCTTCGCGGCGCGGATAGCGGCTGGTCTGCACCTCCAGGCGGTCGGCCCAGTTCCAGAACTTGCTTTCGGCATCGGGCGCCACGGCGCGCGCCGGCTGATCACTGAGCAGCAGTTCAAACACCATGCGCCGGGCCTTGGCGGCGCGTTCGCTGCTGCTGCGCACCTTCATGCCTTCGGTCGGGCTGCGCTTGCAGGAAGCGGCCAGCACGCGCTCGCCCTCGATCTCCACCATGCAGGCGCGGCAATTGCCGTCTGGCCGATAGCCCGGCTGCGGCGTGTGGCAGAGATGCGGGATCGAAGTGCCGAGCCGCTGTGCCGCCTGCCAGATGCTCTCGCCGGGCAGCGCCGTCACTTCCTCGCCGTCGAGCAGGAAGCGCGTCATCGGAAATGCTCCAGCACGCTCAGCAGCGGATTGGGCGCCGCCTGGCCCAGGCCGCAGATCGAGGCATCGCGCATCACCTGCGCCAGATCGCGCAGGGCGGCTTCATCCCAGTCCGGCGCCGCCATCAGCTGCGCCGCCTTCTCGGTGCCGACGCGGCAGGGCGTGCATTGGCCGCAGGATTCATGGCGGAAGAACCGCATCAGGTTCAGCGCCGCGCCACGCATGCTGTCCTGCTGCGACAGCACGATCACGGCAGCCGAACCGATGAAGCAGCCATGCTTTTCCAGCGTGCCGAAATCCAGCGGGATATCGGCCATATGCGCCGGCAGGATGCCGCCCGAAGCCCCGCCCGGCAGATAGCCGAGCAGGCGATGGCCCGGCGCCATGCCGCCGCAATATTCCTCGATCAGTTCCTGCAGCGTGATGCCGGCCGGAGCCAGTTTCACGCCGGGCTGGCGCACGCGGCCCGATACGGAATAGCTGCGCAGACCCTTGCTGCCATGGCGGCCATGGCTTTGCCACCAGTCGGCGCCCTTATCCAGGATGGCCGGAATCCAGTACAGCGTTTCGATATTGTTGATCAGGGTGGGCCGGCCCCAGAGGCCGGCTTCCGCCGGATAGGGCGGCTTGTGGCGCGGCAGGCCGCGCTTGCCTTCGATGCTTTCCAGCATCGCCGATTCCTCGCCGCAGATATAGGCGCCGGCGCCGCGCCGCAATTCCACGTTAAGGCCATCAAGCAAACCGGCGGCGCGCAGGGCCGCCAGTTCATTGGCCACCACAGTGTGTAAGGCAGGATATTCATCGCGCAGATAGATGAAGGCAGCGGCAGCTTCGATCATATGCGCGGCGATCAGGAAGCCTTCCAGAAAACCATGCGGATCGGTTTCGAGATAGAAGCGATCCTTCAAGGTGCCGGGTTCGCCCTCGTCGCCGTTCACTGCCAGATAGCGCGGCCCCGGCTGCTGCCGCAGCAGGCGCCATTTGCGGCCAGTCGGAAAACCGGCTCCCCCTAAGCCACGCAGGCCGGATTGCTCCAGTGCCAGCAATACCTGATCCGGCGTCACATCACCGGCGCGCAGCTTCGCCAATACACCATAGCCGCCCTCGGCGCGGTAGGCGGCAAGGCCCTTGTAGCGTGGCAGCAGCGGCGCGGTATCGCCTGCGGCCTGCGCGGCACGCAGCTGTTCGATGCTGGCCGGCGCGAACACGTTCTTGCCCAAGGCCACGGCCGGCGCCCGGTCGCATTGCCCGATGCAGGGCACGCGCACCACGCGGCAATCCGCGCCGGCTGTATCGGCCAGCTCTGCCGCCAACTGGTCCGCACCGACCATGCAGCAGGACAAGCTGTCGCAAACCCGCAATGTCATTGCCGGCGGCTCTGCCTCGCCCTCATCAATGATATCGAAATGCGCATAGAAGCTGGCGGTCTCGTAGACCTCGACCAGCGGCAGCTTCATCGCCTCGCTCAGCGCCACCAGCAGACCGGCAGGCAGGCAGCGGCGCGCATCCTGGATCACATGCAGATATTCGATCAGCAGGTCGCGGCGATATGGTCCGGCTCCGAGCAGGGCCAGCAATGCCGCCGCATCCTCCGCACGGGCCTGCCGGCCACGCGGCAGGGCACGGCCCTGGTTGCGCTTGGAGGCAATGTTGGGGAGGGGGCGGCTCATGCTGCCAAGCTTAGAGGAAGCCGGCGTTATTCAGCAACGATATCCGCGCAGCTTAAGCTTGGCGGGAAGTTTCAGCTCGGCGCGATATCCGCGCCGAGGCCACGCATCAGTCCGACAAAGCCAGGGAAGCTGGTGTCGATCATGCCTATATCATCGACGCTGACGCCATTCTGCGCGGCAAGGCCGAGCACCAAGGCCGACATGGCGATGCGGTGATCGAGTTCGGTGGCAACCTTGGCGCCACCTTTCGGCGCCGTGCCGTTGCCGCGCAGGATCAGGCCATCTTCCAGTTCTTCCAGCGCCACACCATTGGCCGAGAGCGCGCGCGCCATGGCGGCGAGGCGGTCGCTTTCCTTGACGCGCAATTCCTTGGCGCCGCGCACCACGGTCTCGCCGCTGGCACAGGCAGCGGCCACGAACAGGATCGGATATTCATCGATCATGCTCGGCGCGCGTTCCGGCGGCACGGTAATGCCCTTGAGGGCGGAATACCGCGCGGTGATATCGGCCACCGGCTCGCCGCCCTGGTCGCGCTGGTTGCTCAAGCTGAGGTCGGCGCCCATGTCGCGCAGGGTATCGAACAGCCCGGTGCGCAGCGGATTGATGCCGACAGCGTCGACGGTGACTTCCGCACCCGGCGTGATCAAAGCGGCCACCAGCGGGAAAGCTGCAGAGGACGGATCGCCCGGCACCTGGATGCGGCTGGCCTTCAGTTCCGGCTGGCCGACCAGCGAGATGATGCGGCCGCCTTCCTTGGTGGTTTCCACCATCACCTCGGCGCCGAAATGGCGCAGCAGGTTTTCGGTATGGTCGCGGGTCGCCTCGCGCTCGATGACGCGGGTGATGCCCGGCGCGTTGAGGCCGGCCAGCAGCACGGCGGATTTCACCTGCGCCGAGGCTACCGGCAATTCATATTCGATCGGCAGCGGATGGGTGGCGCCGATCACCGCCAGCGGCAGCCGGCCGCCGCTGCGGCCGACGAATTGTGCGCCAATGCGGCTCAAGGGTTCCACCACCCGGCCCATTGGGCGGCGGCGCAGCGAGGCATCGCCAGTGAACACCGCCGTGAAGGGCTGGCTCGCCACCAGGCCCATGACCAGGCGGGCGCCGGTACCGGCATTGCCCATGTCGAGCACATCGGCAGGTTCGGCAAAACCGCCGACGCCGACGCCGCGCACCCGCCAATGGCCCTCGCCCAGCCGTTCCACCTCGGCACCCATGGCACGCATGGCGGCGGCGGTGCGCAGCACATCCTCGCCTTCCAGCAGGCCGGTCACTTCGGTTTCACCCACCGCGAGTGCGCCGAAGATCAGCGCGCGGTGCGAAATCGACTTGTCACCGGGCACGCCGAGGCGGCCTGAAAGAGATTTGCCGGGGCGGCTGGCATGGGGACGGGGAGCGGCGGCGGCAGTCATGACGATCTTTAAGGGGTCCAGGTGGCCGGGGCGCAGAGAAAACGCGCCGCTGCGGCCAAAACAAGGGTTGACAGGGCGCGCTTCTTTAACACAATCGCGCCGCCCTGACCACGGCGACGGTCCGGGCCTGAACAATGCCCCCGGCGATGCCGTTGCGGCTTTAGGAGAGTGTATAGAATGGCCAAACCGGAATGGGGCACCAAGCGCCGCTGCCTGAGCTGCAGCGCCGCCTTCTACGATATGATGAAGAGCCCGATCCTGTGCCCGAAATGCGGCACCGAGCTGAATCCGGACGCGCTGGTGAAGTCGCGGCGCCCGGCCAAGACCGAGGAAAAGGCCGCCAAGGCGGCGCCGAAGCCGGTGGTGACGCCCGATCCCGACGCCGATGGCGAGGTCGACGGCGATGATCTGCCGGACGATTTCCTGGCCGAGGATGACGACATCGAGGGCGGCGACGTAGCCGAGGAAATCGATGTCGATGCCGCCTCCGACGGCGAGGAGGAACGCTAACCCTCCAGCGGTTTAAGTGGTTGCCCGGCCGGGCGGAATCGCTGCTTCAGAGCAGGGAAAATTTCCGCCCGCCGAAACCCTTGCAAAGCCCTGGCCTTGGCCTTATGGTCCGCGCCCGCCGGACAGGGTTACGAAGGTCTGACGGCACGGTTACGGGGCCATAGCTCAGCTGGGAGAGCGCCTGCATGGCATGCAGGAGGTCAGCGGTTCGATCCCGCTTGGCTCCACCAACCTTCTACTTCTGAAAAACCCGCCGCAGGCACCCGCCCGGCGGGTTTTTTTCATGCCCGCCGGGCTCCTTGCCAAACTTGGCCGGCGGGTTTTTTCATGCCCGGATTTACTGGAAAAAGCAGAGCAGGCCGTAGCAGCGGCCGAGCCAATGGGCAAAGACCCAGTAAAGCAGCAGGTCGCCCGCCAGGCAGAGCAGCAGGAACGGCGCCAGGATCCAGAGCAGGAAGCGGCGCAAGGCGTGGCGGGTCAGCCGGGGCGCCGGGATCACCTCGCCATGAATACGTTCGGGGCCGCGCCAGCGCGCCGGCAGTTTGAACCAGGCCATGCCCTGGAATAGCCGAATCAGCCGCGGCCGGGAAGCGCCCCTTGCGATGGCACGCGCCGATCCGCATGCTGCCGCCATGAGCGACTCTGTGCTGCTGCAACCCGCTACTGACCGCGCCGCCTGGGCGGCCCTGCAGGCGCGGGTGCGCTTCGAGACCCTGGAGCAGAACTGGGCCTATGGCGAGGCGGTGGCGGCGGTATCGCGCACGCAGCCGGAACGCTGGCTGCTGCTGAACCAGGCAGGCGATGCCATCGGCCTGGCGCAGGCCTTCCGCCGCCGTTTCGGCCCCGGGGATGCGGGCTGGGGGTCGCTGGTGCGGATCGTGCGCGGGCCGCTATTCCTGTCCGGCATCGGGCGGCCGGAGCGGCTGACCGCCCTCAACGCGCTGCGCCAGCATTACCACTGGAAGCAGGGCCGCAGCCTGCTGTGGTGGCTGCCGGAACTGCCAGGTGGCACCGAATCGGAAAGCCTGATGCGCGAACTGGGCCTGGAGCAGATGATGACCGGCTGGAGTTCCGTGCGGCTCGACCTGACGCCGGCGCCTTCGGTGCTGCGCGGCCGCCTGGATGGCAAATGGCGCAATGCGCTGAAAGCCGCCGAGCGCAGCCCGCTGCTGCTGGATGAAAGCTGGGATGACGCAACCTTCACCGCCGTGATGCGGGCGCATGACGTGCAGCGGATCGAGAAACGCTTCCTCGGCCCCGACGGCGCCTTCTACCGCGCCTTCGCGGCAGCGTCAGACGCAAGCCTTGGCGACAGCGCGCATCTTTTCACGGCCAAGATCGGCACGCGTCCCGTCGCCGGCATGCTGCTGCTGCGCCATGGCCGTGGCGCTACCTATGCGGCAGGCTGGAGCAGCGAACCGGGCCGCCTGGTGCGCGCGCATCACCGCCTGCTGTGGCATGGCCTGCTGGCCTTGAAAAACCTCGGCGTCGAGCATTTCGATCTTGGCGGTGCCAATACCGAGGAAGGAGCCGGCGTGGCACGGTTCAAGCTCGGGTTGAACGGCGAAGTCTTCACCCTGGCCGGCAGCTTCGCCTGAGCCTCGGGATGCTCTTAAGTCCTCGGTTTCATTGCGCTGGAGCGCCGCTGCTCGTCATATTGTGACCCCCGCGCCCGGCTGCCGAAAAAATGTGCCCCGGGGGTGAATTTTCACTTGCATCAGGGGGCGATTGGCCCCATACCCCCCTCCTGAAGACTGTTTGGAAAGTGGCGAATGGCCGCCGGTCCGGGTTCGGACTTTCGCGGTACCACGGGGCTTTCCCAACAGTCTTTCTGCCGTCGGAGCATTCCGATTTCATCTTGATGGTGGAGAGACCTGAATGAGCAAGACCATTGCCGCCAAGCCGGCCCTGTACGAAGTGCCCGCGCAGCCCGAGGCCGCGCAGGAAGAAGAGCATTTCATCAACAAGGACGGCATGCGCTATGCCGGCCAGCACCTGATCATCGATCTCTGGGGCGGTAAGCACCTGGATAATCTGGCGCTGGTGAAGCAGACCCTGACCGAAGCCGTGGAAGCCATCGGCGCCACGCTGCTGAACATCGACCTGCATCACTTCGAGCCGAATGGCGGCATCTCCGGCGTGGCCGTGCTGGCCGAGAGCCACATGTCGATCCATTCCTGGCCGGAAAAGGGCTATGCCGCGCTCGACGTGTTCGTCTGCGGCGATTGCCAGCCGGCCAAGGCGATCCCGGTGCTGCGCCGCGCCTTCCTGCCCGACACCATCCAGTGCACTGAAATGAAGCGGGGTCTGATCCTGTGACCAAGTGGTTTAACGAGACGCTCTACACCGGTTTCCGGCAGAGCCACGAGATCAAGAAGATCCTGTTCGAAGGCAAGTCGAAGTACCAGAAGGTGGTGGTGTTTGAATCCGCCCGTTATGGCCGCATCCTTGGCCTCGATGGCGTGGTGCAGTGCACCGAGGGCGACGAGTTCGTCTACCATGAAATGCTGACCCACCTGCCGATGCTGGCCCATGGCAAGGTGCGCGACGTGCTGATCATCGGCGGCGGCGATGGCGGTATCCTGGAAGAGGTGCTGAAGCACAAGTCCGTGCGCCGCGCCACCATGGTCGAGATCGACGACGTGGTGATCGACGTGTCGAAGAAGTTCCTGTCGTCGATCTGCGGCAAGGCGTTCCAGGACAAGCGCACCAACCTGGTGGTTGGCGATGGCGCCGCCTGGGTGCGCGACACCGAGGAACGCTACGACCTGATCATCGTGGACCGTCCGGATCCGGTCGGCCCCGCCACCGTGCTGTTCAGCGGCGAGTTCTACAAGAACTGCAAGCGCGTGATGAAGCCCGGCGCCATCCTGGTGGCACAGAATGGCGTGCCGCACATGCAGGGCCCGGAACTGACCGATGCCGTGAAGCTGTTCCAGAAGATCTGGAAGCGTTCGGGCTCGTATCTCGCCGTGGTGCCGACCTACGTTTGCGGCTTCATGTCGCTGACCTGGGCGTCCGATCAGGACATCACCAAGACCCCGGCCAAGACCCTGGCCGCGCGCTTCAAGAAGGCCGGCCTCAAGGGCCTGCGCTACTACAACCCGGATATCGCCACGGGCGCCTTCGCCCTGCCGAATTTCGTGCGCAAGCTGATCCCGGGCGTGAAGCCCTATTGAGGCAGACGCCTTTGACGTGTTGAATGACGGCGGCCGGGCGACTGGCCGCCGTTTTTCGTTTGGGGGACCTGTTGGGCGAGCAGAGCGAAGAAGCCAAGCTGCCGGAAGGCTGGCACAACTACTACACCGAGAAGCGGATCACGCATCAATGGCTGCAGGTGCATCTGATGCGCGGCCTGCCGGTGCGCCATGTGGTGGAAGTGGGGCCGCATCTCGGCGTTGTCAGCGCCCTGCTGGCCACTGCCGGCTACCGAGTCACCACGGTGGATATCGAGGCGCGCGGCGCCGGCATCGGCGTTGAACGCCATATCACCGCCGATATCCGCCAGGTTGGCGCCGGCGACCTGCCGCAGGATGCCGATGCCATCCTGTGCTGCGAAACACTGGAGCACATCCCCTGGGCCGATACCGGCGCGGTGCTGAAGAACCTAGCCGCGACGCGGATTCCCTGGCTGGTATTGTCCGTGCCGTATGAAGGCACCCAGATCGGCCTGCATTTCTACTGGAACCGCTACACCGCGCGGCGCCGCAGCTTCTTCCGCAAGCTGCGCGGCCTGAAACCCTTCCCCGCCACCGACGCCAATGACTGGCATACCCATAAATGGGAAATCGGCTACAAGGGCTACAGCGTCGAAATGCTGGAGGCGCATCTGCGCGCCCATGGCTGGCAGCCGGAGCGGCGCGAATTCACCGATGGCTGCCGCTCGATCTTCCTGGTGTGCAGGAATAAGGGATAACAAAAAATGAGATCCCCGCTTTCGCGGGGATGACATGATCTATGTCACCCTCGCGAAAGCGAGGGTCCCATTATTTTGTCACCCCCGCAGCACAGCGTTGCAGGCCTTGGCGGCAGCGGCGACGATCTTCTGCCCCACGGCTTCGATCTCGGCATCAGTGAGCGTGCGTTCGCGCGGCTCAAGCCGCACGGAAATCGCCACCGATTTCTTGCCCGGCTCGATGCCGGTGCCGGCGAACACATCGAACACCGACACACGCGCGATCAGCGCCTTCTCGGCGCCCTTCACGGCCTTGATGAGCGTATCCGCCGCCACATCGGCGCCGACGATGAAGGCGAAATCGCGTTCCACCGCCGGGAATTCCGAAAGCTTGAGCGCCGGCTTCGAGCGGCCACCTTTCGAACGGCTGGCCGGCAGGCGGTCGAGATAGACTTCGAAGCCGACCAAAGGCCCGCGCGCATCCAGGGCTTTCAGCACGCGCGGATGCAGTTCACCGAAGGCCGCCAGGATCACCTTGGGGCCGAGACGCAGCGTGCCGGAACGGCCGGGATGATACCAGTCCGGCGCGCCATCCATGATCTGCAGGCTTTCCACCGGCAGGCCGGCACCGGCCAAAGCGGCGATGGCATCGGCCTTGGCATCATAGGCATCGACAGCGCGCGGTGCCTCGCGCCAGTGGCGCGCACCGGTCTGGCCACGGCGGATGCCGGTGGCGACCCAATCCTGGCCCGTGGGCGTCGGATCGTTGAATTGTGGGCCGACCTCGAACAGCGCCAGATCGTTGAAGCCACGATCCATGTTGCGCCGGGCGGCATTAATCAGGCCGGGCAGCACCGAGGGGCGCATTGCATCCATATCGGCACTGATCGGGTTGATCAGCACCAGCGCATCACCGCCGCCGCCGAAAAGCTGCGCTTCCTGGCGCTTGATGAAGGAATAGGTGACGGCCTCGACCAGGCCGCGCGCGGCCAGGGCCCGCTTCACCTGGCGCGAGCGGCGCTGCGACGCGTTCACCGCTGGCAGCGGCACGGCGCGGAGCGGCGGCAGCGGTGTCGACGGGATGTGATCGAAGCCTTCCAGCCGGGCGATTTCCTCGACCAGATCGGCCTCGCCATCGATATCCGGGCGCCAGGACGGCACATCCACCTGGATCAGTTCGCCTTCATCCTTGGCCGCAAAGCCGAGCTTGGTCAGCAGCTCGATCTGGCGCGGCTTCGGCAGGTCGAAGCCGACCAGGCCGAGCAGGCGCGAGGGACGCAGCGCGACGCGCTTCTGCCAAGCCGGCTCGGCACCGGCGACCACGATCTGCGACGGCTCGCCGCCGCATAGATCGAGGATCATGCGGGTGGCGATTTCGGCGCCATCATGCAGGAAGGCCGGATCGACGCCACGCTCGAAGCGGTGGCGCGCATCGGAATGGATACCAAGCTTGCGGCCGGTCTTGGCGGTGCGCTCCTGGTCGAACCAGGCACATTCCAGAAAGACATTCACGGTTTCCGGCGTGCAGCCGGAATGTTCGCCGCCCATCACGCCGCCGATGCCTTCAGCGCCCGCGCCATCGGCTATCACCGTCATCGTTTCATCCAGCGTGTATTCCTTGCCATCCAGCGCCAGGATCTTCTCGCCCGGCTTGGCCAGGCGGGCAACGATATCACCCTGAACCTTGTCGGCATCGAACACATGCAGCGGACGGCCGAGATCGTAGGTGATGTAGTTGGTGACATCGACCAGGGCCGAGATCGGGCGCAGGCCGATGGCCTTGAGGCGGCGCTGCAACCAGGCCGGCGACGGACCGTTCTTCACCTTGCGGATCAGGCGGCCGACAAACATGGCGCAGGCATCCTGGGCATCGGCCGGCAGGTCGCGCGTCACCTTGATAGGACTCTCGAAGCCACCCGCCACCTTGGCGGTGTTCAGCGGCTTCAGGCTGCCCAGCCCGGCGGCGGCGAGATCGCGGGCGATGCCGCGCACGCCGAGGCAATCGCCCCGGTTCGGCGTCAGCTTGATCTCGATCACCGGATCATCCAGGCCGGCCACGGCGGCGAAGGGCGTACCCACCGGCGTATCGGCCGGCAGGTCGATGATGCCCTCGTGGTCATCCGAGAGGCCCATCTCGCGTTCCGAGCAGAGCATACCGTTCGAGGCCACGCCACGGATGGTGGCAGCCTTGAGCAGCACATCGATGCCGGGCACGGTGGCGCCGACGGGCGCGAACACGCCGATCAGGCCGGTACGCGCATTCGGCGCACCACAGACCACCTGCATGGTTTCCGGCCCGCCGTAATCGACAATGCAGACCCGCAGCTTGTCGGCATTGGGATGCTGTTCCGCCTTCACCACGCGGGCGATCACGAACGGCTTGTAGACCGCCGCCGGATCGGTGATGCCCTCGACCTCAAGGCCGAGTGCGGTAAGCGTAGTGGCGATCTGATCGAGGCTGGCAGTGGTATCGAGGTGATCCTTGAGCCAGGACAGGGTGAACTTCATCGGGCAATCCCCTGGCCCAATGTGGGCATATCCAGCGGTACGAAGCCGTAATGCTTCAGCCAGCGCAAATCGGAATCGAAGAAGGCGCGCAGATCGGGGATGCCGTATTTCAGCATCGCGATGCGGTCGATGCCCATGCCCCAGGCGAAGCCCTGCCATTCATTGGGATCGAGGCCGCAATGTTCCAGCACCTTGCGATGCACCATGCCGCAGCCGAGGATTTCGAGCCAGTCATCGCCCTCGCCGACGCGCAGTTCGCCGCCCTTGCGGCTGCAATTGATGTCCACTTCGGCGCCCGGTTCGACGAACGGGAAATAGCTCGGGCGGAAGCGCATCTTCACATTGTCGGTCTCGAAGAAGGCCTTGCAGAACTCCACCAGCACGCCCTTGAGATGGCCCATATGGGTGGTGCGGTCGATCACCAGCCCCTCGATCTGATGGAACATCGGGGTGTGGGTCATGTCGTAGTCGCTGCGGTAGGTGCGGCCCGGCACGGCGATGCGGTAGGGCGGCGGACCGCCGCGCATGGTGCGGATCTGCACTGGCGAGGTATGGGTGCGCAGCACGATCTCATCGGCGCCAGCCGTGCCGGGCAGATAGAAGGTATCCTGCATCTGCCGCGCCGGATGCGCCGGCGGCATGTTCAGCGCCGTGAAATTGTGGAAGCCATCCTCGATATCCGGTCCTTCGGCGATGGTGAAGCCCATGCCGGCGAAGATTTCGGTGATTTCGTCGATCACCTGGCTGATCGGATGGATGCGCCCCTGGGCCTCGCCGCCTTCGTTGAGCGGCAGGGTCATATCCAGTTTTTCCGCCGCCAGGCGGGCATTGATCGCCGCGTCCTGCAATGCGCCGCGCCGCGTCTCGATCGCGTTGGTCAGGCTGTCCTTGATGGTGTTGAGCTGCGCCGCGCGCGCCTTGCGGTCATCCGGCGCCAGACCACCCAATTCCTTGAGCGCGGCGGAGAGCCAGCCCTTCTTGCCCAGCGCATCGATGCGCGCCTGCTCCAGCGCGTCGAGCGCCGTCGCTTCGGCCACGGCGCGCTCGGCGGCGCTTGCCAGGCTTGCGATATCGGTCATGCCATCACCTTTGAGAACGCTTGCACGGAGTCACGCGGACAGAATCAAAAACGCAAAAAAGGGGCCGTGGGTAACGGCCCCTTTCGCCAAGCAGCAACGCTTGATTATTGAGTGAGGGCCGCTCAGGCCGCCTTCGGCAGAGCGGCCTTGGCCTGCTCCACCAGGGCGGTGAAAGCCTCAGGCTGCGTCACGGCGAGATCGGCGAGAACCTTGCGGTCCACTTCGATGCCGGCGAGCTTGAGGCCATTGATAAATCGGCCATAGGTCAAGCCATGATCGCGCACCGCCGCATTGATGCGCTGGATCCACAGCGCGCGGAAATCACGCTTGCGGGCGCGACGGTCGCGATAGGCATAGCGCATCGCATGTTCGACCTTCTCGATCGCCACGCGGAATGCGGTGCTGCCACGGCCGCGATAACCCTTCGCAGCCTTGATGACTTTCTTATGCTTGGCATGGGCGGCAACGCCGCGCTTTACACGAGCCATATCAGCGCCTCCTTAACCGGCTAGCCAGTACTTGCGGATCTTGCGCGCATCACCCTCGAACACCAGTTCGGTGCCGCGGTGGTCGCGAATCTGCTTGTTGGTGCGCTTGATCATGCCGTGACGCTTGCCCGCCTGGGCACGCTTCACCTTGCCGGTAGCGGTAAGCTTGAAACGCTTCTTCGCCCCGCTCTTGGTCTTCAACTTGGGCATTTTGCGATAACCTCCGATAAGGAAGAATGACATTCTAGGCGGACACGGCAGCCCTATTAGCCGGAACGCCCGATAGAGGCGCGCGTTGTAACGGCCTCAGGCCGCATTTGCAAGGCCCGATCCGGCCCGGGCCGGGCTTTTCGGCACGGTTCCGGGCTTTTGCCGGACCTGAGGCCGGCACGACACAACCCCGAGTCCCTGCCTAATGAAATCAAGGAGTTGCCGATTCCAGCCATAACCCCTACGGGCGGAGGCCTATTCCCCACCGCCACTGTGGATAAGCGCCCCCGATTCCGCCTGGAAAAGCAGCTGCCCAAGATTCGCGCAGAAAAATAATCTCTTGCGTTTCAATATTTTATCCTTATCTATGGGGTGTGAAGCCCAGGGTGTGTAGCCAAAATGTCACACCCTAGTTTTCGCACTTGCAAAAGCCGGAGTGGTGGCTACTATCCCCGAGTTCGTGACGTCCCGCCGGGAAGTTTCCGCACCAAACTCCGCTTTCCATTCCGCGACATTCCGGTGCCGCGGAAGGGGTGGGTTTTTCGCCCGGCAAGCATGGATGATCCTGTAACTACAGAATTGTTGACGATGTTGAACGCCTCTTTCTCGCAACTCGACCTGGTAGAACCCATCCAGCGTGCCCTGGCGGCTGAGAAGCATCTCGCGCCGACCGCGATCCAGGCCAAGGCCATCCCGCACCTGCTGCAGGGCCGTGATCTGCTCGGTCAGGCCGAGGCCGGCGCCGGCAAGACCGTGGCGTTCACGCTGCCGATCCTGCAGCACCTGTCCATCGACCGTCACCCGGCCGGCGCACGCAAGGCGCGCGCCCTGGTGCTGACACCGGCGCGCGAGCGCGTCACCCATATCCACGAGAGCTTCCGCGCCTATGGCCGCTTCGTGCGCCTGAGCCAGGCCACCGTGTATGAAGGCCCGGGCAAGGCTGCCCAGGCGCAGGCGCTGGCGCGCGGCATCGATATCGTGATCGGTACGCCGGGCCGCGTGGTGGAACTGATCAATGCCGGCCAGCTGGAACTCAACAAGCTTGAGATCCTGGTGCTGGACGAAGCCGACCGCATGCTCGATCTCGGCCTCACCGCCGAGCTGAAGGCGATCTTCGAGGCGGCACCGAGCGAGCGCCAGACCATCGTGTTCGCCACCACCATGCCCGCCGAGATGAAGCAGCTGGCCGACAGCCTGCTGACCGATCCGGTGACGGTATGGGCCAATCCGCCGGCGCCGCGCCTGATCACCACGGCACAGTCCGCGCGCATCCGCGAGCTGGAAGCGCGCCGCCGCGTGCGCGACCTGCTGCCCGAGCGCATCGCTTCCCGCCGATAAAGCCACAGGCTTGACGATGAGCGTTCCTTACCGGCTCGCCATCGTCGGCTATGGCATCATGGGCGAGCGCCTGCTGCGCGCCGCCATCGATCACGCGCCTGATTTCGTCACCGTCACCGGCCTGTGGGACCCTTCAGCCGACGCCATGGCGCGGCTGGCGCGCGATCTGCCGCATGTGCCGCGCGCGGCTTCCGCTGCTGCCTTGCTGCATGATGCAGACGTGCTTTACATCGCTTCGCCGCCGGCCAGCCATCTCGGCTATGCTCAAGCCGCCCTCGATGCCGGCCTTGCCGTGTTCTGCGAGAAACCCTTCTCTGTCGATGTGGCGGAAGCCGAAGGCTTCCTGAAGCATAACGGTGCCAGGGCGAAGCGCATCGCGGTGAATTTCCCCTTCGCTTCCTCGCTCGGTGTCGAGCAGATCCGCGCCTGGCTCGGCGCAGGCGATCTCGGCGTGGTGCAGAAGCTGAGCATCGAGATCGGTTTCGCCCATTGGCCGCGCCCGTGGCAGATGGATGCGGTGAACTGGCTCGACCGCCGCGAACAGGGCGGTTTCGTGCGTGAAGTCGGCTCGCATTTCCTGTTTCTCGCCTCGCGGCTCGGCGGCCCGCTGCTGCTGCATCCCGGCCACGGCATCACCTATCCCGAAGCCGGGCGCTCCGAACGCGGCGTTTCCGCCACGCTCACCGCCGGCGCGCTGCCGCTCAGCCTTTATGGCGCGGTTGGCGAGACGCCGAAGCCAGACCACAACCTGTTCACGGTGACTGCTGCCCATGGCAGCATCCGCCTGCGCGATTGGGCCGAGGCGGAACGCCTGGATGCCAATGGCACCTGGCAGCCGGCGCCCGGCGCGATGCCGAACGAGAAGGCGCGGCCGCTGGTGCTGCGCCGCCAGCTGGAGAAGCTCGGCCGCCTGGCGCGGAATGAGACGGAAAGCGACTTCCCGCTCGCTTCCGCAGAGGAAGCCTTCGCAGTGCAGCGTATCGTCGAGACGCTGCTCAAGGGCTGATCAAGCACAACACGCTTGCGCGAATCGGGACACCCGGCCACAGTTAGCGACGGGGCAATCGGATTGGCCTAGGGTCTGGACCCATTAAGGCTAGGCCCGTGACGTTGTGATTTTCTTGCCTGGCTAGGAGAAAACCCGAAAGCGATGTGGTGCATCGGTGAGGGTTTTCGACAACGCCAGGCAAGAAAAGCACATCGCCCGCAGGGTTGGCCAGGGAAGGCCGCGGGATGTCGTCGCAAATCTTGCCCGTAGTCCCACTACGCGCTGCGATTTGCTCCTAACCGGCGGCCTTCCCTGACCAATCCCGGGCCTAGCCTTAATGGGTCCGGACCCTCAGCCATGAATGATGAACAACAGGACAAGCCGGGTTGGCGCGACCGCCTGCGCGCCTGGTGGCATGGCGAGCAGGGCTTCGGCCCGAAGGTGGAAGATTACCGCACCACGCCCGACGCACCGCTTGAAGCCGAACCACCGCCGACCAGTGATGAACCCGATATCACCACCTGGTCGCCCCGGCGGCAGCAGATCGTGCAATTGCTGTTCGGCGAGGGCCTGCATCAGCCCGGCGGCGAAGCCCTGATCCGCGCACTCACCGCGCCGCTGGCGCTCAATCCGAACATGTCGGTGACAGAACTCGGCTGCGGCATGGGCGGCATGACCCGGCTGCTGGCCCGCGATGGCATCTGGGTCGATGCCTATGAACCCGATCAGTCCCTGAGCGATGCCGCCCTGGCGCTGGCGCGCAAGGAAGGCATCAAGCAGCGTACCAATATCAAGCACTCGCTGCTCGATGATCTGCAATTCAAACGCCGCAGCCTGGATGCCGTGCTGTCCAAGGAAGGGCTGATGAGCGTGCAGGACAAGCGCCTGCTGCTGGCCAAGCTGCGCGCCGCGATGAGACCCGGCGGGCAGCTGATGTTCACCGACTTCCTGCTCACCGGGCCGGAAGGCAGCCGCGTCTACGAAGTGTGGATGGATCGCGAGCCGGTGAAGCCGGTGCTGCTGACGCCTGACGACCTGCAATCCGAACTGGAGACGCTGGGCTTCACGGTGATGTATCTCGAAGACGTGACGGAGGAATACAAATCCGCCGTGCTCGATGCCTTCGCGCGCTATGCCGCCGATATCAAGCTGCGCGGCTCCACCGTGGAAGAAAGTGAACGCGAATGGGTGATCGCCGAAGGCGAACACTGGGCCATCCGCATCAGCGCCATGGATGCCCGCATCATCCGCCTCTACCGCTGCTTCTGCCGCGCGAATGATTAGGGCGATAAAGCTTTCGCCTTGGATGTCATGCCTGCGAAAGCCGGTATCCCATTTCCCTACCTGCTGAATGGGACTCTCGCGTTCGCGAGAGTGACAGAATGTCATGAAACGAAAAAGGCCGCCCTCTCAGGCGGCCTTTCCGTATGCGATGAAAACCGAGCTTAGTGCAGCTTGGCCTTGACCTCGGCGATGGCGCGCTCGGTCTGGGCCGTGCCGGCCGGACCTTGCAACTGCTCGCGCAGCAGGCCGGTGGCAGCGGTGATCGCCTGGTCGACGGCGGCATCGCGCACTTCGCGCAACGCCAGCGCCTCGGCCTGGGCAATCTTCTGCTCGGCCTGAACGCGACGGCGCTCCAGGCTGGTGGTCAGATCGGCCTTGGCAGCCTCGGCAATGCGCCTGGCTTCGGCTTCCGCCGCAGCCACGATCTCCTCGGCTTCCTTCAGTGCATTGCGCTGCTTGCGCTGGTATTCGGCAAAGAGGTGCTGCGCCTCGCGGTGCAGCTTCTCGGCCTCTTCCAGCTCGCGCTTGATCTTCTCGGCGCGTTCATCAAGGGTCTTGCCGAGCTGGCCCGGCACCTTGAGATAGAACAGCACGCCAAAGAAGATGACGAAGGCAACCAGGACCCAGAAACTGGAATCGTGCAACATGGTTCCCTCCGTTAGCGCGCAGCGCCGGTGATCTTGGCGACGATATCGCGCGCAGCCTCGCCGGCCACGGTTGAGATCGATGCCAGCGCCGCGTCCTTCTTGGCCGTGATGCTGGCTTCCGCCGCCTTGGTGCGATCAGCGATATCAGCTTCGACGCGGGCGCGTTCGGCCGCGGCATCGGCCGCCAGCCTGGCACGCACCTCGCCACCGATGGCCTGCGCCTTGGCGCGGGCAGCCGACAGCGCCGCCTCGTATTCCGCAATCGCCGACTCGGTCTCGCGCTTCAGCCGCGCCGCTTCTTCGAGGTCATGGTCGAGACGACGCTTGCGCTCGTCCATGACTTCGGCGACACGCGGCAGCGCCACCTTGGCCATCAGCACGTAGAGCAGGGCGAAGCTAATCGCCAGCCATACAAGCTGCGGCAGGAAGGTGCTGACGTCGAGCTGAGGCATTTACCGGCTCAGACGAACAGGATCAGCAGGGCGATCAGCAGCGCGAAGATGCCGAGCGCTTCGGTCACGGCGAAGCCCAGCATCAGGTTGCCGAACAGCTTCGGGGCAGCGCCCGGATTGCGCAGCGCGCCGTTGAGGAAGTTCGCGAAGATCAGACCCACGCCGATCGCCGCGCCACCCATGCCGATAGCAGCAATGCCGGCGCCGATCATCTTTGCAGCAGCGAGATCCATAATACTCATCCTTTCAGGTTGGTGTTTTTACTGTTGGTTCGTGAGGAGAAGGAATACCGGACTTAGTGGTGTTCCATGTTGACGGCTTCACTCAGGTACAGGCAGGTCAGGATCGAGAAGACGTAGGCCTGCAGGAAGGCGATCAGGAATTCCAGCGCGGTGAGCGCGATCACCATGACCAGCGGCAGGATGCCCGAAAGCGAGGCAATGCCGCCCATGCCGACCATGGAGACGATGAAGCCGGCGAACACCTTCAGCGTGGTGTGGCCCGCCAGCATGTTGGCGCAGAGACGCAGGGACAGCGAGATCGGGCGCGAGAGATAGGAGATGATCTCGATCGGCACGATGATCGGCGCCAGTGCCATCGGCACGCCAGCCGGCATGAAGTGGGTGAAGAAGTGGATGCCGTTGCGGGCAATGGCGATCACCGTGACGCCCAGGAACACCACCATGGCCATCACGAAGGTGACGATGATGTGGCTGGTGACGGTGAAGCTGTAGGGCACCATGCCGAGCATGTTGCACATCAGCACGAACATGAAGATCGAGAAAATGAACGGGAAATACTGGCGGCCATTGCTGCCGACATTGTCGCGCACCATGTTGGCGACGAATTCGTAGGTCAGCTCGGCGACGCTTTGCAGCCGCCCCGGCACCAGGCTGCGCTGGCGCATGCCATAGACCATCAGGATGGTGGCGGCGGCAACCGCCAGCACCATGAACAGCGAGGCATTGGTGAACGACACCGCCTGGAGCTGGCCGGCATCGCCGCAGAGCGCAATGCACTTCACCTTGAACTGGTCGAGCGGGCTGGTGGCCACGTTCACTTCCCCTTCTTCTTCAACCCTTCGTCATCGCCGGCCTCTGCGTCCCGGTTCATCGCCATGCCGGTGCGGATCGCGGTCCACATCGCGGTGGCGACGCCCAGCAGGGCAAAGCCGACGACGCCGAATGGCGTTGACTGCAGCCAGCGGTCTACCCACCAGCCAATGAATACCGATACCCCGACTGCCACCACCATCTCGATCGCCAGCGACCAGGCGCGCCCGAGAGACCGGCGCGATCCGGAGGCTGCCGCTTCGCGTTCGGCCAGCCGGCGAGCCTCGCCTCCCTTCCGCTCCTCGACTTCGCTCAAGGCGGAGCCAAGACGGGCCAGGTCGGCATGCTCGTCTTTCTTAAGGTCAGGTCGGTCGGTCTCGGCCATCGGCACAGCATCCTCGGGCGCGATTCCCGGCGACGACAGCCGTGGAAAGCGCGCGCACCATAGAAACCGCCCCCCTCCCCGTCAAGCCGGGCCTGCCGCAGTGCAAAGTTGCGAATCACTCTTAAATGTCAAAACAAGCGGCTCATAAGATTATGGTTTTATAAAGCGAATGACCCCGAGTGCGGATTCCCATGTCACGAATCCGGGGCTTGGTGGGGCTCCTGGCCGCCGCACTTCTGCGACAATCTGCCACACCCCTGCGCACAGGGCGGCAAAGGGGTGCTTTACTTGGAACAGAGAGCGACCATGAAGCGGGGGAACAACAATGGGACCCTCGCTTCCGCGAGGGTGGCGGCAAGGCCTATGTCATCCCCGCGCAAGCGGGGATCCCATTTCAGCCCTGCACCGCCGCCAAGGCATAGCGGCGCAGCACCACCTCGCCGACCACGTTCATCAGCACCGGGTCGCCATAGAGGCCGGCAGTGACCACCACCACCAGGCCCTGCTCGGGCACGATGAAGATGCGCTGGCCGCCATGGCCGAAGGCCGCCGCCCAGCGCAGCTCCCGCTTATTCACCAGCGAACGGCCAAGCCACCATTGGTAGCCATAGAAGAACAGGCCGGCGCCGTTCACCTGGGGCTCGAGCGACTCCGCGATATAGCCGGGCGAGACCACCGGCCTGCCCTGCCAGGCGCCCTGGTCCAGCACCATCTGGCCGATCCGGGCCATGTCGCGCGGCCGCAGCCTGAGGCCGGAAACCGGGTTGGCGGCGCCATCGGCATAGCGGTTCCAATCCACATCGGCCGGCTTGATGCCCAGCGGGCCGAACAAAGCCTGCTGGGCAAAGGCATCGATACCCTGGCCCGCGAGCCGCTCGATGATGGCAGCAAGCAGGAACGTGAGGCCGCCATTATAATTGTAGGTGGCGCCGGCTGGCCGGACCATCGGCTGCTCCAGCACATGGCGCACCCGATCCGGTGCCACGATCAGCTTGCGCTCGCTGTTCGCCGGATCGCTGTAGGGGATATTTTCATCCCAGGCGAAGCCCGCCGACATGGTGAGCAGGTGGCGCAGGGTGATGCGGTCCTTGGCGCCATCGGCCAGCGTCGCATATTCGGGAAACAGGCCGAACAGCGGCTGGTCCAGGCTTTTGATCCAGCCCCGGTCGCAGGCGATGCCGAACAGCAATGACGTGACACTTTTCGACACCGAGCGCATGTCATGCCGTGTGTCGGCATCAAATCTTGTCTGCGGCAGTGGCTGCGACCAATGGGTATCGTCGCCGGTGAAATATTCCTCCAGCACCAGCTTGCCATGACGCAGGATCAGCGCGCCATGCAGGTTGGCTTCGCGCCAGGCGGTGAAATGCGGCTTGAGGCCGGCGAGCACCGTGCCGTCCATGCCGGCGCTTTCCGCCGGTTGTATTTTCCAGTCGTTATCGACCAGCATCGCGGAAGAACCGGTTGAGGGCATCGAACGGCTCGGCCTCGCCGAGTGCCGCAAAGCTGCCGTCGTTGGCCACCTGGCGCGCGGCTTTCAGGAATCCGCCCCAGGCAGCACGCGCAAAGGCCGAGCCGACCGAAATGCGCCGCACGCCAAGCGCCGCGATATCCGCCACGCTGAGGCCGATTGGTGCGGAGACCAGCAGGTTCACCGGCTTCGGTGCCACCATCTGCACGATCTGGCGGATGCGCGCCGGATCACGCAGCCCCGGCGCATAAAGCACATCGGCGCCGGCTTCGGCGAAAGCCACCAGGCGGCGGTCGATCTCAAAATCGGCATTCGGATGCTTTATCAACGCCGCCTCACAGCGCGCGGTGAGCAGCACGCCACTACCTTTCAGCGCCGTGACGGCGGCACGGATGCGCGCCACCGCGAGATCGAAATCATACAGCGGCACTGCCGCATCGCCGGTATTGTCCTCGATCGACAGGCCGGCCACGCCGCTGGCGGCGCAAAGCTGCACGCTGGCCGCCACCCCTTCCGGGTCATGGGCGTAGCCGGATTCATAATCGGCATTGACCGGCAGCGGCGTGGCGCGCACCAGTTCGGCGATATGGCCGAGCATGGCATCGCGCGGCACCGCCCAATCGGTATCGGGAAGGCCGCGCGAGAAGGCGAAACCCGCCGAGGTGGTGGCCAATGCCTCATAGCCCAGGCCGCGCAGCATCAGTGCCGAACCGATATCCCAGGGATTGGGAATCACGAAGCAGCCGCTTTCATGCAGCACGCGGAAACGCTCGCGGGCAATCTGGATCGCATCGCTCATCGGTTTACTCCGCTGTCTATCAGTGCGGTTCTTTTATTCAGGCAAAGTGCGCGGCAGCCCGGCGCAGCCATACAGTTCCACCTCGGGCATGGTCTGCACCGGCTTATCGGCTTCGCGGTAGGGATCATAATCGTAGAGCGTCATGCCAAGCACGCCATAGGGCGCGCCCCCGGCATCGCTCAATGGCAGGATGATGCGCGTGGAACGCTTGTGGATGCCGTCATGCGGCTCGATCGGCTTGCGGCTGCACTGGATCGCCGGAATACCCAGCACCGCGAGATAGCGCGCCCGCACCAGCGGGCCGTTCGCCGCGCCCATCACTTCATAAGTGGTGCGGCCGATGATGCTGAAACCCCAGGCCTGGTTCACCGCCTCGCCGGCCAGCGTGCAGATGAAATCCTGCCGCGCCGCATCCCAGCGATAGATCCAGAGATGCGGCAGGCAGGCACGCAAGGCCATTGGATCAATCGCCGCACGCGGCGCCATCAGGCCGCCACCCTGGAGATCGGTGCCACGCTGTTCCGCCCAATGGCGCAGGAAGCTGCGATGGCGCGGATCGGTCAATTCCGGCCATATGCCCTCGGGCATCAGCGGCGAATGGGGCGGCACTTTCGGCAGCATGGCGGGGGAATTCATGGCCCGGTCCCCCCGCTATTCAGGCGGCAGCGCGCGCGGCAGGCCGGCGCAGGCATAGAGTTCCATCTCCTGCTCCGGTGTCACTTCCGGGCCGCCATGTTCGGGCAGGGCATAGTCATACAGCGTGAGGCCGAGCACGCCATAGGGCGCGCCTTCGGCATCGCTCAACGGCAGCACCAGCCGCGTCGACTGCTTCTGCGTCACATCCGGCGGCACGATGGTGCGCAGGCCGAACTGCACCGCCGGAATACCGAGCGCGGCGCGGTAGCGCAGATTCAACCGCAGGCCAAGCGCCGGCCCCATCACTTCCGCGGCGGTGCGGCCAATGATGTTGACCCCCCAGGCCTGGATCACGCCTTCACCAGCCAGCGTGCAGACGAAATCCTGCCGCGCCGCATCCCAGCGATTGATCCACAGGAATGGCAGGCAATCACGCAACGCCGCCGGATTGATCGCGGCACGCGGCGCCATCAATTCGCTGCCGCGTCCCTCGGCCCAATGGCGCAGCAGCAGGCGGTGGCGCGGATCGGCCAGCATGGGCCATTGGCCTGCCGGCTTCAGCGGCACATGCGGCGGCACCGGAATGGCGTTGATGGCATTCATAGCAGCGGCAATTCAACGGGCAGCGACGCGCATGGATAGGCCGAGGTATGCAGCGGCAAGGCCACCGGCAGATCCTGGTCGAGATGGCGGTCGTATGCGAACAGCGTCATGCCCATAACACCATAAGGGGCACCGGCATCATCCGCCAGCGGCAACATCAGGCGCTGCGCCAGTTTGGCCGGGCCGCTGCGCGGCGTGATATCGGTGCGGCCATGGATCACCGCCGGGGTGCGCGCCGAAACCAGCAGACGGTCGCGGGCGATACCGCCGCTTTCCTTGCCCCAGAGATCAACCGGCCGGCTGCCGATGATGGAAAAGCCCCAGGCTTCGCGCAAACCCTCACCCGCCAGGGTGCAAACCATATCGTCGCCACTATCTGTGATGCGAAAAATCCACAGATCCGGCAGGCAGGGCTTGATCTCGGCAGGATTGACGGCGGCACGCGGCGGCGGCTGCAAACCGATGCGCCAGCCAGCCCAGCGATACAGCAGCAACCGCAGCCGCGGATCGGTCAGCGCGGGCCAGGTGCCGGCGGTGCCGATATCCTGGCTCAGGACACCGCCCCCTTATGCTCCCCTTGATGCTCCTGCCCGCAGGTCGGGCAGGCCGGATCGCGCTTCAGCTTCACTGTGCGGATATCGCCGCGCAGGGCGTCATATAACAGTAACCGGCCGGAGAGGCTGTCGCCGATACCGGCGATTTCCTTGATCACTTCCAGCGCCTGCATGCTGCCCATCACGCCGCCCAGCGCGCCAACCACGCCGGCCTCGGCGCAGGCCGGCACGCTGCCGGGCGGCGGCGGCGCCGGAAAGACGCAGCGGTAACAGGGATGCGGCTGGCCCAGATGCGACTTGAACACGCTGAGCTGGCCATCGAAGCGCAGGATCGCGGCGGTGACCAGGGTTTTGCCCAGCGCATGGCAGAGATCGCTGATCAGGAAACGGGTTGAGAAATTGTCGCTGCCATCGGCGACGATGTCATAGCCCTGCAAGACATCGGCCGCGTTCGACTCATCAAGCCGCAGGTTATGCTCGATCACTCGCACATGCGGGTTGAGGTCGGCGATGGCGACGGCGGCGCTTTCGGTCTTGAGCTGGCCGATGCGGCTGGTGACATGCAGCACCTGGCGCTGCAGGTTGCTCAAGCTCACATGATCATCATCGACGATGCCAAGCGTGCCGATGCCGGCAGCAGCGAGATAGAGCGCCAGCGGCGAACCAAGCCCGCCGGCGCCGACAATCAGCACGCGGGCGCGTTTCAGCGCCTGCTGCCCGGCACCGCCCAATTCCGGCAGGATGATATGGCGCGCATAACGCTCCAGTTCGTCCCGCGAGAACGCCGCCATGTTACAAGCCGTCGAACAGGGCGGTGGAGAGATAGCGTTCGGCGAAGGACGGAATGATCGCCACCACGGTCTTGCCGGCCATATCGGGACGCGTCGCCACTTCCAGCGCGGCGGCCATCGCCGCACCGGACGAGATGCCGCCCGGAATGCCTTCCAGCCTGGCCAGGCGGCGCGCGGTCTCGAAGGCGGTCTCGTTGCCGATGGTGATGATCTCGTCGATCAGCTTGGTATCCAGGTTGCCCGGGATGAAGCCGGCGCCGATGCCCTGGATCTTGTGCGGACCCGGACGGCCGCCGGAAATCACCGGGCTGTCCTCGGGCTCCACCGCCACCATGCGCAGGCCCGGCTTGCGCTGCTTCAGCACCGCGCCGATGCCGCTGAGCGTGCCGCCGGTGCCGACACCGGAAATCACCACATCCACGGCGCCCGCCGTGTCGGCCCAGATTTCCTCGGCCGTGGTGGCGCGGTGGATCGCCGGGTTGGCCGGGTTGTCGAATTGCTGCGGCATCACCGCGTTGGGAATTTCCTTGAGCAATTCCTCGGCCCGCGCCACGGCGCCGCGCATGCCCTGGCCGGGCTGCGTCAGCTCGATCTCGGCGCCGAGATACTTGAGCATCTTGCGCCGCTCCAGCGACATGCTTTCCGGCATCACCAGGATCAGGCGATAGCCCTTGGCGGCGGCAACGAAAGCCAGCGCGATGCCGGTATTGCCCGAAGTCGGCTCGACGATGGTGGTACCGGGCTTCAATTTGCCCTGGGCCTCAAGCGCCTCGATCATGGCAATGCCGATACGATCCTTCACCGAAGCCAGCGGATTGAAGAATTCCAATTTGGCCAGGATCGTCGCCTTGGCGCCAGCTTCCTCGGTGAGGCGGTTGATACGCACCAGCGGCGTGGCGCCGATGGTATCCACAATCGAATTGTAGATGCGGCCGCGCGGGGGATTCGAAACGGATGGGGCTGACATGGCTTCCCGGCCTTTATGTTCTACTGGGTCAGATGGCGAAATTGTCGGCGCCCTCGAGCGGGGCGTCAATGCCCTGGGTCTGGGCGCGGTTGCACAGATCCTCAAGCGTGATGCGGTCGATCCGCTCCATGATCACCGCCTGGCATTCCTCCCAGATCGGCTGCACGGTGCGGCGGCCAAGCTCGGAGCCGGCCACGGCATCCTCCTCGCCCTCGGCATCCAGTTCGGACACGATGCGCACCACTTCGCCGACCGTGATGCGGCGGCGTTCGCGCGCCAGCGTGTAGCCGCCGCGCGGTCCGCGCACACCCTTCAGCACGCCATTGCGCACCAGATGCTGCATCACCTGTTCCAGATAGCGCTGCGGCACGCCCTGGCGCGCGGCGATATCCTTCGACTGTACCGGTTCGGGCCGCGCATGGAAGGCAATATCCACCACCGCCTCCAGCGCATGCATGGTGCGCCGCGTACACTTCAACATCTCATTAGCCTCCTGCGACCTTCACGCCAGTCGAACCGAAACCGCCGGCGCCGCGCTGCGTGGTATCAAGATCATCCACCGCCTGCCAGGCAACGCGGGCATAGGCGGCAACGATCATCTGGGCGATACGTTCGCCCCGGTTGATGGTGAACGGCACGGCGCCGTGATTGATCAGCACCACGCCGATCTCGCCGCGGTAATCGGCATCGATGGTGCCGGGCGAATTCAGCACGGTGACGCCATGCTTCAGGGCCAAGCCGGAGCGCGGCCGCACCTGGGCCTCGAAACCCGCCGGCAAGGCTATGGCAAGCCCGGTCGGCACCAGTTTGCGTTCGCCCGGCTGCAGCACGATCGGCTCCGCGATAGCGGCGAGCAGATCGAGGCCGGCGGAATCCGGCGTGGCATAGGCCGGCAGCGGCAGATCGGCGCCATGCGGCAGACGGCGAACGGCTATGGAAACAGAAGCGGCAACGTCACTCATTGGGCTTTTCCATTGAAATGCGCGGCAATCCGCGCCGTAAGCTGATCGGCGACGGCCTGCTTGCTCATGCGCGGCCAGTCTTCCACCGCATCCGGCGTCACCAGATGAATCGTATTCTCGTCACCGCCGAACACGCCGTGTGCCGGGCTGGCATCGTTGGCGAGAATCCAGTCGCAGCCCTTCTTCTTCAGCTTGGCGCGGGCATACTCCACCACCTTCTCGGTCTCGGCGGCAAAGCCGATCACCAAGGCCGGCCGGCGCTTGGCATCCGTGGTGGCAATGGCGCGCAGGATGTCCGGGTTCTCGGCCAGTTGCAGCGCCGGCGCCAGTTCACCCTGCTTCTTCATCTTCTGATCAGACTCGACAGCAACGCGCCAATCAGCCACGGCGGCGGCGAAAATCGCGGCATCGGCGGGCAGGTTGAGGAAGCAGGCGGAGAACATGTCGCGCGCCGCTTCCACATGGATCGTCTTCACGCCCGGCGGATCAGGCAGGTTCACCGGACCCGATACCAGCACCACCTCGGCCCCGGCTTTCGCCAGCGCGGCGGCAATGGCATGGCCCTGCTTGCCGGACGAACGGTTGGCGATGTAGCGCACCGGATCGATGGGCTCATAGGTCGGGCCGGAAGTGACAATGATCTTGCGGCCCGCCAGCGGCTTGCCTTGGCTGAAGAAAGTCTCCACGGCGTCGGCGATTTCGGTCGGCTCGCTCATGCGGCCGGGGCCATATTCGTTGCAGGCCATCTCGCCATCGTTCGGACCGATGAAACTGACGCCATCGGCCTTCAACTGCCCCACATTGCGCTGGGTCGCCGGATGCAGCCACATCCGCACATTCATCGCCGGCGCCACCAGCACCGGCTTGTCGGTGGCCAGCAGCACGGTGGCAGCGAGGTCATCGGCCAGGCCATTGGCCATGCGCGCCAGGATATCGGCACTGGCCGGCGCCACCACCAGCAGGTCGGCATCGCGGGAAAGCTGGATATGGCCCATCTCGGCTTCATCGGTGAGCGAGAAGATGTCGCCATAGACCTTGTCGCCGGACAGCGCCGAGACCGATAGCGGCGTGACGAATTGCGGCGCCGAGCGGCTGAGCACGCAGCGCACGGCAGCGCCACGCTCGCGCAGGCGGCGGATCAGCTCCAGCGCCTTGTAGGCGGCGATGCCGCCCGAAATGATCAGCAGGATGCGTTTACCGTTCAGCGCCATTTTTCCGCTCGGTGGAGGGATTTCCGCACAGCAACGGGCTTACGCGTTATATTACGCGAGTCCGCTGTGCAAAAAGCTAGCGGAGGGTAGCGGCGATAACAAGGCCCGAATGTAAAATTAAACGTGCTGGCCGCCGTTGATGTGAATTTCAGCACCATTCACATAGGACGAGGTCGGCGTGCACAGGAAATAGATCGTGGAAGCGACCTCCTCCGGCTTGCCGAGGCGGTGCATCGGGATTTCCCGGCGCACGATCTCGTCGGTGCCCGGGGACAGGATCGAGGTATCGATCTCGCCCGGCGCGATGGCGTTGACGCGGACACCATGGGGGCCGAATTCCGAGGCCATCTCGCGGGTCAGCGCCGCCAGCGCCGCCTTGGAGGTGGCATAGGCCATGCCGGCAAAGGGATGCACGCGGCTGCCGGCGATGGAGGTGACATTGACGATGGAACCCTGCGCCGCCTTGAGTTCCTCGAAAAAGCCGCGCGCCAGCAGCATCACCGAGAACAGGTTCACATTATAGACATGCTGCAAGGTGGCGAGATCGGTGCCGAGCACGCCAAGACGCGAGCCGCCGGGCCCTTTGGGCGAAATCGCGGCGTTGTTCACCAGGGCATCGAGCTGGCCGCCCGGCAGCCGCGCGCGCAGATCCTCGATGGCGGCAGGCAGCTTGGCAATATCCGCCAGATCCATCTGCACATGGCTTTCGGCACCACCCTCCCAGGGGCAATGTTCGGAAAACGGCTGGCGCGACACGGTAAGGACCTTCCAGCCGGCGGCGCTGAAGCGCTTCACGGTGGCATGGCCGATGCCGCGGCTGGCGCCGGTGAGCAGCAGGGTACGTTGACGGTCGGGCATGGCCTTAAGCTAGCGCAGCCTGCCGCTTCCGGCTAGTGCGAGGCATTTACACTCAAGACCCCCGCTTCACCGTCGCGGCGCCGAGGCGGTTGTTGATGTAATACTCATCGCGCGGGAACAGATCGGCATTCAGCGTTGCGCCGGCCGGCACGGCAGGGCCATGCAGCACGGCCTCGTGGAACAGCCGCTCGGCGGTGGCGGTATCGATGCCGGCGGCGGCGAAATAGCGCCGCGCCACATCGGAGCTGAACACCGCCTTGAGCCGCTCATGATCCAGCGTGAGCGGCAGGCGCGAACCGATCAGCACCGGAAAAGGCTGCAACATCGCCACATGCGGGAACACGGCAGCGAAGGTGGCGACACTGCGCGCCGTCGGCCCCCATTGCACATAGATGCCATCGTCATCCAGCGCATCCAGCACCAGGGCCATGAATTCGCGCGAATAGAGCAGGCCGCTATGGGAGGATTCCGGCAGGATGGCATCGGCCTGGATCACATCATAACGCTTCTCGGTGGCGAAGATGGCGCGGCGGCCATCGCCGACGACGAATTCATAGCGCGGGTCTTTCAGCAGGCTGGCAATCGCCGAATCCGGTTCGCGCGCCGCGAAATCCCGCAGCACCTGGAATACCGGCCCGACCAGTTCGACCACGCGCACATGTTGCGTCGCCGGATTGACACCGGCGGCAAACGGCGTGCCGCCGCTGCCCGAGCCGATCACCAGCACATCCTTCGGATCGGGATGCAGCAGCGGCCCGACCGCGCCAAGGAAGGCATGTTCGACCATGAACGGCCATTTCGACTGGGTGAAGCCCTGGATGAAGAAGGGCGAGGCGGCGCCATCGTCGCTCAAGCGGAACAGCGCCAGGCCGGAGCGGTCCTCGGCGACAAGGATTTCATGCTCTTCCGCCGCCTGATGCAGCCGCGCCCAGAAGGTGGCGTTGGCCGGGAACAGCACCACCACGGCCGTCAGCACGGCAGCCAGGGCACCAGCGCCGCGCCAGGCTTCCGGCTGGCGCTCGCGCCATGCCGTGAGGCACCAGAACAGCAGCAGGGCAACGGCGAGCAGCGCGATCAGCTTGAGCGTGCCGGCGGTACCGAGCCAATGCAGAGCGGCCAGGCCAGTGGCGAGCGAACCGGCGGCATTGCCGAGGATATTCGCCACCTGCACGGCGGCGACGCGCCAGCCAAGCTGGCTCAGATCGGTCTGCACCGCCTGCTGCGCCAGCGGGAAGGAGATGCCGAGCAGCAGCGAGGGAGGAGCCACCAGCAGCACGGTGACGAACAAGGCAGCGGCCAGCGGCTGGCCGTAATGCCGCGTGGTTTCGGCGGCGAGCAAGGCTTCCCACCAATCGGCACCGGCAAGCCAGTAGACGCCATAGATCGAGGCCAGCGCATAGAGCGTGGCCAGCGCCTGCACGGCGAAGAAGGCGGCGCGGGTATCGCGCAGGCGGCGCACCCATTGCGCGCCGATCACCATGCCGAGGCCATCGGCGAGCAGGAAGGAGCCGAGGATGGTGGCGAAGCTGTAGGCCGTGTATTGCGCGATCACGCCGGCAACACGCACCCAGAGGATCTCCAGTGCCACGATGGCGAAGCCGGAGACGAAGACCAGCACCGCCCAGGTGACGAAGTTGAAGCCGGTGGTTGCCCGTGGCGTGCTGCGTGCTGCTTCTTTTGCCACCTCATCCGCCGCCTGCTGCGTCAGGCTGGCTTCGCCACGCCACAGGATCAGGCCGATCAGGGCGGCGGCGATATTGAAGGCGGCAGCGACGCGCAGGGAATTTTCATAGCCCAGCGTACCGATCAGCCACCAGCCGCCAAGCAATGCACCCAGGCCGGCGCCGAGCGTATTGAGGCCATAGAGCCAGCCGATGCGCGGTGCGGCATCGGCCAGGCTGGTGATGGCGGCTTTCGCCAGCAACGGCAGCGAGGCGCCCATCAGCACAGTGGGAATCAGGATGCCGCCGAAGCAGACGGCGAAGATGCCCCAGCGGTTCGGCACCAGCGGGCCGATCACCTGCACCACGAAATCATAAAGGAAGGCGCGGCTGAGCAGCGCAAAGAGACCGATGCCGATTTCGCACAGCACAAAGCCGATCAGCGCTGCGCGCATCGACAGGCGATCCGTGACCAGACCGGCGGCAAGGCTGCCAACGCCGAGGCCGAGCAGAAAGGCGCCAACCACCAGGGCCGCGGTGACTGAGTCCGAGCCGGCGAACAGGCCGAGCATGCGCTGCCAGACGATCTGATCAATCAGCGCAGCAAAGCCTGACAGAAAGAACGCGACACACAGGCACAGGAACGCGAACGCACGCGATTTATCCGCCGAAACTGTTTGCGGCATGCTTACTCCCCCCATCTGTTCCCCAAGTTCTACAGTTTGAATGCCCTGAATTACCAGCAGATTCGCCACATTCCCGCCCCAATTGCCGTTCAGTGCTGCGCATCAACCAATGGAACCAGAAGGAGCCCGCCATGCACGAGCCCTACACGCTTGGCATTGAAGAGGAGTATTTCCTCGCCGAAGCCAACAGCAAAAACACCATCGCCCGCATGCCACGCGCCCTGATCCGGCGCTTCCGTGGCGCGCTGGGTGAACAGGTGACCCCGGAATTGCTGCAGTCGCAGATCGAAGTCGGCACGCCGATCTGTTCCTCGCTGGAAGAAGCACGTCAGGCCCTGCGCCGCTATCGCCGCGCGCTGGCCGAGGCGGCGGCGGAATTCGACATGCAGGTTTTTGCCGCCGGCACGCATCCGCTGGCGGTGTGGTCTGAACAATCGCCGACCGACAAGCCGCGCTATCACAAGATGGCGAATGACCTGAAATTCCTCGCCCGGCGCAACATGCTGTGCGGCCTGCATGTGCATGTGGAGGTGAAGGATCCGCATGTGCGCATCGATGTGATGAACCGCATGCTGCCATTCCTGCCGCTGCTGCTGGGCCTGAGTTCATCCTCGCCGTTCTGGGCCAAGTATCCCACCGGACTGATGGGCTACCGCCTCGCCGCCTATGACGAACTGCCGCGCACCGGCATCCCGGATTTCTTCGTCAACCTGGCCGACTACCAGGGCTATATCGATACCCTGGTTTCCGCCGGCGTGATCGAGGACGCGACCCATGTATGGTGGGCGATCCGGCCCTCGACGCGTTTTCCGACACTGGAATTGCGCGTGGCGGATTCCTGCACCCATCTTGAGGACACGCTGTGCATCGCGGCGCTGTATCGCTGCATGGTGCGTCTGCTGCGCCGCCGGCCGGAGATCAACGGCACCTGGCGCAACCACACCAGGCTGCTGATCGAGGAGAACCGCTGGCGCGCGCAACGCTATGGCACCACCGAAGGCCAGATCGATTTCGATAATCGCCAGATCGTGCCTTTCGCCACCGTGGTCGAAAACCTGCTCGGCCTGATTGCCGAGGATGCCGAGGCGCTGGATTGCGTGGCCGAGGTGCAGCATGCCCGCACCATTCTTGCGCGCGGCACCAGCGCAGCGCAGCAGATGGCGCTCTACCGTGCCAAGCGCAGCGAGGGCCTGAGCCGCATCGAGGCCCTGCGCGACGTGATCGGCTGGCTGGCGGAAACCACGCGGGCCTGAGGATGCAACAAAGCCCGTCATGGTCCGCGAAGGCGGACCATCCACGAGTTTATTTTTTACACCGAAAATAACTCGTGGATGCCCTGCCTCCGCAGGGCATGACGATAGAAGGTGCGAGCGGTATGATACCGCCATGCCCGAGGCATTGGATACATTGCGGCTGGACAAGTGGCTGCACCAGGCGCGTTTCTGCAAGACGCGCGCCCTGGCGCAGAAGTTGATCGGCAAAAGCCGCATCCGCATCAATGGCCGTGTTGCCGAGAAACCGCATAATCTGGTGCGGATCGGCGATGTGGTGACCCTGCCGCTGGCTGGCGGGGTGAAGGTGGTACGCCTGCTCAGCCTGCCCCAGCGCCGTGGTCCGGCACCGGAAGCCCAAGCCAGTTATGTGGAAATATAGCCCCAGGATTGGACCCCGGAATACCGAAGAATATATCAGGTGATTGGCGATTGACCCCTCGGGGCCGCCATGCTACCCGGTTGCCCGCGCCGACCCAGGCCCTATATGGCAGGGCTGCGCACCAGCCCCCGAGGATCTCGTCAGCATGACCTACGTCGTCACCGAGAATTGCATCAAGTGCAAGTATATGGACTGTGTCGAAGTATGTCCGGTGGACTGCTTCTACGTTGGTGCCAATATGCTGGTGATCAATCCCGACGAATGTATCGATTGCGGCGTCTGCGAGCCGGAATGCCCGGCCGAGGCGATTATCCCGGATTCCGACGGCCGCGCCGCCGAGTGGGTGGAACTCAACCGCGACTATGCCGCCAAATGGCCAAACATCACCCGCAAGGGCGAGGCCCCGGCCGATGCCGATGAATGGAAGGGCAAGCCCGGCAAGCTGGCCATGCTGGATCCCAATCCGGGCTGAAACCAGCCAGCACCCGTAAAATCCTGGGATTCCGCCCCTCTGCCGTGAAGGGTCCTGTCAAATAGGGCCCGGCTGTGGTATATTTGTAACCGAATAACAACGCTTTTCAGGGATTCTACTGAAAAGTGCCGGGTTTTCCGCCCCTGTTCGCCCTGTGTACCGGTTGCCGGCTTTGCCGGGACCCGGATTTGGCATTTCTGCCCTGGACCAGCCAGGGCCGGCGGGACGCTTGGCCGTTTTATGAGGTGGAGCTTTGAAGAAAGCCAAGGACAAGAAGGCTGCAGCCGCCCCGGCAGCCAAGGCAGCGGTGGCGAAGAAGCCCGAGAAGAAGACGGCGCCGGTAAAGGCCGCCGCCCCAGCAAAGCCTGTTACGGGGAAATCCGCGCCCGTGAAATCCGCCCCGGCGAAGCCGGCGGCTCCGGCCAAGAAGCCGGCACCCGCCCCCGCCAAGAAGGCCGCGCCGGCCCCGGCGCCGAAGAAAGCCGCCGCAGCGGCCAAGAAGCCGGCCCCCGCGCCGGCACCCAAGAAGCCCGCCGCTCCGGCCAAGCCCGCCCCCAAGGCGGCCGCGCCGGCCAAGGCGGCAAAACCGGAAACACCGAAGGCTACTCCCACCGCCGCGCCCAAGGCGGCCAAGCCCGAGGCGGCGAAACCCGCCGCCAAGCCGGGCAAGGCCGAGGCGGCAAAGCCGGTGCCGAAAGGCCCGGTAAAGCCGATGGCGGTTTCCGCCGCGCCGACCCGGCCGCTACCGCAGCCCGTGAAGCCACCGGAACCCAAGCCCGCCGCGCCAAGCAAGATCGTGCAACCCAAAACTCCCCCAGCGAAGGTCAAAGTGGATTTCAGTGCCGGTGATCATGTTGTTTACCCCACCCATGGCGTGGGCAAGGTTCTGCGTATTGAACGGCAGTCTATCGCTGGCTTCGATCTCGACCTGATGGTCGTGGAATTCGAGCGCGACAAGATGACCGTGCGCATCCCGCTCACCAAGGTTACTTCCGTGGGCATCCGCAAGCTCAGCTCGCCGCAGAAGATGCGCACCGCGCTGGACACGCTGAAAGGCCGCGCCCGCATCAAGCGGGCGATGTGGAGCCGCCGTGCCCAGGAATACGAAGCCAAGATCAATTCCGGCGACCCGGTATCGATCGCGGAAGTGGTGCGCGACCTGCATCGCAATGCCGGCCAGCCGGACCAGAGCTATTCCGAGCGCCAGATCTACGAAAGCGCGCTGGACCGCCTGGTGCGCGAACTGGCCGCTGTCGAGCGCATCGACGAAGACAGCGCGGCGAAGAAGCTGGACAAATACCTCAAGGCGGCGTGACGGCGCCGTGAACGATCCGAGGCCCCGCAGCCCTGGCCCACCCATTCCGGCCGGCGCGGAGGCCTTCGCCGTTCTGCGCGGTGCGCGGCGCGTCTGGGCCATGGCAGCCCTGCGCGCCGATGTGCAGCGCCTGCGCGAAGCGCACCAGGAACTGGCGATGCGGCTGCTGCCGGGCGACCGGCTGGTCTATCTCGGCAACATGATCGGCTATGGCGACGCGGCGATCGCGACGCTGGACGAACTGGTGCTGTTCCGCCGCGATTTCCTCTGTCTGCCCGGCGCCATGCCGGAAGACATCGTCTACCTGAAAGGCGCGCAGGAAGAGATGTGGCGCAAGCTGCTGCAGATCCAGTTTGCCGCCGGCCCCGGCGCGGTGTTCGACTGGATGCGGCGCCACGGCCTGGAAGCCACGTTGCGTGCCTATGGCGAGGATCCGGACAAGGTGCCCGGCATCCTGCGCGAAGGCGCGCGCAGCGTCAGCCGCTGGACCAATGCGCTGCGCGCCACGATCCGCAAATATCCCGGCCATGACGAACTCTTCGCGGCGCAGCGCCGCGCCGCCTTCACCCAGGGCGGCGAATTGCTGTTCGTGCATGCCGGCATCGATCCGCAGCAGCCGCTGGAATCCCAGGGCGATCATCTGTGGTGGGGCTCGCCCGCCTTCCAGGGCATGAGCGAGCCTTATGCCGGATTCCGCCGCGTCATCGCCGGTGCCAATCCGCAGGGCGAAGGACCGCATCTCGGCGCCTTCACCGCCTGCCTCGATGGCGGCGCCGGTTTCGGCGGTCCGCTCAACATCGCCTGCTTCTCGCTGAATGGCGGCGTCGAGGAAAGCTTCGCGGTCTAGGCTGCGGCCCCTAGCTCTTTTTTCGGAAGCGCGCGGCGAAGAAGCCGTCGATGCCGCCATGTTCGGGCCAATAGCAGGGCAGACTGCGCAACGCACCCCTGGCATCGATCATCACTGCCGGCACGCCAAGTTCCTCCGGCGTGATCGGCAACGGTTCGAGTTCGGCATGGGTGAGCAGCCAGTCGCGCTGCGCCTCGCCCTCTTCCGGCTCCAGCGAGCAGGTGCCATAGACCAGCAGGCCGCCGGGCTTGAGCAGCGACACGGCATGTTCCAGCAGGCGGCGCTGCAAGTCGGCCAGCTTGGCGATATCGCTTTCCTGCTTGATATAAGGCAATTCCGGGTGGCGGCGGATGGTGCCGGTGGCCGAGCAGGGCGCATCCAGCAGAACGCCATCAAGCTGGCCTTCATCGGGCGTCCAGACCGCCGCATCGGCGGTGCGCACGCGGGCCTTGAGGCCGAGTCGGGTCAGGTTGCGCTTCAGCCGCTGTAAACGCGGCTCGGAACGGTCGATGGCATAGACCTCGGCACCCATGGACAGCAGCTGCGCCGTCTTGCCACCCGGCGCGGCGCAGAGATCGGCCACCAGTTTGCCGTTCAGGTCGCCGAACAGCCTTGCCGGCAAGGCCGCCGCGGCATCCTGCACCCACCATTGCGCGCCGGCTTCGTCATTGAATCCCGGCAGGCCATCCACCGCGCCGCCCTCCAGCCGCCGCAGGCTGCCATTGGGCAGCAGCACGGCGTTGAGCTGCGCAGCCCAGCTTTCGGCATTGCCCTTCACGGTGATATCCAGCGCCGCCTCCGCCAGATGCGCCCGCATGATGTCGCGCGCCACCTCCTTGCCGCAAGCCGCTTCCCAGCGCCGCCTGAGCCAGCCGGGCGTATTGAGCAGGGCTTCATCCTGCGCGGCGATCACGGCGGCGGCCTCGCGGTCGGCGCGGCGCAGCACGGCATTGACCAGGCCGCGCGACTTGGCGCCCTGGGGCAGGATTTCGACGGCGGCGGATACGGCGGCGTGCGGCGGCGTACCGAGGAACAGCAGGTCGCAGAGGCCGAGCCGCATGGCATGCAGCGGCAGGCCCTTCGGTGTCCGCTCGACAAAACCCTTCAGCAGCGCATCCACCTGGCCGAGGCGGCGCAGCGTGCCGGCCACCAGGCGGCGCACGAAGCCACGGTCGCGATCCGGCAGTTTGGCAAAGCCAAGCGCCGGATCGGCCATGGCCTCATCAAGCGCTCGACGGCGTTCCAGCACCGCCTGCAGCAGGGCTGCGGCGACGCGGCGGGAGTTCACTTCGGTCATGGCCGCTGTTTTAGAGCGTTTCATATTGATATGGAACCGCCGGCGCCGCTGGTATCCGGCCTTCTGGTAGGAGCGCGGCGCAGCGCGTAGTGGGGCTACGGGCAAGCCGCGCGACGCACCAAAAGGCCGGATACCAGCGGCCCGAAGGGTTTAGCCTGGAGGCGGCATCCACGGCGTCGAAACGCTTGCAGGTACCGCAAGGTACCTGCTGCGCGCTCCTCCTGGTGGCCTGCCGTCTCCAGGCTAAACACAGATGATTCCATATCAAGATGAAGCGCTCTTGCGCCGAACTCGGCTATAGTCGATGCATGGAGAGGTGCGACACATGAGCATGCTGACCAAGGCCGAGGCCGACGCCATCCTGACGCAGAATTTCCCGCCCTGGATCAACGAGCTGGGCCTGCGTTTCGAGAGCCTGGAGAAGGGCCATGTGCGGCTGCGGCTGCCGAACAACTCCCGGCTTCAGCGCATCGGCGGCGCGGTCTCAGGCCCCGCGATCATGGCGGTGGCCGATACCGCCATGGCTTTCGCGGTTTCCACCGCCCGCGATGGTTTCGCCGATATGGCAACGGTGAGCCAGAATACCAGCTTTTTCCGCGCCGCCATCGATACCGACCTGCTCTGCGATGCGCGCGTGATGCGGCTGGGCCGCAGCCTGGCCTTCGGCGAGGTGCTGTTCCATGCCCTGGGCAACGATGCGCCGGTGGCCCAGGCCACCATGACCTATGCGATTGGGGCGCCCAGAAAGCCCTGATCTGGAGGGAAGCCCTGATCAGATTTCGTAGCGGAAATCGACGAACAGGAAATCCACCCGCTCGGGATGCTCAAGCCCGGCGAAAGGCAGCGCCAGCCGGTACATGCGGCCATAGCGGTGCTGCGCATAATGAAAACGGCCTTCACTGTAGGAGGGCTGGCCGCTGGCCACGATACCGCGATACTCATTAATCGTGGCTTCCGGGTTGAGCAGCAGCACGCCCGGCTCGTCGAGATAGCGCCCCTTGGCGGAAGAGCCGCGCGCCCGCACGATATCATCGCCCTCAAGCCGGATGCGGAAACGCACGCCGCCATCGGCGGCTTGGCCATGCAGCGCCTCATTGATGATCAGCGAGGACAGCAGCGGACCGAAACGCAGCGGATCGAAGCTGGAGCGCTGCGGCGGTGCCGTGCGCCCAGCTTTCAATTCACGCCAGTAATCATAGAGCGTATGCAGCCCCTGGTGACCGATACTGGTGCGGAAGGCGTCATCCACGGGCGCCTCACCAGCCGTTGACGCGGTCCCATTCGGCGATGATGGCGCCGTTGTCGCCCGGCTGGCCGGAAACGACATAATAGCGGTCATACATCGCCGCGGTCATGCAGGAATGGTTCGGCAGCACGCGCAGCCGGCTGCCGACCGGGAAACGCTCGAACGGCAGGCTGGCCTGGTGCGCGGCAGGATCGGCGGGCCCGATCAGGCCATGTTCCTGGTGCACATCGGTCACCGCCAGGCCGGGCAAAGGCATGGCGCCACCGGGCAGGCAGACCAGGCCATAGCCGGTATGCGGGCGATGCTCGTTGGCACCGATGTCCTTCGACAGCGCCAGGCCGCCGGCATCGATCAGCAGATGATTGCGCAAGCGATGCCGCCCGGTGACCGAAGCCAGCACGGAAACCGCGATATCAGTCATGGCGCAGGTGCCCAGGCTGGCCTGGAACAGATCGAAGAACACATAATTGCCCGGCCGCATTTCAGTGACGCCGGCGAGGCTCTCGGCGAACAGCGCAGTCGGCGTCGAACCGACCGAGACAATCGGGCAGGCATGGCCGAAGCCGCGCAGCCTTTCGGCAGCCCGCACCACGCCGGCACGCTCGGCCTCGGCAATCGCCGCGATCTCAACCGGGCTTTTGGCATGATAGGAATGTCCGGCATGGGTCAGCACGCCGGCAAGCTCACTGCCCGGCTGCGAGAGCGCATCCGCCAGCGGCCGCAGCAGGTCGGCATCCGGCGCGATGCCGGCGCGGCCGAGTCCGGTATCGATCTTGATCATGACGCGGAAGGTTACGCCCAGCGCCCGGCCGCGTGCGGCAATCGCTGCGGCCGCCTCCACGTCATCGGTGATCAGCTTCAGATCGACACCGCCCTGCATGATACTGGCGGCCTGCTCCAGCTTGGCCGGCACGATGCCAACGGCATAGAGAATGTCGGTGAAGCCCTCGCGGGCGAAATAGGCGGCTTCCGCCAGGGTCGAGACCGTGACCGGGCCGAATGCATCGTCATGGGCCAGCTTGGCCACCCTGGCCGATTTGGCGGTCTTGAGATGCGGCCGGAGTTGCACCCCGAGTAAAGCCGCCCGTTCGCGCATGCGCCGGGCATTCCGCTCCAGGCGGGCAAGGTCGAGAATCAGGCTAGGGGTCGGCAGGTCATCGAGCGTCGGCATCCCGACAATCTACGCTGTTTCCAGCTGCAAAGCATAGCGTTGCATGAAATCCGCCAGGGGGAGCGGCTTGCTGAACAGGTAGCCCTGGCCAAGATCACACTGCATGTCACGCAGGGCGTCCGCCTGGGATTCGGTTTCAACGCCCTCCGCCACCACCTGCAGGCCGAGATCATGCCCGAGATCGACGATGGCACGCACCAAGCGCGCCAGGGCTGGATCCGTCTCGGCTCCCATCAGGAAACTGCGATCGATCTTCAGTACCTGCACCGGCAGGGTGGTGAGATAACTGAGCGAGGAATAGCCGGTGCCGAAATCATCCAGTGCGATACAAGCGCCGGCGGCAACCAGCTGTTCCAGCTTGGTATGGGCTTCATAGGCATCATTGAGCGCCATGCTTTCGGTCACTTCCAGCGTGATGGAGCGCCAGATACAGTGTTTTTCCAGCAAAGCGGCGACACGCGGCACGAAATCGTCGCGATCGAACTGCTTGGTGCAGACATTTACCGCCAGCTCGATGTTGCATCTGGCCTGCAGCAAGGTTGTCCGGTCACGCAGCACCTGCTCGATCACCCAGAAACCAACGTCGTGAATCAAGCCGCTTTCCTCAAGCAACGGGATGAATTCACCCGGAGATACCAAACCCCGCTGCGGATGCCGCCAGCGCAGCAGCGCCTCGGCCTTGCTCACGGCACCATCCTGCAGCCGCAGGATCGGCTGGTAGAATAGTTCGAATTCTTCCTGTGCGATGGCGCGGCGCAAATCGCTCAGCAAGGCCAGTCGCTGCTCGGTCTCGTGCTGCATGGATGGCGCGAAGAAATGCCAGCTGCCGCGTTCGGCTTTCTTGGCAGCGTACATGGCGGTATCAGCCATGCGCAGCAGGGCGGTCGGATCTTCGGCATCGCCGGGGAACATCGCCACGCCGATGCTGCTGGATATCTGCATGTCGCTGCCGTCAAGCGAAAGCGGAGCACCCAGCACTGCCCGCAGCTTTTCGATCACGCCCGGCACGGCTTCCTGCGGCAGATAGGGCAGCAGCACCACAAACTCGTCACCACCAAGCCGGCCCACCGTATCGGTATCGCGCAGAACCGACTGCAGCCGCCGCGCCACTTCCTGCAGCAACGCATCACCCACAAGATGGCCCTTGGTATCGTTCACTTCCTTGAAATGATCCAGATCGAGCAGCAGAACCGCGCCGCCATCACTATGATCCCGCATGGCCTGCCGGGTAGCGCGGTCAATACGATCCAACACCAGCCGGCGGTTTGGCAGGCGGGTGAGCGGATCGAAATCCGCCTGCCACTGCACCAGCGCCTCGGCATTCTTGCGTTCAGTGATGTCGATGAACATGCCGATATAGCCGGTGACCGTATCGCCCTGCCGCATCTGCGATATCGACAGCCATTCGCAGTAGATGCTGCCATCCTTGCGCCGGTTCCAGACTTCACCGCCCCACTCGCCATCGCGCTCAATGGCGGCCCACATTTCGGCATAGAATTCGCCGCTTTGCCGGCCGGAGGAAAGCAGCGATGGCCGCTGGCCGATGGCATCCTCGGCGGTATAGCCGGTCACCCGCTCGAAGGCCGGATTGACATGGCGCATGATGTTGTTGGCGTCGGTGACGACGATCGCCTGCGGTGATTTGTCGAATACCACGCCGGCCTGCAGCAGGCGCTCTTCCACTTGTTTGCGGGCATCAATGTCGGAATAGGTCCCGACCGCACGCAGCGGCAATCCGGTCACATCGCGTTCCACCACCGCGCCGCGATCCAGAATCCATTTATACTGCCCATCCTTGGTGAGCATGCGGTGCTCACTCCTGTAGGTGGCGGTTTCGCCGGCTGTATGGCTCCGCAGCCTGGCCAGTGCCGCCGCACGGTCATCCGGGTGCACCAGGAAATTCCATGTGGTGGCTTCCGGCTTCAATTCGCCCGGTGCATAGCCAAGCATGGATACCAGGCGATCACTGTGAATGACGCAACCGCTTGGAATATGCCAATCCCATACGCCATCCCGATTGCCGACAAAGGCAAGAGTGAGCCGTTCTTCGCGCTGGCGCAGATCCTCCTGGCGCTGCCCCAGGGCATCAAGCATGCGGTTTGCACTGGCAGCAATCAGCCGGACCTCGCGAAGCCCTGCAACCTTGATACGGGCAGCTTCGCTTCCGTCACGGATACGGTCCAGGGCTTTGGCCAAGGCTGCCATGGGATGATAAATCTCGCGGCTCAGCAAGCCGGCGATGCAAATCAGCAGCACCATAACTACGGCTTCAACGGCAATGCGGTGCCAGAAAGCCTGCCTGGCCTGCAGCAGCGCGGCATCGCGCTGCTGTACCACCAGAATCTTCCAGTCGGATTTGTTCAGAACATGCATCTGCGCGACGATGTAGGCTTGATGACCCGGCCCATCGGTATTCTCACGCCATATCGCACCCTTCGCCGCCGGGTCCAGTTCCAGGCCTTTTGGCAAAGGCTTGCCGATGGCGTCCTGCACTTCCGGACTCGCCAGCACGACCATGCCTTTCGGCGATACGACATAAGCCTCAACCCCGGGAAGCCGCGGCAGCAGCAATGGCAGCCGGTGCGGATCAAGACTGAAGGATATGGCACCGGCGACAACGCCGAGCGCCGCGCCGATATCGTCCGGATAGGCCGGCCCGATCGGATAGGCCAGCGCGACATGCATCACCCCGGTGACCGTGCCCTTGGGATTGAGTTCGCCGACAGTGAATTCGGGCCGCTGCAGCAATTTCGACAGGTAATATTGCGGATCGATGCTGGGGGTTTCACCCGGCGGAATCGGGGCGGCGCTGCAAACCACCCTGCCGGTGCGGTCCACCGTCGTCATATTGCTGAATTGCGTGAGAAAACGCAGGGAATTCTGGAAGGCTTCCTGGCAGCGGGTCGGGTCCAGGGCCGCGACGCCGTCGCTGTCGGCCACGCTGCTCAGTGCGATTTCCGTATCGGACAGGAATCTCTCGATGCGCAGGGCAGCACTTTCGGCCGCGAAAGCCAGGGTCCGGCCACGCTCCACCACCATATTGCGGTATTCCGAATAGGCGGCAAAAAGCTGCAACGACACCACCAGCGCCACAAGGGCGCTGATCATTATCACCATATATGAACGTATCGAGATCATGGGCTACATGCTGGAGCGTGTAGCCCGACTATCTATACAGCGGGCCCGGCTGAGTCATGTCAGTTTTTGATAAGACGGGCTGATCCGTATGCGGAATCAAGGCGGCCACCTTGACAGTCGTGCCGGGAATCCCTAGGTAGTTGGCGCTCTCCTGGGGGGAGTGCTAACAAACCGCCTCGATCTGTTGTTTTTCAACAACTTAAGATGAGGGCGGGAGGGTTGGCTTCAGGATTTTTACCCTGGGCCCATGGGCCCTAGCGATATCACAGAGGAGGATTGCATGAAGTTTCGTCCGTTGCACGACCGCGTGGTGGTGAAGCGCGTAGCCGAGGAAGAGCGCACCGCTGGTGGCATCATCATCCCGGACACCGCCAAGGAAAAGCCGATGCAGGGCGACGTTGTCGCCGTTGGCCCGGGCGCCCGCGATGAGGCCGGCAAGGTGCAGGCGCTGGACGTCAAGGTTGGCGACCGCGTGCTGTTCGGCAAGTGGTCCGGCACCGAAGTCAAGATCGATGGCGATGATCTCCTGATCATGAAGGAGTCCGACATCATGGGTGTGATCGAAGGCACCCCCGCCAAGAAGTCCAAGGCCGCTTAAGTCAGCGCCCTATTCCAAAAGCACAGTCTCTTAAGGAGAAACGATTATGGCTGCTAAAGACGTTCGCTTCGGCTCCGACGCCCGCGACAAGATGCTGCGCGGCGTGGACATCCTCGCCAACGCCGTCAAGGTGACCCTGGGCCCGAAGGGCCGCAACGTGGTGCTCGACAAGTCGTTCGGCGCCCCGCGCATCACCAAGGACGGCGTCACCGTCGCCAAGGAAATCGAGCTTTCCGACAAGTTCGAGAATATGGGCGCGCAGATGGTGCGCGAAGTCGCTTCCAAGGCCAATGACCAGGCCGGCGACGGCACCACCACCGCCACCGTGCTGGCCCAGGCCATCGTGCGCGAAGGCGCCAAGGCCGTTGCCGCCGGCATGAACCCGATGGACCTGAAGCGCGGCATCGACCTCGCGGTCGAGAAGATCGTCGAAGACCTCAAGGGTCGCTCGAAGAAGATCGCCGGCGCCAAGGAAGTGGCCCAGGTCGGCACCATCTCCGCCAACGGCGACACCGAAATCGGTGGCATGATCGCCAAGGCGATGGAGAAGGTCGGCAACGAGGGTGTGATCACCGTCGAGGAAGCCAAGAGCCTGGAGACCGAGCTCGACGTCGTCGAGGGTATGCAGTTCGACCGCGGCTACCTGTCGCCGTACTTCATCACCAACGCCGAGAAGATGCTCTGCGAGCTGGAAAACCCCTACATCCTGCTGCATGAGAAGAAGCTGTCGGGCCTGCAGGCCATGCTCCCGGTGCTCGAAGCCGTGGTGCAGACCGGTCGTCCGCTGCTGATCATCGCGGAAGACGTGGAAGGCGAAGCGCTGGCCACCCTGGTGGTGAACAAGCTGCGCGGCGGCCTCAAGGTTTCCGCCGTCAAGGCTCCTGGCTTCGGCGACCGCCGCAAGGCCATGCTGGAAGACATCGCGATCCTGACCGGCGGTCAGCTGATCTCGGAAGATCTCGGCATCAAGCTGGAGACCGTGACCCTGCAGATGCTGGGCACCGCCAAGAAGGTGACCATCGACAAGGAAAACACCACCGTTGTCGGCGGCGCCGGCAAGAAGAAGGACATCGAAGCCCGTTGCGGCCAGATCAAGGCGCAGATCGAGGAAACCTCCTCGGACTACGACCGCGAGAAGCTGCAGGAGCGTCTGGCCAAGCTGGCTGGCGGCGTGGCCGTCATCAAGGTCGGCGGCGCCACCGAGATCGAGGTCAAGGAGCGCAAGGATCGCGTTGACGACGCCCTGCACGCCACCCGCGCCGCGGTCGAAGAAGGCATCGTGCCGGGCGGCGGCACCGCGCTGCTGTACTCGACCCGCGCCATCGACAAGGTGAAGGTGGAGAACTCGGACCAGAAGCATGGCGTGGAAATCATCCGCCGCGCCCTGCAGGCTCCGGTGCGCCAGATCGCCGAGAATGCCGGCGTTGACGGTGCCGTGGTTGCCGGCAAGCTGCTCGAGTCCAAGGACACCAGCTGGGGCTTCAACGCCCAGACCGAAGAATACACCGACCTGGTGAAGGCCGGCGTCATCGACCCGACCAAGGTCGTGCGCGTCGCCCTGCAGGGCGCCGCCTCGGTGGCCGGCCTGCTGATCACCACCGAAGCCATGGTCGCCGACAAGCCGGAGCCGAAGGCTGCTCCGGGCGGCGCCCCGGGCGGCATGGGCGGTATGGGCGGCATGGGCGGCATGGACTTCTAAGTCCCGCTGCTCTCCCCGTTCGGGAGTACAAGGAAGGCCCGGTGGCAACACCGGGCCTTTTCTTTTGTGCGCGGCACTGCGACCATGCCGCATGACCCAGCGTTACGACGACATCCTGGCGTTTCTTGAGGTGGTGAAGGCCGGCAGTTTCACGGCGGCCGCCACCCGGCTTGGCGTGGCGAAATCCGTGATCAGCGACCGCGTGCGCAATCTGGAGAACAGCTTGCGCGTGGAACTGCTGCGGCGCACGACGCGGCAGGTGGCGCCGACCGAGCGCGGGCGCGAGTTGTTCGAGACCCTGTCGCCGCTGGCTGACGGCATCGCCCAGGCCGTGGACGATGCCGCCCATGCCGATGGGCCGCTGCTGGGGCGCCTGCGCATGACGGCGCCGATCAGCTTCGGCGTGGAATACCTGACCCCCGTGATCACGCAATTCGCGCTCAAGCACCCGCAGCTTGAGATCGCGCTGGATTTCGACGACCGCGCCGTCGATATCATCGGCGGCGGCTATGACCTGGCGCTCCGCATCGGACGGCTTGGCGATTCCGCGCTGATGGCGCGCAAGCTCTGCGACAGCGACCGCGTGGTGTGCTGCAGCCCGGCCTATGCCAAGAAGCACGGCACCCCGAAAACCCTGGCCGATCTGGCCGGCCATGCCAGCATCGACTATGCCAATGCCCATGCCAGCCGGCTGTGGCGCTTCGAGCCGGAGAAGCCCGGCGGCGATCCCCGCGTGGTGGAAACCAGCAGCCGCCTGGTAGTGAATAACGGCGAGGCGATGCGCGACATGGCGATAGCCGGCCTTGGCATCATCGTGCTGCCGCGCTTCATCCTGGCCCGCGCGATTGAGAGCGGCGCGCTGATTGAATTGCTGCCGCAGATCCGGCCGCTGCCCGATGCGATCCATGCCGTGTATCCGCCGAGCCGCCACATGCCGCGCAAGCTGCGCGCCATGATCGACCATCTGGCGGCGAGCTTCGCCGGCACGCCGCCCTGGCTGCGCCGGGCGGCGAAACCTGCCCGCAAACCGAAGAAATGATTGTTCTGTTGTGCCGGACAATAGGTCCGGGACAACCCGGCTAATGCTCAGCGCCGCTTTTGCGTAGGGTTCTCTCACCGGCGAACGACACCGCCGCCAGAGATGAAACGAAACCCCGAGACACCGCTCTCAACCGCAAAAGGATGACGATCATGGGCAAGAAGTATAACCGCCTCGACAAGAACAACGCCGCCGTGCTGCTGGTCGATCACCAGGCCGGCCTGCTCTCCCTGGTGCGCGATATCGACCCGGACAAGTTCCGCAACAACGTGATGGCGCTGGCCGACCTGGCCAAGTTTTTCAACCTGCCGACCATCCTGACCACCAGCTTCGAGGATGGCCCGAACGGCCCGCTGATGCCGGAACTGAAGGCGATGTTCCCGGATGCGCCCTACATCGCCCGCCCCGGCAATATCAACGCCTGGGACAACGAGGATTTCGTCAAGGCCGTGAAGGCGACGGGCAAGAAGCAGCTGATCATCGCCGGCGTGGTCACCGAGGTCTGCGTTGCCTTCCCGGCACTCTCGGCCCTGGAAGAAGACTTCGAGGTTTTCGTGGTGGCCGATGCTTCCGGCACCTTCAACGAGATCGCCCAGCAGGCGGCCTGGAACCGCATGAGCCAGGCCGGTGCGCAGCTGATGAACTGGTTCGGCGTTGCCTGTGAGCTGCATCGCGACTGGCGCAACGATATCGAAGGCCTGGCCAAGCTGCTGGCCGACCATATCCCGGACTACAAGAACCTGATGACCAGCTACTTCGCCAACACCAAGAAGTAAGCCGCATACGGTCTACATTTCGAGCAAGGCCCGGCTGTTCCAGCCGGGCCTTTTTCATATTCCCGTCCTGGCTGCGGGATTTCCGGATGCGATGGTACATCCGCCGCGATAGACTCGCTGATCGCACGATCAGGACACGCCATTCGGCCATGCCGCCGCCCTTCTCTCCGTCGCCGGAATCCCTGCCATCCGAACCCGGTATGCAGCCGGTATTGGCCGAGCGGCATGAAACCGCCAGCCATTTCGGCATGATCGCCGAGCCGATGCTGCGGCATCTGGCGGATTACTGGCTCAGCCGCCGCCAGGGCCGCATGATGCCCCGGCGCAGCGATATCGATCCGCTGCATATCCCCTGGGCCTTGCCGTATCTGTTCCTGGTCGATTGCGTGGCAGCCGCCGGTGCCGATGGCAGCAACTGGCGCTATCGCTACCGCCTGGCTGGCGAACAGATCGAAGCCGTGTTCCGCGACCGCCTCAACCGCAGCAGTATGCGCAATACCTGGCTCGATGAAAGTATGCCGGCCCACACCCTGGCGGCGACAATGCAACGCTGGCGGCCTTTGCCGGAGCAGGGCCATATCCTGTACATGCATGGCATGATCTATCGCCTGACCGACCGCTTCGCGCGCGGCGGCCGCCTGATGCTGCCGCTGGCCGAGGAAGCCGATGGACTGGTCAGCGGCCTGATCGGCATTACCGTCTGCGACTGGATCGGGGCGGCGCCGCCACCGGCCAGCGGCGAGCCCGATGTGACCATCACCCATATTCCGGCCGGCGCGCTGGCCTGAGGCAAAAACGTTACGCCGCTTTTATGCGGAAGCATGGTTTCATGTGGCCGACAAAAAACTTTTGTTTTTCCGCGCGGCTTCCGCGCCCTACTTTCAATGCTTCGATAAAGCAGCACTCGGCGAAGCAGCAGCAGGAGGAAACCATGGGTTTGCGCATTGGCAGCAAGGCACCGGATTTCGAGGCCGATACCACGGTGGGCCGCATCAAGTTCCATGATTATGTCGGCGAGGGCTGGGCGATCCTGTTTTCGCATCCGAAGGATTTCACCCCGGTCTGCACCACAGAGCTTGGCGCGGTGGCGAAGCTGAAGCCGGAATTCGACAAGCGCAATGTGAAGGTGCTGGGCCTGAGCGTCGATCCGGTAAGCGACCACCATCGCTGGGTTGGCGATATCAAGGATGTCACCGGCTTCCTGCCGGATTATCCGCTGATCGGCGATGGCGATCTCAACATCGCCAAGCTCTACGACATGCTGCCGGAAGATGCCGGCGCATCCTCGCAGGGCCGCACGGCGGCGGATAACCTCACCGTGCGCACGGTCTACATCGTCGGGCCGGACAAGGCGATCAAGGCGCAGCTCGCCTATCCGATGACATCGGGGCGCAATTTCGACGAGATCCTGCGCCTGGTGGACAGTCTGCAACTCACCGCCAAGCATAAGGTGGCGACGCCGGCCAATTGGAAGCAGGGCGAGGATGTGATCATCGCCGGCTCGGTGAGCAACGAGGAAGCCAAGGAGAAATATCCCGACGGCTGGCAGGCGCCGAAACCCTATCTGCGCATTGTGCCGCAGCCGAAGTAGGCGGCCGCACACCGAAATGATCATGGCGGCGCAAGCGCCTGGATCACCGATGTCACGCGAATTTGAGTCCTTGCCGTGATGGCATGTCGGCTTCTAAATGCCGGCATGACTGCATCTCTCACGCGCCGCCGCTTCGCCACCGCCACCCTGGCTCTGCTGCTGCTGATGGCCTTTGCCGATGCCATCTGGCTCAGCCTCGCCGCCCCCGCTTTCTATCGTCCGCTGCTGGGCGACAGGCTGAACGACATGCCGGTGCTGTGGGCGGCCATCGGCTTCTACCTGCTCTACGCAGCCGGTGTTGCCTGGTTCGTGCTGCGGCCGGCGCTCGTTGCTGCCTCCGCCAGGCGGGCCGTGCTGCATGGCGCAGGCTTCGGCCTGGTCGCCTATGGCACCTATGATCTCACCAACCAGGCAACCATCGTCGGCTGGCCGGTAGCCGTGACCCTGGTGGACATGGCCTGGGGTAGCCTGCTGACCGCCAGCACTGCCGGCCTGGCGACCTGGATCGCTTTGCGGCGTGATTAATTTTTATTTGACTTAATTAAGTATAATATGAAATAAAGCCGCCATGGAGACTTTCGCGGCGCTTTCTGATCCCACGAGGCGGCAGATCATCGAACTGCTCGGCCCCGGCCCCCTGCCGGCCGGCTCGATTGCGCAGCGTTTCGCGCTCTCCGCACCCGCCGTGTCGCAGCATCTCAAGGTGCTGCGCCAGGCCGGGTTGGTGACGCAGCAGGTGGATGCGCAGCGCCGCATCTATGCCCTCAACCCCGCCGGCTTCGCCGCCATGGAGCAATGGCTGGCAGGGGTGCGGCGCTTCTGGGGGCCGAAACTCGATACCCTGGAAGCTGAACTCATGAAGGACGACACGCCATGAACCAGGCCGCGCCCGTGCTGAACAGCCATGATTATGGCGAGGTGCTGGAATCCGGCGCGGTGCGCTTCACCCGCCTGTTGCCCGGCCCCATGGAACGCGTGTGGCGCTACATCACCGAGCCGGAATTGCGCGCCCGATGGCTGGCTGGCGGGCCGATGGAGCTGCGCCTGGGCGGCAAAGTGGCGCTGGAATTCTGGAATGGGACTTTAAGCAGCGAGCCGGACCCGACGCCGGCCGAGTATTGCGGCTGCGATGGCGCCACATTGCTGGGCCGCATCACGCAGCTTGAGCCGCCGCGCCTCTTGGCCTTCACCTGGGGCGAGGATGGCAGCGAAGCTGGCCAGCCGGTTTCGGAAGTGACCTTCGAACTGACAGAGCAGGCTGGCGGCAAGGTCCGCCTGGTGCTGACCCATCGCCGCCTCACTACCGAGCTGATGCAGAATGTCGGCCCCGGCTGGCACACCCATCTGGATACGCTGGTGCTGGCAGCGGAAGGTCGCCGCATCGCCGGCTTCTGGCAACGCTTCCTCGACCTGAAAGCCTATTACGCGGCGCGGATCAGGTAGCGCCCTTCACCAGGCAGCTTCGAGCAGAGCCACAAGGTCTTCCGGGCCTTTGATCGGCTTCGGGTTGGTGCGCACCCAGAGATTTTCCATCGCGCCTTCCGCGATCTTGGCGAACTGGCTTTTCTCCACCTTAAGGTCGCGTAGCCGCGTCGGCTGGCCCAGCGCGGCGATCATATCGGCCACGGCCTGCGCCGCATCGCCATCGCGGCGGCCCAGCACTTCGGCGATGCGCGCCTGCTGCGGCGCCGTCACGTCGCGGTTATGGCGCATCACATGCGGCAGCATGATGCAGGAAGTGTGGCCATGGCTCATGCCGGTGACGGCGCCAAGGCTGTGGCCGATGCCGTGGCTGGCGCCATAGGGCACACGCATAATGCCGATGCCGGAAAGCCAGGCGGCCTGCAGGCAATCGAGCCGCGCCTGCATGTCATTGGGATCGCGCATGCTGCCGAGCAAGGCCGTCGAGAACAATCGCAGCGCCTGCAATGACGTCGCCTCGATCAGCGGCGAGGGCTGGATCGAGCAGATGCCCTCGACTGAATGGTCGATGGCGCGGATGGCGGTGGAAAGCCACAGCCATTGCGGCGTATGCACCGTCACCGCCGGATCGAGGATGACACTGGCGGCGCCGATCTCGCGCCCGACATAGCCATGCTTGATCTGCCGCACCGGATCGGTGCAGCCGCCGAAATTGGAGAATTCAGCCGCCGAAAGCGTGGTGGACAGCACGATCTGGCGCATCGGCGGCGGCTTCACCACCGGAATGAAGCGCGTGCCATCGGGATTGGCGCGCAGATGGTAGTCATCAAGCTGTTGCGGATTGGTAAGGCCATGGGCCAGCGCGATCAGCGCCACTTTCACGGTATCGATTGCCGTGCCGCCGCCGAAGGTGAGGATCAGATCCGGCTTGGCTTCGCGCACCGCATCGGCGCAGGCGATCACGCTGGGGCGTGGCGTATGCTCGCGGCATTCATCGAAGGTGCCGGCATGGCGTTCACCGAGTGCACGGCGAATTTTTTCCACCGCATCGGTGGTGCGGTTCAATGTCTTGCTGGTGACGATGAATACCCGCCGCGCGCCGCGCCGGTCGGCTTCCTCGACCACGGCCTTTTCCGCCGCTTGGCCCCAGATCACCCGATCCTGGGCCAAGAATTCATGCATGCCGCTGTTCATGCGCGCCCTCCCGCTTTGCCGCGAGTATGGCGTCTGCCCGATCCATACTTCAAGCCGGAGACAGCGGAAACCACAGCGAGGCACGGGTGCCGCCGCGTGCCGGATCGATGCGCGCCAGCACCAGGCTGCCGCCATGCAGTTCGGCCAGCCGCTTGGTGATCGAGAGGCCGAGGCCGGCGCCGCCATGACGGCGGGTATAGGCATTGTTGATGATGCCGAACGGTTCCAGCACTTGTTGCAGCATATCGGCGGCGATGCCGGGGCCGGAATCGCAGACATCGATACGCAGGCCGTCTTCCGCCCGCACTGCCTCGATGGCGATGCTGCCGCCCTCGGGCGTGTATTTCACCGCATTGGCGATCAGGTTGAGCAGCATCTGGCGCAGCGCGCGGCGGTCGGCGGAGAGCAACTGCTCGGGCGGCACGCAGACAGTCACCAGGATGCGGCCATCATCGATCAGCGGCTGCAGCAGCGTGAGGCATTCCTCTATCAGCGGCTTGAGCCGCAGTTCCTCACGCTGCAGCCGCAGCTTGCCGGCTTCCAGAGCCGAAAGATCCAGGATGTCGTTTACCAGGCTGAGCAGATGCTCGGCGCTGGTAACGATCAGGCGGCCATATTCGCTGTATTTCGGATTGCCGAGCGGGCCGTTGATCTCCATCGCGATCATTTCCGCGAAGCCGATGATGCCGTTCAGCGGCGTGCGCAATTCATGGCTCATATTGGCCAGGAACATGCTCTTGGCATGAGCCGATTCCGCCGCCTCTTCCAGTGCCTGCTGCAACTTGGCTTCGCGCAGCTTGTGGTGCCGGATATCGCGGTAGAAAGCCGCCAGCACGCCATGGCCATCCAGTTCCATGCGCCGTGCGCTGATCTCGACCGGCAGCAGGTTGCCCTCGGCATGGCACAGGCTGGTGCTGTAGACCAGCGGGCGGTCGCCAATGGCAGCAGCAGCGAAGCGCTCCACCAGGCCACGGCTGCCTTCCGGATGCAGGTCGCGCTCGCGCCGGCCGATCAGCGCCGCCGGCATGCAGCCGAGCATTTCGCCGGCGGTCGGGTTGGCATCCAGAATGCTGCCATTGTCGATATCCACCATCAGGATGGCGTCGGGGCAGCCTTCCATGATGGCGCGGTGCTTGCGCTCGGAAGCCAGCATGCGGGCCTGGTCGTCGCGCCGCTCGGTGACATCGCGCAGCACCGCCAGGATCACCTCGACACCGTCACGCTCGGCCTTGAGCAGCGACGCCTCAGCGGGAAACAGGCTGCCATTGCGCCGCATGCCGGTCACCTCGCGGCGGCTATGCATCATATAAGCAGTGATATGTGATTGCGCGAAGCGCGCCACATGCTCGCGATGCGTCGCGCGCGAGGGCAGTGGAATCAGCAGTTCGAGCGGCTGACCGATGATCTCGCGCCGACTATAGCCGAAGATGCTTTCCGCCATGCGGTTGAAATCGATGATACGCTGATCGGGCCCAATGGTGATCACTGCCTCGGGTATGAAGGCAAGCAGGCTATCCTGCAGATTGTTCATGATGATGCTGTACGCCCATGGCGGCTATGCTCTTGCCCGACTATGCCTTCGCGCGGCGCTTTGTTGAAAAAGGCAACGATGCGGGCCAGTTCGCCGGCCTGTTCCGTGAGCGTTGCAGTGGCGGCGCTGTTTTCCTCAACCAGGGCAGAATTGCGCTGGGTAAGCTGATCCAGGTTGCCAACGGCGATATTCACCTCCTGCAATCCCTGCGCCTGTTCGCGGCCAGCATGGGCAATTTCATCGACGATGGCGGCAACGCGGCCACTGGCGCTGGTGATCTGACCCAGGATATCGCCGCTCTCGCGCACATGGCGCACACCGGCCTTGACCTGCTGATCGGTCTCGTTGATCAGCCCCTTGATCTCGCGCGAGGCATTGGCGGCACGCTGCGCCAGGGCGCGCACTTCCTGCGCCACGACAGCGAAGCCCTTGCCGGCTTCGCCGGCCCGTGCAGCTTCCACGGATGCATTGAGCGCCAGCAGGTTGGTCTGGAACGCAATCTCATCGATCAGGCCGACAATGGCAACGATGCGCTGCGCGCTCTGCTCGATGCGGTCCATCGCCGCCACCGCTTCCTGCATGGTGCGGCTGCCGCTGTTCGCGGCATCGCGCGCCGCCGCACTCAACTGGTTCAACGTCTGCGCGTTATCGGCGTTCTGCTTCACCGTCAGGGTCAGTTGCGACATCGCAGCGGCGGTCTGCTCCAGTGTCGCCGCCTGACTTTCGGTGCGCCCGGCCAGGTCGCGGCCACCGGCCGCCAGTTCGGCGGCGGCGGATTCCAGTGCCTCGGTGCTGCCCGCCAGCTTCTCGCTGACATCGCAGAGCACGGCGATGGTGGCGCCGGTATCGCGCATCAGCGTTGCGAATTCGCCCTGGTAGCCGCCCCCGTTCAGTCCTTCGCCGCCCCGGTCATCATCGGCCTGGCGCAGGCCGCTATCCGCTGCCCTCAGGTCGCCGCGCGCCAGGTTGCCCATCACACGGCCCAGCGCGCGCACCGCGCCAGCCGTGGTTTCCACCACGCTGTTGATGCCCTGCGCCAGGCTGAGCATGAAGCCCTGCTTGCCGGCTTCATCCAGCCGCTTGCTGAGATCACCTTCCGCCGCCGCCGAAACCAGTCCGACAATCTCGGTTTCCAGCCGCGCGGTTTCCTCGGCGCGGTGACGCATGCTTTCGCGCGCCTGGTTGATGATCTCGGCGCCGCGGCGGAAATTGCCCGGCATGCCGGTTTCCAGGAACGGGCGATAATACTGGCCCTGGGAAGCCAATGTCAGCGAAGCGCCTGATTCGCGCACGAAGGCATCGGCGAGATCGAGCAGGCGGTTCACCGCGATCAGCGCCGGCGCCAGTTCGCCATAGCTGGCGACATGCAGCACCCGCACCGACAGATCGCCGCGCGCCGCGCGGCCACACACATCATTCACTGCCTGCAGCGCCCGGCGATGCCGCCGTGCCGCTCCCCCGATCATCAGCATCCTGTCTCCCCCATGCTGCCCTGTTGCCTGTTCGGCTTGCTTATCTGGTGGCGAGGCCGAGCACGAACTCGTCATAGCCCTGCTGGTTCTCGGCCAGCAGGGCATCGAGATGGGCCAGGCTGTCGCGCATGCCGGCACGGCGGTCTTGGCTATCAGCCTCGATGCGCAGCAATTCGCGGTAGATCGGTTCGATCACGCCGAGCGCACTGCGGCGCGGCTTGCGGCGATTGGAATGGTAGCCATCCACTTCACCGGCCAGGGTGAAGCTGGGCGTGACATGCGCCAGCACCCAGTAGAAATCGCCATTCTTTGCCATGTTCTTGACGAAGGCGAAAACCTCGCGGCCATCCTGGATGCGCTGCCACAGCAGCGCGAAGACGGCACGTGGCATATCGGGATGGCGTACGATGGAATGTGGCTGCCCCAGCACCTCGGCCTCGCCATAGAGGCCGACCGAACAGAACACATCGTTCACATAGACCAGCCGGCCCTTGAGGTCGGTCTTGCTGACGATGAGTTCGTCTTCCTGGAAATGGCGTTCCTGCAAGGTGGGTGTCGGGCGCTTCATAAACAGCCTCTCGGTGGGCATTGAACCGAACAACACTGGTGTGCTGGATATAATCACCCGGGCAAAGAATAAATTGCCGCCTGTTATCCAGCCGCCCGACCTATTCAAATTATTGGAGGGGCTGGCGTTACATTTTCAAAGTAAAAACATCCTTATTATTGAAAAAACTCGTGCTTTTTATAGATGGAATCAATCCTAGATACTGAAATTCCTCATCGTTCCACACAATGTTGTAAATAATAAAATAGAACTCACAATATCAGAGCGGGAAAATCCCTATCGATATATTCGCGGATTTTCCTATAATCCAGAAACGGTCGATTTGTTGCGGTATGGCTTCCCAGACGACGAAAATTCTCCTGGCCGGCTTCGATGACTCCCTTGTGGAGCGCCTGCATGACCTGCTGGCCCAGTCGAATCACCTTGTGTTGCAGGCACAGCCAAAGGCTATTGACCATGGCCTGCTGGTGGCTGCCGGGTGCACGGCTGCGGTGATCGAACTGCCCGGCAATGGCCTCACCGATCAGGGCATGGCTTTGCTGGCGGCGATCCGCAGCCATTCCGACATGCCAATCGTGGCGGTGGCACGCGGCAGCGAAGCGGCTTTGCGGGTGCGGGCGCTGGAAGCCGGTGCCCATGACGTGCTGAGCACACCCTGGGATGACAGCGAATTACTGGCGCGGCTGCACAGCCTGCTGCAACGCTGCCGCACCTGCCTCAAAGTCGGCCGCCTCTGCTATGGCGATATCGTGATCGATCAGGTGGAGCAGAGCTTCCGCCACCGCAGCCGCTATGTCTCGCTGTCGCGCATGGAGATGCGGTTGCTGCGCCGGCTGGTGCAGGCGGATGAAACCACCGTGCCGAATGAGGCTTTGCTGCAGGAATTATGGGGCAAGGACAACGACAGCCACCGCCAGTCGCTGCGTGTGCTGATCCGCCAGTTGCGGGCCAAGATCGAGGACGACCCGCGCCATCCGAGCTGCCTGATCAACGATCATGGCATCGGCTACCGCCTGCGCCGCGTATGAGGCGCAGGCGGCCAGCCGTGTCGATTACTCGACGTCCTTGATCACCTTGGCGAGGATGCCGAAGATTTCGTCGATATGCTGCTTGGTCAGGATCAGCGGCGGCGAAAGCGCGATGGTATCGCCGGTAAGGCGGCACATCAGGCCCTGCTCGTAGCATTTGACGAACACATCATAGCCGCGCTTGGTCGGCGCACCTTCGCGGGGGCTGAGTTCCACCGCCGCCATGATGCCGATATTGCGGATATCAATGACGTTGCGCAGGCCCTTCAGGCTGTGCGCCGCGTCTTCCCAATAGCCGCTCAGGTTGGCGGCATTCTCGAAAATGCCTTCGTCCCGGTAGAGGTCCAGCGTCGCCAGGCCGGCGGCGCAGGCCAGGGCATGGGCCGAATAGGTGTAGCCATGGAACAGCTCGATCATGTGTTCCGGGCCCTGCATGAAGGCTTCATGCACATGCTTGCGGGTGAGTACGGCCGCCGCCGGCACCGCCGCGTTGGTCAGGCCCTTGGCGGTGGTCATCATGTCAGGGATCACATCGAAGGTTTCGGAACCGAAAGCCTTGCCGGTGCGGCCGAAGCCGGTGATCACTTCGTCGAAGATCAGCAGGATGCCGTGCTTGTCGCAGATCTGGCGCAGCTTCTGCAGATAGCCGACCGGCGGAATCAGCACGCCGGTGGAGCCGGCCACCGGCTCGACGATCACGGCGGCGATGGTGCTGGCATCATGCAGCGCGACGATGCGCTCCAGGTCATCGGCCAGATGCGCACCCCATTCCGGCTGCCCCTTGGAGAAGGCCATGTCTTTCAGCGAATGGGTATGCGGCAGGTGATCGACACCAGCCAGCAGCGGGCCGAATACCTTGCGGTTGGCGACAATGCCGCCGACCGAGATGCCGCCGAAGCCGACGCCATGATAGCCGCGCTCGCGGCCGATCAGCCGGGTGCGGGCGCCATCGCCGCGCGCGCGGTGATAGGCAATGGCGATCTTGAGTGCGGTATCCACCGCTTCCGAACCGGAATTGGCGAAGAACACATGGTTGAGGTCGCCCGGCGCCAGATGCGCGAGGCGGGCGGCGAATTCAAACGCCTTGGGATGGCCCATCTGGAAGGTGGGCGCGAAATCCATTTCCGCCGCCTGCTTCTGGATCGCCTGCACGATCGGCTCACGGCAATGGCCGGCATTGACGCACCACAGGCCGGCGGAGCCATCGATCACCTGGCGGCCATCATGCGTCGTGTAATACATGCCCTTGGCGCCGACCAGCAGGCGCGGACTGGCCTTGAACTGGCGGTTGGCGGTGAAGGGCATCCACCAGGATTGCAGGTCGTTGGGAACGGGGGCGGTCTGGCCCATGGTCGGCTCCGGCTGGAAAGAGAAAAACCTTAAGCCTTGAGTCTCGGCTTAAGCGCCGCGTGAAACAACGCTTTTCTCCGCCACATAAGCCTTTGATCTTGATGCAGTAAATCAAACGTTGTTAAATATATTGAACAACGAAACAGGGCCGGAGTAGATGGACAGCGAAATCGATATCGGCGGCCGGCTGAAACAGGTGCGTTTGCTGCGGAAAATCTCGCAGCGCGAACTGGCACGCCGCGCCGGGGTGACCAATGCCACGGTGTCGCTGATCGAGGCCAACCGCGTCAATCCCTCGGTCGGCGCCTTGAAACGCGTGCTGGATGGCCTGCCGATGAGCCTGGCGGAATTCTTCTCCCTGGAAGCGCCGGCGCCGCGCAAGGCGTTCTACCGCGCCGAGGAACTGGTGCAGGTCGGCAAGGGCAAGATCAGCTACCGCCAGGTTGGCGCCGATCTATCGGGCCGCGCCTTGCAGATCCTGGTGGAACGCTATGCGCCCGGCGCCGATACTGGCCGCGTGCCACTGAAGCATGAAGGCGAGGAAGGCGGCGTGGTGCTGAAGGGCCGCCTGGAAGTGACGGTGGCCGGCCAGACCCGCGTGCTCGGCCCCGGCGATGCCTATTACTTCGAAAGCCAGCAGCCGCACCGATTCAAAACCGTCGGCAGCGAGCCCTGCGAATTGATCAGCGCCTGCACGCCGCCAAGTTTTTAGGATTGGGGTTTAAAACGATGCTGCAAAATACCGTCATGGCCCGCGCAGGCGGGCCATCCACGAGTTGCTTTTAAAAACACTCGTGGATGCCCTGCCTCCGCAGGGTATGGCAGTTATGAGCGTGTCGCCGCCACAGCGACGATCTCGATCATGTCGCCTTCTTCCAGCGAGGCGCCGATGCAGGCGCGCTGCGGCGGATTGGCGTGATCCACCCAGTCGAGCCACACGGCATTCATCGCCGGTTTCTGCGCCATGTCGATGAGATAGACCGTGGCCGAGAGTAGCCGCGACTTGCCGGTGCCGGCCTCGGCGAGCTGGCGGTCGAGATTGGCCAGGGCCTCACGGGTCTGGCGCGCCATGTCCAGCTCGTAGGTATCGGCGGTGGCGACGGTGAATACCAGGCCATTATAGACCGTGGTGCGCGAACGGCCCAATGATTTGCCGTCAGGCGACTCACTGGGGAAGCGAGTGATCGGCAGCATGATTGCTTCTCCCGCCCCTAGCCGGCCGGCCCGAGCATCTTGCCCGGCAGCCAGGTGACCAGTTCCGGCACGAAGAAGATCAGCGCAACCGCCGCCACCATCAGCAGGAAGAATGGGAAGGCGACCTTGGCGATATAGGTGATCTGATGCCCGGTCATGCCTTGCAGCACGAACAGGTTGAAGCCGACCGGCGGGGTGATCTGCGCCATCTCCACCACCAGCACAATGAAGATACCAAACCAGATCAGGTCGATGCCGGCGCGTTCGATCATCGGCAGCACCACCGCCATGGTCAGCACCACCATCGAGATGCCATCCAGGAAGCAGCCCAGCACGATATAGAACACCATCAGCACCACGATCAGCATGGCCGGGCTGAAGCCCATGCTGCTGATCCAATCGGCGAGATGGCGCGGCAGACCGGTGAAGCCCATGGCGAGTGTGAGGAAAGCCGCGCCGGCCAGGATCAGGCCGATCATGCAGGAGAGCCGCGTGGCCCCCAGCAGGCTTTCCATGAAGGTTTTCATGTTCAGGCTGCCCTGCGCCAGCGAGACAACCAGTGCGCCAACCACGCCGAGCGCCGCCGCCTCGGTGGCGGTGGCGATGCCGGTATAGATCGAGCCGAGCACGGCAAGGATCAGGCCGACGGTCGGCAGCAGATGCCGCGAAGCCCAGATTTTCTGCACGAAGCTGAACTTCTCGGTCGGCTGCGGAATCTTGTCCGGGTTGAGCAGCGACCAGACCACGATATAGCCCATGAACAGCGCCGCCAGAAGAATGCCCGGGATCACGCCGGCGATGAACAGCTTGGCGATCGAGACTTCCGCCGCCACGCCATACACAATCATGATCAGCGACGGCGGAATCAGCAGGCCGAGCGTGCCGGCGCCGGCCAAGCTGCCGACCACGATATCCTCGGGATAACCGCGCTGGCGCAGTTCCGGGATGCTCATCTTGCCGATGGTGGCGCAGGTGGCCGCCGAGGAACCCGAGACGGCGGCAAAGATGGTGCAGCCAATCACATTGGTATGCACTAGGCGGCCAGGCAGCCGCGTCATCCAGGGCGCCAGGCCGCGGAACATGTCTTCCGACAATCGCGTGCGGAACAGGATTTCACCCATCCAGATGAACATCGGCAACGCGGTAAGGGTCCAGCTTGTGCTGGAACCGAAGATGGTGGTCATCATCGCATCGCCCACCGGGCGGCTGGTGAACAGCATCATGGCCAGCCAGCCACAAGCCACCAGGCCCAGACCGATCCACAGGCCGGTAGCCAGGATAGCAAACAGCGCGATGATGAGAAAAACTGAAATCAGGATCTGATCCATGCGGGATTACTCCGTACGCGCCAGTTCAGCAGGGGTATCGTCCAGCGGCTTGCCGCGCAGCACGAGGAAAAACTCTTCCACCATGGCGATGAACAGAACCACGCTGCCGATGGCGAAGCCAAGCTGCGGAATCCACAGCGGCGTGGCATCGTTGGATGTGGAGATATCGTTGAACTTCCAGCTCCACCACACCATCTTGCAGGCATAGAAGGCGAAAAAGCCCGAAACCGCGATGCCAAGCGCGACACACCATAATTCCAGGACGCGCCGGGGGCTGCCGGTGAAACGCTTCAGGATCAGCGTCACGCGGATATGCTCGCCATGGGCAAAAGTATGCGCCAGCGCCAGGAAAGTGGCCGCGCCCATGCAATAACCGGCATAGGCATCAATGCCGCGAATATAGAAATTGAACTGCCGGCCCAGGATGCTGAGCAGAATGGCGATCAGCAGCGCAACCATGAAAAAACCGGCAATCCAGCCGCAGGCCCTATAAAGCAGATCGAGTGGCGAGCGCATCGCAAGCAACCTTTGTTATTGTCCCCCGGAAACTTTTCGGGCGGGGTTTCCCCCGCCCGAAGCAGCTAGCTGCTTACTTCTTGAAGGCATCCACGATGGCCTTGCCATCGGCGCCCGCCTTCTTGATCCATTCCTCGGTCATGGTGGCGCCCACCTTCTCGAAGCCGGCCTTCAGTGCGGTCGATGGCGGCACCACCTTCATGCCGCCCTTGACCAAGGCCGCCTTGGATTCTTCGGTTTCGACCTGGGCCGCAGCAAAACCGCGCGTCTCGGCGGCGGCGGCGGCATCCATCACCGCCTTCTGGGTGGCGGCGTCCAGCTTCTTGAAGGCGTCGTTATTCACGAACACCAGATTCTTCGGCAGCCAGGCCTGGGTGTCATAGAAGTGGGTCATGCTTTCCCAGGCCTTGATATCGCGGCCGGTGGAACCCGAGGTGATCATGGTAACGATCACGCCGGTCGCCATCGCCTGGGCCAGTTCGGCCTGCTGCACGGTCACCGGCTGCGCGCCGACCAGTTCGGCGATGCGCGAGGTGGCCGGGCTGTAGGCGCGATACTTCAGGCCCTTCAGGTCATCAATGGTATTGAGTTCTTTCTGCTTGGTGTAGATGCCCTGCGGCGGCCACGGCACGGCATAGAGCGCGGTCATGCCCTGCTCGGCCAGCTTCTTATCGATGAACGGCTTCTGCGCCTTCCACAGCTTGGCCGAATCGGCAAAGCTGGTGGCCAGGAACGGCACGCCATCAGCGCCGAAGATCGGGATTTCATTCTCCACATTCACCATCAGCACTTCGCCGATCTGCGCCTGGCCGGTCTGCACCGCGCGCTTGATTTCCGGCGCCTTGAACAGCGACGCGCCCGGATGCACGGTGATGTCCAGCTTGCCGCCGGACAGCTTCTTCACATCCTCGGCGAACTGCACAAGATTCTTGGTGTGGAAGTTGCCGGCCGGATAGGCGCCCGGCAGATCCCACTTGGTCTGGGCCTGGGCGGCGCCAGTGGCCACGGCAACCGCGAGCGCGGCGGCGGTGATGAACAGTGTGCGACGAAGCATCTATGGTCTCCCCGTTATGTCGGCAGCCCTGGTCCACCCCGGGCCACCGGAAGTAACCAGTTTGTCACCGGGCACACGGGATTGGCAAGCGCTGGGCACAAAATCCGGGCTGCCGCAAAAGCAGGCGCCCGTGCCCGAATTCAAGCCCGGATTAGAAAAATCAAGTCTGGGTGAAAATCCGCGCCAGAATCGCAAGCACACTGTCGCGGGTGAAGGGCTTGTCCAGTACCGGACGGCCCAGGCTGCGCAGTTCCTGGCCACCCAGGCCGAGCGTGTCGCCGGTGACGAAGGCGAAGCGCGGCACCAGATGCGGCGCTTCCGCCTCCAGCCGCTGTAGCAGCGCGCGGCCATCCAGGCTTGGCATGCGCAGGTCGCTCAGAATGGCGTCGTAATTGCGCGCCAGCGCCAGCGCCAGGGCGGCGGCGCCATCGGGTGCCATATCCACGGTGAAACCCGCCTGCACCAGCAGGTCGCGCAGCAATTCCGCCACATCCGCGTCGTCATCGGCCACCAGCACATGGCCACCCGCCATGCCTGCGGCCGGCAACGGCAGCACGGCTTCGGCTTCCGCCGTCACGCCGAATGGCAGCCGCATGGCGAACAGCGCGCCGCCGCGCGGCATTCCGTCGAGGCCGGGATTCTCTTCCATGGTCAAGGTGCCGCCATGGCCTTCGACAATGCCGATGGACACCGACAGGCCGATACCGGTGCCGCTGCCCGCCGGCTTGGTGGTGAAATACGGCTCGAAGATGCGGCGGCGCAGTTCCGCCGGCACGCCGGGGCCGCTATCAGCCACCACGATCTCGGCAAAACGGCCATCGACACTCGGCATGGTCTGGACGATCAGGCGGCGCGGCCCGGCATGATTGCTCAAGGCCTGCTGCGCATTGACGATCAGGTTGGTCAGCACCTGCGCCAGCTGATCGCCATCGGCCTGCAATGGTGGCAGTTCGTCGAAATTCTGCCGCGTCACGGCGATGCCGGCGCTGCGCAAGCCATAATCCAGCAGGCCCAAAGCCTCATCCAGCAAGGCCTCGATATCCACCGCGCCGCGCCGCGGCCGGCGCTGCCGCGCCATCGCCAGGAAAGTGCGCACGATGCGGGCGCAGCGCGCCGCCGCCAGCTCAATCTTCGCCGCGCGCTCGGCCAAAGCCTTGGCGGCTACGCCCTCTTCCGCCGCCTCGCGCAGCATCAGCGATTGCCCGACGACGATGGACAGCGGATTGTTCAGTTCATGCGCCACGCCGGCCAGCAGCGAGCCAAGCGCCGACATCTTCTCGCTCTGGTGCAGTGCTTCGCGCTGGCGTGTGATCTCGGCTTCGGAAAGCCGGCGCTCGGTGATATCGGCCAGCGAGCCGGCGATGCGCACGGCACGGCCCTGGCTGTCGCGATCCACGGCGGCGGTCACGCGCACCCAGCGCATGGCGCCATCGCCGCGCTCCATGCGGTGTTCCTGCACCATGTTGTCGATCTCGCCACGCAGCAGCCGCCGGGTTTCTTCGCGCAGCAGCGGCAGGTCATCGGCATGCACGAAAGCCTGCCAGCCGGCGATATTATCACCCAGGTCGCGCTGGCGCCGGCCGACGATCTCCTCCAGCCGCTCGGAATAATAGGCCGTGTTGTGCACCAGATCCCATTCAAACAGGCCGGCCTCGGCGCCGCGCACCGCCAGGCGGTAGCGCGTCTCGCTACGGCGCAGGGCGGCTTCGGTGGATTTGCGGTCGGTGATGTCGCGCAGGAAAGCGGCCAGCAGGCGGTGCTTGCCGCGCTTCACTTCCGTCACCGTCAGTTCAACCGGGAAACGGTCGCCATTGCCGCGCATGCCCTCGGTCTCGATGCGGCGGCCGAGCACGCGGTGCGGTTCGCCGGAGAGGTAACGCTGCATGCCGTTGTCATGCGCCGAGCGCAGATGCGCCGGCACGATCAGTTCACCGATCGGCTGGCCCAGGGCATCGGCACGCGCACGGCCGAAGATGCGCTCGGCGGCGGGGCTGAATTCCAGCACGCGGCCATCCTTGTCGGCGATGATCACCGCATCCAGCGAGGCGGCAAGCAGCGGCCGCAGCCGCTCCAGCTCGGCTTCCAGTTCCTCCGGCGGCAGGTCGGCAGCAGCCATCTCAGCGGCCACCCTGGCTGTCGAACAGGTAGCCGGCGCCATGCACCGTCTTGAGCACCGCCGGATGCGCCGGATCGGCCTCGATCTTGCGCCGCAGCCGGGCGATGCGGATATCGATCGAGCGGTCGAACGGCTCCCATTGTCCGTGATGCGCCAGATCAAGCAGCTGGTCGCGGCTCAACACGCGGTCGGGATGGCGGGCAAAGGCCTGCAACAGATCGAATTCCATGGCGGTGAGCGGGATTTCCTTGCCGTCGCGGTCATAGAGCTTGCGGCTGGCGAGATTAAGCTGCCGCTGGCCGAAACGCACCACTTCTTCCCCGGGAAGCTGTGCGGCTGGCGCCGCTTCCACCGGGGCGGCCTGCACGCGGCGCAGCACGGTGCGGATGCGGGCGCGCAATTCACGCAGATCGAAGGGTTTGGTGACGTAGTCATCGGCGCCGACTTCCAGCCCGACAACCCGGTCCACCACATCCGATTCCGCCGTGAGCATGACAATGCCGATCCCGGCCAGGCCCGCCTCGCCGCGCAGCCAGCGCGCCAGGCTCAAGCCATCCTCGCCCGGCATGTTGATATCCAGCACCACCAGATCGGCAGCCGCCTCGGCCAGCAGCCGGCGGCACTGGGCGGCGCCATCGGCAGCCCGCACGGCGAAGCCATGGCCGGACAGATACTCGGCGAGCATCTCGCGGATGCCCGCCTCGTCATCGACCACGATGATTCGCGCCTCGGCCATGACTACCGATAGCGGCAGAGTGGCGCCGACTTCAAGCGGCTTCCTCTGCTTAAGCTGCCTGGGGCACCTTGCGCGCCGCATTGATCATGGCATCGGCCAGCAGCCGGTAGGCGGCGCCCCAGGCGGCGCTCAAGGACGGGGTGAAATCCGGGCCGAAAGCCTCTTCCAGGGTGCCGAGCAGGGCCGAACCGACCACGGCGTAATGACGTTCCTCGACGCCATAGCCGACATGGCGGCGGGCCAGCATGGACACTTCGTCCAGGATGGTTTCCACCTTGTGCAGCGAACCGACCACGAAGGTCAGCGCGCTCATCAGCTTGGCACCCTGGGAGCGCATGTCGCCCTTGAACAGCGGCCGCAGGCTGGGATCAAGGGTGAACAGGCGGTCATAGAAGATCCGGGCGGCCTGTTCGCGGATCGGCAGCACCTGGGCGAAGCTCTGCTGCACCAGGGTAACTTGTTCGGGGGTCATGGCTCAAATCTCCGGCTGGCATTGGGTTGGCCGGGTTTATGACGGGGGCTTGTTTCCGCCTCACCTCTGCAAATGTTTCATTTGTTTCAGCCGCCGGGATTCGTAGACTGCCGGGATAGTGGAGGAATTCATGACGGCAGTTTCGGACGGCGCGGCACCACAGGCAGCCCCGGCACAAGTGGCTCCAGCCGCAGCGCCCTGGCGGGCGCGTTTCTCCTGGGCGATGTTCGACTGGGCCAACCAGCCCTATTTCACCGTCATCACCACCTTCATCTTCGTGCCCTACTTCACCTCCCAGGTGGTGGGCAATTCGGTGCAGGGCCAGTCGCTCTGGGCCTTCACCCAGGCGGCGGCCGGCGCCATCGTGGCGCTGGGTGCGCCCTTCCTCGGCGCCATCGCCGATGCAGGCGGCCGGCGCAAGCCCTGGCTGCTGGCCTTCCAGGCCCTGCTCGGCCTGGCCTGCTTCGCGCTGTGGCTGGCGCAACCAGGAAAACCCGAAGTGCTGTGGCTGGTGCTGGTCGCCCTGGCGCTCGCCAATATCTCGGCGGAATATTCCATCGTCTTCAACAACGCCCTGCTGCCCGGCCTGGTGCCGCCGGAACGCATGGGCCGCCTGAGCGGCTTCGGCTGGGGCATGGGCTATACCGGCGGCATCATCGCGCTGTTCGCGGTGCTGATCGTCTCGCGCCCGGAACTGATCGGCATCACGCCGCCGCCGGGCGAGGCCCTGCTCGGCCTGAAACGTGACAGCTTCGAGGCCGAGCGCATTATCGGCCCGGTGGCGATGCTGTGGCTGGCGATCTTCGCATTGCCGATGTTCCTGTTCACGCCCGACCGGCCCGGCAGCGGCAAGCCGCTGGGCCAGGTGGTGCGCGAGGGTCTGCGCCGCGTGATCGGCACCGTGGCGCATCTGCGCCAGCACACCAACACGCTGCGCTTCCTGATCGCCTACATGCTGTATTATGACGGCCTCAACGCCGTGATCGCCTTCGGCGGCGTCTATGCCGCCGGCGTCTTCGGCTGGGGCACCACCGAACTCGGCCTGTTCGGCATTGCTCTCACCGTGGTCGCCGCACCCTCGGTGATCGCCGCCGGCTGGCTCGATGACCGCGCCGGTTCCAAGCGCACGGTGCAGGCATCGATCATCCTGGTGACGCTAGGCTCGCTCGGCATCGTCTCGATCACCACCAGCAGCATCTTGTTTGGCCTTGACGTGCCAGCGAAAACCGCGGAGATGGGCCTGTTCGGCTCCACCGGCGAACGCTTCTTCTTCCTCTGCGCCCTGCTGGTCGGCCTGGGCATGGGGCCGATGCAGGCGGCCAGCCGCACCATGGTGGCCCGCCTGGCACCGCCCGACATGCTGACCGAGTTCTACGGCATCTTCTCGCTCTCGGGCCGCGCCACCAGTTTCCTGGCGCCGATGCTGATCGGCATCGCCACCGCCCTGCTGGCTTCCCAGCGCGTCGCCGCCGTGATCGTGCTGGTATTCCTTACCGCCGGTTTCATCATGCTGTGGCGCGTCGCCGAGCCGAAGCGGTAACTGAAAATGGGATGCCCGCTTGCGCGGGCATGACAAATGGTTTTTGCCGTCACCCTCGCGCAGGCGAGGGTCCCATTATCCTACTTTTTCCGCCCTACGCGCTCCGTGCCGCCACCGGGGCAGCCACCGGCTTGCCGGTGGCTGCCATGGCGCGTTCCTCATCCAGCATGTAGTCGCGGGTGATCGGCAGCGCATCGACGCTGCGGGTCATCTGCAACTGGAACACCATATGGCCGGCATGGCGGAAGGTGACTTCCGAACCGGCCAGGTAGAACTCCCACATGCGGCAGAAGCGTTCGTCATAGAGCGCCTTGGCCTTATCCCATTGCGCCAGGAAGCGCTGGCGCCAATGCTTCAGCGTTTCGGCGTAGTGCAGCCGCAGGATTTCCGCGTCCGTCAGATAGAGGCCGGATTTCTCGATCTCGGGCAGCACTTCCGACAGGGCCGGGCAATAGCCGCCGGGGAAGATGTATTTGCGGATGAAGCCCGCCGTGGCGCCCGGCCCGTCGCTGCGCCCGATGGCATGCAGCAGGGCGACGCCATCGGGCGCCAGCAGGCGATGCACGGTATGGAAGAAGGTCTGGAATTGCGGCACGCCGACATGCTCGAACATGCCGACCGAGACGATGCGGTCGAACGGGCCTTCCAGCGAGCGGTAGTCGCGGATCTCGAATGTCACCTTGTCGGCAAGGCCGAGATCGCGCGCCCGCTGCGTCGCGATCTTGTGCTGCTCTTCCGAGAGCGTGACGCCCAGCACCTCGACGCCGTAATTCTGCGCCAGATAGATCGCCATGCCGCCCCAGCCGGAGCCGATATCGAGCACGCGCTGGCCCGGCTTCAGCCGCAGCTTGGCGGCGATATGGCGCTTCTTCGCCACCTGGGCCTGCTCCAGCGTGGTTTCCGGCGTCGGGAAATAGGCGCAGGAATACTGCTTGTCGGTATCGAGGAACAGATCGTAGAGCCGGCCATCGAGATCGTAGTGATGCTGCACGCGGCGCTTGGAGGCATCGGCATCGTTCCACTGGTGCCACCATTTCAGCAGCCGGCGGAAGCCATGCGCCAGGCTATGGAACGGCAGCGGCGCGGTACCGATATTGCGCGTCACCAGATCGAGGAAATCATACAGCGTGCCACGCTCGATGGTGAGGCGGCCCGCCATATAGGCCTCGCCGGCCTCGGCTTCCGCATTCAGCGCCAGGCGCCATTCGGTGGCGCGGTCATGCACGCGGATCGCCACATCAGATTCGGCGTTGCCGGTGCCATAATGGAAGCAGCGGCCCTTCGGGTCGATGTAAGTAAGGCTGCCGGACTTGATGATACGGTTGAAAACCAACGGTAACAGCATGCGACCTTCTCCCTCCTGCGCGCGACCCCGGCAAACCACCCCGTAAATACTGAAACTGAGAACACCGAGGCCCGGTCTTGAGCAAAAAATCAGAGAAAATCCCCATCCAATAAATATATAGTGGGGCGCCGGAGAGCCTCCGGCAAGAGGGGTATTGCATGGCGGGTTGCGCAGCGCAGAGGTGTATGAAAAACCGCCAATCACGCGGATTTTCCCGCCTTGCTGCTGTGTTTTCACTGCTGCTGTTTTTGACTGCCTGCCAGGCCCTGCCGCCACCCAGTGAAGCACCGCTGGACCAGTTTCTGTGGCAATCGGCACCGGACTGGGAAAGTGCCGCGAAAGTACAGGAAGCACGTTTCCTGGCCTCGCCCGAAGCCAAGGCGCGGCGCGATGCCACCGGCCTCACGCTGCTGCTGGCCAATGGCCGCGCGCTGCGCGTGGCCGAAGATCGTGCCTGCGCCCAGCCGCCGCGCGACGTGCAGCGCGACTGCGTGCGCAAATACGCGCTCTACCGTTTCAATGCGCGCGGCTACTGGCTGCTGGGCCTCAAATTGGCCGAAGGCGAGGCCTATGCGCTGGTCGATGAGCGCAGCGGCGCCGAGACCCTGCTGGTCGGCCTGCCGCGCTTCTCACCCGATGGCCGCCATGTGGCCGCCGTGAACAAGAGCGCGGCGGGCGACACCGTGAATGGCATCGAGGTATGGCGCCAGGAACGCGACGGCCTGGTGCTGGTTTTCTTCCATGAGGAAAAGGGCGGCGCCGGCTATGATTTCGCCGACTGGTTCGATGCCGATACCGCGCGGCTGACCTGGCGCGGCTGCATCGCCAAACCAGAAGCCGCCTGCGAGCGGCCGCGCGAGGCGGTGCTTACAGCCAGATCAGCGGATGGGCGCGGCGACAAATGGCGCCTGGTGCCCTGGACGCGGTGAAGCTGACCGCATCGCTTTTCGTCACTCTCGCGAAAGCGAGAGTCCCATTTAATCAAAGCGGAAATGGGATACTGGCTTTCGCCAGTATGACAAATAAATAGAAAGGCTCAGCCGACGCGTTCGAGCAGCTTGATCGGGCCGCGCGGGCGGCCGGACTTCTCGGCGATCTCGCGGTCCTGCGCCTCGATGAAGGCGGTGGCGACATCCTGCTCGTCGTCGAACTGGCCGAAACGGTCGATCGGCACCTTGCGGTTCGAGGTCTGGGCGCCATCCTGGTAGGTGACGTTGAACACCGCGAAAGCGGAATTAGGATTGAACTTCTTCTTGGCCATGGGGCGGGCTTTCTTGTTTTAACGCGATACTGCTCAGCCCGGCCAGTTATCAGCCCAGGCAATGCCCTGCTTCTGCATCATGCGCTGGAAGGCAGGGCGCGGATAGGTGGCGGCGGCAACGGCGCGGATTTTCGGCCAGAGCCAGAGCGGCTGTTCCATGGAACGGCTCCAGCGCACCAGCATGGTAAGATAGATGTCGGCGGCGGAAAATCCACCCGCCAGCACATGGGAACCGCCCGGCAGGCCCTCTTCCAGCACCTGCGCGGCACGCGCGAGTTCCCGCCCGGCCGCGCCCTTGATCAGCGCCTGACCGGCGGCGTCGGGCAGTTTCCAGTCCGGGTGATACCAGTCGAGGAAAGCCACCTGCACCGTGTTGGTCATGAAGGTGAGCCACTGCAGGAACAGCGCGCGCTGCTGGCCGCCCGCCGGCATCAGCTTGGCTTCCGGGTGCTGCTCGGCCAGGTACTGGCAGATCGCGGCGGTTTCGAATACCGGGAAATCGCCATCCAGCAGCACCGGGATGCGGCCATTGGGATTGAGCTTGCGATATTCGGCGCCATCATGCTGGCGCGCGGCGGTATCGACCTTGATCAGTTCATAGGCCGCGCCGATTTCTTCCAGCATGGCCTGCGGCGCCATCGCCGCCGAACCGGGCGAATAGAACAGCTTGTACATCGGCTGGCCCCTGCTCAGTGGCGGAAATGGCGCATGCCGGTGAACACCATGGCAAGGCCGGCCTTGTCGGCGGCATCGATCACTTCCTGGTCGCGGATCGAACCGCCCGGCTGGATCACGGCGGTAGCGCCGGCTTCCACCAGCACTTCCAATCCGTCGGCGAACGGGAAGAAGGCATCGGAGGCTGCCACCGAACCCTTGGTGAGCGAGTCGGCAATGCCGGCGGCTGCCGCCGAATCCTGTGCCTTGCGGAAGGCGATGCGGGCGGAATCGACACGGCTCATCTGGCCGGCACCGATACCGACGGTGGCGCCACCCTTGGCGTAGACAATGGTGTTCGACTTCACATGCTTGCCGACGCGGAAGGCGAACAGCATGTCGGCCAGTTCCTGCTCGGTCGGTGCGCGCTTGGTCACCACCTTGAGATCGGCGGCTTCGATGCGGCCGGCATCGCGGGTCTGCACCAGGTAGCCACCGGCCACCGACTTCACGAACCAGCCCGGCGCCACCGGATCGGCCATGGCGCCGGTGAGCAGCAGGCGCAGATTCTTCTTCTTGGCCAGCAATTCGATGGCATCGGCCTCGGCATCGGGCGCCACGATCACCTCGGTGAAGATGGCGCCGATCTTCTCGGCAGTGGCCTTGTCCAGTGTGCGGTTCATGGCGACGATGCCGCCGAAGGCCGAGACCGGATCGCAGCGCAGGGCCGCATCCCAGGCAGCCCCCAGGCTGTCAGCCGTGGCGACGCCGCAGGGATTGGCATGCTTGATGATGGCGATGGTCGGCTTGGCAGCAAATTCCGAGACCAGCTCGAAAGCCGCATCCGTGTCGTTGAGGTTGTTGTAGCTGAGTTCCTTGCCCTGCAGCTGGCGCGCGGTGGCAACGCCGGGGCGCTTATCGCCCGAGACATAGAAAGCCGCCTGCTGGTGCGGATTCTCGCCATAGCGCAGGCTCTGCTTGCGTTCGGCCGAAAGCAGCAGGGTGGGCGGGAAATCCTCGCCATTCTGACGCGCGAACCAGGTGGCGATCATGCTGTCATAGGCGCCGGTATGGGCATAGGCCTTGGCCGCCAGGCGGCGGCGCAGCGCCAGATCAGTGGCGCCGTCATTAGTCTTCAGGCTGTCCAGCACAGCTGCATAATCGGCCACATCCACCACCACGGCGACGAAGCCATGATTCTTCGCCGCCGAGCGGATCATCGCTGGGCCGCCGATATCGATATTCTCGATGCAGGTGGGGAAATCGGCGCCCTTGGCCACGGTGGCCGCGAAGGGATAGAGGTTCACCACCACCAGGTCGATGGGCGGGATATTGTGCCGCTGCATCGCCGCCACATGCTCGTCTGCATCGCGCAAGGCCAGGATGCCGCCATGGATGGTGGGGTGCAGGGTCTTGACCCGGCCATCCATCATTTCCGGGAAGCCGGTATGCTCGGCCACTTCCGTCACCGCCACGCCGGCATCTTTCAGTGCCTTGTAGGTGCCGCCGGTGGAGAGCAGTTCGATGCCATGGCCGCTGAGCGCCCGGCCGAATTCCACCAGCCTGGTCTTGTCGGAAACGGAAAGCAGGGCGCGGCGGATGCGGACGGTATCGGTCATGGCGGCTTTAGGGCTTTCGGATGGGCTTTTGGGCAGGGCCGGAGGGGGAGAAGGCGCGGGGGCTATAGCATGCGGCGGCGGCGCGGCCAAGACGGCTAAATTGTCAAGCATAAACAGCATCTTGCAAAGGTTTGTGCGCGCCCCCGATCCGTGTTAGACGATCCAGCCATGCAGTCTTACCTGGAATTCGAGAAGCCGCTCGCCGAGCTTGAGGCCAAGATCGCCGAGCTGAAGCAGCTGGCCGATGCCGGGAATACCGACATCGCCGACGAACTGACCCGGCTGGAAACCAAGGCCGCGCAGCAGTTGCAGACGACCTATGGCAAGCTGACGCCGTGGCAGAAAACCCAGGTGGCGCGCCACCAGGACCGCCCGCATTATGCCGATTATGTCGGTGCGCTGATCACCGAATACGAGCCGCTGGCCGGCGACCGCGCCTTTGCCGATGATCCGGCGATCCAGGGCGGCCTGGGCCGTTTCCGGGGCCGCGCCGTGGTGGTGATGGGCCATGAGAAGGGCCGTGGCACCGAAGGCCGCGTGAAGCATAATTTCGGCATGGCCAAGCCCGAGGGCTACCGCAAGGCGATCCGCCTGATGCGCCTGGCCGAACGGTTCCGCCTGCCGGTGATCACCCTGGTCGACACGTCCGGCGCCTTCCCGGGCGTCGCGGCGGAAGAGCGCGGCCAGGCCGAAGCCATCGCGCGCGCCATCGATTGCTGCCTCGATATCCGCGTGCCGATGATCTCGGCCATCGTCGGCGAAGGCGGTTCGGGCGGCGCCGTGGCGCTGGCCGCCGCCAACCGCGTGCTGATGTTCGAACACGCGGTCTATTCCGTGATCAGCCCGGAAGGCTGTGCCGCGATTCTGTGGAACACCGGCGAGAAGGCCCAGGACGCCGCCGAGGCGCTGAAGCTCACGGCTTCCGACCTGCTCAAGCTCAAGGTAGTGGATGAAGTGGTGCGCGAGCCGATCGGCGGCGCACATCGCGATCCCAAGAGCGCCATGGCCGCGCTTGGCGACGCGCTGGAGCAGCAGCTCCGTGGCCTGGCCGGCCAGGAACCAGGTAACCTGCGCGAACAGCGCCGCCGCAAGTTCCTCGATATCGGCAGCGTCGGGCTTTAAGCCCAAACAACAAAAAGCAGACAAAAAAAGAGCCCGGCGGCATGGGGTCCGTCGGGCTTTGTGAGCCTGGAGGGGCTCAATGCGATCCCGAACCTGGAGAGGCTCGGCGCAATGGAGTTGAACTACTCGCTGCTAATAAACCGGTACTGAAAACTCAGATCATTTCGGCGCGGATCTGCTGGCGCAGCACGTCGATGGGTTTCAGCTGCCCCTCGACCTTGAAATGCCAGAACATCCAGCCATTGCAGGCCGTGGCGCCCTGCACATGGGCCCCGATCTTGTGGATCGAGCCGACCGCATCGGCGCAGGACAGGCTGCCATCGGCGCGCACCCGGGCGGCATGGCGGCCCGAGGGATCGAGCAGCACAGCGCCGGGCTGCAGCAGGCCGCGCTCGACCACGGCGCCGAACGGCACGCGTGGCTCATCCTTCTTCGAACGGGTAAGTTCGAGATCATCCGGGGCTGCCGGCTGCACCGTGGTGATGCGGCGTTCGGCAGCCTTGGCGTAAGCCTCTTCGCGTTCCAGGCCTATCCAGCGGCGGCCGAGCCGCTTGGCGACCGCGCCGGTGGTGCCGGAACCGAAGAAGGGATCGAGCACCACATCACCGGCCTTGGTGGAGGACAGCAGCACGCGATGCAGCAGGGCCTCCGGCTTCTGGGTCGGATGCGTCTTGACGCCATCCTCGCCGCGCAGGCGCTCGCCGCCGCCGCAGATCGGAATGGTCCAGTCGGAGCGCATCTGCAGATCGTCGTTCAGCGCCTTCATGGCTTCGTAGTTGAAGGTGTATTTGGCGTCCTTCGCCTTCGAGCACCAGATCATGGTCTCATGCGCGTTGGTGAAGCGGCGGCCCTTGAAATTGGGCATCGGGTTGCTCTTGCGCCAGATCACGTCGTTGAGCATCCAGAAGCCGAGATCCTGCAACTGGGCGCCGACGCGGAAGATATTGTGGTAGCTGCCGATCACCCACAGCGTGCCGTTCGGCTTGAGCAGGCGGCGCGCCGCCTGCAGCCAGGCCTTGGTGAAGCTGTCGTAATCGGCGAAGGAATCGAACTTGTCCCAGGCATCGTCGACGGCATCGACAACGCTGTCATTCGGGCGGCGCAGTTCGCCGGCAAGCTGCAGATTGTAGGGCGGGTCGGCGAAGATGCAGTCGATGCTCTCCGCCGGCAGGGAATTCATCAGCGCGATGCAGTCGCCGCGCAGGATGCGGTCGAGCGGCAGACCGGCATGGGGCGCTTCCGGTTCCTTGGCCGGGCCCAGCGGCTTGGCCCGGGCGACCTTGCGGGCGGCATCGGGGCCCGGGCCTGCGACCAGGCGGAGATGGCCCTTGCGGGACGGCTTGTGCGGTTCCAGGCGGGTCGGGGCCATGTCGGGTCCGTTCTGATGAATGACCCGTAAGTAATTAGATTCATTGAGATAATATTTGGTAAACGAGATTTTCAGGGAGTCCGAACCGGGACCAAATCCTACATCTTGGGGCGCCAGGGTTCCAAGGGCGCAAAACTTAGACGGTGATGCGGACAGGCTCCGGCCGCCAGCAGCCCCTGCTGATGCGCTTTGGTGCCGTAACCTTTGTTTTTTTGCCAGGCATAGGCCGGATAGCGCAGGCTGAGGCGCTGCATGGCGCGGTCACGCACCACCTTGGCGATGATCGAGGCGGCAGCGATCGAGAGGCTCAAGGCATCGCCATCCACCAGCGCCTCCGCCGGACAGGGCAGGCCCTTCGGGCAATGCTTGCCATCGATCAGCGCGAAAGCCGGCGGCCTGGGCAGCGCCAGCACGGCGCGGCGCATCGCCAGCAGCGAGGCGCCAAGGATGTTGAATTGGGCGATTTCCGCCACGCTGGCGGCGCCGATGCCGACCAGGGCGGTCTCACGGATACCCTGCGCCAGCTTTTCCCGCGCGGTTTCCGAGAGTTTCTTGGAATCGTCGATGCCTTCAGGCAGCCGCGCCGGGTCGAGGATCACGGCGGCGGCCACCACCGGCCCGGCCCAGGGGCCGCGCCCGGCCTCGTCCACGCCGCAGAGCGGCGCCGGCCTGCCCGTTTCGTGAGCGAAACCGGGCCCCAAACCCACTGCCTTGCCGCTGCTCTGCCCTGGCTTTGCCATGATGGCGTATTATAGCTGGTCCCGCGCTTGTCGGTAGCGCCCAGGCTGTGGAAGACTCCTGCCCCATCAGCCCGGATCAAGAGGAACAGACCATTGTCCAGCGTGCATGAAGACGGCGAGATCATTACCCGGCGCGAAGGCGAGATTTTCGTCATCGGCTTGAATCGCCCGGCGAAATACAACGGCTTCACGCCGAAGATGCTGCGCGAGATGGCTGCCGCCTTCACCGCTTTCGAGGCCGATGCTGGCGCCCGCGTCGCCCTGCTTTATGCCGAGGGCAAGCATTTCACCGCCGGCCTGGACCTGCCCAAGGTGGCGCCGCTGATGGGCGACAGCAATCTGCTAGTGGAACCCGGCCAGATCGACCCCTGCAACAATGTGCCGCCCTACCGCAGCAAGCCGGTGGTGGCCGCCGTGCAGGGCATCACCTACACCATCGGCATCGAATTGATGCTGGCCGCCGATATCGTGGTGGCGGCGAGCGATTGCCGTTTCAGCCAGCTTGAGGTCAAGCGCGGGATCATGGCGACCGGCGGCGCCACCATCCGCATGGTGGAACGCGCCGGCTGGGGCAATGCCATGCGCTATCTGCTCACCGGCGATGAATTCGATTGCGCCACGGCTTTGCGTTTCGGCTTCATCCAGGAAGTGGTGGAACCGGGCCAGCAATATGCCGCCGCCAAGGCCATCGCCGAACGCATCGCGGCCCAGGCGCCGCTGGCGGTTTCCGCCACCTTGCTGAATTCGCGCATCAGCATTGAGCAGAGCCCGGCGGCAGCCGTGGCTGCCTTCCACCCGACACAGAAAGCCTTGATGAAAACCGAAGATGTGAAGGAAGGCGTGCAGAGCTTTATCGAACGCCGCGCCGCCAGGTTCACGGGTCGCTGATGCGCCGCGCCGGGCTGCTTCTCCTCCTGTTGCTGCTGCTGCCCCTGCCCGCAGCGGCGCAGATTTTCATGTCGCCGGAGGATGCGAAGAAGCTCGGCGCCCAGGAACATCCGAAAATCCTGAAAGAGTTCGGTGGCGCCTACGATAATTTCGAGATCGGTGCTTACGTTGCCGGTATCGCCGCCCGTGCCGCCGGGCAATCCGGCCTGCCGGCGAACAGCTACACCTTCACGGTGCTGAATTCGCCGGTGATCAACGCCTTCGCCTTGCCGGGCGGCTTTGTCTACATCACGCGCGGCATCCTGGCGCTGGCCAATAACGAGGCGGAAGTGGCCGGCGTGCTGGGCCATGAAATCGGCCATGTGGTGGCGAAACATTCCGAGCAGCGTTACGACCGCTCGATGATCACCAATATCGGCGTCGCCGGGGCCTCGATCCTGAGTTCAATCTTCCTTGGCCAGGGCGCCGGTGAACTGATCGGCCAGGCCGGCCAGGTGGCGGGCGGCGCCTATCTCGCCGCCTTCAGCCGCGAAAACGAACTGGAAGCCGATACCATCGGCGTGCGGCTGCTGGCCCGCGTCGGCTATGCGCCCGATGCCCAGGCCGCCTTCCTGCAAAGTTTGAGCGACGATACCGACCTGCAGCGCAAGCTCGCCGGACAATCTTCCAAGAGCGGCACCAACGACCTGTTCGCCACCCATCCCGGCGGGCCGCAGCGCGTGCGCGAGGCGATGGCGGCGGCGCAGGAATATCCCACCACGCCAATCTATCGCCGCGACGAATATCTCGACCGCATCAACGGCCTGCTGTTCGGCGATGATCCGAAGGAAGGCCTGGTGCGCGGCACCACATTCACCCATCCCGGCCTGCGCCTCTCCTTCTCGGTGCCGGACAAGTGGCGCCTGATCAATTCATCCGACGCGGTGATCGCCCGGGGGCCGCAGAACGAGACCCTGCAATTCGACATGGAGCGCGACAAACGCAAGGTGCAGGGCTCGCGCAGTGCGCTGGATTACCTCACCCGTGTCTGGCTGTCGAAGCAGCGCCTGAGCAACGCCGAGGAAATCAGGGTGAACGGCATGCCCGCCGCCACGGCGCGCGCCCGCGTGCAGTTGCAGGATGGCTCCAGCCGCGATGCCCGCTTCGTCGCGGTCGGTTTCCCCACCGACGATATCCTGCGTTTCGTGCTGCTGAGCCCGGTGAACCAGCTCGCCCGCGTCGAACCCGACGTGATCCGCGCCGTCAACACGCTGAAGCATCTGAGCAAGGAAGAAGCCGACGCCGTGCAACCACAGCGCATCAAGGTGATCACGGCGCTAAGCGGCGACAGCATCGACAGCCTGGCCCGGCGCATGCCGGCGGGCGATTTCCAGGTCGAACGCTTCCGCGTGCTGAACGGCTACCGCGATGGCGAAACCGTGCAGCCCGGCCACCGGGTGAAGATCGTCGAATAGGAACAAGAGAAGCCGGGAGGCGAAGATGACCGCGCAGGCACCCTTGATGGAAAAGCTGCCGGATTACCGGCGCTACCCGGAAGCCGAAATGATCGCGCGGGCGGAAGCCTTCCATGCCGAGATTCGCCGCCGCCGCACCTTGCGCGATTTCTCCGACCAGCCGGTGCCGCGCGAGGCCATCGAGGCCGCACTGCTGGCTGCTGGCACGGCACCCTCTGGTGCCAACCAGCAGCCCTGGCATTACTGCGTCATCACCGATCCGGCTTTGAAGCGGCAAGTACGCGAGGGCGCGGAAGCCGAGGAACGCGACTTCTACAATGGCCGCGCCACGCCGGAATGGCTCGAAGCCCTGGCGCCGCTCGGCACCGATGCCAACAAGCCGTTCCTGGAAACCGCGCCCATACTGATTGCGATTTTCGCCCAGCGCTGGGGCGAACTGCCCGATGGCGGCAAGCGCAAGCATTACTATGTGCCGGAATCGGTCGGCATCTCCACCGGCTTCCTGATCGCGGCACTGCATCATGCCGGCCTGGCAACGCTGACGCACACACCAAGCCCGATGAATTTCCTCAACAGGCTGTGCGGCCGGCCCGACTCAGAGAAGCCTTATATCCTGCTGGTGGCCGGCTATCCGGCGGAAAATGCCGAAGTGCCGGTGCATGGCGGCATCAAGAAACCGCTGGAGCAGTTCAGCAGCTGGAAGTGACGCCCTTCTTCTTCGTCACTCTCGCAAAAGCGAGAGTCCCATTTTTTGGTGCAAATGGGATGCTGGCTTTCGCCAGCATGACGGCAAATCAGCGGAGTTACGCCTCGTGCAGTTCCAGTGCCACCGGGGCGATCTGGTCGGCGAGGTGGCGGGCAAGCTGGGCACGGGTCTTGATGTTGCGCAGGATGCGCTCGTCTTCCGGATTGCTCAGGAATCCGGTTTCGATCAGCACGCTGGGAATCCGCGGCGAGCGCAGCACGGCGAAATTCGCGGTGCGCATCGGGTTGTCGAGCAACCGCACCTTGCCTTCAACGCCGACGACGATGCGGCGCTTGGCCGAGAGCGAGGCGTTATGGCTGTGGCGCCGCGCCAGATCGAGCAGGATCGCCGAGGTTTCCTTGTCGGTGCCGCGTAGATCGACGCCATAGACCGCGTCGACGCGGTTCTCGCGTTCGGCCAGCGCACTGGCGAATTTGTCGGAAGCCTTGTCGGAGCGGCTATAGGCCGAAAGGCCGCGCGCGCCCCGGTTCGGCGCCGCGTCGGCATGCACCGAGATGAACAGGTCGGCATTATGCTTGTGCGCCACGGCAACGCGCGAAGGCAGTGCCAGATATTCGTCGCTGTCGCGGGTCAGGATCACCTTCACATCGCGGCGCTTGGCCAGGATGTCGCGGATCTGGCGGCAGACCGAGAGGGTGATTTCCTTCTCTTCCGTGCCGGACACGCCGATGGCGCCGGGGTCGCGACCGCCATGGCCGGGATCGAGCACGATCACCGCCTGGCGCGGCGCCGGCTTGGGCGCTGGCTTCGACGCTGGTTTGACTGGGGGCTTGGGCGGCGCGTTCTTGGCGGTCTGCTGCTGCGCCAGCACGTCCTCAAGCGTCAGCCCGGCGCCGATCACGGCGCCAACACTGCCCAGGAGATAACGGATGGCGAGACGCCGGTTGATCATAACAGCCAATGACCCCTTGGCGCGGCCCGGCAAAAACGAATCGGGCCACGGCTGTAAGCGACGATAGACAGCCCGCCCTCAGGTCACAAGGGCGGATTCCGCGCAGTAGAGCAAAGACTAAGAGGAAATACTTAATCCAAGGTAAAGCGCGCGCGCACGTCGTAGCGGTTGCCCTTGACCCAGCCTTCGATCAGCTTTTCCAGCGCCGCGTTGGGCTTCTCCGGTAGCACGATCTTGAGCTTGATATACTGGTCGCCGCGCTGGCCATCGCGGCGCGGCATGCCGCGCCCCTTGAGCCTGAGCGTGGTGCCCGACGATGTTCCCTTCGGCACGCTCACCGCCACCATGCCATCCACCGTCGGCACCGCGATCTTGGCGCCGAGCACGGCCTCGTCCACGGTGATCGGCAGTTCCACATGCACATCGTCGCCCTGGCGGGCGAAGAACTCATGCGGCAGCAGCTTCACCTCGATGATGGCATCGCCGGCGGCGCCGCCGAGCTTGCCTTCCTCGCCCTGGCCCTTGAGGCGGATCGGCTGGCCATCGCCGATGCCGGCGGGAATGGCAACATCAAGCTGTTTGCCGCCCGGCATGGTGACGCGCCGCTTGCAGCCGCGCGCCGAGTCAACGAAGCCGATCTCGATGGTGTAATGACGGTCGGCGCCGCGCTCAGGCACCGGTCCACGCCGCGCGCCGCCAAATCCGGCACCCGCCCCCGGGCCGCCCCCCATGCCAGCGCCACGCGGCCCCTTGCGCATGGTGCCGAAAATCTCGTCGAGGAAATCCTCGCCGCTCTGCTCAGGCCCGCCACCCATACCGCCAAATGGGCCACGCTGGCCGAAACCGCCGCCGAAACCACCCGCTCCTGCGCCCGCACCAGTGCCTGCTCCGGGACGGCGGAATCCGCCCGCACCAAAACCGCCCGCGCGTGGCTGGCCAGCAGCGTCGATCTCGCCACGGTCGAATTTTCCGCGCTTTTCGGGGTCGCCGACAATGTCGTAAGCAGCCGACACTTCCTTGAACCGCTCTTCAATCCGCGGGTTGTTCGGATTGCGGTCGGGATGCAGCTCCTTGGCCAGCTTGCGGTAGGCCTTCTTGATCTCTTCCGGGCTGGCGCTGCGGCCAACACCCAGGATGCTGTAGGGATCACGCATGACGAATCACATTACACTGGCCGGTGCGACTTCGCACCGTTGATGGACACTGGCCGGTGCGACTTCGCACCCCGGCTCCCTCTTACTTAGTATCGCGCAGCCGCCGTGCCAGATCCGCCGCGTCGTCGCGTTGCCGCTCCGACATGCCCTGGGCCAGATTGGATGCCGCCTGCTCGGCCTCGGCATTGCCGTTATCGGCCGCAAGCCGCAGCCAGGCCAGGGCGCGGACGCGATCCGGCGGCAGGCCCCGGCCATCGCGGTAGAGCAGCCCGAGGCGGCTCTGGGCGGCGGGATTGCCGGCCTGGGCCAACGGCAGCCAGCGCGACAAGGCCGTGATGTAGTCGCCACCCTCGAAAGCCTGCTGCCCGGCCAGATAAGGATCGGCGGCGGCAGGAACAGGTGCCGGAGCAGCCGCCGGAGTAGCCACGGCCTGGGCCGCAACCTGGGCTGGCGGCGGCTTGGGGTCCGAACTGCCAAGCAGCCAGCCGAACAGGCCGCCAGATTCAGCCTTGGCCGGCGCAGCCGGTGCGGGGGCAGCAGCAGCCACTGGCACCGGGGCTGAGGCCAAAGCAGGCGGGGCCGGAGCAGGCGGTGGGGCCAGAGCAGGCGGCGGGGCAGCAGGTGGTGGAGCTGGGGCAGCCACTGGCGCAGGCGGTGGTGGTGGAGGCGGTGGTGGGGGGGGCGGCGCGGCGGCAACCACGGGTGCCGTGGCCGGTGCCGGGGCCGGTGCCGGTGCCGGCGCTGGCGGCTGGGGCGCCGGCATCGCCGGAGCGGCAGCCGTACCCGGCTCTGGGGTGATCATGCGCTGGCCCAGCCGGCTGGGCTCGCGCGCCGGCTCGATCAGCGAGCGGGGAGCAGCCTGGGCTGGAGCTGGAGCTGGAGCTGGAGCTGGAGCTGGAGCTGGAGCTGGAGCTGGGGCCGCCACCGATGCCGGGGCTGGCGGCGGTGGCGGCGGGGGCGGTGCGGCGGCCACCACTGGCACCGGCGGCGCCGGAGCAGCGGCCATTGCTGGCGCGGCGGCGGGAACCGGCGCGTCATCAGCCGGCTTCGCTGCCGGTGGCGCGGCTTTCGCCGCGGCCTGGGCCTGTGCTGCCTGGGCCTGGGCCGCCTGGGGCGATTTCATCACCAGCAGCGACAGGCGTTCGAGCGCATCGGGCTGGCCGGATTTGGCGGCATTGTTGTACCAGCCCAGCGCCGTGGCGGTATCCACCGGCACACCGAGGCCCATTTCAAACATCAGGCCGAGATTATACTGCGCCACCGCATGGCCCTGCTTGGCAGCGGCCTCGAACCATTTGCGCGCCTCGGCATAATCCACCGGCACACCATCGCCATTGAGGTAAAGCGCCGCGAGATTGGCCTGGGCGCGGGCGAAGCCGCGTTCGGCGGCAGCGCGGTACCAGCGCAGGGCCTGCGCCATATCCTGCGGCACGCCCCGGCCCCAGCGATAGAGATGGCCGAGATTGCGCATTGCCGCCGGATCGCCGCCATCCGCCAGCGGCTGCCATTCGGCAGCGGCCTTGGCGAAATCGCCAGCCTCATAGGCTGCGAGGCCGGCGGCGAAATCGGCGCGGGCGGCGGATGGAAGCAACGCAACCGGCAGCACCAAGGCCGCAGCGAGCAAGGCGGCAGCCGTGGCTGACACCTGAACCTTGCGGCGCGGTGCTGGCGGCATGCTGTTTTCCCCCGGCGTCAGATGGTGCTACTGCACCACGCGCCAGCTGCCGTCAGGCTGGCGGCAGGCGGTGCCGTAGGCCTGTTCGGTCTTGCCGCCAACAGTGACGGTCTGCTGATATTCGCGGCAATACTCACCAGCCTGCGACGTGCCTTCGCGGGTTGGCGTGATGCTGCCGGAATGGCCGCTATCGGGATTGCGCCAGGAAATCTGCTGGCCGATCGGCGCCGTGGTGGCGCGGGTGCTGGCCTGCTCCATATGGGCGCGGTCAGCCTTATCGAGCGAGGAACCGATCTGGTTGCCGAGATAGGCGCCAGCGAGCGCGCCGGCGGCAACGCCGACCAGCTGGCCGGTGCCCTTGCCGAATTGCGCGCCGAGCACGGCGCCGCCGATGCCGCCGAGAATGGTGCCGACATCGCTCTTCTTGGCGCCACCCTGGCCGTTATCGGCACAGGCGGCCAGCGAGACGGCGAGCAGCGCGACGATGCCGAAGCGGCTGGCATTGCGCAGCAGATGGGAAGTCCGGGTGTTGCTCATGGTGCTTTCATCCTCTGGCCCGACCAACTGGCTTGAGCCGGGCATAGCAATGTACTGCCATATTATATTGGCCGCACGCCATCAGCCGCAAGGGAGGCCCCTGCGGCTGATATGTGAAATGTTATTGGGAACCGCAACCTTATGTCGGTGGCGGCGTTAGCCCCGGTCTTGCGTTAGCCCTTGGAGAAGAAATCCAGGCCGCTGAAAACCGGCGCCGGCTCGTCCGACAGGCGGGACGAGTCGAACAGCTCCAGGTCGTTGGTGCGCATGATGGAACGCAACGTGCGCACGTAGTCGCTGCCGCGCACCGAATAGCGGTGCAGATGGCCGGCAAGGCTGTAGCCATCCAGGCTCGCATCGCGCTGGCGCAGCTTCGACCGCTGGTCGCGGAATTCGCGATAGCTGCTCTTGGAATTCAGGTTGCGCATATAGGCAGCGACCGAGTGTTCCAGGCTGGAGAAGCGCAGGATCTCATACTTCTCACCATCCGGGCGGTTCTCCGGCACGATGCCGCTGCCCGGATTCCAGGTCCACTGGCCATACACGGCATTGCCGAGCAGGGCGAAGCGCGAGGTACCCCAGCCGGATTCCTCGATCGACTGCGCCAGCGCCAGGGCCGGCGGAATCACATCAACGCGCAGCAGCATCTCGTCGAGATCGGCTTCATCGAGGCCGTAACGCTGCGACAGGTCGGCGAGCCAGGCTTCGTCGCGCGGCCGCAGCGGCAGGCCACCATCACGCCGCTCCTGCAATTTGAGCAGCTTCTCGCGGTCCTCAGCGATGCGCTCATTCTCGCGCAGGATATGCGGCAGCATCACCTTGATGAAGGCGCGCTTGCGCTTCTCGGTCAGGTTGACGTCGGCAATATCGATCGGCAGGCGGGCGAGGAAGATGCGCGGCACTTCCAGGCTCGGGCCGCCGCTGCGCAGATCGGAAAGATCGAAGCCCTCGGTCTCAAAGCGGCGCAGCATGGCATCCACGGTGCGCTCGGCATCGGCGCGGATGGCGGTACGGTGCGGCGACAGCGCCTTGGCTTCAGCCAGGCGCCGGGCGGCGATTTCCGGCGGCACCAAAGGCAGGCCAGCGACCTGCTGCGGCTGCTCGGCCATATTACGTTCGGACGTGTTGCGCTCCGGCTGCGACTGCGGCTGGCGCACGGCCACCGTCACCGGCAGGCGCCATTCGAGCTGTGCCAGATGGGTCAGGCGCTCCCAGGCTTCCTGCACCGTTTCGCGCAGCATGACCGGCTGCGCCTCGACTTCGGGCGCACGCGCTTCCTGAATATGAGCCGACATCACGCCAACGCCGACGCCACTGGCCAGGCCCACGCCCACCAGTACGCCGACACCGGCCAGAATTAAACGCACATCGGAACCGAGCCCGAGCAGGCTGCGGTCACTGGTACGCGAGCGGGTGCTTTCCGCCGTCATGGGCACCTCCACAGTTTCAACGACAGCATCTCCCCCGATCATCACGGCAAAACCGAGCCGCAAAGGCGGCAAAAACATGGCCGCGCGGGTTCGACGCCAAGCGTCGCCCTTGTGCGATTCCCTACAGGAACCAAATGTGACCGGGCGGCACCATGCCGCCGGCCGACTCTGTTAAACGGCCCGGACTTCCGTCACTTCCGGCACATAATGCCGAAGCATGTTCTCAATGCCATGCTTCAGCGTGGCGGTGGAACTCGGGCAGCCGGCACAGGAACCCTGCATATGCAGAAGCACAACTCCCCTCTGGAAGCCACGGAAGACGATATCGCCCCCGTCCTGCGCCACCGCGGGACGTACCCGCGTTTCGATCAATTCCTTGATCTGCCCCACCACCTCTTGGTCGGCGGGGTCAAAAATTTCTTCAGCTTCCGCTGCACCAGCATCGTCACCCATCACCGGCAGACCGGCGATGAAATGCTCCATGATGGCGCCGAGGATCGGGGCCTTCAGCTCCGACCAATCGGTCCAGTCGCTCTTGGTCACGGTGACGAAGTCGAGGCCCAAATAGACCCCATCGACACCCGGGACGGCGAACAGCCGGGTTGCCAGCGGCGAAACCTTGGCCGTTTCGGCATCACGGAAATTAGCCGTACCCTCGGGCAGCACGTCGCGCCCGGGAAGGAATTTCAGTGTCGCCGGATTCGGCGTGGTCTCGGTCTGGATAAACATACCTGCTCCAACTACCAACTGTCCGACCGAGTCGCCGGCTTGGGTGATCACTCTTGATCACTTTTGCCTAGCGTGGCCGAAACGTCCCTGGAAATTGGTCAGCAGGTCCGCAAATATCAAGCAGAGAATCGTCAGGGGTCAGGCCCGAGTGAAACAATCTTTCTCTCACACCCCTAATTTAAGAAAGATTAAAAGCCCATGTGGATAGTTTATGGGATAACGACCGGAAGCCGGGCTGCCGCCGGAGGCCATCATGGCTGAAGCATTGCCTGTTGAACGGCTCCCGACCTGGCCCGATTCGCGCATCGAACTGACCCCGGCGGCACGCTGGCTGGTCGATCATGGCGGCGAGAGCATGCCGATGGAGCAGCTCTTCGCCGGCTTCTGCGAGCGGCTGGCCGAAGAAGGCATTCCGCTGCTGCGCGTCATCGCCGCTTTGCCCTCGATGCACCCCCAGGTGCTGTCGCGCGCCTTCTTCTGGCGCCGCGACCAGCCGGTCGAGGTGCACAGCGTCGGCCATGACGTGGTGGAAAGCGAGGAATACTTCAATTCCCCGGTCTGGGCGATCCACCAGGGCGCCGCCGCCATCCGCCGCCGGCTCGACCTGCCCAACGCGCCGATGGATTTCGGCATCCTGCCGGAGCTTAAGGAACAGGGTGCCACCGACTACCTGGCACTGCCGATGCGCTTCACCCAGGGGCCGGGCTTCGGCACCAAGGCAGGCGAAACCCGCCAGCGCAATGTCAGCTTCTGCAGCTTCACCACCGACCGCCCGGGCGGTTTCACCCCGGGCGAACTCAGCTACATCATGGAACTGATGCCGCTGGTCTCGCTGCGCCTCGAAATCGAGGCCTCCCGGCGCATGACCCGAGACCTGCTCACCACCTATCTCGGCCGCGCCCCGGCCAAGCGGGTGCTGAAGGGCAATTTCCACCGTGGCCGCGGCTTCGAGGTGGAGGCGGCGATCTGGCTGTCCGACCTGCGCGGCTTCACGGCGCTCTCGGACCGGGTCGAGAACCAGGAAATGATCGCCACGCTGGACGATTATTTCGAGGCCATGGCCCGCCCGGTGCAGGAAAACGAGGGCGAGGTGCTGAAATTCATCGGCGACGGCCTGCTCGCCATCTTCCGCGTCGACCCGGAAACCGCCAAGCCGGGCGAGGACCCGCGCGAAGCCGCCTGCCGCCGCGCGCTGCAGGCGGCCTGCGGCGCCTTCGGCCAGCTCGATGCGTTGAACGTGAAGCGCGCCGAAGCCGGGCAATCGGCCCTGCGCGCCGGCATCGGCCTGCATCTCGGCAAGGTGGTGTTCGGCAATATCGGCGCCACCGACCGGCTCGACTTCACCGTGATCGGCCGCGCCGTGAACGAAGTCGCCCGCGTCGAAACCTCGACCAAGATTCTCGGCCGCCCGATCGTCACCTCCGCCACCTTCGCGCAAGCCCTGCCCAATGCCGGACTGGAATCACTCGGCTTCCATGTGCTGCGCGGCGTGAAGCGGCCGCAGGAACTGCACGGCGTGCCGGCGGAGAAGCTGGCCTGCAAGGCAGATACTTGATTCATACATGCGATAGGAGGGGGAAATGGCCCTTATTCAAAAATTTGAACACATCAGCATGGATCGCAATAAAGTTCATGATCCGCTGTTTCGCTGTACGTACACTTCATTTGAACAAGACGGGCAGAAGTACATTCAGATCGATTCGTATGGCAGCAGCAAACGAGAATATAAAGAGAAGAAAAGTCAGCAGTTTCAGTTAAACAAAGACAGTGCCGCTCAGTTAATCACAATCCTTAAAAAGGAATTTGGTTTATAAATCTTAAGTAATCCGGTCGATCTGGTCGTCGGTGAGGTTGCCCGGCACGATGGTGATCGGGAAGCTCAGATTACCCGCCATCTGGCCGGCTAATGCAGTGACCAGCGGGCCGGGCTCGTTGCCGGGAGCGGCGGCCAGCACCAGCATGCGGATCGCCGGATCTTCCTCCACCAGCCGCAGCAATTCGTCCTTCGCCTTGCCTTCGCGGATCGAGACTTCGGGCAGCAGGCCGGATTCGAGATTCACCTCTTCGGCCAGCTTGCGCAGCAGCACCTCGGCGGCCTCATAGGCTTCCTGGCGCATGATCTCGGCAACGCCGGCCCATTGATTGAAATCCACCGGCTCGACCACGCGCAGCAGCACCACGCCGCTCTGCACATTGCGGGCGCGGCGCGTGGCATAGCGCAGCGCGACGCGGGATTCCGCCGTGTCGTCGACCACGACGAGGAATTTCTGCCGCCGCGTCTGCGGCGCACTGGCTGACTGTGTTTCGCTCATGCGGCACAGCTTGGCATTGCCGGCGGCAAAGAAGCAAGCCTGCTCATTTCAGCAGGATGTTGGAAATCTCGCGGATCTGCGCCCGGGCACGCAGCACATGGAAACCCATGGAAGCCAGATGATTGGGCAGCAGCAGGCCATCGGGCTTGCCGTTGATCACCACCAGCGGATGCAGCGAGGCAGCGGCGGCGAAGGATTCCAGCATCTGGTCCCAGGTGCCGGTCAGTTCGCGGTCACGCATTATATTGGCGTAGTCCTGCTTCAGTTCGCGCAGGATCAGGTAATAGGCATAAGCCTGGCCTTTGACCGAATAGAACAGATCATCCGACTGATCGTCGAACCACAGGCTGGAGCCTTCGTTGATGCGGCGGTCAAGGGCCGCGGAAGACGAGCCGAGATCAATGGCGATGCGGTCCATCAGGGAGAGTAGGTTGTCGCTGCGGCGCTCGAAGATGGCACGGCCCTGGGAGAGCCGCGTGTTGTAGCTGGTCAGCGCGCGATACGCCTTCATGTACTGCTCTTCCGAGCGCACGGTGGGCAGCAGCGAGGTGGAGAAATCGAAGAACCACTTGGTGCCAGAATATTGCAGCAGGCCGGCGGCTTCCTGCAGGTCGCTGTCGGTCTGGCTGGAGCCGCGCGTGCGGCCAAGCTGGTCCACCAGTTCGAAACCGAAGCGGCCGAGCGAATGGATGATGCCGAGCTGGAAGTTCGGCATGTTGTCGAGCATCGAGCCGGGCTGGAAGAAGGGATCGTTGGCGACCCAGCCGTTCACCTGTACCTCGCGCTGCACCAGGGCCGCCGCCATGGCGACGGCGCGGCTGGCGCCGCCTTCAACGGGCGGCGCCTGGTAGGCGATGTCGTCGTCGATCTTGTGGGTCAGCAGCATGCCGACCGGGTAATACAGGCCGAACACCGCCACCACGGCGATGACGCCGCCGATGATCCATTGCCGGGTCGTGATCTGCATGTCGGTCAAGTCCTGGTGCTTAGGAACCCCAGAGCCTTATGTGGGGGGCCTGGGTTACGGGCGCAAGAACCCTATCACATCGTAGACTTCCTGGATCACCGGGGCCGACATTTCCCGCGCCCGCTCGCCACCCCGGCGCAGGATGCCATCGACATAGCCGGGATCGGCCATCAGGCGGCGCATCTCGGCCGTGATCGGCCCGAGATGATCCACCGCCACCTCGGTCAGCCCGCGTTTGAAATCGGCGAAGCCCTTGCCGGCGAAATCGGCAATGGCATCGTCCATGCTCACGCCCTTCAGCGCCGCGTAGATGCCGAGCAGGTTATCGACTTCCGGGCGGCCTTCCAGGCCCTCGGCATTCTCGGGCAGCGGGTGCGGATCGGTCTTGGCGCGCTTGATCTTGTCGGCGATGGCATCGGCCGTGTCGGTCAGGTTGATACGCGACTGATCGGAGGCATCCGACTTCGACATTTTCTTGGTGCCGTCGCGCAGGCTCATGACGCGCGTGGCGGTGCCGAAAATCTGCGGCTCGGTCAGCGGGAAGATTTCCTTGCCGTAATCATGATTGAACTTCTGCGCGATGTCGCGGGCGAGTTCGAGATGCTGCTTCTGATCCTCGCCGACCGGCACATGCGTCGCCTTGTAGGCCAGGATGTCGGCGGCCATCAGGGCGGGATAGGCGAACAGGCCGAGCGAGACATTCTCGCGGTCCTTGCCAGCCTTCTCCTTGAACTGGGTCATGCGGCTCATCCAGCCCATGCGCGCGACGCAGTTGAAAATCCAGGCCAGGGTGGCGTGGTCCGGGTTCTGGCTCTGATTGAACAGCACGTTCTTTTCCGGGTCGATGCCGGACGCGATCATGGCGCAGGCCAGTTCGCGGGTGGAGCGGACCAGTTCGGCGGGGTCCTGCCAAACAGTGATCGCATGCATGTCGACCATGCAGAAGATGCACTCGAATTCGCTTTGCAGCTTGACCCAGTTGCGCACCGCGCCGAGGTAGTTGCCGAGATGCAGGTTGCCGGTGGGCTGGATGCCGGAAAAGATGCGCCGTTGGAAGGCCATGATGATCCCTGGTGCTGCGGCGCCGGTGGAACGACGCCTGGATTGGGAGAGATATGCTCAGCTGGCGGGTTATCGCCGCTTAAGCCGCTGGCGTCAATCGACCTAGCGCCGCGCCAGGCTGCGCCATTCGGCGGGCCGCGTGGCGCCCAGCGCCAAGGCGGCACCGAGATAGACGCAGAAGCCGCCCGCCACCAGCAGGGCCAGCGCGGCGATGCGCCAGGCCTCGCCCCAGCCATACCAGGGCGTGAGCCCGCGGTTGAGGCCCCAGAGCGCCAGGCCCATGGCGAGCGCCGCCACCAGGATGCGCCAGGCCCGGCTGCGCAGCCGATGATCGGCCTGCCAATGGCCGCGCCGCAGCAGCAGCCAGGCGAGCAGAACAGTGTTGAGCCAGGCGGCCAGCGCGGTGGCCAGCGCCAGGCCGACATGGCCGAGCACAGGCATCAGCGCCACGGAGACCACCAGATTGAAGGCAATGATGGCAAAGGCGATGCGCACCGGCGTGGCAGTATCCTGCCGCGCATGGAAGCCGGGCGTCAGCGTGCGGCTGAGGATATAGGCCGGCAGGCCGATGGAATAGGCGAACAGGGCATCCGCCGTGGCGCGCGCCGCCGCCCCATCGAAGGCGCCGCGCTCGAACAGCACCGAGATGATCGGATACGGCACCACCAGCAAAGCCACCATCGCCGGCAGCGCCAGCAGCAGCGCGAATTCCTGCGCCCGGTTCTGCTGCGCCATGGCTTCCTGCTGCTCGCCGCGCGCGATGTGGCGCGACAGCAGCGGCAGCAAAGCGGTGGAAATCGCCACGCCGACCACGCCAACGGTGAGCTGGTTGATGCGGTCGGCATAGAACAGATACGACACCGCACCAGCGGGCAGCAGCGAAGCGAGGATCACGCCGATCACCAGATTGACCTGGGTGGCGCCGGCACCGATGGCTGCCGGCAGCACCAGCTTGAACAGCCGCAAGGTGAGCGCCGAACGCCGTGGCCAGCGCAGCCGCAGGCTGAAGCCGCTTTTGCCGGACCAGAAGGCGAGCCACAGGAATTGCACCAGGCCGGCGGCCAGCGTGCCCCAGGCCAGCGCCGAACCGGCCGAACCGAGCAGCGGCGTGAGCAGCGGCAGGGCCAGCAGCATGGTGAGGTTGAGCAGGATCGGCGTGGCGGCGAAGGCGGCGAAACGCCCCAGGCCGTTCAGCACCGCGCCATAGAGCGCGGCGATGCTGATGAACAGCAGATAGGGGAAGGTGATGCGAGTATATTCGACGGCGAGCGTGAAACGCTGCGGTTCATCCTGGAAGCCCGGCGCCAGGCCCAGCATCACCAGTGGCATGAAGATCTGCGCCGCCAGCGTGAACAGCAGCAAAGCCACCAGCAGCCAGGCCAATGCGCCTTCGGCGAAAGCCTTGGCCGCTTCCTTGCCGCCCTTGTTCAGCGTCTCGCTGTAGAGCGGCAGGAAGCCGGCGGTGAAGGCGCCCTCGGCGAACAGCGAGCGGAAGAAATTCGGCAGCCGCAGCGCCACGAAGAAGGCATCGGCCTGGATACCGGCACCGAGATAGCGCGCGATCATCAGGTCGCGGGCAAAGCCGAATACGCGGCTCACCATGGTGAGGCCGCCAACCGTGGCGATGGCGCGGTAGAGACTCATGCCCCGCTTATGGCAGAGGCCGGGCAGGCGGGGAAGCGTCTAGCTGAAGCGATAGCTGTCCATCGACAGCGAGCCGAATTCCATCGAGCGGTGCAGTGCCTGCGCCGGCTGGCCCGGGGTGGCGGCCCCCAAAGCCACGAAGAGCGGCAGGAAATGCTCGTCGGTCGGATGGTTCCGCTGCGCTTCCGGCGCCCTGGAACGGTAGGCCACCATATCCTCGTCGCGCCGTTCGGTCAGGGCCGCATTGACCCAGTCGGCGAAGGCGGCAGCCCAGGCCTGGGCCGGGGCATCGGGGCCACGGCGGTCGAGTTCACGCAGGTTATGGGTCAGCGAGCCGGAGGCCAACACCAGCACGCCCTGCTCGCGCAGCGGCCGCAGCGCCTGGCCCAGCGCATAATGGTGCGCCGGGTCGCGATGCGGCTGCACGGAGAGTTGCAGCACCGGGATATCGGCCGCCGGGAAGCCGAGCAGCAACGGCGTCCAGGCGCCATGGTCGAGGCCCTGGCGCGGATCGATGGCAGCCTTGAAACCGGCCTGATTCAGCCGGTCGGCGATCTCGGCGGCCAGCACCGGGTCGCCCGGGGCGGGATAGCGCAGCTCGTAAAGCGGCTGCGGGAAACCATAGAAGTCATGGATCGTCTCGGGCTGGCGGGCGGCGCCAAGCATCGGCTGGTCGGTTTCCCAATGGGCCGAAACCGCCAGGATGGCGCGGATATCCTCAGGCGGCACCACGTCCTGCAGCGTCTTCATGAAATGATGCGCCGGCGTGCCGCTCAGCACCGTGGTGGGAGCGCCGTGGCTGATGAACAGGGTCGGCAGGGCAGTCATTGCGGGGCTCATGCTGAAAAGGACTGCCTTTCAGCTAGCGCGGCGGCGAAAACCCGGCAAGCCGCCGGCTGAGTAACCTGGCCACTCCGGGGTAACCGGCCATGTTCCTGAAGTGTTTAAATGTGAAACAGCATCCTCGGGCATCCCCGGCCCAGCCAAGCCGGGGCTGCTGGGCCGGCCTGGCTGGGTCTGGGTAAGGCCTTGAACGGCCTGGAAGCGAAGGCCTACTCGGCGACCAGGACCTTGGCGCTGCGGAAGCGGAGGGTCGGATTCGCCGCGTCCTGAGTCTGGGCGAACAGCCGGCGGGCAAAACCGGTGAAGAACTGGCCAATGGCGGCGTGGACATCACGGATCGCCTCGGCGCGGAGCTGATGCGCGCGGGCACGGTAGAAACCATAGGTATCAAGCGTAATCCGGGGCATTTGGGCCTCCTGCCTGGGGTTGACAGGAGGAATCTACTGCATTGCAGCAATTTCAATAATACAGCATATTTTCATTAATTACTGACTGTTAGGACATAATAAATGGACAAGCTGGCGGAAATGACCTGCTTCCTGCGCGTGGTGGACAGCGCCGGCTTCGCCGCCGCCGCCGTCAGCCTGGGCCTCACCCCGTCTGGTGTATCGAAGCAGATCGCGCGGCTGGAGGACCGGCTGGGTGCCCGGCTGCTGCAACGCACGACACGGCGTGTCAGCCTGACCACCGAGGGCCGCGCCTATTACGAACAGGCACGCGAAATCCTGGCCGATATCGAAACCATGGAAGCCAGTGTCGGCGGCGCCGAGCGGGTGGCGCGCGGGCTGCTGCGGGTCAACGTGGCGCATGGCTTCGGCATGGCGCAGATCGTGCCGCTGATCCCGGCCTTCTGCGAGCGCCATCCGCAGATCGAAGTGCAGTTGAATTTCGCCGACCGCATCGTCGACCTGCTGGCGGAAGGCGATGATGTGGGCATCCGCCTGGGCCGCGTGCGCGATGAAGGCCTGATCGCCCGGCGCCTGGGCGAACACACGCGCATGATCTGCGCCGCGCCAAGCTATCTCGCCCGCCACGGCACGCCTCGCCTGCCAGCCGAACTCGAAGGCCACCGCGCCGTGCTCAGCACCAATGTGCCGCTGATCAATGCCTGGCCGTTGCGCCAGCCGGACGGCAGCGTGCAGATGGTGACGCTGCCCGGCGTGGTGTCATCGGATAGCGGCGACGCGCTGTTCCGCATGGTGCTGGCCGGCATGGGCATTGCCTATACCGCAGATTTCCTGATCCACGAGGCGATCCGCGATGGCGGCCTGGTGCCGCTGTTGCAGGAGTATACCGCGCCGCAGATCTGGCCGATCCATGCGGTGTATCCGGCGCGCAAGCATCTGGCAGCGAAGGTGCGCGCCTTCGTCGATTACCTGGCCGAGAGCTTCAGCCCGCCGCCCTGGAAGCTGAGCTGAGCAGGGCGGCGACATCCGCCTCGCTCTTGTCGAAAGCGCAGACGAAGCGATAGATGGGGCCGTCTTCGCTACCAGGCTGATCACTCCAGGTATGGAACAGCGCGCCATCGGCGGCCAGGCCGGCGCGAATCTTTTCCGGCAGCACGGCGAATACTTCATTGGCCTGCACCGGATAGGCGATGCGCACCCCCGGCATGGCGGCGAAGCCATCGGCAAGCTGGCGTGCGCGGGCATTGGCATGGCGCGCCAAACGCAGCCACAGATCATCATCCAGCATCGCGGCCAATTGCGCCGAGAGGAAACGCATCTTGGAAAACAGGTGGCCGGCGCGCTTGCGGCGGAACAGGAAGCTTTCGGCCAGCTCAGGCTTGAAGAACACCACGGCCTCGGCAGCCAGCGCGCCATTCTTGGTGGCGCCGAAGCTCAGCACATCGACACCGGCTTTCCAGGTCAAGTCGGCGGCGGAAGCATTGCTCGACACGACGGCGTTGGCGAAACGCGCGCCATCCATATGCACATGCAGGCCGCCATCATGGGCAATTTTGCTGAGCGCCGCGATTTCGCTGACCGAATAGATCGTGCCGGCCTCGGTGGCCTGGGTCAGGCTCAGCGCGCTTGGCTGCGGATTATGCTGCGAGCCGCGCCAGCCGAGGCTCAAGGCGCGCGTGAGCGCCTCGGGCGTCAGCTTGCCATCGCTGCTGCCGGCAAGGCCGAGCATCTTGGCGCCGCCGGTGAAAGCCTCCGGCGCGTTGCATTCATCCACCTGGATATGGCTTTCCTCATGGCAGTAGATCGCGCCGTGCGACGGGCAGATCGCCGCCAGCGCCAGGGCATTCGCCGCCGTGCCGGTGGCAACCGGAAACACGCGGCAATCGGTGCCGAAAAGCTGCGAGAAGCGGCGGTCGAGATCGCGGCTGATATCATCGGCACCGTAGCTCGATGCATTGCCGGTATTGGCCCGCTGCAACGCGGCGAAAATTTCCTGCGCGGCGCCGGCTACATTGTCGGAACGGAAATCCATCGCGAGAACCTCAAACGATCTGCAGGGCCAGCGGCGTGAAGCCGCCCGATTGAAACGCGAAAGCCGCCGGCAGCATAGCCTTGCCCGCCGTAACGGATGAAATCAGCCAGAGCAGGTCCGGCTCATAAGCCGAAGCAGCATCGGTGGCGGAAGGTTCGGCGCGGCCATCGGGATGGCTGTGCCAATGGCCCAGCAGCCTTTCCCTGGGCAGCTTTTCCTCTGGCGGATGTTCCGGCCCGGCGGCCTCGCGCAGGGCACGCCGCAGGCGGATTTGCGTCGCCGGATCAACCTCGAAATGGCGCCTCGGATCCGGCGCCACATTCTCAGCCGGCACGATGCGGGTGATGCACTCGCCCTGCCCCACCAGCAGGGCACAGGCCTCATCGGGATAGGCGGCTTCCGCCAGGGCGAGCAACTGATCCGCCAGCGCGCGCGGCAGCGAAATCATTTCTCGACCTGCCAAATCATTTCTCGACCTGAATGGTGAGTTGGCCGATCGGCTGCAATGTCTGGCTATGCAGGGCGAACAGCCGCTCGGTGCCATCGGCCAGCCGCACGCGGACAATGATGCGCTCGCCGCTGGCGAATACATCGGCGACGCGGCTGTTGCGCGGCAGGTTCAGCACCTGCTCGGCAAAGGCCGGAGAGAGATTCGCCGGCACCGGCTTGGCTGTCTGCTTGGCGGCTTCGGCGCGGCGCTGCGGCACGCCGGTGATCAGGCCGACGATCAAGGCCATGATCAGCGCCACGAACACCACGCTCAAACCGATGACGAGCGGCTTCAGCCAGCGTAGTCTCGGGTCCGTGTCCTGGTCCGCCATGATGATAAGCTCGCACCCCAATGCCTGATTTTTCCGAAACCAGCGCGCCGCTGGTGCCTGAGGATCGTGCCGGCACCAGGCTCGACCGCTATCTTGCCGAGGCGCTGGATTTCTCCCGCTCGCGGCTCAAGGCGCTGATCGAGGAAGGCCATGTGCGGCTCGGCGGCGAGACCATAACCGACCCCTCGCGCAAGATCAAACCGGGCGAAAGTTACAGGGTCGCGCCGCCGGAAGCAGCAGCGGCGGAACCGCAGGCGCAGGAATTGCCGCTGGATGTGGTCTACGAGGACGCGCATCTGATCGTGGTGAACAAGCCGGCCGGCCTGGTGGTGCATCCGGCGCCGGGCAACCCGGACCTCACCCTGGTGAACGCCCTGCTGCATCATTGCGGCGACAGCCTTGCCGGCATCGGCGGCGTGAAGCGCCCCGGCATCGTGCACCGCATCGACAAGGATACCTCCGGCCTGCTGGTGGCGGCCAAGACCGACGCGGCACATCACGGCCTCGCGGCGCTGTTCGCCGAGCATGACATCGAGCGCGAATACCAGGCCATCGTCTGGGGCCTGCCCAATCCGCTGCGCGGCAGCATCACCGGCGCCATCGGCCGTGACCCGCGCGACCGCAAGCGTATGGCGGTGCGCGGCGATAATGAGAGCAACAAGGGCAAGGCCGCGATCACGCATTACGCCGTCGAGCGGCAATTGCTCGATGGCCAGGGCCATGCCTTCGCGGCGCTGCTGCGCTGCAGGCTTGAAACCGGGCGCACGCACCAGATCCGCGTGCATATGACCGCCAAGGGCCATGCGCTGATCGGCGATCCGGTCTATGGCCGCATGCGCTCGCTGAAACCACTGAAACTGCGCAGCGAGGCGGAAGCGGCCCTGCGCGGCTTCCGCCGCCAGGCGCTGCATGCCGCCGTGCTTGGTTTCCGCCACCCGATCAGTGGCGAGGACCTGCATTTCGAAGCGCCGCTGCCCGATGACTTCGCGGCCTTGCTCAAGATCCTCAGTTCAGTTTAAACGTCTCGCGCACGGCCTGCTTCAGGGCCGCGAGCGAAGCCGCCTTGGCCGCCGCATCGGGGCCACCGCTGACGCCGCGCGTGCGGCAGACCGCCAGGGCCTTGGGCGCATCGGCATTGGGCCGGCCATCGGCACCGGCGGTCTTGATGCCGCTGGTCTGCTCCACCCAGCTCAAATCCGCCTGCTGCACGAAGAAGCATTTGCTCCAGTTCTCGCCATTGGGCTGCGACCAGGCGGCGCCGACGCCATCCCAGCCATGCTGCGCATTGGGATAGATCACCATGTCGAGCTTGGCGCCGCCGGCCTTCAGGCTGTCGGCGACGCTGCGGCAGCTTTCGGTGCCGACATAGGTATCGGCGGCACCCAGCAGCATCAGGATCGGTGCGCCGGTGGTGCGGGTATCGCGGTAATGCGTATCGCAGGCGGGATAGAACGGCACATGCAGGGCGAAACGCGGGCCATCGGGCACATAGCGGTCGGCAATCACCCGCAGCGCGCTGCGCAACGCCACGGCGCCGCCCTTGGAGAAACCGGCGATGCCGATGCGCGTGGCATCGATGCGCGGATGCGCCGCCGCCGCCTTCAGCGCGCCGAAGGCATCGGCGATCATGTCGTTGGTGGTTACCGAGACCTGATCGGCCATGGTGGATTTGACGCCGCGCGGGGTGAAGGAATCCGGGATGATCGAGGCCACGCCCATGGCGGAGAATTCCCGCGCATAGGCGTATTCGCGCGTATCCGTCACACCGCCGCTACCATGGTGCAGCAGCATCGCCGGCAGCTTGGCATCGCCTGGCGGCAGGAAAAGCTCCGCCGTCACCGTGACCGGGCCGTTGCGGGACGGCGCGGTGAAGCTCAGCACCTCGCGCTGCACCTGGGCATGTACAGCCGGCGCATACGCGGCTGGCGCGAGCAACAGAATGGATATGAAACCGATAACCGGCAGGCGAGCCATGTCCCCCCTCCTCTGCATTGCATGCAACACAGCCTAGCGCAAATTAATGACCCGCCCTATCCCCCATTGAGATAGGGTTCCGGCATGAGCGTAACCGCTGAAACCCTGGGTGTGGTCAACCCTGATTTGTGCCGGCTGCTGGCCTATTGGCAGCGGCAGCGCGGCGACCGCGCCATGCCGACCCGCGCCGATATCGACCCGCTGGATTTCCGCTACATGCTCGGCTCCATCGTGCTGGTGGATGTGGAGCCGGCAGGGGGTGACTACCGCTACCGCTTCCGGCTGGTGGGCGTAAACGTGGTGGAGCATGCCGGTAACGACCTGACCGGCCATTACATCGAGGATTACCCGGGCCAGGAATTCGCCACCAAGCTGCGCGAGAGCTATACCGCCCTGGTGGCCGGCAAAGTGCCGCGCCGGGTGCAGCGGCGCGAATTCAATGATGGCCGGTTCTACGAGATGGAGGCCTTGCTGCTGCCGCTGGGAGCTGGCGGGAATGTGACCATGATCATGGTCGCGCTGGCCTTCGGCCCATGGGAAGAAAGCGGGTATTTACCGGAAATCCGCTAAATACCCTGTTTACAATGTTTCCAGCCCCGGCCCCATTTCTGCCGCAATCGGCCTTTCAGATATTGAACATGAGCGACCGAGATACCACATCTTCGCTATCGTCCGGGGCCAACCCGGCCGGGGGAGTAAATCGCACCATGTCACGAAGCCTGACCGTTCCTGCTATTTCCGCCGATGGCGGCCTGTCCCGTTACCTCTCCGAAATCCGGCGTTTCCCGATGCTGGAGCAGGAAGAGGAATTCATGCTCGCCAAGGCCTGGCGCGAGCGTGGTGACGTCGACTCGGCCCATAAGCTGGTGACCAGCCATTTGCGCCTGGTGGCGAAGATCGCCATGGGCTACCGCGGCTATGGCCTGCCTTTGGGCGAACTGATCGCCGAGGGCAATATCGGCATGATGCAGGCGGTGAAGCGCTACGACCCGGATCGCGGCTTCCGCCTCTCCACCTATGCCATGTGGTGGATCCGCGCCTCGATGCAGGAATACATCCTGCGTTCCTGGTCGCTGGTGAAGATCGGCACCACCGCCGCCCAGAAGAAGCTGTTCTTCAACCTGCGCCGCATGCGCGGCCAGCTGAAGGCGATCGATGGCGGCCAGCTCACGCCCGAGCAGGTCGAAACCATCGCCAAGCAGCTCGATGTGGCGCGCGAGGACGTGATCGCCATGGACCGCCGCCTGGCGGCGCCCGACAGCAGCCTGAATGCGCCGCTGCGCGGCGATGAGGAAGGCGATGCCCAGTGGCAGGACTGGCTGGTGGACGAAACCCCGAGCCAGGAAACCCGCCTGGCCGATGGCCAGGAAAGCGGCCTGCGCCACAAGCTGCTGATCGATGCCATGGCCAGCCTGAACGAGCGCGAGCGCGACATCCTGGTGCAGCGCCGCCTGGTGGATGAACCGGCGACCCTGGAAGACCTTTCGGCGCGCTACAGCATCAGCCGTGAGCGCGTGCGCCAGATCGAGGTGCGCGCCTTCGAGAAGGTGCAGAAAGCGGTGCGCGAAGCCGCCATCCGCGACGGCATCACGGCGCTGTAAACAGCACCCATCCTGAAAAACAAATGGCCCGCTTTTCAGCGGGCCATTTTCGTTTGCGGTGAACCGCTCCGGCAGCTCAGTGCAGCCACTGGCGCTCTTCCTCGCGATGCGGGAAGAGATCGACCTCATCGAAATCATCGGCCTGCGGCATTTTCGCCTGCGGCTGCGGCACGCCGCCGAAATCACGGATGGCGCCAGACAAAGCCTGTGCCAGCTTGCGCAGCACATACACATCGCGCTCGCGCCAAGTGCCGTTCCGATCCAGGCGTTCGCAGCAGAACATCGCGGTCGGCTGGTTGCGGCTATCAACCAGCAGCAGGTCCAGGCGGTCCTGCAATTGATCGACCTGCTGGCCATCCTGATTGAGCTGCGGCGCGTTATCGGTGTTGATCGCGGAACTCATGCCGCCGGAAGCCGCCTTGATGTAGACCTCGGCTTCATCGCGCGGGATCACCTTGCCTTGGCTGAAATTGCCATCGCGGCCATCGAGCTGGCGCTGGCAGATCATGGCGCCATCCTCATCGAACAGCCAGATGCCGACGCGGGTGGCCTGGGCCACTTCCACGGCATCGAGGCAGATCGCCTCACAGATGCCGTCGATGTCATCAAAACGGGTCTGGTCGGACTGGGCTTGCTGGGTACGGAGCATCGCTACAACTTCCTTCAAAAGGCGGTGTTGTTGCAGCACAATCTAAGCCCATTAGAAGGAAACAGAAATTAGCTTCTGATTATGAGCAGTTAAATTCAGCTAATGCCGGCAATTGCCGCGCGTATGACACGCGCGGCGTTCTGCATCGAATAGCAATGCGACGGAATATGCGCGGGAAATGCGGACTCCGGATTTCTACCCATGCCGAATGGCGTAGTTCCGCAGCCCGCTTGATTCGTCCCGAAGGCAATCCCCGCAGGGATCAATCCGCCCTGAATCAGTCCTCGAAAGGATCCTTCATCAGGATGGTATCGTCGCGCTCCGGACTGGTGGAGAGCAACGCCACCGGCGCGCCGATCAGTTCCTCGATACGGCGCACATACTTCACGGCTTCACCCGGCAGCTGCGTCCACGAGCGCGCACCGCGCGTCGAATCCTGCCAGCCATCCATGGTCTCGTAGATCGGCTTCGCCGCCGCCTGCTCGCCCATGCTGGATGGGAAGTAATCCAGCTTCCGGCCATTCATCTCATAGCCGACGCAGAGCTTCACTTCCTTCAAACCGTCGAGCACATCGAGCTTGGTCAGCGCGATGCCGTGGATGCCGTTCAGCTTCACGGTCTGGCGCACCAGCACGGCATCGAACCAGCCGCAGCGCCGCTTGCGCCCGGTGACAACGCCGAATTCATGGCCCTTCTCGCCGAGCCATTGCCCGATCTCGTCGGTGAGTTCGCTCGGGAATGGACCTTCGCCGACACGGGTGGTGTAGGCCTTCACGATGCCGAGCACATAATTCAGCGCGCCGGGCCCGAGGCCGGAACCGGCCGAAGCCTGGCCGGCCAGCGTGTTCGACGAGGTGACGAAAGGATAGGTGCCGTGATCGACATCGAGCAGCGAGCCCTGCGCGCCTTCGAACAGGATGCGCTTGCCGCCACGGCGCAGTTCATCCAGTTCCACCCAGGCCGGCACGGCATAGCTGAGCACGGCGGGCGCGATCTCGGCGATCTGGCGCAGCAATTCGGCGCGATCCACCAGCGGCGCGCCCATGCCCTTGCGCAGCGCATTGTGATGCGCCAGCAGGCCATCCACCTTGCGCTCCAGCACGGCGGCATCGGCGAGGTCGCAGACGCGGATGGCGCGGCGGCCGATCTTGTCTTCATAGGCCGGGCCGATGCCACGCCGCGTGGTGCCGATCTTCACGCCTTCGGCGGCATCCTCGCGCAGGCCATCGAGTTCACGATGCAGCGGCAGGATCAGCGTGGCGTTATCGGCCAGCTTGAGCGTGGCCGGGCTGACCGCGACACCTTGGCCGCGCAGCTTCTCGATCTCGGCCAGCAAGGCCCAGGGATCGACCACCACGCCGCTGCCGATCACCGACAGCTTGCCCGGCCGCACGATGCCCGAAGGCAGCAGCGAGAGCTTGTAGGTGACGCCATCGATCACCAGGGTATGGCCGGCATTATGGCCGCCCTGGAACCGCACCACCGCATCGGCGCGCAGGCTCAGCCAATCGACGATCTTGCCCTTGCCCTCGTCGCCCCACTGGGCGCCGACCACCACCACGTTGCTCATCGCCTGATCCCTTAGCGTTGATTTTTTTGTTAGACAGCGCGGACGGTCTTGCCGTCCCACCAATGACTGCAACTGGCGGCTTTCGCCGCCTTGGCGCCGTTATCGCCTTCCGCTTCCAGCGCCGCCCAGGTGCTGTGGCCTTCGGCGCGCAAGCGTGCCGCCACATCCTGCGGCGTGCCATGCGGCAGATAGAGCAGCAGCTTCTGCGGCATCGGCGGCAGGCCGCGCATCACGCTATCCAGATACAGCGTGAAGCCGGTGGCGGTTTCGCCGCCCGGCGTGACATAGCGGCCGCCCCGGCCCAGTTCGCCGCGCACATTGCGCGCGAACAGCGTGTAGCTGATGCCGCTGTGATACTCGAAGCCACGGAATTCACCGGGATCAAGCGTCAGCAGCAGGTCCGGCGCGGCAGCCGAAACTTCCGCCACCAGGCGGTCGAGATCGGCAACGATGGCGGCGGCTTCGGGCGGCAGCTGCATGGCCTTGAGGCCCTTGATCGCCGCATCGGCGGGGCCGGCCAGCGGCAGCAATTTCAGCAGGTCGGGTGCCGCGGCACCGGCCACGGCCTTCAGTTCGGCTGAATCCTTGCGGTCCAGCGCGCGGCGCGCAGCTTTGGCCTTGCGTTCATCCAGGCCATGGGCCGCCGTGATTGCCGGCGCCAGCAAAGGCTGGGTGATATCGAGCGAGAGGTTTTTCACGCCGAGCTTCGCCACCGCTTCCGCTGCCAGCAGTGCGGTTTCCACATCGGCAGCCAGCGAGGCGGCGCCGATCAGCTCGAACCCGGCCTGGGCGAATTGCCGCTCGGGCCGCAATTGCGAGCCACGCACGCGCAGCACCTGGCCGGCATAGGCGAGCCGCAGCGGGCGCGGCGCCAGCTTGAGGCGGCTGCCGGCGATGCGCGCCACCTGCATGGTGATATCGTTGCGCAGGCCCATCATGCGCTGCGACACCGGATCCATGACGCGGAACATCTGCCCGGCGAGATCCTGGCCGGAGCCGGCGAGCAGGGTTTCCTCGAATTCGATCAGCGGCGGCTTGACGCGGGCATAGCCGCGCGAGGCGAAACTGGCGAGCAGGCTTTCCGAGGCGAAAGCCTCCCAATCGGCGCGCGGCGGCAGCACATCGCGCAGACCCGCCGGCAGCAACGCCACCGAGGCATCCGTTTCCGCCGCTTCCACGCCCTTGCGCGCCTTGGGTGCCATCGTGATCAGCCTTTAGCGGTTCTTGAAGGCCGGCTTGCGCTTCTCGGCGAAGGCGGCCATGCCTTCCTTCTGGTCCTCGAAAGCGAAAGTCGAGTGGAACACGCGGCGCTCGAAGCGCACGCCCTCGGTCAGCGTGGTCTCATAGGCGCGGTTCACCGCTTCCTTGGCGATCATCACCACCGGGCGCGACAATTCGGCGATGCGGCTGGCGGCCTTGAGGGCCTCATCCAGCAGCTGCTCCTTCGGCACCACGCGGCTGACCAAGCCGGAACGCTCGGCTTCCGCCGCATCCATCATGCGGCCGGTGAGGCACATTTCCATCGCCTTCGACTTGCCAACGAAGCGGGTGAGGCGCTGAGTGCCGCCGGCGCCCGGAATGGTGCCGAGATTGATTTCCGGCTGGCCGAACTTGGCGTTATCGGCGGCGAGGATGAAATCGCACATCATCGCCAATTCGCAGCCGCCGCCGAGCGCGAAGCCCGATACCGCCGCGATCACCGGCTTGCGGCAGCGCGTCACGCGCTCCCAGCCGGCGGTGATGAAATCCTCGGCATACACATCGGTGTAGGTCTTGGACTTCATTTCCTTGATATCAGCGCCGGCGGCGAAAGCCTTCTCGGAGCCGGTGATGACCATGCAGCCGATATTCGCGTCGGCCTCGAAAGCATCCAGGGCCTGGGTCATCTCGGCCATGAGCTGGGCGCAGAGTGCGTTCAGCGCCTGCGGGCGGTTCAGCGTGATCAGGCCGACTTGGCCGCGCGTTTCCACCAGGATCATTTCGTAGCTCATGCTGCTTCCCTAGATTTTCGTGTGCGTCAGCGCAGCCAGCCATGCCGCCAAGTGGTGGCAGGAGGCTGGTCAGGGCAACCCCGAATGGGGGCGCAAATACCGGTCTGGCCGGGCCTGAACATGGGGCGGACCATGCCACCTCAGGGCGGATTTGGAAAGAGGCGGCCCCGGCGTGGCGAGGGGCTATTTCTGGCAGTTGCCGCAGAAAAAGGTGGAGCGGCCGGACTGCACGATGCGGCGCACCGGGCGCTTGCAGGTCTGGCAGGGCTGGTCCTCGCGGTCATAGACCCGGAAGCGGGTCTGGAAGTAGCCAAGTTCCCCATCCGTTTGCACATAATCGCGCAAACTGGAGCCACCGGCCTCCACCGCTTCCAGCAGCACCGCCTTGATCGCCGGCACCAGGCGGTCGAGCCGCTTGGCCGCCACCGAACCGGCCAGCCGTTCCGGGTGGATGCCGGCGCGGTAGAGCGCCTCCGAGACATAGATATTGCCCAAGCCCGCCACCACCCGCTGATCCAGCAAAGCGGCTTTCATCGGCGTGCGCTTGCCCTTCAGCGCCGCCGCCAGCACGGCCGGGGTAAAGGCATCGTCCAGCGGCTCCGGGCCGATGCCACTCAGCAGCTTGTGCTGGGCGAGTTCCGGGGCCTCGATCAGGTCCATCATGCCGAAGCGGCGGGCATCGTTGAAGGTGACGGCCCAGCCGGTTTCGGTGGCGAAGATCACATGGTCATGCGGGCCGATATCGTTCGGCCAGCCCTGGCGCATCACCATGCGGCCGGACATGCCGAGATGGATCAGCCAGGTAAGCCCGCCATCCAGTTGCACCAGGATGTATTTGGCCCGGCGTTCCAGCGCCAGCACCTTGCGGCCCTGGATGCGGCGGGCGAAATCCTTCGGCAGAGGGAAGCGCAGATCGGGCCGCCGTGCCTCGATGCGGGCGATGCTGTGCCCGGCCAGTTTCATGGCCAGGCCGCGGCGGGTGGTTTCCACTTCGGGCAATTCAGGCATCGCCCGCTGTCTATACCGCGCCGGCCCCGTTTCGGCTATGGTCCGCCCATGGCTCAGGACCCCAGTAACGAGACCCATTTCGGCTTCACCCAGGTGCCCGAGGCGGAGAAAGTCCGCCTGGTGCGCCAGGTATTCGAGAGCGTGGCGCCGCGCTACGACCTGATGAACGACCTGATGTCGGCAGGCGTGCACCGGCTGTGGAAAAACGCCATGGTCGACTGGCTCGACCCGCGCGGCGCCATCACCGTGCTGGACATGGCCGGCGGCACCGGCGATATCGCCTTCCGCATCCATGACCGCGCGCCGCAGGCCAATATCCTGGTGGCCGATATCAACGCCGCCATGCTGGACCAGGGCCGCAGCCGCGCCATCGACCAGACCAGACTCGACCGCCTGTCCTGGATCTGCATGAACGCGGAAAGCCTGCCGCTGCCCGACCGCAGCGTCGATGCCTATACCATCGCCTTCGGCATCCGCAACGTCACCCATATCGACCAGGCTTTGCGCGAAGCCTACCGCGTGCTGAAGCCGGGCGGCCGCTTCCTCTGCCTGGAATTCTCCGCCGTGCGCAATCCGGTGCTGGCGAAAGCCTATGACGTCTATTCCTTCAACCTGCTGCCGAAGATCGGCGACCTAGTGGCCAAGGATGCCGACTCGTACCGCTACCTGGTGGAAAGCATCCGCCGCTTCCCGAGCCAGGAGGATTTCGCGGCCATGATCCGCGAAGCCGGCTTCGGCAATGTGAAATACCGCGACGTTTCCGGTGGCATCGCCGCGATGCATTCGGGCTGGCGCATCTGATGCTGCCAGGGTTTACGCATCTCAGCCGTCTGTTCGGGATCGGCCGCATCCTGGCGCGGCATGACGCGCTGTTCCCGGTGCAGCAGGCGCCGCTCCCCGGTGCGATCAAGGCTGCCGCCGCGCTGTTCCAGGCCGTGTTCGGCAGGCGGCGCCCGGATCTGCGCGAGGGCGAGCGCATGGCCGCCGCGATGGCGGAACTCGGCCCCAGCTTCATCAAGCTCGGCCAGGTGCTGAGCGTGCGCCCCGATATCGTCGGCAGCGCCATGGCGGAGGATCTGGGCCGGCTGCGCGACAAGTTGCCGCCCTTCCCCTGGAGCGAGGCGAAAGCCGCCATCGAAGCCGAACTCGGGACAAAGCTGGAGCAGCTTTATATCGGCTTCGAGCCGGTGCCGGTGGCCGCCGCCAGCGTAGCCCAGGTGCATTTCGCCGAAACGCTGGAAGGCCAGCCGGTCGCCGTGAAGGTGCTGCGGCCCCAGGTTGAAGCCGCTTTCGCCCGCGACCTGGCGCTGTTCGCCTGGCTGGCCGGCAAGGCCGAGGATTGCCTGCCCGGGATGCAGCGGCTGCGGCCGCGCGCGGTGATCGAGACCGTGGCGCAGCAGGTGGCCATCGAACTCGACCTGCGGCTTGAAGCCGCCGCTGCTTCCGAAATCGCCGACAATTTCCGCGACGACCCGGACCTGCATGTGCCGCGCCCGGACTGGAACCGCACCGCGCGCCGCGTGCTGACGCTGGAACGCATTACCGGCACCCCCATCGAGGACCGCGACGCCCTGATCGCCGCCGGCCATGACCTGCCGCGACTGGCCGAGCGCGTGATCCAGAGCTTCCTGCGCCAAGCTTTGCGCGACGGTTATTTCCACGCCGACATGCATCACGGCAACCTGTTCGTGGCCGCCGATGGCAAATTGCAGCTCGTCGATTTCGGCATCATGGGCCGCATCGATCTCGGTACCCGGCGCTTCATGGCCGAGATGCTGGGCGCCTTCCTGGCCGGCGACTGGCGCCGCGCGGCGGAAGTGCATATCGAGGCCGGCTATGTGCCGCTCGATCCGGCTTCAGGCCGCACCGTGGAGGCGTTCGCGCAGGCCTGCCGCTCCATCGGCGAGCCGATCCTGGGCAAGCCGGTGGCGGAGATTTCCATCGGCCGGCTGCTGGCGCAGCTGTTCCAGATCACCGAGACCTTCGGCATGCGCACGCAGCCGCATCTGCTGCTGCTGCAAAAGACCATGGTGACGGTGGAAGGCGTGGCGCGCAGCCTGGACCCGGAGGTGAATTTCTGGGAAGCCTCGCGCCCCGTGGTGGGCGACTGGGCCAGCCGCAACATGGGGCCGGAAGCGCAGATCCGCGATGGCATCGCCGAGGGCGTGGCGACGCTCCGCCGGCTGCCGAAGCTGCTGCGTGATCTGGAAATCCTGGCGGCGCAGAGCGAAAGCCCGCCCACGCCGACAGTGGCGCCGGATCGCAAGCTGCACTGGCTGCTCGGCATCATCGCCGCCCTGCTGGCGGCGCATCTGCTACTCGATTAGCTGTTCCTGCAATAAAAACAAAAAGCCGTCATGGCCCGGTTCAGCCGGGCCATCCACGCGTTTTTGCTTCATTGACCAGCATAAAAGGAACGCGTGGATGCCCTGCCTCCGCAGGGCATGACGGTTTTGCTCCATATCTTCTATCCGGCAACAAAAAAGGGCGGGATGACCCGCCCTTTTCCGTTCAGCCGATAGAATGGCTTAGAAGGTCAGGTTGACACCCAGCACGCCGAAATTGGCCTTCGACTGGTTGGCCGCAGTGCCATTGCCATCCTTGAACTCGTAGGTGCCAGCGCCGCCATAGAGCTTGATGCCAGTGGCCAGCATGTAGCTGACGCCGAGTTGATAGATATCAGCCTTGTCGTCGGCAAAGCCGGTTTCCTTGCCCGTGGCATGCCAGTAATCGCCACCGACGCCGATGGAGCCGGGCTGGCTGCCATTGGTGGTGTAGAGGAAGCCAAGGATCCAGGCACGGCGGTCGATGGTGGGCGTGAATTCTTCCGACTTGTAGCCGCCGCCGGCACCGATGGTGGAGCCGCCGCCGAGTGCGTAGGTGAGCTGTGCGCCGGCTTGCCAGCCATCCAATCGCTTGGCTGGCGTGCCGCCATTGGCCGCGGCCAGCGACTCGATGCGGGTATTCACATAACCCGCCGAGAGCGCCAACGTCAGATCGCCAAAACTCTCGATGTAGTTAGCAGCGACCGTATGCTGGTTATGCACCTGGCCGGCCGTGGTCGTGGCGCCGAAACCGGCATCGCAGGTCTGCCCGGTATTGTTATAGGTGCCATTGTTGAAAGCGCCGTTCTGATAATCCTGGCAGCCATCCGGCACATAGGAATAGCCGAGCTGCAGGCCCTTGCCGGCCTTGGAACCGAAATAGCGGTTCGACGAGGTGTAGATATTGATGCCTTCGGCATCATTGCCATGGTTGGAGAACCACATCTGCGTCGGCCCGGCGCGATTACCCGCCGGCACGACAAACACAGCATTTTCGGAGGTCGCCGTAGAGATGTTATCCTGGCCAGGCAGCGTGGTGTTGGGCGAGAAATACTGCATCTTGGCGGCAACGCGATCGGTGGAACCCACCTCGATCTTGCCAAGATCGTTTTCAAACCAGAGATACGATTCGTCGATCTGGTCGCCATCGGTGGCGCCTTCCAGCTCGACACGGCCGCCGACGCGCAGACCATTATCCAGCACGGCACGCAGGCTGAACCAGATTTCCGCATTCGGCGCACCGAAGGTGGCTGGCGATTTGTCGGTCTGGGCCGAGCCGGTCTGCTTGTCGCGGTCCTGCAGCTTGAAGGTGCGGGTCATGTAACCGCCGACGGTGACGCCGAGCGGCTCGGCCTTCACCTGTGCGAAGGCGCTATCCGCCAGCACGACGCCAGCGGCGGCGACCAGCGCGGTTTGCAGCAAAAGAGCTTTTTTGATCATGCAGTCTAATCCCTTCCAACGATGCCTGGGGATGATGGGGGAGGCATCACGCAACAACTGGATAGGGCGGCAGAATAGTCAAACCAATGTGATCAACCGATGGGCCGTGACCGCCCGGGACGTAACCACCGTCACACCTGAGCCGGAGTTGATCGTCATCATCAATCGCAGACAAAAAAAGAAAGGGGCAGGTTTCCCTGCCCCTTTCCGCTAACCAATCCTTGCGGATGGATTAGAACACCAGGTTCACACCCAGCAGGCCGAAGTTGGCCTTGGCTTCGTTGGCAGCAGTAGCGTTGCCATCGGTGTACTTGTAGGTACCGGCGCCGCCGTAGAGCTTGATGCCGGTGGCGAGCTGGTAGCTCACGCCCACCTGGAAGACCTTCGCCTTGTCATCGCCCTGCTTGACGTTGGCGTTGGTTTCTTCACCCTTAGCCCACCAGTAATCAGCACCCACGCCGATCGAGCCCGGCGCAGCGCCGTTCGACAGGTAGTAGACGCCAACGACATAGGCCTTGCGGTCGATGGCGTTGCCAGCGTTGTTACGCGACACTTCTTCGTCCTTCAGACCACCACCGACGGTGACGCTGGAACCGCCGCCGAGGTTGTAGCCAACCTGCAGACCAGCCTGCCAGCCAGTGACGCGCTGCGGCACGGCATTGGCAGCAGTGGCAGCAGCCGGCTCAGCGCGGTTGGTGATGTAGCCACCGTACAGAGCGACGTTGAAGTCACCGAACGACTCAAGGTAGTTACCAGCGAAGGTGTGCTGGTTGCGGGTGGTGCCATTGTTGGTGGCGCCGAAGCCAGCGTCGCAGGTGGTGCCGGCATAGGTGCCGTTATTGAAAGCACCGTTGGTGTAGTCCTGGCAGCCATCCGGGGTGTACGAATAGCCGAGCTGCAGGCCCTTGCCAGCCTTCGAACCGAAGTAGCGGTTCGAGGAGGTGTAGAAGTTGATGCCTTCAGCGTCGTTGTTCGCGTTGGCGAACCACATCGTCACACCACCAGCGCGGTTGTTCGCCGGGGTGAGGAAGACGGCATTTTCCGACACCTGGCCGGTGTTCTGGCCGGACAGGGTGGCGTTCGGCGAGAAGTACTGCATCTTCGAAGCGACGCGGTCGGTCGAGCCAAGCTCGATACGGCCGAGGTCATTTTCGAACCACACATACGATTCGTCGATCTGGTCGCCGTCAGTGGCACCTTCCAGCTCAACGCGACCGCCGATGCGGAGGCCGTTGTCCAGCACAGCGCGCAGGCTGAACCAGATTTCCGCGTCCGGCGCGCCGAAGGTGGCGGCCGACTTGTCGGTCATGTTGGAACCGGTCACCTTGTCGCGGTCCTGCACCTTGAAGGTGCGGGTCATGTAGCCGCCAACGGTCACGCCGAGCGGCTCAGCCTTAACCTGCGCAAACGAAGCGTCAGCCAGCATCACGCCAGCAGCGGCCACGAGCGCGGTTTGCAGAAGCAGAGTCTTCTTCATTCCTCTTTCCTCTCCCACCGGGGTCATAAAGGTTTCAGAGCTAGTAACTAGCAGAGAACAATCAGCCCGGCTGGGCTAACTGATCGTCCGAGATGAAGCCATTTCGCCCCCCGCCCTGTCAACAAAAGTGGCAATCAACGCCACCTTTTTGCCATGGGTGTTGCAGATGGGCCACATTCAATCAACTAAATGTCTGATTTCCGCCAAATAATATAGGCATTTCGCAGTGCGCCACAAGCAGGAGAGGTTCGCTTTGCGTGACAAAAATGGCGCAGTTTGCCGCGAATCGTCCACAATTCACCTCACGGCGGCGCCGGCAGGGCCGGGACTCCAATGGAATCAGGCGCCAAGCACGAGGCGATAGGCCCGGCCCGGCTCTTCCCGGCCCTGTTCCACCCGCAGCGGCGCTTCCAGGGTATCGGCGATGCTGAAGCCATGCTGGGCAGCCAGGCCGGCAATGTATGCATCGCTCTGGCGGTAGCGGCCGCTGGGCATCAGCCGCACCGGCTCCTCGGGGGAACCGCGTTCAATGGTGGCGAGGACTTCCCCGCCGGGGGACAGTACCCGCGCGGCCTGGGCAAAAAAACGTTCCAGGCGACCTATATAGATGAATACATCCGTAGAGAGCATGGCATCGTAAACCCGCGCCGGCACCTGCTCCAGGAACGTGTGTATTTCCATTTCCGCGAGCCGGTCATAGGCCGGGCGGCCATTATACTGGCGCTTCGCTGCCTGCTGCAGCATGGCGGGGGCGATATCGATGCCATCAATGCCGCGTGCATAGGGCCGGAATAGCGGGCCGTTCAGGCCGGTGCCGCAGCCGAGGTCCAGGATGGTGCGGCGGCCATCGGGCTGCCAGGCGCGCTTGGCCAGAGCCTGGATCATCCAGGGGCCGCGGTATTTCAGCGCCGCCAGGTGGCGGTCGAAACTGGCCGCGTGACCATCGAAAACCCAGCGCAGATAGTCGTCCGGGGCGCGTTCCGTGGTGGTGCCGGACAGCGAGTCGACCAGATGCGCGATGGCGCCGGATTGCGGCGCCAGTTCGCGCGCTAGGCGCAGGTGATGCAGCGCCTGTTCAGCCTCGCCGCGTTCCATATGGCATTGCCCGAGGCCAAGCTGCGCCCCGGCATGGCCTGCCATACCGGCGGCCTCCAGCACGGCACGATACAGCGCCATGGCCGCCTCGGTCTCGCCACCGGTCTGCAACCGCCAGGCCTCGGCCATGCGGGCCTCGATACTGCCGGAATCCGCTGCTTGCTCGCTCATGATGAAGGCGGTTGTGGCCCAGCAGGGCCGCCTCTTGCAAGCCCCGGCAGAGTGGCCGGACCGGAACCAGCCAATTTTGCACCCGCCGATTTTACTGGCCGCCAATTTTGCGGCTGGGGAGATTGGCGCCGGTAAGGCCGGTATGCTAGTGAAACTGTCTACTAATCTGATGGGCTCCGATGACGCCCCCGGAAGCCCGGGAGCGCCCCGCGGGAGGATCGCGTTCATGACCTGGTATCGCCTGTTTTCCCTGCCTAAGCCGCGGGCCACGCTGCTCGCCCTGGGCCTGACGCTGGGCCTGACCCTGGGCCTTGCGGCCTGCGGCGGCAGCGGCGATTACGCGCCCTACCCGGAAAAAGGCCCGGACGGCACCGTGAACCCGAACCCGACCGGCGAGCGCCAGACGATTTTCGGCTCCGGCGGCCTGTTCTCGTCCGGCGGCAAGAAGCCCGAGGAAGGCGGCGGCGGCAGCGGTATCGGCGTCAACAGCTTCCTGTGGCGCGCTTCGCTCGACACCATCTCCTTCATGCCGCTGGCCTCTGCCGATCCGTTCGGCGGCGTGATCATCACCGACTGGTATGCCGCGCCGCAGACGCCGAACGAACGCTTCAAGGTGACGATCTACATCCTGGACCGCGCGCTGCGCGCCGATGGCATCCGCGTCAGCGTGTTCCGCCAGGTGCGCCAGGGCGAGAACTGGTCTGACCAGGCCACCGCATCGGAAACCAATGTGAGCATGGAAAACGCCATCCTGCAGCGCGCCCGCGAACTGCGCGTGGATGCCGAAGCCCGGCGCTGACGCGCCACTCGCGTGTGATACTTAATCTTCTGACAGACGGTTTTGAGTGATGTCGCGCTACAACGCCAAGGTGGTGGAAACCAAGTGGCAGCAGGAATGGGATGCCCGAGGCTCCTTCCGCGCCCAGGCTGATCGTTCCCGCCCGAAATACTATGTGCTGGAGATGTTTCCCTATCCATCGGGACGCATCCATATGGGCCATGTGCGCAACTACACGCTGGGCGATGTGGTGGCGCGCTACAAGCGTGCGCGTGGCTTCAACGTGCTGCATCCGATGGGCTGGGACGCCTTCGGCCTGCCGGCGGAAAACGCCGCGCAGGAAAAGAAGGTGCATCCGGCCGCCTGGACCTACGACAACATCGCCAACATGCGCGCCGAACTGAAGCGCATGGGCCTGTCGCTGGATTGGGATTGCGAACTCGCCACCTGCCATCCCGGCTATTACCAGCACCAGCAGAAACTGTTCCTCGACCTCTACAAGGCCGGCCTCGCCTATCGCAAGGAAAGTTTCGTCAACTGGGATCCGGTGGATCACACGGTGCTCGCCAACGAGCAGGTGATCGATGGCCGCGGCTGGCGCTCTGGCGCCATTGTCGAGCGCCGCAAGCTGTCCCAATGGTTCTTCAAGATCACCGAATATGCCGACGACCTGCTGGCGGCGTTGCAGACGCTGGACCGCTGGCCCGAGCGCGTGCGCGTGATGCAGCAGAACTGGATCGGCAAATCGGAAGGTGCGCGTTTCTCCTTCGCGCTGGCCGGCCGAGCCGACAAGATCGACGTCTACTCAACGCGCCCCGACACGTTGTTCGGCGCCAGCTTTGTCGCCATCTCGGCGGATCATCCGCTGGCGGCGGAAGCGGCCGCGAACGATCCGGCTCTCGCCGCCTTCATCGAGGAATGCCGCCAGACCGGCACGGCGGAAGCCGAGCTTGAGAAGGCCGAGAAGAAGGGCCACCGCACGCCGCTGGAAGCCGTGCATCCGTTCGATCCGAATTGGCGCCTGCCGGTCTATGTGGCCAATTTCGTGCTGATGGAATATGGCACCGGCGCCGTGTTCGGCTGCCCGGCGCATGACCAGCGCGATCTCGATTTCGCCCGCAAATATGCCTTGCCGGTGAAGGCCGTGGTGGCGCCGAAAGGTAAGACTGCGCAGGAGATCGGCACCGAAGCCTATACCGACACCGATAACACGGTGGCGATCAATTCCGGCTTCCTGGATGGCCTGGGGGTTGCGGAAGCCAAGCGCGCCGCGATTGCCAGGCTGGAAGAATTGAAAGCCGGCGAAGGCACCGTCACCTACCGCCTGCGCGACTGGGGCGTGAGCCGCCAGCGTTACTGGGGTTGCCCGATCCCGATGATCCATTGCGATGCCTGCGGCGTGGTGCCGGTGCCGGCGGAGCAGCTTCCCGTGGTGCTGCCCGACGATGTCACCTTCGACACGCCCGGCAATCCGCTGGATCATCATCCGACCTGGAAGCATGTGAACTGCCCGAGCTGCGGCAAGCCGGCGCGGCGCGAGACCGATACCTGCGACACCTTCGTCGACAGTTCGTGGTATTTCGCCCGCTTCTGCTCGGCCCGCGACGATCAGCCGATGAACCGCGACGCGGTGGATTACTGGCTGCCGGTGGACCAGTATATCGGCGGCATCGAGCATGCCATCCTGCATCTGCTCTATTCCCGCTTCTTCACCCGGGCGCTGCGCGATACCGGGCATCTCAAGGTCGCAGAACCCTTCGAGGGCCTGTTCACCCAGGGCATGGTGTGCCACGAGACCTACCGCGATGCCGCCGGCGCCTGGCTGTTCCCGACCGATGTGAAGAAGGACGGCGAGAGCTTCGTGCATGTGCAGACCGGCGCGCCGGTGACGGTCGGCCGTGTCGAGAAGATGTCGAAGTCGAAGAAGAACGTGATCGACCCCGGCCTGATCATCGAGACCTACGGCGCTGATACCGCGCGCTGGTTCATGCTCTCCGACAGCCCGCCGGAACGCGATCTGGAATGGACCGAGGCCGGTGCCGAAGGCGCCTGGCGCTTCACCCAGCGGCTCTACCGCCTGGTGGCCGAGCCGAAGGCGGCGATTGCCGCCGCCGGCACGCCGGCCCCCGCCGAGTGGAGCGCGGAGGCGCTTGAGTTGCGCCGCGCTCTGCACAAGACCATTGCCGCGCTGACCCAGGACCTGGAGCAGTTCCACTACAACAAGGCCGTGGCCCGCGTGCATGAATTCGTCAACACGCTGGAGGCGCACCGCGCTGCCGATGCGGCTTCCGCCGCCGCGCGCCGCGAGGCGCTGGAGGCGCTGTGCTGCCTGATCGCGCCGATGGTGCCGCATCTGGCCGAGGAAATCTGGCAGGGCCTAGGCAACGCCGGCCTGGTGGTTGATCAGGCCTGGCCCATTGCCGATGCCGCCCTGGCGCGCGATGAAACCGTGACCATCGCGGTGCAGGTTTCCGGCAAGCTGCGCGCCACGCTGGAAGTGGACCGCGACATGGACAAGGCGGCGCTGGAGCAGCTGGCGCTGGCCAACGACAATGTGCAGCGCGCGCTGGAAGGCAAGCCGGTGCGCAAGATCATCGTGGTGCCGAACCGGATCGTGAATGTGGTGGTCTAGGCGGATATTCCTCGCCCTCATGCTCCTGGCGCTGGCGCCGGGCCTGGCTGGCTGCGGCTTCAAGCCGCTCTATGGCCGCCAGGATGGCGATGTGACGGTGCAGGAATTCTCCCAGATCGTCTTTGGCCAGCCGGAAGACCGGGTGACGCAGCAGGTGCGCAACCATCTGCTAGACATGGTGACGCCGCTGGGCGTGCCGCAGCAGCCGCTCTACCGCCTGGAACTGAAAGTCACCGAGACAGTATCGAGCGTGCTGGTGACGCGCACCGATGAAGTGACGCGCAACAATCTCAACCTGCAAACGCTGTACCGCCTGCTCGATTACCGCACCGGCACGGTGCTGTATCAGGGCCAGGTGAGCAGCCTGGTTTCCTACAACCTGGTGCGCGCCGATTATGCCAACCTGGTGAGCGAGCGCGATGCACGCAGCCGCGCCGCGCGCGATAATGCCGAGCAGCTGCGCATCGTGCTCGGCAATTATTTCAGCCGCCGCCAGAAGCAGGCGCAGCAGCAACCAGGCTGACGCCATGAAATTGAAGCCGGGCGAGGTTGAAGGCTTCCTGCGCAAACCACCGGCGGCCCTGCGTGCCGCCCTGTTTTTCGGCCCCGATACCGGCCTGGTGCATGAACGTGCCAAGGCGCTGGCGCAGACCGTGGTGCCCGATCTCTCCGATGCTTTCCGTGTTGCCAATATCACCGCGCAGCAGCTGGGCGAGGATCCGGCTCGGCTGGCCGACGAGGCCGCCGCGCTGTCCCTCATGGGTGGCCGCCGCGTGGTGCTGATCAGCGGTGTTGGCGACAAGCTGGCCAAGCTGTTCGCCGATTTCCTCAGCGATCCGCCGGGCGACGCCCTGGTGGTGGTGGAGGCTGGTGAACTGGCGGGGCGTTCATCCCTGCGCACCGCCTTCGAGACGGCACCGACCGCCGCCGCCATCGCCTGCTATGCCGATGATGCCAATGCACTGCTCGGTGTCATCCGTTCGATGTTGCAGGAAGCGGGCAAACGCGTCGACGACGACGCGCTGGAATACCTGCGCGACAATCTCGGCAGCGACCGCATGGTGACGCGCGGCGAGATCAACAAGCTGCTGCTCTACAAGGGCGACGAAGCCGGGCCGATCACCCTGGAAGATGCCGAGGCCTGTATCGGCGATTCCTCCGCCGGCAATCTCGACGATGCCGCCTTCGCGGCCTTCGGTGGCGACATCCCGGCCCTGGCGGAAGCCCTGGCGCAGAGCGAGATGGCAGGCGAGTCGCCGGTCGCCATCCTGCGCGTGACGCAGAAACATGCCCAGCGCCTGCATCTGGGCCTGAGCCGCATGGGTAATGGTGGCGGCGATCCAAAATTCCTCGCCAAGACGCTCGGTGTGTTCTGGAAACGCGAGGATGCCTTCGTGCGGCAGCTGCGGCTGTGGTCGCCGGAACGGCTGATGCGCGCGCTGGAAATCCTCACCGATGCCGAATTGCAGGCTAAGAGCACTGGCATCCCTTCGGAAGCCGTGACCGGCGACGCCCTGCTGCGCATCGCCAGGGCCGCGCGCGTCGCGCGGTAAGAAGCCGCGCCGCACGAGTGGCGCGGTAACTCTCAGGCCAGAACCGCGCGCGTCGCGCGGTGAGGACCAGCCCTTAACCTTGTCATACCCGCGAAAGCGGGTATCCCATTTTGTTAATGCAATGGGGCCCTCTGTAAGCGCGCGAACGCCAAAGGCGTTCGTGGGCGCACAGGCCCGAAGGGCTGGCGCGAGGGTGACGAAAACAACAGATAGATGCTCGCCTTCGCGGGCATGACGGAGAAGGGTTACGACAGCTTCCCCTTCAGCTCGAACAGCAGGTCGAGGGCCTGGCGCGGACTGAGTGAATCGAGATCGGCAACCTTCAGCGCCGCCTCGACTTCCGACTCCTTCGCCGCCACCGGCGCCGGACGCGCCAGATTGAACAGCGGCAGGTCATCGGCGAGTTTGCGCGCCGCCGCCGCACCGCCGCCCTCCTGCGCTTCGAGATGCTGCAACACCTCGGAGGCGCGACCGAGCACCGCCTGCGGCAGGCCAGCGAGTTTCGCCACCTGGATGCCATAGGAACGGTCGGCGGCACCAGCGCCGACTTCATGCAGGAAGACCAGGTCGCCCTGCCATTCCTTCACTTTGAGGGTATGATTCTCAAGCTGCGGCAGCTTGCCGGCGAGCTGCGTCAGTTCGTGGTAATGCGTCGCGAACAGGCCGCGGCAGCGGCTTTTCTCATGCAGGTATTCCACCACCGCCCAGGCAATCGAGAGGCCGTCAAACGTGGCCGTGCCGCGCCCGATTTCATCCAGGATCACCAGGGCGCGCGGCCCTGATTGATGCAGGATGGCGGCGGTCTCCACCATCTCGACCATGAAAGTACTGCGTCCGCGCGCCAGATCATCAGCGGCACCGACGCGGCTGAACAGCCGGTCCACGATGCCGATGCGCGCTTTTGCTGCCGGCACGAAGCTGCCCATCTGCGCCAGAATGGCGATCAGTGCGTTCTGGCGCAGGAAGGTGCTTTTACCCGCCATGTTCGGGCCGGTGAGCAGCCACAGGCGATGACCGTCGGAGAGGTCGCAATCATTGGCAACAAAACGCTCGCCCTCGCCACGGCGGCTTAGCGCCATCTCCACCACCGGATGCCGCCCGGCCTCGATATGGAAATCCAGGCTGTCATCGACCACGGCACGCACCCAGCGCTGGCGCATGCTGAGTTCGGCCAGGGCAGCCGTCATGTCCAGGGCAGCCAAAGCCTCGGCGGCCTGGCTGATCGCCATGGCATCGCCCAGGCTGCGCTGCACCAGGCCGTCGAATACCTCCAGCTCCAGCGCCAGTGCGCGGTCTGCCGCCTGCGAGATGCGGCTTTCCAGTTCGCCGAGTTCCGGCGTGCTGTAACGCACCGCGTTTGCCATGGTCTGGCGGTGGATGAAATGCTGCCCCATCTTGTCGGCATAGCGCGGCGTGATCTCGATGTAATAGCCGAGCACGTTGTTATGCCGGATCTTCAGGCCGGCAATGCCGGTCTCGCTGGCATAGCGATCCTGCAAGGCTGCGATATGGCGGCGGCTTTCATCGCGCAACAGGCGCAGTTCATCCAGATCGGCGCGATGCCCGGCGGCAACGAAGCCGCCATCGCGCGCCTGCATCGGCAATTCCGGCCCCAAAGCCTCGGTCAATACTTGCACCAGGGCGGCATGATGGCCAAGGGCTTCCGCCAATCCACCCAGTTCCGGCGGCAGTGCCGCTTCGGCGCGCAGGCGGCGCTGCATCGCACCGGCCTGATCCAAGCCATCGCGCAAGGCAGCCAGATCGCGCGGGCCGCCACGGCCCAGCGAGAGCCGTGAGAGCGCGCGCGCCAGATCGGGCACCTTGCGCAAGGCGGCCCGCAAATCCTCGCGCAGCCGCTCGCCTTCCAGCAGATAGCCGGTGGCATCGAGGCGCCGGTTGATGGCGGCCGCATCGGTGAGCGGTGCCTGCAATCGCAGCGCCAGCAGCCGCGCACCGGCGCCGGTCAGGGTCTCATCAATGGTGGCGAGCAGCGAACCATCGCGATTGCCTGAGAGGGTTTCGACCAGTTCGAGGTTGCGCCGCGTCGCGGCATCGATCGCCATCAGGCTGGCCATCGACTGGCGGGCCGGCGGACGCAGGGCCGGCAGCTTGCCGCGCTGGGTCAGTTCGACATAATCCAGCAGCGCGCCGGCAGCGGCACATTCCGCGCGTGCGAAGGAACCGAAGGCATCCAATGCTGCAACGCCGAAGGCGGCCTTGAGACGGCGCTCGCCGGCACCGGAATCGAAGCGCGCGGCTGGCAGCGGCGTCAGGGCCGCTTCCATGCCATCCAGGGCGGCACGCAGGGCAGGCCGCCCGAGCAGCGTATCGGCGAGCAGCAATTCGCGCGGCCGCAGCCGCGCCAGATCGGCGCCGAGCATCGCCGCACTGCTTTCCGCCACGCCGAATTCGCCGGTGGATATATCGAGCCAGGCAAGGCCAAGCGGGCCGCTTTCGCCGCCGCTCTGGGTCAGCGAGGCGAGGTAATTGTTGGCGCGGGCATCGAGCAGCGCGTCTTCCGTGATGGTGCCGGGCGTGACGGTGCGCACCACATCGCGCTTCACCACCGACTTGGAACCACGCTTCTTCGCTTCTGCGGGATCTTCGAGCTGTTCGCAGACCGCGACGCGGTGGCCCTGACGTATCAGACGGGAGAGGTAAGCTTCCGCCGCATGCACCGGCACGCCGCACATCGGGATATCCTGTCCCTCATGCAGCCCACGCTTGGTCAATGCGATATCCAGCGCGCGGGCAGCGGTCACCGCGTCGTCGAAGAACAACTCGTAGAAGTCACCCATGCGATAGAACAGCAGCGAGTCGGGGTTTTGCGCCTTGATGCCCAGATATTGGGCCATCAGGGGGCTGGCTGCTGGATTGTCGGACTGGTCGGGCTTACCCATCGGATCGGCGCATCATCTTTGGCGCTATGGCTCTTTCACGGCTGGCGGCGAGTGCCTAATATGGCCTGTTACAGGAGCCAATTTCCAGAGTCTAGGGACGGATAAACCGGGATGAGCGAGAGCAAAACCAACAGCCTCTACGAGGCCGCGCTGGAATTTCACAAAGTGGGCCAGCCGGGCAAGCTGGAAATCGTGCCGACCAAGCCGATGGCGACGACGCGCGATTTGAGCCTGGCCTATTCTCCCGGTGTTGCCGCGCCCTGCCTCGCCATCGCCGAGAATCCCGACACTGCTTATGACTACACCACCCGTGGTAACATGGTGGCGGTGATTTCCAACGGTACCGCCGTGCTGGGCCTTGGCAATCTCGGCGCGCTTGCCGGCAAGCCGGTGATGGAAGGCAAGTCGGTATTGTTCAAGCGCTTCGCCGATGTCGATTCCATCGACCTCGAAGTCGATACCGAGGAAGTCGACGCCTTCGTCAATGCCGTGCGCTATCTCGGCCCCAGCTTCGGCGGCATCAACCTGGAAGACATCAAGGCGCCGGAATGCTTCGTGATCGAGCAGCGCCTGCGCGAGCTGATGGATATTCCGATCTTCCATGACGACCAGCATGGCACCGCGATCATCGCCGCCGCCGGCCTGATTAACGCGCTGCATCTGACGGGCCGCGACATCAAGACTGCGAAGATGGTAGTGAACGGCGCCGGCGCCGCCGGCATCGCCTGCACCGAGCTGATGAAGGCCATGGGCATGGCCAACGAGAACGTGATCCTCTGCGACACCAAGGGCGTGGTCTACCAGGGCCGCACCGATGGCATGAACCAGTGGAAATCTGCCCATGCGGTGAAGACCGATGCGCGCAGCCTGGCCGATGCGGTGAAAGGCTCCGACATCTTCTTCGGCCTCTCGGTGAAAGGCGCGCTGACGCCGGACATGCTGCGCAGCATGGCGGCCAATCCGATCATCTTCGCCATGGCCAACCCGGACCCGGAAATCACCCCGGAGGAAGCCGCCGCCACCCGCGCCGACGCCATCATGGCGACCGGCCGCTCGGACTATGCCAACCAGGTCAACAACGTTCTCGGCTTCCCCTATATCTTCCGTGGCGCGCTGGACGTGCGCGCCCGCACCATCAACGATGCGATGAAGATCGCGGCGGCCGAGGCCATCGCCAAGCTGGCGCGTGAGGACGTGCCCGATGAAGTGGCCGCGGCCTACAAGGGCGCGCGGCCGAAATACGGCCCGAACTACATCATCCCCTCGCCGTTCGATCCGCGCCTGATCGTGGAAATCCCGCTCGCCGTTGCCAAGGCCGCCGTGGCCAGCGGCGTGGCGCGCAAGCCGATCGCCGATTGGGGCGCCTACCGCAACCAGCTTCGCGCCCGCCTCGATCCCACTGCCGGCAGCCTGCAGATCTTCATGGATCAGGTGGCCGCCAACCCTAAGCGCGTGGTGTTCGCCGAGGGCGAGGAAGAAACCGTGATCCGCGCCGCGCTCGCCTTCCGCGATGCCGGCTTCGGCACGCCGATCCTGATCGGCCGCAGCGAGCGCATCGCCGCGACCATGAAGGAAATCGGGCTCAGCAACCTGGATGGCATCGAGATCAGCAATGCGCGCGTCTCGACCCATAACGAGGCCTATACCGATTTCCTCTACAAGCGCCATCAGCGGCGCGGCGCCCTGCATCGCGATGTGCAGCGCCTGGTGAACCTGGACCGCAACGTGTTCGGCGCCTGCATGGTCGCCATGGGCCATGCCGATGCCATGGTCACCGGCGTCACCCGCACCTACAGCGTCTCCTATGAAGGCGTGCGCTGGGCCATCGATCCGGCACGCGGCCAGCGCGTGGTCGGCATCTCCATCATCCTGGCCAAGGGCCGTACCGTGTTCATCGCCGATACCTCGGTGACCGAACTGCCCGGCTCGCAGGATCTGAGCCAGATCGCCATCCAGGCCGCCGAAGTGGCACGCAAGATGGGCCATGAGCCGCGCGTTGCGCTGCTCTCGCATTCCAATTTCGGCAACGCCCCGGGCGGCGTGGTGGATGTGGTGCGCCAGGCGGTGATGGCGCTGGACCAGATGCGGTCGGGCGGCAGCGAGGTGAATTTCGAATACGATGGCGAAATGTCGGCTGCCGTGGCGCTGAACCCGGACCTGCAGAAGATCTATCCGTTCTGCCGGCTTTCCGGCCCGGCCAATGTGCTGATCATGCCCGGCCTGCATTCGGCGCTGATCTCGGCGCAGCTGCTGCAGGAACTCGGCGGCGGCACCGTGATCGGCCCGCTGCTGGTCGGCCTGGAAAAGCCGGTGCAGATTGCGCAGATGGGCGCAAGCTTGAGCGACATCGTCAACCTCGCCGCGCTGGCTGCTTATAACGCCCGCTGACGCGGGCTGGGCGCGCAGCAAACACCTTTGTGTAATGGCCCGCTTCAGGCGGGCCATTTCTTTGCAGGATGTCATCCCCGCGAAAGCGGGGATCCCATTTATATAAAAAGATAAAATGGGACTCTCGCTTGCGCGAGAGTGACGATCTGTCGGATGGTCAGAACGGTTCGCTGCCGAAGCCGTGCATGCGGCGGGCATATTGCAGGCCGATCAGCGCGCCTTTGATGCGCGGCAGCAGCCACAGCGACAGGATCAGGGTGAGCGGCAGCCACAGCACCATGTGCAGCCATTCCGGCGGCTGCGCCTTCTGTTCCAGCATCAGCATCAGCGGCACGATGATATGCGCCACGATCAGAATGGTGAAATAGGGCGGCGCGTCATCGGCGCGCTGGCCATCCAGGCGCAGGCCGCAGGCGCCGCAGCTCTCGATGACTTTCAGATAGCTGCCAAACATCCGGCCCTGGCCGCATTGCGGGCAGCGGCAGAACCAGCCCCGGCGCATCGCCAGCCAGAGGTCGCGCTGCGCCATCATGGAGCCACCCTGGTTCATAGCCAGCCCCTGTTCACAACCAGCCCTTCCGCTTGAACCACCAATAGGGCAAAGCCGCCGAGGCGATCATCATCACGATGGCCATCGGATAGCCGAAGCTCCAGTCCAGTTCCGGCAGGTTGCGGAAATTCATGCCGTAGATGCTGGCAATCAGCGTCGGCGGCAGGAACACGGTGGCGGCCACCGAGAAGATCTTGATGATCTTGGTCTGCTGGATGTTGATCAGGCCGAGCGTGGCATCGAGCAGGAAATTGCCCTTATGCGCCAGGAAGCCGGATTGCTCGGTGAGCGACTGCACGTCGCGCGCGATGGTCTTGAGCCACTGGCGGCTTTCCTTGGTGCCGCGCTGCTCGGTGAGCGACAGGTTGAGGAAAGCGATCAGGCGGTTCAGCGTGGTGAGGCTGTCGCGGATGCGGCTGTTCAGATCCTCGATGCGGCCCAGGTTGCGGATCGCATCTTCCAGATCGGCATCATCGGGCTCGTCGCGGGTGCCATCGGCGCGGTAGCCGAAGATCGAGCGCGAAAGCTGATCGAGGTCGCGGCCGGCCCATTCCAGCACGTCGGCGGCGCGGTCGATGATCGAGTCGAGCAGGCCGCAGAGCGCGATATCGGGCGTGGCGCACATCGAGGGCGTGCGCATGGCACGGGTGATGAAGGAACGGAAAGCCTGCGGATCGGCGTAGCGCAAGGTCACCAGCGCGCGATGCGAGCGGATGAAGGTGATCGCCGTGGTCTGCGGCAGCGGCGTCTCGGCATGGTAGAGCACGTTCGCCGTCATGTAGCTGATATCGGCCTCGCGGTAGAGGCGGCTGGAGATTTCGATCTCCTGCATCTCCTCGCGGGTCGGCATCTCAAGCCCGAGCAGGGCTTCGACAGCCTTTTCCTCAGCCGGCGTCGGCTCGACGAGATCAAGCCACACCACGCCTTCCGGCAGGACATCGGCCGGAGTCAGGTCGATCTTTTGCAGCAAAGAGCCTTGCGGCAGGTAGGCTGTGATCATGGCCGGTACCTGGTTGCTTACGGTCTGCGAAGGGCTTGCGCGGTATGGTTCCGGTCTGCATCCCGGGCCACCGCCGCGCCCGCCTTGTAGCC